>CAVRXZ010000028.1:0-75396 GCA_963725105.1 uncultured Acidobacteriota bacterium
GTTTTCACTTCTACCTGTATCTGTGGCCGCCCACGCCGATCATCGAGTTTTCGCGTGACGTGCTCGTCAGAGGAACGGTGCCGAGCCGGACGGCTCACGTGTACCTCGCACTCGATGCGATCGTCATTCTGCTCTTGGGTCTGATCATCTTTCGTCGGGTGGCGCCGCGGGCCGCCGAGTACCTGTAAAAGAGACATGGCGCTGATCGAAGTCGACGCCGTCTCCAAGAGCTTCTGGATTCCGTCCGTCCGGCGCGAGACCGTTCGCGAGCACATCCTTCAGGTTTTTCATCCCCGCCGGTTCGAGCGGCTCACGGTTCTCGATCGCGTCAGCTTCGAGCTTCGTCAGGGTGAAACACTGGGAATCATCGGGCCCAACGGATCCGGAAAGAGCACGCTGCTCAAAATCATCTGCGGCGTGTACGTGCCCGACAGGGGTCACGTCACGACGCGCGCTCCCGTTACGCCGATTCTTGAACTGGGCGTCGGGTGGAACCCCGAGCTCGATGCCGTGGACAACGTGTTCCTGATCGGATCGGTGATGGGTCTCACCCTGCGGGAAATTCGACGCGACATGGATGAGATCTTCGCGTTCGCGGAGCTCGCGCCGTTTGCGAACCTGCAACTCAAGCACTTTTCGAGCGGAATGGCGTCGAGGCTGGCGTACGCCGTGGCGTTTCAGGCCACTCGCGAGGTGCTGATCCTCGATGAAGTGTTTGCGGTCGGCGATGCCGGTTTCAAAGCCAAGTGCGAACAACGGTACATGGAGCTGCGCCACGAGGGTCGTTCCGTGCTCCTGGTGAGTCACGATTCGCGTGCGGTGAGAACATTCTGCGACCGAGCGCTCGTGCTCAACCACGGACGGACGGTATTCCAGGGCGCTCCCGGAGAAGCCGTCGACCACTACCTGAGCCTTTCCGCCTTTGCCGACGCGGAAACCGGTGCCGCGAGCTCCAGCACGCTCTTGAGCGTCGCGCAGAATCGGTCATGACCGAAATCTCGAGCCACGGCTTCACGTGCACGCTGACGAAGATCGTGCCAGAGCACGGGTCCTGGTGTAACCGCTCGATCGCGCGCGCGAAGTCGCCGGCGCCTTCCGCGGTCAGCACTTCGATACCGTCCTGCCAGCCAAGCTGCTCCGCCAGCAGGGGAGTACCAGACGACCGGCACACCGTGCGCCGCCGCCTCGATGATCTTCAGAGGGATGCCGGCCGCGTACCGGATCGGCGCCACGAAGACGCGGGCCTGGCTGTACAGCTGATCGAGGTCGGCGACATCCGATTCAAAGAATATCCCCGCTGTTCCGGCGGCCCTCACGTGCGGCGGGATATCTGCGCCGGCAATCGTGACCGGAATGTTTCGGGCCGCCCCATGATTCAGAGCCGCCACCACGTCGCGCGCCAGGAACAGCGCGGCGTCCTCGTTCGGCGAGTCCGTCACGAACGCGCCTACAAACAGGACACCGGCCCGCTTATCGAAAGCCCTTTCGTCGTTGGTCGGGCGGACGGCATGGCTCAGGATCAACACTCGCGGCATGCCGGCGGCGATGAAGTGCTGCTGCTCACGCGCGTTCACCGCCAGCACGGCCACACAACCCCGACCCAGCCGGGTTTCGTCGTCGATGGCGGACTGCCGCTCGTCGTGCGAGGCGGGCGAACCGTTCAAAGCTCGGCGCCCAAGTTCCCGCAGCGCGAAGATCGCTTCGGCGTCGTAGACCACCGGCACGCCGACCACCGACAGGTCGGATCCAACGGCGACCTTGACGTACCGCATGTTGTGAGGGCGGCTGACGATAACCAGGTTGCTTGAACGACGGGACTGGAGGAAGTGTCCGAGCTCTGACGGGCTACCTGTGATCACTTCGACGCCCGTCAATCCGTCGGCCAAACGCCCGTTCTGCCCACGCGTCGTCGTGTAGAGGGTCACCAGAGAACCGAGCTGGAGGAGTGTCTGCAGCAGGACGGCGGCTCGGGGGAAGCCAGCCCCCAGCCGCGGATCGGGCACGCCATCGTCAATGACGATTACGCGAAGCCGACCAGTGTCATGTGTGCGGGCAGTCAGCGTGCCATCGGACCTCGGGTGCTGCGTCGCCAGCCACCGCTCGTGACGACTGACGAACACCGCCCGGCGCTCCATTTGAAGCGCGGGGCCGGCTATCGAGGACGTCGCGCTGCCAAACTCGGTATGGATCGCCGCGGCCGCTGGCTGATAGACAACGCGGTATCCGGCTTGCCAAAGGCGAACGCAGTAATCAACGTCCTCGTCAGTACGCAGGCCGATATCGCTCGTCGAATCCACCGAGCGATTCGAACAGACGACGCGGAGTGAGGAGGAGCGCAGCCGAGCAGAAGTCGACATCGCGCTCGAAGTTGAACTCGGGTGCTGAGGGATCGTCTCCGCGGCCGTATCCTTCGCACGATCCGTCCGACCAGATGATCGAACCGGCTTCCTGAAGGCGTCCGTCCGGAAAAACGAGCTTGCCCCCCACGGCCGCAATCCTGCCAGAACGTCTGATCGTTTCGACGAGCCGCTCAATCGCCGCGGGCAACAGGTCGGCGTCGTTGTTCAGGAACAGCAGGAATTCTCCACGTGCAGCCGCTGCGCCAATGTTCGCGGCGACGGTGAAACCCAGGTTCTCCACGTTGCGCAGGATCGTTGCGCCGACGAGTTTCGTCAGGAGGTCTGGGGTTTCATCGGTCGACGCGTTGTCTACGATCACAATTTCGAAGGGCACATCTGTCGAGCCGCACAGGGCTCGAAGGCAGCTCAGCGTCAGGGCAGCGCGGTTCCACAGAACAAGAATCACCGACACGACAGGCGACGCCGGTTGCGGGACCCGCAGGAGCGCTCCGGTTCGCAGGAACGTCCTGAGCGCGACGTCTGCTGCCGCGTGGGCCGATGGCGGATGAGGTGCGGCCGGTGTGCCGGCGTTTCGGGGCAGGAAAGCGTCTTGCCGTGAGCAACCCCTGGCGCCACGTGTGGCTTGTCAGCAGCAGTTGTGGATTGCGGACCAGGCTCCCGATTGCGAAACGGATTAGCGGCCACAGGTGGAGCCCGGCGCTGGTACCGGACGTCGCAGAGCTCCTCGGGTAGCGACGCTCGAACAGGCACCGCTCCTGGCCATCCTCAAACCGCCCCCATATCTGCAAATGCACCGCGCCCGTGTCTCCAGGGTTTCGCTCGAGGTACGCCGAGAATCCGGAAAGGCCGGCCTTGTCATCGGCATAGACGCGCGCCACATCGTCGCGCCTCTGGCCATGAAGCACGCGCCGAGGCTGACCGAATCCCTTCACAGTCAGCTCCGCCAAGGGCGCACCGCGGCTGAACACCCAGCCGCTGACAAAGACGCAGTCCCGGAGAACATCGAACGGTTGGGGACTGTCGAGCCAGCCGACGACACCAGGCGCGATTTGATGCTCAGGTCGAGCCCCGGCAGGCGGAACACTCGGTTGGCGTGATGACATAGCGGAAGCGGCTGGTGGACGAATGCTAACATCCGCTCGCGCGAGGGCGACCCGAAATGCTCGCGCAGCGTTCGAGCACATTCGACCAGCAGATGCTGCACAAGATTGGTCCGTTCGTCAGCGGCGCGGTCCGAAAGGCGTGGACGGCGCTTCGAGAAGGCCGGTTATCTCGGTCGCCGGTCTGGTGGTTTCGAGCGCTTGGTCTGCACTGGCTGGAGCTCGAGGCCGACGGCACACCTCCGCCACGTGTTCCAACGGCGATGGACCGCGCGCGCACCGACGAGTCGTACAGGCAGTGGCTGCGATCCGGCCCCCCACAATCAGACACCGCCGTGGCTAGCACCCGTATTTCGGTGGTTGTCATCGTTCACGATTCTGCGGCTCTGGGCGAGCTTGTCGAATCCGTACGACTGCAGATGTTCACGAATTGGGATCTCTTCCTGGCCTGGCCCGGTGCCGTCGATCGCCAGCTCGCACGCGACAGGAGTGACTCGGATCAACGACGCTGTGTAAATTTCGAGATTGGCGGCCTCGTCCGTGCGGACAAGAGCTGGCTGCCGCCCGGCATCAGCGAGTTTGTCGTCCTCCTCGATACCAGCACGACTCTTGCCCGTGATGCGTTCACGATGCTCCTCCCGGCGTTGCCGCGTCACGACGTCGACTGGATCTATACAGACGATGACTGTCGAGGGCCAGACGGCGCGGTCAGCGATCCCAATCTCAAGGGCGCGTTCAGCCCGGAGCTCGCACTAGTTGATGACTACGCCACGCGGCTCGCCGCGGTCAGACGAAGTGCGATCGAGCGAGTGGGCGGACTGCGTGCGGATGCCGGCGCCGCGCAGATCTACGACCTGCTGCTGCGCGTGGCCGAGACACCGGACCGAGCACACCATGTGCCCGGTATCGGGTGTCATCGTAGACAGCCCACATCGGGAACGTTGAGTCAGGTCCACCGACGTGCGGCGGAGCGAATTCTGCAACGGCGCCTGCCGAGCGGCAGTGGCCCTGTCGCAATCGAGTTGCGCGGATCGCCGGATCCAGCCGGGCTGAGTGTGCAGTGGCCCGCTGGGCCGACTGCAGATCTGCGCGTCACCATCGTCATCCCAACGCGCGACCATGTTGATCTGTTGCGGGCTTGTATGGACAGCCTCAGGAAGACGGTCGATGTCACGCGTGCTGAATTGCTGATTGTCGACGACTCGTCACGCGAGAAAGCGACGCGCACATTTCTCGATGCCCTCGAAGCCGACACGCTGTTTCGGTGCCGGGTGATCCGGCCGACCCGGGTGGATGGACGCTTCAACTACTCGAGATTGATGAATGCTGCGGCACGTGAGGTCGAGACGCCGCTGATGCTGCAGTTGAACAACGACACGGTCGCCACGACTGCTGGCTGGCTCGATCAGATGGCCGGCTGGCTCGCGCTTCCAGACATCGGTGTCGTGGGCGCCAGGCTCGTTCATCCGGACGGCTCCATTCAGCATGCCGGGGTGATGGTCACGCCACCCTTTGGGCCCGAGCACATGTTTCGTCGTCTGAAGCGCGGCGATCCGGGTTACCAGTGGCTGCCGTATCGAGCCCGAAACGTCGCGGCCGTCACCGGCGCGTGCCTGCTGACGCGGACCGCCCTGTACCGCGATCTGGGTGGATTTGACGAACAGAATCTCCCCGTTCAGTTCAACGATGTCGATTTCTGTCTGAAGGTCATCCAGGCGGGTAAGCGAATCGTGTACGAACCCTGGGCGGTGCTCATTCATCACCTGAGCTCGTCGCGTGGATCAGAGTACGACCATCGCGAGAACCTCTTCTTCTTCGACAAGTACAAGGAGTATCGCGATCCGTTCGTCAGCCCGCTGCTGGACTTGCGCTCTGTATGCGGGCCCACACCGCTCGTGGCGACACCGGGATCAGGACGACCGGACACAAACAGGAACATGAGGGCCACGGTGTAGAGCGAATACACGATCGCGGCATGTCGGGAGGTCGGGGGATAGGCAGCGAGCAGTTGAAACGGAACAGCGAACGCCAGCAGTGCCAGGATAAGACAACAGCGAAACACGATCGATCGCATCGCGAGCGCGACGACAGGCGCCGCCACGAGCGGCAGGTAGTACACCCACCCGAGCGGTGAGAGCAGCAATCCGCCAACGAGCGCAACAGCCCATCGACGGTCGTCGTCTTTGCTGAAGAACATCACCAGCACCGCCACGGCCGCAACCGCGCCGAACACAGCCACCCACGGCCATAACAGGGCGGAGGCCGGCGGATTCCGGGTGAGGGCCCCGGTGATTGATGCATTGAGCACGTTGGCTTCGACTCCGACGCTACCCAGTACCTGGAACCACCAGCGATAGAGACTCCACCCCATGAACACACCGGACGACAGGGTGATCGAAATCATCGTCACGCCAATCGCTACCAGTGTTCGCCATGAGCGCCTGATGAGAAACAGCGGCAGGAGGACGGCAAGGAAGAGCTTCATGTAAATCGCGATACCGAGCCAGAACCCCGCCTGAACCAAACGACCGCCGCGGTCCGCCCGCCACGCAAGCGCGACGAGCAGCATGGATAGAAATCCGAACTGGCCGAGCGCTGTGTAGCCCGCTTGCGTGATGAGGATGCTGCAGGCGATGAGGATGGCCCGCCCGGGCGCCACCGCGTTCGCGATGACCGCGCGACGCGATGAGGAGGCAGATCAGACTGAACGCCATCCATCCGGCCACGTCCCAGGGAGGCTGCAGATGGCTCAAAGGATAGAAGAGCAACAGCGTGGCGGGTGGATTGAGGTTGTATCCGCGAACATTTGGGACCAGCTGGCGATCGAGGTAGGGATTCCGCCCTTCGCGCCAGGCGATGGCTGAGTCACGGAAGATCGTGAAGTCGATCAGGGTCGCATGAAGCGCAGCCCAGAACGCCACGATGGTCATGACCGATGCGCCGACCCACAGCAGCGGCAGCCCGTAGATCTCGAACGCGGTGGAGCGAGGCCGAGCCATGGAAGTCTTATCGGCCAGCGGGGGGGCCTTCATTGCCGCATGGGTCGGGTCTTGGCGCTTCGGGAGCGAGCCGGTCGATTTCCTCGCGCAACCGTCTGGCCTCATCGGGGTCCTGCGCGCGGGCAAGTTCCACGAGGCCGAGTCTCGCGGGCACGTTGTCCGGATCTTTCGTCAGCGCTGCACGAAAGTATTGTCTGGCGCGCTCGGTGTCACCTGACTGCATTGCGACGGCGCCAAGTCCTGTGAACGCAATCGGCGAATCGGGGGCGAGCTGGCGCAGCTGTTCGAGCGCCGCGCTGGCCTCGGCAAACCGGCGAAGCTCGGTCAGCGATTCGCCAAGTTTCGCGTACGTGAGCGGTTCCTGCGGTCGCAGCGCAATCGACGCCTTGAATTCCACCACGGCTTCCGCGGGGCGCCCGGCCTCGAGCAGCGCCTGCCCGAGCTGCAGGCGCGGCCACCAATGATCTGGCGACCGTTCCGCGGCTTCGAGCCAGAGTCCAACCGGGGTGCTCCACACGACGTTGCGTAGCACGGTGCGAGCGCTGAGCGACCCGACGACCACCACGACGATTAACGCGGCCAGCACGCGAGCGCGTCGACTGACGTCCGCGATCGCGCTAAGCCAGGCTGCAGCGCCGCCGACGCTCAGAAAGAGCCCGCAGCTTGCGAGGTAGGTGCGATGCTCCGCCATCGGCTCGCCACGATCGAGCATGACCAGCGCTGAGGAGGGCAGGAGCAGCAGGACAAACCATACCAGCCCGAAGCTGACGATCGGCGCGGGGCGCCTCAGACGCCAACCCACACCCAGAACGACGGCCGCCACGGCCAGGGCGAGCAATGCTCCAGGCGCGAGGACGCTCTCGATCGGCGAGACGGAGTGGAAGATTGTCTGACCTCGTGGTGCGACGAAGAGCCACAGATACTGCCGCATGACGTCCAGTTCGACGAGGCCAAGACGCCAGTCCAATCCGGTGCCGCCGGTGTGTTCGACCGAAGTCAGAACGCCGACGCGCACCGCGGCAAACCCCACGCTGAGAGCGGTCGCGAGCAGAAGGGGCGGATAGGGAGCGCCTGCGGCCCGATCGACCGCGTCGAGCGAAGCTCAGGGGCCGTGAGCCCCGCGAACGGCGAGGCGCGAAGGAAAGAACAGCGCGCCAGCTGCCAGCACGAATGGCAGCATGACCGCGACTTCCTTGGAAAGGACGGCCAGAATCCAGAAGACCAGAGTCAACACTCCCCAGCGGGCGCCGAACCCCCCCAGCCACCGCCGGCCGCACAGAAACGCGGGGAGAAAGAACGCCGCGCACAGAATTTCCGTCCGGCTCGACACGTACCCAACCGATTCCGTCAGCATCGGATGAACCGCGAAAAGCGTGGCGGCGACCGCCGCAACAACCGTGGGCCGTCCTGAGGGATCAGCCATTCTCAATGCCACTCGGAAGAGCAGGACCACGTTCAACAGGTGCAGCAGGAGGTTCGTCAGGTGAAAGCCGAACGGCCGCGTGCCCCACACGGCGAAGTCCAGCGCGTACGAGAGATTCGTCAGCGGACGGGTCAGGTCGTGAAGGACGATGCCGCGCAGATCGGCAAGATGAGCAAGCGACCCGTTCTCGAGGATGAGGCGATGGTCGTCATAGACGAACGGATTTCCGAGGGCGTTGAGGTAGACGAGAACCCCGAGGCCGACGGCGGCGGCGACCCAGAGCAGCGTCCGCCCGCCGGTCCGGGCGGCAGATTCTTCAGCCCCGACGCCGTTCTCGGGTGCAACCATGTGGCGGGTTGCGGTATTTTACCGTATCGCTTCTCGACACCAGGAGACGATGAGGACACTGCGCGTGCTCCATGTGACGCCGTACAGCGCCGATGCTTGGGCGTACGGCGGCATTCCCCGGGTTGTCGGTTCCCTGGCACGCGGGCTCGCGAGGCGCGGCCATCACGTGACGGTGTGCGCCACTGATGTCTGCGACGAAGTCTCAAGACTGCCGCGCGGTCTCCACACACCGTCCGAACGCATCCGCGTCCGGATGTTTCCCAACATTTCGAATACGCTGGCATATCGTTTTCAGCTGTACCTTCCAGTCGGTCTCGACGCCTATTTAAAGGAGGCCGTCCGCTCCTTCGACATCGCCCACATTCACGCATGCCGGAATCTTCCCGGCGTGATCGCGGCGCGCCGGCTCAGACAGGCGGGCGTGCCGTACGTGCTGGCGCCACATGGAACTGCGCCGAACATCGAGTGCTGGCCGCTCGCCAAGCGAGTCTTCGATGTCCTGGCGGGGACGCGGGTCCTCGTGGGGCGGCCAGACTCGTGGCCGTGTCTCGAGCCGAGCAGCGGCAACTGGAGCAGGTCGGTGTCGATCCCAACATCATTCGACTCATCCCAGCCCCGGTCGATGTTGACGAGTTCCCGGTGCAGCGCACGCGGGGGGCGTTTCGTCAGCGATGCGGCCTGAACGACGAGCCGCTGGTGCTCTTTCTGGGACAGTTGACTCCCCGTAAGCGGATAGATGTTCTGGTTCGGGCCATGGCGCGACTCTCGCGCAGTGAGTCGCGACTGGTGATCGCCGGCAACGAATCGTGGCGCCACTGCCACGGCTGTCGCCGAAATCGAGCGACTCGGCCTCCAGAGCCGTACGCAATTCGTGGGTCTCCTGCGCGGGGACGATCGCCTTCAGGCCCTCGCGGACGCAGACGTGGTCGTGTATCCCTCCGAACACGAGGTGTTCGGCCTGGTTCCGCTCGAAGCCTTGCTGTGCGGCACGCCGGTGATCGTGGCCGACGACTCGGGGTGCGCTGAAGTGATACGTGCGACTGGTGGCGGTATGGTGACGGCCGTTGGCGACACCGAGGCGCTGGCGCATGCCATCGATGAAGTGCTCGCCTCGAAGACGGCCTGGCGCGTCGCTGTAACCGAGGCAGCACGGCGTGTCAGCCGAATGTGCGACGTCGGGGCTGTTTGTGCCGCGACCGAGCGGATCATCACGAAGTGGCGGGCCCTTTCCGCGTGATGGCCGAAGCGCCGCTCCTGCAACCGACGCGAGCGACTGGAATGGTATGACCGGGGTGAGCTACGTCATACCGCTTCGCAACGGCGCCGCGTCCATCGGCGCCACGCTCGATTCCATCGTCGTGCAGGCCGATGGGCGGCCGATGGAAGTGATTGTCGTAGACGATGGCAGCACAGACGATGGCGTTGACCGCATCGGAAGCGTCGCCCGGCACCAGCCAGTACGCGTGCTCGAGGGCGTGGTCGAGGAGCTGCGGCGGCGTTGAATGTCGGTATTCGCGCCGCCAGACTTCCCGATTGTCTGTCAGGTGGACCAGGACGTTGTGCTGCAACCCGGTTGGATGCAGCACGGCTCGTCGGACGACTTGGCCGATGAGCGCGTCGGCACCGCGCAGGGTACTTCATTGCCGATCGCGGCGCGCTCGCTCTTTGCCGCGCGTGATGGGCTTTGACCTCGAGCACCGGTACGCGTCGATCGGCGAACGCACGGACCACGTGTGCACGGGTAATGCGGCGTATCGGGTCGACACGCTCAGCCGTGTGGGATTGTTCGACGAAACGCTCGGGTACGGCTACGACAACGACATGAGCTACCGGTTGACGGCGGCAGGGTCACGTCTTTCCTTCTGCCGCGAGGCGCGCAGTCTCCATCGGTGGCGCGAGGGGCTGCGGGGGTACTGGTCCAGCAGTACGGCTTCGGGTACGGGCGACTCGATCTCGTTGCGAAGCACCCGGAACGTCTGAGCGGAGACATGGTGTCGCCGCGCCTGATGATGTGGCATCCATGGCTGCTCCTGTGTGCCCTCGGATTGATGTGCGCGGCCATCTTTCTGACCGGCCCTGGAGTTCAGACAGAAGTTAGCGCGCTGATCGCGGCGAGCCTGCTCGGGTTCCTGCTCATTGAACGCACGGCGGCTGGACTCTTCGCCGCGCGACGATTCCGTTCGTGGGCGCCGCTCCTGTTTCCGATTGTCCACGTGGCACGCGACTTGGCCTGGGTAGCGGCCATTCTCGTCTGGTCGCTTCGCCACGTTGGTGGCCGGCAGCGGAGTCCGTCGCATAGCATGCGCCCCAGACCGCACACGGCTGTCGCCCCTGGCCGCGCCGTTGTGGGCGCCGAAACGATGGGCGTCTCATCGCGAATCCTCGCACTGATACCCGCTCACAACGAGGCTGCGACGCTGCCGTCCGTTGTGCGCGAGCTGCGGACGTGTCGACCCGATCTCGATGTGCTCGTGGTGGACGACGGCTCAGTTGATGAGACGCCCGGCCTGCTCGATCATCTGGGCGTGCGCTGGATCCGGCTTCCCGAGCGCATGGGTATCGGCGGAGCCGTGCGGGCCGGACTCCGCTACGCCGTGCGTCTCGGATTCGACACCGTGGTGAGGTTCGACGCGGACGGTCAGCATCGCCCCGAAGAGATCGAGCGACTGCTCAGGCCGATTCTGGCCCGGCGAGCTGAGGTGGTGCTTGGTACTCGCTATTCCGATCGGCAAACGATGGCGGCAGGCGGTCGTTGGTACGTACGCCGTTCGCTGGCCGCTTGCCTGACGGCGATTACCGGCCGACGGGTAACCGATCCGACGTCGGGTTCGTATGCGTTAGGCCGATACGCGGTCCGCATTCTGTCCGAGCACCACCCGACTGGGTACCCCGAGCCCGAGCTGCAGCTGTTTCTCAGCCGCAACGGACTGCGGGTTGTCGAAGTCCCGGTCGCGATGCGGTCGCGCGGCGGAGGGAGAACTTCACTCACCCCAGGCCGCGTGCTGGTTGCCTCCGCCCGCGTGCTGCTTGCGATGGTCATCGTCCCCCTGCGGCATGCCGTCGGGGTTTCCGTTGACTGATCGAATTCAGCTGGTTGCGCTCGCCGTCAGTGGGGTCCTGCTCCTCGCGGTACTCGAGCTGGTCCGTCGCCGGAAGCTGACCGAGGAGTATTCCTTCCTCTGGATCGTCACTTCACTGGCTCTGCTGGGCCTGGCGCTGCGGCGGCAGATCATCGACGAGACGGCCGGCTTGATCGGGGTTTTCTACCCGCCCATTCTTCTGCTGCTTGTGCTGATCCTGATGGTGTTCGTGGCCCTGCTGTGCTTCTCGGTCGTCGTGTCGAAGCAGCGCCAGCAGATCGATCGGCTGATCGAGGAGACTGCCGTGCTCGCGGCCGAACTGCGCGAGCTTCGCCGCGGACAGGAGTGACTATCGCGCTTCTTTTTGGTTATTGGCCCGCCGCAGGAGCCATCCCGCCACGGCGACAGCGGCGATGCCGACGTTCCGCGGAGTCAAGAGACGTTTTCGGCGTTTGGCCGGCGCGGGCGACGTCAATTCCCGATAGACGTCGGCCGTCGACGAAGTGCTCTGGCGGGGACGCATCCGACGCTCCGGTGCAGGCACCCAGCGTGAAAGAAATGTGAATGCCTCTGAAGTGCAGACGGGGCACTGCTGGCTGTCGTGTACTTCATCGCAATCGAGGCAGAGACGCGCAATGTGGAGCTGCATTCATTCCAGTTTATCGGAACCGAAACAACCTTTCGAATAATCCAGGGCGCCGGCCATCACGGCGTGCAGCCGGCTGCCGATCGAGCCCCCGCGGGCGGTCAGCGCGTGCGCGATATTGAGAAACAGGATGACGGACGCCTGGGAGGTGGACGCCAGAGTTCCCGTGTTGCCGCGCACCTTTTGCGAAAGCAGAAGGTGATTGCGGGACGCGAAGTACAGGCGTCGCGGCGAGTCCGGCCCAATCGTCCGCCCACCTTCATGGATGGCCGTGGCGTGCCTCACGACGATGGTTCGATACCCCGCGCGTCGCGCCCGCAGGCACAGGTCGAGATCCTCGAAACTGTAGAAGAAGCGCTCATCGAAGAGACCGACTGCGTCGAGGACGGACCGCTTTATCAGCATCAGGCAGCCCGCCACGCCGTCTACGACATCACACTCGTCCGATCGAATCTGCGCGATGTTCGCGCCGACGGCGCGGTGTCGCATCCGACCCGTGGTCAGCTCGTATCTGATGCCGAGGGACGCCACGCGGCTCGGGTCGGACGCTGGGACGACAACTGGTCCGGCGATACCAGCATCTGTATGGCGGTCGAGGGCGTTTTCGAGGTGACTGATGGTGTCCGGCATGACCACGACGTCGCTGTTCACGATCAGGACCGACCGAGCGCCGCGCCTAAGTGCCACACGGATCCCGGCGTTCACACCGCCCGAGAATCCGAGGTTGCTTCCGGTCGCGAGGTAGGTAAACCTCCCGGCGAGGTGTGTCAGCTCGACCGGGCAGGAGGTCGTCGCATCATTGTCCACGACGATGATCTCGTCGATTGGGCGATCGGAACCGAGGAGAGATTCGATCGCACGCAGCGTCTCGGTCGGGGTTCGATAGTTGAGGAGGACCGCTGCCAGTCTGTCGCTCGGCTTGCCTTTTGGTGGGGCAGTTTGCACGCGGAGAGTATTATCGTCGCATCGCTGCTGAAGGAATGATCCGGTCCGTTGGCCTCTGGCTGTTCGTGACGTCGGCGTGCTTCTACCTGCTGTGCACGAGCGGTCACACCTTCACCCTCGACGGCGTCGTGATGTATCAGGTGACGCAGAGTATCGCCGATCGCGGTGCCCTGTCGGCTGCAGGCCCCACCCGTTGGAGCCAGGGCTCCAGCGGTACGACGGTCATCGGCCCCGATGGCCAGCCAGTCTTTTACGCCAAGTACGGCATCGGGCTGTCGCTTGCCGCCATTCCGGCATATTTGCTCGGCCGAATGCTGGTGCCCTTTCTCGACCAGTCACAGAGGGATCTGTTTCAGATTCCCAAGGCCGAGGAAGCGCGGCTCGACGCTCTCAAACAAGGCCGGCCCATCGTAGTCGACCCCGCCGAGGACTTTCGTTTTCTGTGGTACGACCCGGGCGCAGGCGCGGCTCGGGAAGGCTTCCTCGTCTTCTGCACCACCTGGACGAACAGCTTCGTCGCGGCCGGGATCGTCCTTGGAGTGTTTCTGATTGGTCGTGAGATCGGTTATCCCGTCACCGTAGCGCTGGCGACGGCCGTGCTGGCCGGGATCGGCACGCCGCTGTGGGCGTACGCGAAGGACCTCTTTTCAGAGCCCCTTGGCGCACTCGGTCTGACGTACTTTCTCTATTTCGCGATGCGCGGCCGCGCAACGGATCGGGCCTGGTATTTCTGGATACTGAGCGGCCTCGCGTTGGGAGTGTCGGCCCTGGCAAAGCCGGTGTTGATCGTTCTGGCTGCACCGGCCGGTCTCCTCCTGGCTCGCTACGCGCGGCCTCTCTCGCTTTCTCGCGCATGCATCCAGCTCGGTGGCTTCGCCCTGGGGCTCGGCGGCGCCGGGGCCCTCATCCTGGTTTACAACTACCTGCGATTCGGGTCGATCTTCGAAACGGGCTACGGCTCGGAGGTGTTGGAGTGGACGACGCCTGTTGTGGCTGGCCTGTATGGCCTGTTGATCGCGCCTGGCAGGGGCATCCTGATCTATTTCCCACTCTGGTTTCTGCTGATGCCGGCCACGCGAATGTTCCCGAGAGAGCGTCGTGCCGAACTGGCGTTCATCATCGTGAGCTTCGGCCTCCTGCTCGGCCTTCACGCCAAGTGGCACAATTGGGAGGGCGGCGTCTGTTGGGGACCGAGGTTCCTGCTTCCCGCAGTTCCGCTGCTCGTCGTGCCGATCGGAGCTCTCCTCGAGACGTGGCCAGCACGGCAGGACGTCAGGGTGATCGCAACGCTGGTAATCACTGCCGCAATTGTCGTTGCCTTCAGCGGGACGATGGTCAACTACCTTGAGTATGCGAACTGGGTTAGATGGAGAGTCATCGCGGACACCACAACGCTTGCCGCCCAGGGAATAGGCGACGCATATCAGCTGATCATCTACGACCCCGCCTGGGCTCCCGTCACGGCGTACTGGACGTTCCCGAGAAAGGACTATTACTTTGTGTTCGACGCGCTGAGAAGACCGGGCTTCGTGCTTGGAATCTACACGGTTTTGGCGGTGGGTTTCGTAGTTAGCCTCGCTCTACTTGCTCGCGCAGTGCGGGGCGGTGCCGACCGGAGTGCCCACGGAGAGACGCCCTATCGCCAGCGAACCTCGAACTTGCCAATGCTTTGACCCTCGGGAAACTCGCGACGCAGGCCGGCTAGAAGAGCATCGCTCGGTGTGGGCGAGAACTGGGGCTTGAGATTCACCACGACCACATCAGCCTGCAGCCACTCACTCAGATCGCCCCGCGAAAGGTGTGCCGGGTCGTCCGCGAAGAAGTCAAACAGCCTTCCCGAGCCGCTGAACAGGCCCAGCAGGAAGTAGACATCCGGGCAGTCTGGTCCCGCCACTAGCGCGCCGGTGCCGATGTGGCGTTGAACGGTTGCTACCAACTGACGGTACTGTATAGCGTCAGCTGCGCTCACAGTCAGGTGAGCTCTGGGTAAGTCAAGCGGTGCATCGAGGCTGCGCGGATAGTGAATCACCCCAACCGCCTGAAGGTACGAGCGATGCGGACTCAATACGGCAAAGAGGAGCACCATCAGCGTCCACGGAACGACAAACGCCGGCCGCAGACAGGAAGTGGCGCGACTAAGAGCGACTCCGGTGATGACCGCCAGTGGCGCAACGTAGCAGAAATAATGAGGCGCGGCCCAGGGATACTGGTTGAGCGAAACCCAGGCCAGCACCGAGGCCGTCAGGAAGAGAATGCGCTTCTGCTTGTCGTCGCCAATGCTGTTTTTGGCGAGCTGCCAGCAGACTGCGAGCGGCAGCAGAGCGGCCAACGCGCGTGTGGACTGCCAGATGAACTGGTACGCCGTGAGGCTCCTGAGCGCAAGCAGCGGGAGCGCGACGGCCGCAATCCAGATCAACACCTCGAAGAAGCGCGATCTTGCGCCGACGATGGAACGCGGCAGCGGTACGACCAGCCCTAGCAAGGGAATACCGCTGACGATCGCGCCAGCAAGGGGCATGGGCAGGCTGGCGAAGATGAGGCGCTTTCGCGGCAGAACGAACGCCCCGTACAAGAAGTCCTGAAGGTGCTGATGGAGGAGATACGGGACGAGCAGAACCGCCAGCGGCGAGATCGCCGCGGCTGCGGCGATGCCGAGCCGCTTGACGAGAAGCGCCATCGCCGGAGATGCGTCTCCGCGGGGCGGTGGGAACAGCAGGGCGGCGCTGCAGGCCGCAATCGGGCAAAACAGGTACACTCCCTCGGCCGCGAACATTCTGGGTGCCAGAATCGCCGCCGCGAGAAGCGTCGAAGTCAGGGCGAGGGTCCATCGAACGACCGCCTCGGTTCGCCCGTACCGCCACCCGGGCACGATGGCCTTGCGACTCTCAAAGCTGATGAACAGTAGGAGCGCGATGAACAGATAGGCGCCGGTCTGTTTGAAGGCCATCGCCACGCCGGCGGCGAACCCCGCGAGCGCCAGACCGCCGATGCGTTCCGTCTCGATGTGCCGGATCGCACCCCACAAGCACGTCAGTGCACACATGAGCAGCCACCACGAGGGCAAACCGCTGAACCAATTGGGAAAGCTCCAGGCCAGTGCGACCCATGTGCCAAGCGCTGCGCCAATCGGACGAAGAAAGCGCCTGAGGATTGAGTACGTCAGCAATGTCGCGGCCGCAGCGCCGGCAAAGAGAAGCCACCGGATGTGCAGCAGGTCCACGCCACTCACGTGGAACGTTGCTGCGTAAAGCCACGACAGGCCGCCCGTGTACGGTTCCTGATAGTCCACGTGGGGTAGTTCGCCACGCATGACCCGCTCCGCCGATTGACCGAGCATGCCTTCGTCGTGCGGTACCCAACCGCGCGGCACGAACGGGACGAGATACGCGAGCGACGCGGCCAGCATGAGCAGGGCGAGGACGCGCTGAAACCGCGACGAGGCCACTTTCATTGCAGCAGGGTCTGCGGACCTGGTCTCAATCTGCAGGTGGCATCGGCGGGACCAGCACAAACCGATAGGGTCGGTTCCAGGTCGAGAACTGGCTCTTGTCCGGCAGGAAGGGCAGTCGCGCCCTAAGGTATCCGGTCGCCAGCGCCCTGGCACCGTTGATCGGACTAATCGTGGGGTAGAGCGGTGGGCCGTCGGGAAAGAAATACGCGGCGAAGATCGTCATGCGCTCGCGGGTGTTCGTTTCCTCTGCACTGTCCCAATTGAGCATCGACCCCGGCCCGTGGTCCCCATGGATGACAATGACCGGAGGAGGGTCCGACGCTGCGAGCAGCGAATCGATGAGCGTCGTCAGCCGCTGCGTGACGAACTGCACTTGATCATGATAGCCATGTACGTAGTTCTGTTTCGAACCCGGGTAGTGGCTGCCGTCGTCAAAAATGTAAGGACTTGGGGGTCCGGTACCAGAACTGCCATCTGGCGCGAACACGAAAGGCGGATGCGGCGACAGAATGTGCGCAAACAGAAAGGTGGGCTCCTTCGTGGAGCGATAGTTCTCGATGGCCTTGAACGAGGCCAACACATTCTGGTAGTGCGCGTAATGGGACCAGCGATTGAACGGGAACCCGGCGAGCGGCGTCAGCGCAACCGTTGCTTGTTCGATGCCGGTCATCCCGCGCTGCTCGCAGATGCAGTCGTCGGCAAAATCGAGCCTTCGGGTGGCCATGTAATCAGACGCCACTCCCACGACCCGATATCCGGCGTTCTTGGCCAGTCTCGCCAGCGCGCCCTGCGCAATGAGGTACCGCATCGGCCGTCGGTCGTCGCTCTCCTCGCCTATCGCGGCAGCGACGTCGTCGACGGAATTCAGCGTCAGCGTCGACGCGAGTGCGAGGAAGGTCTGCGAGTAGTTGCTCTGGCTTCTCTCAGGGACATAGAAGCCCTTTGAGCGAAGGTGTTCGACGAACGGGCCGAGGTCCAGATCGTAGTACCGGTGCAGTGTGTCGGCCCGGCCGAAACCATCGAGGACCAGATAATAAATGTTGCGCGTCGGCTTGCCCGCGTTCAAGTCGCCGCTCTGGAGCACGGACTCGATCAGCGCGTCGGCCGCTGGTTGCCAGCCGGAGATGCTGACGACTGCTGCGATCACCCGGTACGTGTTAACCCTGAGAAAAATCGTGGCCACGATGAACAAGCGGAACCGGGTCACGGTACCTCTCGTTCCACGGCCGTATGACGAACGTTGCTAACGCAATCGCCGCCGTCGCGAACGTCGCCGCGACGCCCCACTGGGTCACCACAACCCGGGCGCCGGCTTGTGGAAAACTTCGACTACTGGTCCGTAGAAGCCAAATGACGTCAGCGCGACGCCGAGCCACGACGCACGAGCGGCGAGCGTCCAGCCGGTCCATCGAAGCGCCAATAGGGCGAGCGTCGTCGGCGCGACGCCGAGCGCGAGATCGCGGGCGATGATGCCGCCGTCGAGTGGCACGCTCCCGGCGTTCGGCGCCGAGCACGAGAGTCAGAGGCAAGGCGCTTGTCAGCAACGCCGAGAGGCAGGCGAGCCGAACGGTGGCGCGCGGATTCCAGTGGCGTTGACGAGGCGGCGACTGCTCGGGGCGTGCCATGTAACATCAGTTTACGGCCGGTCGGTCGACCGACTCGGGCGCGGACGTGGCAGAGCCGGCGCCGACCCTCATGCGTTGGGCGGACCTGGAGGATCTCACCGTGCGTTCGGATGGCTTCTTCGAACGCGCTCCACGTGTAGTCGGTGTACACGTCCGGGCGAAGACTGAGCATCGCCTGGACCATCGCATCTTCCTTATCAACCCATTCAACGATGCCTTCGGCTGCGATCGCGAACAGCTGAGCCACGATGCTGGAAACCGGCACACCACCTGTGATGCGCAGATGGTGAACCAGCGCCAACGCCAGAAATCGATCCGCAGCCGAGTCGTTCGAACAGAGACCGACGTTCCCGGAGCCCCCATCCCATGGCCGGCGTCGGGTTGAGCAGCGTTGCGACCACGGGTGACAGCGTCGGTGCCGGCGACGCCTTTCGGTACAGTCGATCGATGGCGCGACTGTCCATGTCCAGCGCCACGACGTGGGCGCCGTTCCGCGTTGCGACAAGAGAATACTCACCGGTATTGCAACCGAGATCCACGAGGCGCCCGCCCTTACCCTGATCGGCCAGGGTCTCCACGATGTTCAGCTTGGTCTGGCGATCGGCGTCCGTGTAGGTGTGAAACGTGTCGTAGGCCGACCACTGGCTTTCCGAGGCCGGTGCCTTGAGCCCTTCGATCAGTCGCAGAAGCCGGCGAATGCTCGCCACGAGAACCGGTTTCGGATAAACGTGTGTGGAGGTTGTGGATTTGACGGTGTGCGTCGCCTTGGCAAACGTGCGGTCGAGTCTCGCCTGCAGCACCACATCTTTGAGGACGCCCGGCTTTGACCAGTGACGGGGACCCAGCAGTCGCGCGGCGTCCGAGACGGGTAATTCACCCAGGGTGCCGCGCAGCAGCGGCTGGATGTCGATATCGCGATAGGCGGACACGAGAAGCGGAAACAGAAAGCTCCGGCAGAACTGACTGTAGCCCGCCCAAATCTGTCCCTCTCGGTACGGTTCGATTGACGGCACATCCACTAGTTTGGGAATTGTGCCGTCGAACAGGATGTTGAAGGCGGTTGCGTCCTTGAGAACGAATCCGACGGCGAGCGAACGGTCGAGGATGCGAAGGGTGACGAGTGCCGCGTCGCGGAGCATTTCGAAGCTCCACTCGTAGGCGTAGGTGACGACGGGGATCTGCCGTTGCTTGAGAACGGCCTGGCCCAGGGTGGCTGGAAGCCCGGCGTCGGCTGTCGACACCAGCTCGGTGTCGATCAGCAGTTTCTGGTTGATGAGGTCGGCAACGAGACCCGAGGTGCGCGCGTTGATGAAAGCGCGGTGCGCCTCATCGGAAAGGGTTCTGAAGACTGAAGACCCGTGATAGAAGACCCGTCCGGCCGGATCCTTGAAGGATCCGGGATCGAACTCGATCATGGCACCTTGCCTGCGTCGGTTGGACTCTCGGGCGTCGCCTGGGCGTCCGCCTCGCCGGCTTTGTGCCGGGTGAGCGCGTCCTTCACGCGCCGCCAGTACAAGCGGAGCAGGATTGCGGCGCCCGCGACGCCGCCGGTGACGAGCTGCACCAGCACGCCGCCGGTGGCCGGATCGACGTAGGCGAAAGCGGGGGCGGCCGTCAGGAGGATGACGACAACGAGCAGGGCAACGGAGCTTGGATGCATCACCAAATACCAACGACTAACGACCAACGACTAATGCCGCCGGCCTTCGTAGTCGATGGCCGCTTCGAAGTACCGAGGTGGCACGCGCCCCTCAATTTTACGACCATTGACGAAAAAGGTGGGAGTCAGCCTGACGTCCAGCCTCTTACCCAGAGCCACGTCCTTCCGAACCTCCTCCAGCGTGTCCCGATATTTCACCTCGAAATCGTCGACGCCGCCGACTTCGCGGGCGGCTTGTGCGACCAGCTGCGGGGTCAGCGACTCCTGATTCTGGTAGAGCCAGCGACCCAGTGCGTCACCGCGATTTCGCTCGCGGGCCAGCCTGACGGCGGCGGCGGCTTCGCACGCCGAGGGGTGGCGCCCTGCGTCGGCAAGGTTGCTATTGCATTCGGCGTCGAGCGGATAGTCCTTGACCTGGTACGTCACGAAGCCGGACCGCGTCTGCCGATACCGCTCGAGCACATCCTCATAGTCGAAAAACGATCGGGCGCACGGCGGACATTGATAGTCGTTGAACTTCAGAATCAGGACGCTGGCACCGTCCGCTGGCAGCAGATCAGGATAGCGGGGCTGCCGTTCGAGCCAGCGCTCGAAGTCAGTCCGCTGCTGATCGGTCAGCGGCGCGGCGGAGGTTTCGTCATTGGCTCGAGATTCCCGCGCAAACACGACGATGGCTATGGCCGAGCTCACGAGGAACAGCAACAGTACCGTGGCGCCGGCGCGTGTTGATGCCAGAGCCGTCAGGTCCACCCGGGCACGACGGAGTATGTGGGTCAGCGGAAAGGGATGCCCGGCCAGGGTGCTCACGAGCACGCCGACAAAGGCCACGTACGTCGCGATGCACAGAAGACAGGCGACTTTCAGCACGGCCAACGAGATGAACGCGAGAAAGGCGACAAAGAGCGCCGCTGGAAGCGACAACAGCAGCACGTAGCTGGCGACGTTGCGCCCGGTTGTGCGCGGCGCGACGAGACCCGCCGCTTCAACGATGCCGACGAAAGCGAACCAGAGCCCGCCGAGAACCGACACGGGCACGCCCCGAATCGAGCCGACCGGGCTGAGGTACACCTGGGTGCAGCTGACGCTGGCGGAGACGTCGCAGAAGCTGGCGTGATACGGGCTGCTCAGCAGCCGATAGTGGACGGTGGCTGCCGCCACGGAGGCGGCCAGGCCGACGAGCGCGCTGACGAGACCCAGAATCCGGACAGCCCGGTCGCTCATTTGGCGACCTTATCGGCCGCCCGGACAGGCCGCGCTACTACGACGGGTGTGTCACGACCGAGGTCGGCTGACCGAAGTCTCCGGTCAGGTAGTTCAGCGCATTCGTCGTCCATTCGCTGCAGGAGGCTACGGCCGAAAGGAACCCGGTCTGAAGTGTGTCGAGGATGTTGCTCTTGGTCGCCATGTCGAACGCATTGTCGATGTTCGACCAGAGCGAGACTCCCACCTCGCCGGGCAGCCTGGCGCCCAGGATCGGTCATCTGTCGTGTGACCGCCAACCCTTCCTTGACGTGAAGGGTGTCGGTCACGTTCTTCGACGCATTCGAGAGAACCAAGTCGGTCTGATCGGGATGCCGTTGAACGACCAGCAGCAGTCCGCCGAGAATCGCGAAAATGAACAACTGACGCATATGTCCTCTCCTCGACAACCTGACGAGGAGTGAGGTAGCAAGGAGTCCGCCCTTGCTGTTACCTGCGAGCCGGATGCTTGAGCTAACCCTCGACGAAGGGTCGTCTTAGCGAGTCGCGCGAACCTCAACCGAAGCGGCGCTCATCAGTCACTCGAGCCGCTGGTCAGCGGCTTTTCATCTGGCTGTGACAAGAACAAGTCCAGGAGCCCGGCCCATTTGCTCGTGTTCCGTTTCAGCAAGGCCTCGGAAACTCACCACTTGTCGCGTTGAGCACGCTGGGCACCACATTTGCCCTTCTACGTGGCATGTCCGGAAGACGCAGCTACCAGAGATTCAATATCAGTCCGTCATCTGAGGGTGTGCTGCGCGTCGTGCGCGACGTCGCGGTGCAGCGCACGGAGGGCGACGAGTTCGTGGTGATTGATCGCGACGCCGGGATCGTCGGCGACGTCGTGACTCTGGAGTCGGCCGATGGGGAGGCGACGCTGAACGGCAGAACTCAGGTTGTCGAGAGCGTGCCAGTCATCATCGACGGTACCGTTCGCCATCGTCTCCGCCTTCGCCGGGTGCCCGGAGGGGCCGCATCTGTCAGCCAGACCGGAGGAGATGCATGAGCGGAAGAAAGGGCGGATTTGCGGCCCAGGTTGAGCCGGCGCTAGCTGTTCTGGGCCGGGAGCTGCCTATACGACTGTTGAACTGCAGCCCCTCGGGCTGTCTGTTTGAAACGAGCTCGCAGCTCGCGGTCGGAACCATTGCGTCGTTGACCGTCACCCTGCATGGCGCCGAGTTCACCGACGATTTGCAGGTGGTTCGGTGCCAGCCTATTGAGGGGGCCGGGGCTGTCTATCACGTCGGCGCTCAATTTCTCTGGATGGCCACACCGACACCTAGCTCGTTACGGCAGATGATCCGGCACGCCAGCTCGGTGATGACGGACGGGCCGATACTCAATCAGTGATAGAGTCGGTGCACGGGTCCATTGGGGCCCGTGCAGATTTCTGCCTGGAATAGGACTTATTTCGGCGCGCACTGGCTCCAAGCAACCAGACGCGCCGGACCCCGGTCTGGCTCTTCCCCCGGAAACTCCTGCGATCATTGGTCAGGTGGCTGTGGAAGACCTTCGACTTCGCGTGGAAGGGAACTTGCTATTTGCGTGAGTATCTTGAATGACAACCGGACCAACGTGACGGTAGAAGCAGATAGAACCGTGCGCACCCGGTCGGCGGGTCCTCTCGTGGTGGCCAGTCCTCAGATGACCGAGCTCGTGGAGCTGGCGCGTCGGGCCGGGTCATCCGACGCCAAGGTGCTGATTACGGGCGAAAGCGGCGTGGGCAAGGATCAGCTGGCGCGGTTGATTCACGCAGAGTCCCCTCGTCGAGGCGCGGCTTGCGTGGCGGTCAATTGCGCGGGTCTGACGGAAACACTCCTCGAGTCGGAGCTGTTCGGCCACGTCAAAGGGAGCTTCACGGGCGCCTACCGCGACAAGGCGGGCAAATTACAGCTGGCACATCGGGGAACCTTGTTTCTCGACGAGGTCGCGGAGATGAGCCTGCGGATGCAGGCGCTGTTGCTGCGGTTCCTCGAGAACGGCGAAATCCAGGCGGTCGGCTCCGATTCCTCGGTGTCCAGGGTCGACGTCCGCGTCGTCGCGGCCACCAATCGGAATCTCGGCGAGATGATCGCGGCCGGTCAGTTCCGGGAGGATCTGCTATATAGGTTGCGGGTCATCCATCTCCACGTACCGCCGCTGCGGGAGCGGCCGGCGGATATTCGGCCGCTTGTCATACATTTTGTCGGACGTACCGGTCAGCCTGTCACCGTGAGTGAGGATGCCATTCGGGTTCTCGAACGGTACAGGTGGCCGGGCAACGTCCGGGAGCTCCAGAACGTCGTCGAGCAGACAGTCTGGCTCGCGACCCGTCCAATCATCGATGTCGACGACCTGCCGGCTGCTGTGCGCACGGGCGCGCAGACCGTCCTTCCGGCTCAGGAACGGCGGACCCAGGTGGCCGACCAGCTGTATCAGGCTCTGGTCGTCTCGGGCTATTCGTTCTGGGAGCATATCTACCCGCTGTTTCTCGCCCGGGACATCACCC
This sequence comes from uncultured Acidobacteriota bacterium, assembly GCA_963725105.1. Lineage (GTDB taxonomy): Bacteria > Acidobacteriota > Vicinamibacteria > Vicinamibacterales > CAVVIG01 > CAVRXZ01. The sequence goes on from CAVRXZ010000028.1 coordinate 23,365, forward strand.
GGAACGACGTGCGCGAGCTGGTTCGAAGGGGCCTGGCGGTGACCCGCGGTAACTATCGGACGCTGCTCAAGTTATTCGGCATGTCGCCGCGCGACTACAAACGGTTTCTCAACTTTCTGGCCGCCCACGACTGTCGCGCCGATTTCCGGGAGTTCCGCAACGGCACGCCGGACCTGCGGCAGCGGGCGCGACCCATCCTGCCGCCGCTCGTCGATTCACCGGGCCGTGGCCGGTCGGCTTCTGACGTGGCAGTCCGGTAGTGGCGGTCTGATGGCTTTCGGATTTGTTAACGTCGGGCTGTCCCAGGAACACAGTCTTGAATAAGAATGAAGTTCCTGCGATGGCTGACTAACTTGGTGACATTTTTTCACAATTGGTCTGAAGATGAATTCAGTAAGTCATTGTTTTAGTGTTGTTTACGATGATATGGTCTCGTACGGCTGAGCGTGGCAATCGCATTGCTCAATAGTCAGGCGAGAACAACGTTTCGCACCGGGGCAAGGCGAGGTTCGGTGCGTGAAGGAAAACTCGCCGGGAGGACAGTAGGACAATGAAGGCTCTTTTCAATCGGTTCGTTCGTGAGGATGCGGGTCAGGACTTGATCGAATACGGGTTGCTCGTGGGCGTCATCACTGCGGTGACCGTCGGCTTCATCACGAAGATCGGTCCGAAGGTCCAGGGCTACTTCTCGTCGCTGTGCACGGCGATCGGCTGCCCCTAATTGTTGCAAGGGCACCGGGGGCGGATCGGCCGTCCCCGGTAATCGCCTGAGCCATGAGAATTACGACGGAGCTGGTCTCACGACTGGTGCGTGAAGAGAACGGTCAAGATCTGATCGAGTACGGTCTGCTTGCTGCCACAATCGGCATCGTCGGCGCATTGCTATTCCCTCGGATTCTCACGGGGATTGAGAATTTCTTTCAGCGCGGGGGAAACGACGTGAACGGCCTATGGACGCCGTCCGCGCCTACTCCGTAGAACTGCTGATACCGCGTCGATTTCGGACCCAGACAGGATCATGAATATCGCGTACGTCGTTGCGGTGGCCATTGGCGCAGTTGCCTGTTTCACAGATCTGCGCAGTCGTCGCATTCCAAACGCACTTACCTTCGGCGCCGCAGCCGCGGGTCTGCTATACCACATCATTACCGGCGGCTGGCAGGGCCTCGTGACGGCCAGCAGCGGCTGGGCGGTTGGCGTCGTGGCGTTCATGATTCCTTTTGCCCTGGGAGGCCTCGGAGCCGGCGACGTGAAGCTGCTTGCAGCGCTCGGCGCATGGCTCGGTCCCTCGGAGACGGCTTGGGTGGCGCTCTATACGGGTATTGCCGGCGGCGTCCTGGCGATCGTCGTGGCGGCGATGCATGGCTATCTCGGACAGGCGCTCTCGAACGTCCGGCTGCTCCTCTCGCACTGGAGCGTCATGGGCGTTCGGCCTCTGCATGAAGTTTCCCTCGAGGGGGGCTCCGGTCCGCGTCTCGCGTACGCGGTGCCGATTTTCGTGGGGATGCTGGTGACACTATGGCTGCACTAAACAGCATTCGACGGCGTTGGAAGCTGGCATCGGGCCAGGAGCTCATCGAGTTCGCACTCGTCCTGCCGCTGCTCCTGCTTGTGCTCCTGGGAATCATCGAGTTTGGATTGCTGTTTCAGCAGTACGAGGTCGTGACGAATGCCGCCCGGGAAGGCGCTCGGATTGCCGTGCTGCCGACGTACACGAAAGCCGACGCCCTCACGCGAATCAATCAATACCTCACGGCCGGCCCGCCTCGATCCTGGATTGGCCACGTCGAACGTCAGCAATCCCAGTCAAACGCCCATCGGCGGCAACTGTATGTATCACCGTGCAGGTGGACGTGACGTATCCACACGGCATCCTATTCGTCGGCGGGATCGCCAGCTACTTCGGCGGGTTGTTTCCCGGCACCGTCAACCTGACCGCGACATCGACCATGCGAACGGAGGCAGCCGCGGGTACCTCGGTCCGTAGCCCGTCTGCCGATATATCCGAAGAGGTCTACATGAATCGCCAATCAAGAACCCTTGTCGTCCTGGCCGTCGCGGTTGTCACCGCCTCAGTCGCGGCCCTGCTCGTCTACCGTGCCATTTCGCGAATTCCTGTGCGCGAGGTTGAAATCGCGACACAGCACGCGGTCGTGGCCACGCGGGCCCTCCCCATGGGCACGCGGGTGACCGCCGACACCGTCAAACTGGTGGACTGGCCGGCAAAGACTCCTCTGCAGGGGGGATTTGCCGACGTGAACGCCGTGATGGATCGCGGCCTGATTGCGGCCGTTGTCGAAAACGAGCCGCTCACCGAGAGCAAGCTGGCTCCGCGCGAAGCGGGCGCCGGGCTCCCGCCGTCGATTCCCACCGGCATGCGCGCGATGTCGGTCAGCGTCAACGAAGTGATCGGGGTCGCGGGCTTCGTCGTCCCCGGCACGCACGTCGACGTGATTGTCATTCTGAGCAAGGAACAGCGCGATGCGCTGTCGCGCGTGGTTGTGAGCAACGTGCAAGTTTTGGCTGCCGGCACCCGATACGACCAGGAGAACGCAACCAAGGAAGGCCGACCGATTCCTTCCACGGTCGTGACCTTGATGGTTTCGCCGGTCGACGCGGAAAAAATCTCACTGGCGCAGGCTGAAGGCAAATTGATGCTGTCACTCAGGAATCCACTGGACGTCGAGCCGACAGACACGCGCGGCATTCGCGTGGCCGAGTTGTTCGGCGCGCCGCCGCCACCGCCAGCCTCGGCGAAGCCTGCGACGAGGGTGAAGAAGGCCGAGCCGGTTGTGGTGCCGGTGGCTCCGCCGCCCCCGGCTGCTCGGATCTATACGGTGGAAGCCATCCGCGCAGCGAAGCGGTCGGAAGAAGTTGTAAAGCAATAAGAGGTGGTAATGACGACGACAACAGGGTTGATCGGATCATCAATGCGTCCGCGTTCCAGAGTGAACGTGTGCGCGCTTCTTGCGGCGGTGCTGCTGGCCCCCGTGGTTCTCGGAGCCCAGGCCAGCCCCGGCGCCGCGATTCAGAAGGTTCCGCTCACAGCGGGCCGCTCCACGGTGCTCAGCACCAGCTTCGATATCGTGCGCATCGCGGTCACGAACCCGGCTGTTGCCGACGCGGTCGTCGTGCAACCTCGCGAGGTTCTGATTGATGGTCGCGCCGCCGGCACCGTCAGCCTCATCGTCTGGGGCACGACCGAGCGCGCGCAGTACGACATTGTTGTCGAACCGGGCGTTTCAACACTGGAGCAGCGGCTCCAGGCGCTCTTCCCGGGGGAGGACCTTCACGTCACCACCAACGACGAAGCGATTATTCTGTCGGGTCGCGCGTCGAGCAATGCCGTGGCGCTGCGTGCGGCGGAAATCGCCGGTGCAACGTCCCAGAAGGCCAAGATCGTCAATCTGCTGGAGCTTCCCGGCGGGTCCAGCAGCCAGCAGGTCCTCCTGCAGGTTCGGTTCGCCGAGGTAAGCCGTCGTGCGCTGCTCGAGCTGGGCGTGAACTTTTTCACGGGTCCGACCGGTATCGGCAACACACTCGGCCGAGTGTCAACTCAGCAGTTTTCGGCGCCCTCCTTTACGGGGATCAATTACACGAAGGCCAGCAACAGCTTCGGTTCGAGTGTCACCAGCTCATCAGGCAGCTTCTCATTTGCCGACTTCCTCAACCTGTTTCTGTTCAGCGAGAAGATCGATCTTGGCGCCGTCGTCCGTGCGCTTGAAACGAAGGGTCTTTTCCAGAGCCTCGCAGAGCCGAATCTGATTGCCTACAACAATCAAGAGGCCAGCTTCCTTGCCGGCGGCGAAATCCCGGTCCCCGTGGTTCAGGGCACCACTAACGCGGTAACCGTTGAGTGGAAGGAATATGGCGTCCGTTTGAATTTCAAGCCGACGATTGCCGGTGATACGATTCGGTTGAAGGTGCGGCCGGAAGTGAGCACGCTCGATTATCCGAACGGTCTGGTGCTGTCCGGTTTCAGAATTCCCGCTTTGGCCACCCGTCGGGCCGAAACCGACGTCGAGTTGCGCGACGGCCAGTCGTTTGCCATCGCCGGGCTGTTGAACAACCTGTCGCAGGACGATGTGCAGGCCATTCCGGGGATTTCGAAGCTGCCCATCATCGGGTACCTGTTCAAGAGCAAGTCCGAGCACGCGGAACGCACGGAGTTGATGGTGCTCATCACGCCGCAGCTCGTCCGACCGCTCAATCCGGACGAAGTGCCGCCGCTCCCGACCTTGCAGAAGCGCTTCCTGCCGGCCCCCGAGGGGATTGGCGAGCAGCTGCAGGGCGGTGGAGGCGTGGCGGATGCGCCTGATGGTTCGAAGTCGGCGAAGCCGGCCAAGCAGCGTAAGCAGAGCGCCCAATAGGGCGCGCCCGTTACGGGCAGAGGAGGTTCGGTATGACGGCCACGACGTGCTCCCCCACGAGGCCATCCTACCGATCCGAACGCGGTATCAGCATCATTACGGTTGCAGTCTCGCTCCTCGCGCTCATGGCCTTGAGCGCGCTGGTGCTCGACTACGGTGTGTTGTGGCTGGGACGGCGCCAGGCGCAGAACGCTGCCGATGCCGGCGCTCTGGCCGGCATTATCGCGCGGGCGTACGATGAGCGGTCGCCCCGGGTGCCGTTGACGACGGCTGCGGCGACGAACGCAGCGTTGAGTAACAAAGTCGTCGGGGCAAGTGGGGCGGTTGCCGTGAATACGGGTCCGTGCCCGGCTTGGGCGCCTGGTGGTGCCAGCGAACAATTGCGTGCAGGTTGACGTGTTTCGCGACGGGGCGCACGGAGAACCCGTTGCCGACGTATTTCGCGAACGATCTGGAATCAGACCACTCAGGACGTCAAGGCTCACGCGATTGCAGAGGTCATGCACGCAAACGGCACAGAGTGTTTGAAACCCTGGATGGTCGCCTGACAAGTCCTCGACGGAGACGTGGGGCCTCAACGATATCGGAACGCTGATGGTCGTTGCGGGCGAAGTGTCACCGGCTACCTATCAGCAGGCTGATTTTGCCCGGACTGCTTTCCCGCCTGCCCAAGGGTGGTGGTGGGGCCGTGTTACGCGGTAAGCGACGCTTCACTGCGTCGGGGGACCGGTGGATCGCTCAAGGAAGGCGATCCGGTCAATGCGAGAGCCCGGGCAATACGAACGGCAAGCAGGAGGCTGACGCAGATCTATCCAACAGGATCCGAACGCGGAGTGGGATGCCGTGAACAAGAAGGTCATCAACAGCTGCGCGCCGAACAACTGCGCCTGCGCCGCGAACAACAGCTGCGCAAACGGTTTGGGCGGCCGCGTCAGTCCTCGTCTGGTGGCGGTGGGCTTCTTCGACCCCGTTCCTTTGCGACCCTCAAGAACGGTCTCTGCCGATCAAGAACATCGGGGGCTTCTTCTTGCTCGAGCCCGGCGTTGGCGATCCCAACAACCAGAGTCCTCACAGTGGACTGTATTGGGAATAAGAACGACGAGAATGTCTGCGGCTATCTGTATTCGTTCCCGGGCACGGGATTCAGCGCCGGCGGTGGCGCCATGCTGAACGTAATCCCGATGTTGATTCAATAGGCCCTAAGTTCTCAGGAAGCAGGATGTCAGTGACCTCGGTACTCCTCGTCGCATCGCACGACCGACAGCTCGAAGAGCTGCTGCGCGGGGCTGGCCTGCAGGTCACGCAAATACCCGTCTCGGGCCTCAGCTCGCTGAGCCTCTCGTCATCCAAGCAACCCGACGTCATCGTGTTGGATCTCCGGGAACAGGGAACGGTCCCCGGGGAGATCGCCGCCATCCGCCGGCACCATCCAGAAACCGGTGTGGTTATCGTGGCGAAGTCGCTCGAGCCGGCTCTTCTGCTCGAAGCGATGCGCGCCGGTGTCAACGAGCTGGTGACCGATCCGGTCAACCCGGCGGACCTCGAGAAGGCCATCAATAGTGTTGTCGGCAAGCGTCCGACGTCTGAGGGCAGCATTGCCGGGCAGGTCTACGCCTTCATCGGCGCCAAGGGGGGCGTGGGCGTCACGACCGTTTCGGTGAACGTCGCGACGGCGCTGGGCGCACTCAGCAAGCCTCAGCGCGCCCTTTTGATCGATCTCCATCAGGCCGGTGGCGATGCAGCCGTGTTTCTTGGCGCCGAGCCCCGATTCTCGGTCCTTGACGCGCTCGAAAATACGCGACGCCTGGACGAGACGTACCTGAAAGGTCTCGTCACCGAAGTCGCCCCACGAACCGATCTGCTTGCCTCGCCCGAACGTGCCATCGCCGGCCCGCTCGAGTCCACCAAGATTCGGGCCGTCATCGATTTCGTCCGACGCGTGTATCGGTTCACCGTGCTCGATCTTCCTCGTTCGGACAGCGCCGTCCTCGAGAGTCTTGATCAGGTGAACGCCATCGTCATCGTCGCCAACCAGGAGCTGGCCACCGTGAAGAGCGCCAGCCGGCTGGCGGCCAGTCTTCGGCAGCGGTACGGGCACGACCGGATCAAGGTCGTGGTCAGCCGATCGGATCGTCAGGCGGACATCGGTCAGGCCGACGTCGAGCGCGCGATCGGGTCGGAGATCGATCACACGTTTCCGAGCGACTACCGTCTCGCGCTGCAGGCGCTCAACAAAGGGCGCCCGCTGGCGCTGGACAATCACAACGACCTGTCTTCGTCTTTCAAACGTTTCGCCGTCAAGCTGGCGGGCATCACGATGGATCGCGAGCCGCAAGCCCGGGGCGGATTCCTGGGAAGGCTCACCAAAGGGCGTTAGTGGCATAGGGGCAATCGAGCAACAGATTTGAGGAGTTCTGGATTTGGCTACCACGCTTTCACTCACATCGGGCGGCGCCGACACACGTCATCCCGAGTATCAGGCCCTGAAGCCGAGATCCACCAGGAGCTGCTCAATCGGCTGAACCTCGAGCGCCTGGCGCAGGTCCGAAGCGCGAGGAAGCGGAGCCCGAGCTGCGCGGGCTGATCGTGTCGATGCTCGAGCGCGAGGCAGCAGACAGACGCCGCTCAGCCTCGCCGAGCGCGAGAACGCTGATCGCGCGACGTCCTCAACGAGCTGTTCGGCCTCGGGCCGCTCGAGGCGCTTCTCGCGCGACCCGTCGATCTCCGACATCCTGGTGAACCGCTTCGACCAGGTCTACATCGAGCGCGAAGGCACGCCTCGAGAGCACGGACATCGTCGTTCCACGACGAGCAGCACCTGCTGCAGATCATCGAGCGCATCGTCAGCGCCGTCGGCCGCCGCATCGACGAGTCGAGCCCGATGGTCGACGCGCGGCTTGCAGGACGGCTCGCGCGTCAACGCGATCATTCCGCCGCTGGCGCTCGACGGGCCGGCGCTCTCGATCCGCCGTTTCCGGACCGATCGCCTGGGCGCGGACGACCTGGTCGACGCGCGACTCGCTGACGCAGCCGATGCTCGACTTCCTGCAGGCCGCCGTCGCGCTGCCGGCTGAACGTCATCGTCTCGGGCGGCACGGGCGCCGGCAAGACGACGCTGCTGAACATGCTGTCGGGCTTCATCTCCGACACGAGCGCATCGTCACCATCGAGGACGCGGCCGAGCTGATGCTGCGCCAGCGCCACGTGGTCCGGCTCGAAACACGGCCGCCGAACATCGAAGGCAAGGGCAGCGTGCGCCAGCGCGAGCTGGTCGTCAACGCGCTGCGTATGCGGCCCGATCGCATCATCGTCGGCGAGGTGCGCGGCGAAGAAGCGCTCGACATGCTGCAGGCGATGAACACGGGCCACGACGGCAGCTTGACGACGATTCACGCCAACAGCCCGCGCGACGCGCTGTACCGCCTCGACACGATGGTCGCGATGGCCAACCTGAACATTCCGGAGAAGGCCATCCGCCAGCAGATCGCCTCGGCCATCGAAGCTGGTCGTGCAGATCGCGCGCATGTCCGACGGCACGCGCAAGGTGACGGCGATCACGCGAGATCACCGGCATGGAAGCGCGACGTCATCACGATGCAGGACATCTTCGTGTTCGAGAAGATCGGCGTCACCGACAAGGGCAAGGTGACGGGCCGGTTCCGCGCGACCGGCATCCGGCCCAAGTGCACCGAGCGGCTGGCCGCGTCGGGCGTCCACCTGCCGGCCGAGATGTTCGAGCACGTCGAAGATGGTGGCGTAGGGAGGATGCATGATGCTGGCCTCTTGCTGATCTTCGCGCTCGTCTTCGCGGTCATCTTCGGGTCGTACTGGATGCTCGTCGTCCGGCCGGAAGATCAGGAGGAGCGGGCGCTCCGCAAGCGGCTGAAGGTGCGCGAGCGCGATCGCGCGTGGACCGGACATCGTCAAGGCGCAGGAGACGGCTGAGCAGCTTCGGCCCGCTCGATGCATCGCTCGCCCGAGTCGACCGGCACGGTTGCCGGCCGGTGCAGCTCCTGATCGAGCGAGTCGGGCCTCGAAGTCACCGTCGGGGCCGTCGTTCTGGCGTCGGCTCCTGGCGTCGCGATCGTGGTGTTCGTTCATCGCCGATCGGTTTGCCGGGTCGCTTGCCGGCGCTCGCCATCGCGCTGCTGGCCGCCACGCTGCCGTTCGCCTATCTCCGTCGCGCGGCCGCGCAAGCGGCTTGCTGATGTTCGAGGAGCAGTTCCCGGAGGCGATCGACCTGATGGCGCGTGCGCTCCGGGCCGGCCACGCCCTGACGACGGCGCTGCAGATGGTCGGCGACGAGATTCCGGATCCGGTCGGCACGGAGTTCAGGCTCCTGTTCGACCAGCAGAACTTCGGGATGTCGCTGCCGGATGCGCTTGAAGCGATTCGCCGACGCGGATGCCGCTGCTCGACGCGCGATTCTTCGTGACGGCGGTCCTGACGCAGCGCGAGACGGGCGGCAACCTGTCGGAGGTGCTGGACAATCTCGCGGCGGTCATCCGCGAACGGTTCAAGGTGAAGCGCCAGGTGCGCGTGGTGAGCGCCCACGGCCGGATCACCGGCGTCGTGCTCGGCTTCCTGCCCCCTGTCGGTCGCGCTGATTCTCTTCCTCATTTCGCCAGCGCACATGCGGCTGCTCATCGATGACCCGCTCGGCCGGACGATGGTGATCGGCGGCGATCATCCTGCAGGTCGGTCGGCATGCTGATCATCAGACGTATCGTGGATGTGGAGTACTGAGGCATGTCCCGCAGATGCTGATGTCTGCGGTAACCGGCGTCTTCGTGATGGTGGCGATGATGGCCGCCACGGTGACCTGGTGGTGGCTCGCGAAGGGCACGCCTGAACATCGGCGTATCCGCACGCTCGGGGCCGCCGGCTCGGGCATGGTCATCGAGGGACGCGGCCCAGGCGCTCACGGAGAAGCCCGACGCCAGCACTGGCCCGGCTGTCGCGGCTCGTTGCCGAAGAGCCCGAAGGACATGACACGGCTGCAGCGCCGCCTGACGCGCGCGGGATATCCCCACTTCAAAGCCGCGGTCTACTACGCGGCTGGCCGAACTGCTGCTGCCGATCGTGCGTGGGCGTGCGCGGTGCTGATCGCGTTTGGCGTGCGGCCGGATTCATGCCCGGCGGCGCTTGCGCGCGGTTGTGGCCTACTGCCTGCCGGGGTTGTGGCGTCGGACGCAAGACGGCCCTCCGGAAGAAGGCGATTCAGAACGGACTGCCCGATGCGCTCGATCTGCTGACGGTCTGCGTCGAGGCCGGGAGCGGTCTCGACCAGGCCATCATCAAGGCGAGCGACGAACTGCGCATCGCCCATCCCGCGCTCTCGGACGAGCTGCGGCTTATCGTCGACCGAAATCGCGGGCCGGCAAGCCGAGGATCGAGGCCTTCAAGAACTTCGCGACGCGGACCGGTGTGGACGACGTGCGAACGCTCGTGGCGATGCTGGTGCAGACGGATCGATTCGGCACGAGCGTCGGTCAGGCGCTGCGGACGCATGCGGAGACGTCGCGAACCAAGCGCCGTCAGCGTGCCGAAGAACGTGCCGCGAAGGTCGGCGTGAAGCTCGTGTTTCCGCTCGCGCTGTGCCTGTTTCCGGCCCTCTACGTGGTGTGTTTTGGTCCCGTCGTGGTGCAGGTGGCTCGAGCATTCTTCAGCGACTAGCGAGGAGGCTTGATGAGTACGACCCAGATTGTAGCCCTTCTGATTGCGGCAGTGTTCGCCGTGCTGTACGTCCTGCGACGGCGCAATCGCCTCGGCCAGGAGGACAAGGACTGATGGGAGCTTTTCGGCGGCGATTCAGCCGGGCGCAATGCGCGGCGATCGTCGCGATATCGGCGGCAGCGGCAGCTGGCGCAGGCTGCGCGTCGATGCATGAGCGCTCGGGTCCAAAGCCCGTCAGTGCGGGCGCTCCGGCGCCCGACTCGCTGGACGGATACGTCAATAAGACTCGAGCCATTGCTTCCAAGATGAGGCCCTCGTCGCGATTCGGCGGGCAGTCGCTCGAAACAACCGACCCCGGTTTGTCGGCGGCGCTCCTGCTTCTGGCGGCCTCGCCAACGGCCGAGCATCACAAGCAGGTGGCCCTGGAGTACAGGCGCCTCCGTGTGCTCGATCTGGCGCATCGCCACCTGAGGTTGGCTGCCAAGCTCGATCCCAGTGACGCGGAGGCGTTTGACGGTCTCGCCCGGATCTGGCGGGACTGGGGTTTCCCGCACCAGGGTTTGGGCGATGCCTATCGCGCGGTGCATCTGGCGCCGTCCTGGCCGGTAGCGGCCAACACGCTCGGTACGCTACTCGAGGCGGTCGGCCAGACGAAGGCTGCCCGGGTCTGGTATGAGAAGGCGCTCTCGCTCGACCCCGGCGCGGCGTACGCCATGAACAACATCTGCTACGCCTCGTTGATGCTGAAAGACGCCGAGGCGCTCGGCGCGTGCCGCCGCGCGGTGGACGCCGCACCCGAGTCGCGCCGGGCTCATAACAATCTGGCGCTGGCCCTTGCTGCCTCTGGGGATTTCGAGTCGGCCCGGCAGGAGTTTGCCAAAGCGGCCGGCGCGATGGCCGCCAACTACAACACCGGGATCATGTACATGGCTGCACGTCAGTATCGCAAGGCAGCCAGCGCGTTCGACGAAGCCCATCGACTTGACGCCGGCGCGGCCAATGACGCGGCCGAGCGGTCGCGGCAGGCCCGCCAGTCGGCAATTTTGGAGGATGAATCAGTTGCTCAGCATTGACATGACGTTCAACGTTCCGTCCGCTCCGAAGACGCTCCAGGAGACCGGCGTGTCGCAGGACCTGGTGCTGCAGCTCGTCACCAAGACCCTGCATTTTGCCGGCGAGCTGACAGGAACCGAAATCGCGAGTCGCCTGGGTGTGATGTTTCCGATCATCGAGCACTCGCTCGATCAGCTGAGACAGCAGCGCCACGCAGAAATCATCGGTGGCGGCTCGGTTGGCGCTCCGTCATTCAAGTACCGGCTGACGGACGCTGGACGGACGCGCGCGGCGTTGTATCTCGAAAGCAACCAGTACGTCGGCGCGCTCCCGGTTCCCCTCGATCAGTACTCGGAGTACATCGAGCGGTACGGCCGCGACGCCTGGGGCTCCGTAACCCGCGACGGCATTCGCGAGGCATTCACCCATCTCGTGCTGAGCGACAGGGTGCTGGATCAGCTGGGTCCTGCGATTGCCGCCGGCCACTCGCTCTTCATCTACGGCCCGCCGGGAAACGGCAAGACCGTCATCTCGCAGGCGATTCGCAACGTGCTCATCGGCGACCTGGCCGTGCCGCACGCCATTTCCGTCGACAATCACATCATCCGTGTCTTTGATCCGGTGAATCACGAACCGGTCGAACCGGACTCCGATCAGAAGGGGCTGCAGCGGCGTCCGGATGTGGATATGCGATGGGTGCAGTGCCGGCGGCCGCTCGTCACGGTCGGTGGTGAGATGACGCTGGATGCGCTCGATCTGGGGTACAGCGCGGCGACGGGATTCTATCGGGCGCCGATTCAAATGGTCTCGAACGGCGGCGTCCTCGTGATCGACGACTTCGGCCGGCAGCATGCCTCGCCGCGCGATCTGCTGAATCGATGGATCGTGCCGCTCGAGAGCCGCATCGACTACCTGACTCTGCAGACCGGCCAGAAATTCCAGGTGCCGTTCGCCGTGTTCGTCGTGTTCGCCACCAACCTGGGGCCTTCGGAGCTGGTCGACGAGGCGTTTCTCCGCCGCATTCAGTACAAGGTGTCGGCGCAGTCGCCGACCGAGCAGGAATTCACCCAGATCTTCCACGACTACTGCGTCGCTCACGATCTGCCGTTCGATCCTTACCTTGTCGAGGCGTTGTTCGAAACCGAGCTCCGTCCGCGCCGCGTGAGACTACGCGGATGTCAGCCACGGGATCTCATCGAACACGGGCTGTCACTGGCAAAGTACCTGGACCGTCCGCGCGAGCTGACGCTGGATCTTCTGGCGGCCTCATGTGCAAGCTACTTCGTCAGCGACGAGACCGCCGACTCGCTGGCGTGAAGCGCTCGGCCCCCTGGTTGGGAGCCGTCGTCATCGCGCTGTTGACGACGGCCGTGGCCGCCGCGCAGGAAGCCGACCGTCCTGCGGCCGCCGCTCCGCCGGCTCCTCACGACATCGCGACTCTCCACATCACGTCGCCTCTCGGCCGCACCGGGGTCGTCACGCGCGTGCGCATCGTTGCCCAGGTGCACGATACCGCCTGGTCAGACGCTGTCCCGGCTCGAGTTCTACGTCGACGGCACGCTTGTCGGGACGACCGAGCCGGAGCCGTATGCCTCGGTGGAGTGGACCGACCAGAATCCGTTCGAACGCCGCGAGATCGTCGTCCAGGCGGCCGACAACGCCGGGCGAACGATTCGCGACAGCGTGACGTCTGCCGCCGTTCGAAGTCACCGACAAGACCGACGTCACGAGCATCCTGCTCGAAACGGGCGTCTACGACAAGACCGGCAAGTTCATGTCGCAGCTCGATCCATCGCGCTTCACCGTCCGCGAGAACGGCGTCCCGCAGAAGATCGATCTCGTCGCGCCGCGAAACGTTTGCCGACCACGCTGGTGCTGCTCGTGGACAACAGCCAGAGCATGTCCCGGCGCATGGACTTCGTTCGACTCGCTACTGAGCAGCTGGCGGGCGCTCTGCGGAAGAACGACAAGGTGATCGTCGCGCCGTTCAATGCGCACTCGGGCACGATCACGGGTCCCACCAACGACTCCGCCACCATCTCGCACGCGATCGCCGCGATGCGATCCGGCGGAGGCACGGCCTTCCTGGACGGCCTTCGGGAGAGCACGGATGCTGCTCGACGGCATGGAAGGTCGTCGCGCCGTCATCCTGATTACCGACGGCTACGACGAGGACAGCACGACGTCAGTGGACGATGTGCTGCAGGCAGCTGAGTCGGCGCAGGTGATCGTCTACGTGGTCGGCATTGGCGGCGTCGCCGGCATTTCGCTCAAGGGCGAGACACATGCTTCGCCGCATCGCCGATCAGACCGGCGGCCGCATCTTCTTTCCTCCACGCGAGCCCGACCTGGTCGGCGTCGCCGACGCGGTAGCGACGACTCACACAGCCGCTACCTGATTACCTACACGCCGCCGAACCAGAAGAAGGACGGCACGTGGCGGCAGGTCTCGGTCGAGGTGCCGGAGGGCATGCAAGGTGAGAACGCGCGCCGGCTACTTTGCGCCGACGCCGCCTCCCGTCCGATCCGACGATCGAGTTCACGGTGTCGAGGACGCTGACAGGTACGTCGACGTCACGGCCGACGACCTCGAGGTGTTCGAGGACGGAGTGCAGCCAGACGGTCGACACGTTCCAGGAAGCCGTCGACCCGGTCTCGATCGTCATGGCGCTCGATTCGAGCGGCAGCATGAAGAAGAGCGCGGAAGGCCGTCAGGCAGGCGGCCCGTGATTTCGTCGCCGCGGTGCGGCCTGAAGACAGCCTGGCGATGATCACGTTTGCCGACGAGCCGATTTTCGCGCACACGCTCTCGACGAACCGGCAGTGGACGCTTGATGCGATCGACAAATACAAGCCGCTGACGGCGGAACCGCGCTGTACGACGCCGTCTGGAACTCGCTCATGCATCTCAAGGGCGTCCCGGGACGCCATGCCGTGGTCGTGTTGACCGACGGCCGAGACGAGGACAATCCGGGCACGGGCACCGGGCAGCCAGCACACCCTCGACGAGGTGATTGAAACTCATCAAGTCGGCAGGGGCCGATGATCTTTCCCATCGGCCTGGGAACCAACGTCGATCGCCGAGTGCTCGAGGACGTTCGCTGCCGAGTCCGGCGGCGAGGCTATCTTCCCGACGGACGTCTCCAGCTTGAGCGACCAGTTCCGCCGCGTGGTCGAGAATCTCCGACGTCGATACGTGGTCGGCTACACGTCGACCAATACGAATGCACGACGGAGGATGGCGCACCGTGGAGATTCGATCACGGACGCGCCGCGTCGTGGTCACCAGCCTGGGCGGCTATTTCGCGCCTTCGGATTAGACAAGGTTCCAGGCAAGCCGGCCGGCTTACCGCTCGCTGATCTTGGCGAATCTGCGGTGGGTGTCGGCTGCCGATGAGGCGGTCCCGCTGGGCACGTGGCAGTCGTGCTGGTGGAGGAAGGCCAGAAACCGGCGGTATTCGCGGGTGCTCATGTGAAAGACTTCGGTGAGCTGCCGGTAGCTGCCCTGAGTTTGTCGCAAACCACGTCGCACGATGAGACGTACGTCGGCTTTTGTCAGTTCGTGCTCCATGAACGGGCTCGTAGACCGCGGTCCAGAAGGTCTGCCCTTCGCGCGACCATCTGATTCCAGGCACGCTCGGCGGGCGCGGGTTCACCCGGGGGTGCTTCTGCCGCAATCCCCGGCGGCGTCGATCGCGGGACGTGCCCAGCACCTCGGCCGGGAGGTCGGACCGAGTCGACTGAACGATCCCCGGCCCGTACGACAATGTGTTCAGCGAGGTTCTTCAGTTCGCGGATGTTCCCCGGCCAGTGATAGGCCAGCAGCGCATCCTGAGCCGGTTCGGTCAGCCTCGGAGGGCTGCTGCCATGCGACTTCGCAAACTCGGCAAGAAAGTGATTCAAGAGAAGGAGGATGTCCCGACCTCGTTCGCGCAGCGGCGGCACCGTGAGGTGAATCACGTTCAGATCGGTAGTACAGATCGTTCCGGAAGGCGCCCGTCGCGACGCGTTCGGACAGCGACCGGTTGGTTGCGGCGATGAGCCGCACGTCGACCGTTCGCGCGGGCCGGTCCGATCCGACGGGTTGAATCTCACCCTGCTCTCGTGAATCGTAGCAACACCGCCTGCATGCGCGGCGACATCTCACCGCTTCGTCCAGGAACAGGGTGCCGCCGTCCGCGAGCGCTGCCAGCCCGGCCTTGTCGCGGAACGCGCCGGTGAAGCTGCCTCGCACGTGACCGAAGAGTTCGGATTCCAGGAGCGTGTCGGGAAGGCCGGCGCAGTTGATGGCGACGAATCGGTGAAACCTGTCGACGGCTCGACCAGTGGAGGAGCCGCGCGGCGACGTCCTTGCCGACTCCCGTTTCGCCTTCGATCAGCACGCGGGCATCCGATCGGGCTGCCGACTGGATTTCGCTACGGAGCGCATCGAGGACTGGACTCGAGCCGAGGATCAGGGGTTCTGCGACGGCATTCATGGCTGGGGAGGTTCCTAATGTACGTGCCGAGGCGCCTGGCACGTCAACCGAGCGGACTGAAAATCTGTGCAGCGAATGTCATACGGCATTCCGAGTCCTTTTGTCTTCCCAAGTGAGGTCTTTACATGGACTTGAACACTCTATCTGAGCCGTTTGTGAGCAATTCTGCGCGCCGCCTCAGCCGACCGCGTGGCGACCGCCTTGCACAGGCCGAGGCTTCAATTTCCCGATGAGCTCCGTCGCACTCGCCGTGCGTTCGTCTGACTTCGGTGCGCTCGTTCGACAGCGAGCATGGGACTGGCTCTCGGCGCTTCAGCGACGGCTGGGCGTCGATCGATTACAGCTCGTCGATGAATCGGGCTTCGCGTTATTGCCTGAGGCCGGCGCCGAATGGCCCGAGACGGGTGCGCTCTTCGCGCAGGCTCTCCATTCCCGGGCGCCCGAGTCCGCACGTCTCGGCGATCTTCAGGTGACGTGCGTTGGACTCGTCGCCGGAGATCGCAGGCGTGGCGCGCTGCTTCTCGCCCGACAGGTGACCGACGCGACGGCCGCCGAAGTTCGCGCCGAGCTCGAGGTGATCGGATCCTGGTTGCGTCCGGCGATCGAAGCGCACCTGGGCAGCAGTGCCGCAGAAGCGGCGGAGCAGGCGCCTCGCGTCTCCGCGCTATTCAGGGTGCTGAGTGGCGCAGCAACCGCGGGCAGCGAAGCCGCGCTCCTTCGTCTTTATGCGAACGCCCTGGCTATCTGGCACGATGTTGAGCTTCGGGCGTACCTCGAGGACGTCGACGGAAATCTCAGACTGGCGATTACGCTGCCGGGGCAGTTCGCCGGCGAGCTGCCGGCCAGGCTCGACGGAACCAGGTGTCCATCGGTGCGGAACTCACGCGCGTTTCCGGACACGATCTCGAAGTTCTTGGGATTTCAGGCCTCTGACGAGGCAGTCGCTGCGCGCGTTGGTCGACCTGAAACAGGGTACCGTGTGGCTGCTCGTGCTGTCCGGGGCGATCGACGCCTCGACCGAAATGCGGCTGACGCTGTACACCGACGTGCTGCGACAGGTCCTCCAGAACGTCGCCGCCGCTTCGCTGCTCGACGTGGAGCGGACAATCTGGCAGACGCTCGTGAGCGGCGAAGACGCTCAGGTTGCCGCGGAGCGAAGTCTTCAAGAGGTCACGCGAGCGATGGGCGTTTCGGCGAGTGCGCTGTCTGTCACCGCGGCGGATGATGGTCCAGGGCTTCGTGCGGGCGTGCCGGGGCTGCTCGCCGATCAGACAACAGCTCGATCGGATCGGTTGATCGCGACGACTGGTGCTGAAGGTTATCCAACGATCGTACTGGCTGTTCAAGGTCCCACGGACCACGTGTTCAGCTCACGCGAGCGCGAGGTGCTCAACCGTCTCGCTCGGCTCTTCGCATCGTGGGCGGGAGGCATCTGGCCCCGGTCGCTTGACGCGCCCGACCGCCGTTCGGTCGCGCGATCGTTTGAAGACGTTCTCGAGGAATCGGCCAGTCAGGCGGCGGCCCGAAGGTACGGGCTCGTCGGTCGTGGTCATTCGGGTGGCCGAAGCCACGACCCGCCAAATGCAGGCGATGGCGGCCGACCTTCGTGCCACGTGAGGGCTGGTGAATCGGTTGGCGTTTTGGGAGCAGGGGAGATTGGTCTCTTGCTGTACGATAACACCCCAGACGTGGCGCTTTCCGTCGTCAATCGTCTCCGTCATGCCGTGACCGGCGCTGAAGCGGTGGAACTGCTCGCCGGCGCCGCAGTGGGCATGGCCCACGTGTCGCCGGGCGCTGCGGTGGCGCCGGGTCTCGTGTCCCGAGCGCGCGACCGGGCGCCGGGCCCTTCCCGTCCTTCGAAACGGCGCGCAAACTCGTGATGAAGCCGCTCGGTGACCGTCGTGCACGTGTCCGTTTCGAGGTCCTCGGCTCCCTCAGGGCGACCCTGGAAGTGGATGACGTCGCGCGCGTCGTTGACATCAGCCAGCATGGTGCGCTGATTGAATCGGCTGTTCCGGTCGCGCACTGGGTTTTCTCCAGGAGCTTCACTTGAACCTCGCGGGACAAGCCTCGAAGGTGTCTGCCCGCGTTACGCCCAGCTCGTTCCCCCGGCCGGCGGGCTGCACGAATCGCCGCGTTACCGCATTGGTTTCGAATTCGTCTCGCCTTCGTCGCTCCTGACCGACTCGATCGCTCGTCTCACCGACGACACGTTGGGGCTAGAGAGGTTCCGTGCCGTGCGGGTGCTGGGTGCGGCGTGGTGCCTGTGTGGTAGGATTCCTAAGGTTCCGGACCTAAGTCCGCGCGGGACGTCCATTAGGTTCCTGAACTGGAGACAAAAGCTGGCTTGAGGTAGACTTTACTCTTCCAGAATCGAGGGTACGGTGGTCCGTGCTCAGTGTCTCGCAAGTTACTGTGTATCAATGTGTTATTTCTCTTGATCCGGCACTGGACGGCAGTGGCCGCCTGCTTTCACAACGTTGTCGGGCGGATATAAGTCCGGGGTTTCCGGGCTTCTGAGCAACGGCGAATCCATGGCGACGATCGGTTGAGTCGGTGTCGGAACAGCAGTCTGGCAAGCTTGCCGGCTGCCTGAATGTCCAGGTCCTGGACATCAGCGTCATCGGCGTCCTGTTGCACTCGAGTCGTGAAGTTGATCCAGGCGCGCGAGGCAATTTGCGGCTCAACCTGGCGGGGCTCCGTTTTCGGCAGACATCGAGGTTCGCCGCGTTCTGGCCGTACAGGAAGACAGCGGCCGGACGGGCTTTCGCGTCGGGGCGAGGTTCATTGGTATTTCACCTGAGAACCGGCAACTCATCGAGCGGTTTGCCGGTCATTGATAGCACGTGGAAAGCGGGTTCAGAGTGAGTAGTTCTGCGACGATCCGCGCCAAGGCGCATGTTCAGATGATCTGGCGACAGTCCGGTGATGCTCGGCCTGCAGCAGGAGATCGAGCGCGTCGCCCGGTCCGATGCCAAGGTGCTGATTACGGGCGAGAGCGGTACCGGCAAAGAAATCGTTGCTCAGACCATTCACATCCAGAGTCCACGGGCCGCGATGGCGTTTTCTCCTGTCAATTGCGCCGGGCTGCCCGAAACGCTGCTGGAATCAGAGTTGTTCGGGCACGTCAAGGGCAGCTTTACCGGTGCCTTCCGCGACAAGCCGGGCAAGCTCGAATCAGCGCACAACGGCACCGTCTTCCTCGATGAAATCGGGGAAATGACGCTGCAGAATGCAAGGACTCCTGCTGCGGTTTCTCGAGACTGGCGAGCTGCAGAAAGTGGGCGCCGATGGCGGAGGACGGATCGTCAACGTCCGCATCATTGCGGCGACCAACCGGGACCTTCGCGAACTGATCGGCCAGGGCACGTTCCGCGAAGACCTCTTCTACCGCCTGAACGTTGTCCAGATCGTCGTCCCGCCGCTGCGCGACCGTCGTGACGACGTGCCGCTGCTGGCGACTCGGTTTCTCACGAGGTTCGCGGCGGCCAACCATTCCGCGATCGAGCGAGCTGTCGCCGGCTGCGATGAAGCGCTCTGATGCGAGTATCGCTGGCCGGGCAACGTGCGCGAGCTCGAGAATGTCATCGAACGTCTGGTCGTGACGATCCAGATCGTGCGACGGTTGAGCTCGAAGATCTGCCCGTCGGAGATCCGGGTGCAGGATCAGATCGTCGCCCTACGTCCGAAACGCGAGCGTCGCCGAACCGTCGCCGACGATCTTGTACAAGCGCATCATCGACCAGAAGGAGTCGTTCTGGACCACGCGTGTATCCGCTGTTCATGGATCGTGAAATCACGCGCGAGCAATGTTCGCGAGATCGTCCGTCGAGGTCTCGAGGAGGCGCGCGGCAACTACAAGATCGTCGCGCGGCTGTTCAACATGGAGCCGCACGATTACAAGCGCTTTCTGAACTTCCTGCGGAAGCACGACTGCCAGATTCCGTTCAAGGAATACCGATGAACGTCTACGACTAACGCCGAACGACTATCTCGGATACGGGTACGGGTAGGGATACGGATACGGCGTCGGGATCGGGCCGATCACATACAACATTCGACTTGCACGTCGCGACTTGCCTGGCCGCATCGATAGCGGTGCACGTCAACGGCGTGGTGCCGATGGGGAATGCCGAGCCGGACGCGGGCGTGCAGCTCGCCTGCACCGGAAAGAGGCCGCCAGCAGGCGTCGGGGTGAACGGAATGGCGATCGGCCCTCCATTCGACAATGCATAAGGCGTCGGGCACGTGATCGACAGCGGCGGCGGGGGCGCTGTGACGACCACTTGTGAAGTACAGGACGCCGTCTGTTTCGCTGCGTCAACAGCAACGCACGTAATTGGTGTCCTGCCGACGGCAAATGCAGAGCCCGAGGAAGGCGAGCAGCTCGACTGGTATGGCGCAACGCCGCCGACGGGCCTGGGCGCCAGCGGAACAGCGATTGGCTTTCCGTTCGTCGAGACAACCGTTGGAGCTGGACACGTAAGCGACAGCCGCGGAGGAGCCGGCGCCGGCGGCGGAGTGCTGACGGTGACCTGCGAGGTGCATGTCGCCGTATGCTTCGCCGCATCGAGGGCGCTGCAGGTGAACGCGGTCTTGCCGACGGCGAATGTCGATCCCGATGCAGGCGTGCAGCTCGTCTGAATCGGAGCCAGGCCGCCGCTGGCTCTCGGCGTAAGCGTCACGGCGATACGCGCGCCAGTTGTTGACACGACCGAGGGAGCCGGACACGCGATCGTCAGTGGCGGCGGAGTCGTCGTTGGCGGGTTGGTGTCGTGACGTTGAAGCCTGGACCACGACCTGCGACGAGCAAGTCGCAGTTTCTTCAGGGCATCAACGGCGGAGCAGGTCACCGTGGTCGTACCGACAGGAAACAGCGAGCCGGACTGCGGTAGCACAGCTGCTGCTCACGGGCGCAGTGCCTCCACTCACGGTCGGCGTCAGGGTCACGGCAACGGGCTTCCCGTCCAATGAGGTTTTGATCGGCGCCGGGCATGCAATCAGACGGACCCGAGGCGGACAATGTCGAGGCCGAGACCTCGTGAGACGGGTTGCCGAGCGAGCGAGCCGCATTGTAGGCGCGAACGACGAAGTAGTAGGTCGTTCCCTCGGCGAGAGCCGTCAACTGCCGTTCAGTCTGACCACCGACGTCCACACTGCTGATGTAGGCTCCGGATTGAGTCCCCCAGTAGAGCACGTAGCCCGCGACGCTCGCGTCAGGGACAGGGTCCCACGCCACCGTCAGCGTTGCCGCACCTGCCTGTGCTGCCGTGAGCCATAACACGCAGCACACCACGACCACTCGAAGCCGAATCATGCAGCAGAGGAGGGCAAGGCAAGTACCGCCCGACCCGATCTGTCATTGCAAGGCGCGAAGGCGTTGATGGAGTGAAGCTTACGGGTGCGGCAGCTCGCGAAAATCGCGCCGGCTGAGCTTTCGGCGGATTACAGTATTTGTCGCGACTTGCCAAACCGGAAATTCGACCTGCACGGGAAGTCACCTCCGAACCAGTGTCCGTCCTCAAATTGTGATTGACAGACATTCGTAAACATCATCGTCCATGATCGGAGTCTTCCGTTTCGCGCGGAAAAACGACGTTGTAAGCAATTGCATGCAGAGGTAGGATTTCGAGTAGTGTTCGAATCATGGAGCGCGGCGGCTGCCACAGGCTTGCTCGTCGCGACGGCTCTGGGCGGCCCGTTGGCGACGTCTCCGCAGGACGACGGTTCGACTCAGGCTCCTGTCCCGGTCGTCGGCAACGCGCTGATGGTGTGGGAGCAGCCTGGTCCCGGAACGGTTCCCTACCATTACCTCCTCTACGTTGACGAAGTCGCCCGGAACGTCGCAGCCGTCTGCCGGCCCGGCCTATTCGCCTGGATCCCCTCGAGCTGCTCGGCGTCTCTGCCGACCATGATGAGCGGCGTCCATCGTTTGAATGTCGTGGCGAAACTGGACGATGGGGCGGCCGACGAGAGCCCTCAATCGACGACGGTGCTCGTCGTGGTGCCAAGCTACAACATTCCGATCATCAACTTTCCACGACTGAACTCTCCAATCGCGGGTTCCTCGGTCTCAACGGTCGGGCTTCAATCGGTCGTCGAACCACTGGTCACGGGGCTCAACGCGCCTTCATCGCTGGCGATCGTTGCTGACGGCACGGTCTTCATCGCCCAGCGTTCCGGTGAGATCGTCGTCTGGCGAGCTGGTCGCCTCAGCCGAGCGCTTGCCCTTGAGGACGTTCTCCAGGCTGGTGACGTCGGCCTGATTGGGATTGCCGCGCACCCCGACTATCCCCGCAACGGCTATGTATTTGTGGCTTACACCGCGCAGAATCGCGACGCGTCCATCGTCAACCGAATGGTCCGGTTCAGGGCGTTGAACAACGTGCTCGGCGAGTCTGCTGTGCTGCTCGAGGACCGGGTGCTCTCAGCGCCGCCTCGAATGCCTCGTGTCCGCGTCGGACCTGACCGGTAAGCTGTACGTCTCGTTTGCTGCCAACGATGAGTCAGCCTCCGAAAACGCGGGTTCCTACTCGGGCAAGATCCTGCGATTGAATGACGACGGCACCACGCCTTCCGACAACCCGTCACTATCGCCGGTTATTTCGCAGGGCCACGCCTCGACAGGTGGTTTCGCCTGGGATCCGGTCAGCGGCCGCCTCTGGCTGGCGGCGCGCGATTTTCGACCGGCGATCGGCTGGCCGTTCTTCCCTCGGCGGGTCTCAGAACGACCATCTCTCCGGCTGACGCGCCGTTCGATTCGTCCGGGGTGGCCTTCATGCCGCGCCAGTCCGGGGCTGTCAGCGACTTGTATGTCGGCGCCCTGACCGGTCGGGAGCTACGCGAATCCGCCTTGATCCGCGAGATCCCACTCGAATCCAGAGTGACCGAACGCCTGCTCGGAAGCCAATACGGACGTATCAGCGATGTCGGTGACGGGACCGGACGGAGCACTCTACTTCATCACCAGCAACAGCGGGACAGCCTATGCCACCCGCGACGATGATCGCCTAGTCAGATTCGTTCTGAAAAACTAGCGCGGTTTTCAGTTCCGTGTGGTCGACCGTGCCCTGTGCCTGGTTCCTGGTGGGTTCCTCAGATTATCGATACCGCGGAAACAGCGCAACCGCTGGACCCGGGAGCGCAGCGGCTCGGGGTCGAGCAGGGCACGCAGATCTGTTTCCACGCTGCGCAACCGCGCGCCCGTTTCATCGACGGCGCGCACGTAGGCGGCGTGCGTCTGGTCGAGTGCGGGCATCGCCCACACCTGCGTCCTGAGCCAGGTGCCGTGCGGGTCGTCAGCGCGTAGTGGAGCTCGAAACCACAGGGGCCAGCTTCGTAACAACAGGTCACCGGTCCGTGGCGGCGCAGCCGCTCGACGAACCGAAGAATCGTCGCGCTCTCGGACGACAGCGTGTGCAGCGCGGGCGTCCGATGGCCCGACCGGGGTCGGTCTTTCGATATGGTCTAGCCGCGTCGGTCGGTCAGCCGCGAAGGTCGACCACGGCGGGGCCGCTCTCGCTGAAGGGGGCGTGCTCGAGTGCGATCAGCACGTCGCCCAGGTGCGTCGAGGCAGACAGCCGGAGAATCATCGTCGTGAAGGGGGTTCCGGCGGGAGCAATCTGAATCCACAAGTCGCCCTGGTCCCGGTGGATTCCGAAGACCTGGGCGACCCAGCCATTCGTGCCCGTTCCAACCCGACGCTGGTCCAGCGCGAAAAACCAGTCGCCTTCGGAAGCGGCCTTGACCGGGCGTGGGCGTCGCAGCGGTAGAGTCGCAGCCATGAATCGCTCGATCTTTTCGATGTTCATGATCGCTGCCACACTAACTGACGAGTTATACGGCTATTGTAATCGCTTCATCAAGAGAGACTTACGCCGTCGGTGTGAATGCTGCGAGAAGTTCGCTGCATCAGTATTTGCCCGCTGGGGGCGACCATAGGGCGCTGTTTTCACGAACGAGGTCTGCGTCAGGACGCCGACTTTGTCCGCCGATCCAGCGGCAGTCGGAGACAAACAGCAACCCGAGCCTTTCATCAGTGTTGCCGTGCAGCCTGCCTTTTAAGACGCCGATAAGACAAGGGGCGTTTCTGCGTCCCGCCGCTCATGGACTTTCGCGACCTCGCCGCCAACGAAACAGCCGCCCTCCTGGAATGGGTCACGTCCCGGCATTCGCGGCAGTCCGTCCAGGAGCTCACCGCGTTCCGGGAGGCCATCGGCGCCGCGATGGTAACCCTCGAGGCGGCGCTCACCGACTCCGCTGCCAACTCCAACCAGGCCGAGATGTCCGAGCTGGTCAGCCGGCTGGTTTCAAGCGCGCCACTGGGCGAGGCCAAAGCGGAGGCGTCGCTGGCGGAGGCCAGACGGCAGCTCGAGGCGGCCTCGGACCAGGAGTCGCACCTTAGACAGCAGCTTGCCGCGGCAGATCTGGAAATCACGCGGCTGCGTGCCGATGCCGAGTCGATGGCCCGAGCCTCGACCCACGTCGAGCGGGCGCTCGTCAATGCAAAGGCGCGGATCGTCGAGCTGACCAGCCGGACTCCCGGCAGCGTTGCGATTCAACCCGGAACCTCGATTGGTGAAGTCGAACACCTGCTCGCGGTCTACCGGGAGATTGAGACGGGCACGACCGCATCGTCCATCCTGAACGCCCTGGCAAAGGCCTCGAGCCAATACTTCCCCCGCGTCTCCCTGTTTGGTGTGAGCGGCAACGCGCTCGAGGGGATGTATCAAATCGGTTTCGACATTAACAAGGACATCAAGAAGATCATCGTGCCGCTGGCGCTCGAATCGATTCTCGCGAGCGCGGTCGGAACCGAAACGGTTCAGGCGCTGGCTCCCGCCGATGCGTTGGACAGCAGCCAACTCCCCTTCGGCGGCACGTCCGGCTGGCGTGTGGCGCTGCCGATTTCCGTCAACGGCGCAGTCGTGGCGGCCATTTATGCGGACGATGGGACGCAGCCGGCTCCTGATGAGCATGGGCACGCGTATCGGCTGGCTGTCGTAGAGCTTCTCAGACGACACGCGATCGCGGTCCTTGCCAAGCTGACCCTCGATCTGCGCGCTGTGGACGAGCTGCGCGATTACGCGAGACTCCTTCTCGACGAAGTCGAGTACATCTACGCAGCGGACGTCAGTGCCGGCAAGCAGAACATCGAACTCGTGGAACAGCTGACCCAGAATCTTCGCTGCGCCCAGGACAGCTTTGCACGTCGTCTTGCCGCCGCTCCCGTCGCGGACTTCGCGGCGAGTCTCTTCGAAGACCAGTTGAACGGTCTGCTCGATACCAAAGGCGCTTCGTCGTTCGGGCGGCACCTGTCTATTGCAGCCGCAGCCGTCGTAAAGCGCGAGCCTCCCGCCGATCCATCGCACTCTCAGAGCGTCGCCCAGGCATCCTAGAACTTCTAGCTCGGTTTTCAGTTCCGTGTCGTCGACCGTGCCTGGAGCCTGGAGCCTGGAGCCTGGTGCCTGGTGGGTTCCTGGTGCTGAGTGCCGATCGAAGTGCTTCGGGTGCTCACCAAAGCCCGAGGCACCAAGCACCCAGCACTTAGCACCCGCACTTAAGCACCCCGCACTTGAGCACCCCGCACTGGGACCGTCAACCGTCACCCTCGCGTCCTCCACCGATATGGAAAACGCTCTAGCCCCTTTACGGGTCGGCACACGATTTGCCCCTCTTGCCCACGCGAGCTGAACCATCACACGGCTGATCTTAAGAGGCTTTTCGCTGCGCGGAAGACGGTAAGCCTCTTTGATTGGCGCAGGTTCCAGCGATTCGGCGAGCCGGCTCGTTGATAGAGGTCGCGCCCGGAAGTCCGGAATTGGCTTGAAGAATGTCCATCTGACCCTTATGCATAGTCCCCCGATTCAGGGTTTGGGTGCCCCTCGTGTGGGCATGATGTGCGTCGCGATCTGATGGACGATCGATGAGTTCATCCAAGGGTCGCGTGCTGCTTCCGGAACAGTCCCGCCGGCTGCTGGAAGCGCACTCGCGCATTCTGGAGACCGCGCTGTCGGCCGAGGGGTTCGAGCCGGCGGTCGCAATCATCGCCGACATTGTCCAGACGAAGACCGCCCTTGTGGGCCGCGAAGGGGGAGAGTGGCTAGTCCTGGCGCAAGCTGGCCGCGGCAGCAGCGTTCCTGCGTTGAGCGGCGACCTCCGGGTCTTGCTCGACCGACTTGCCGACGACTCCGTCGTCGAACTCGAGCGATGGACGTCTGACAGCGACGAGTGGACAGTCATCGGACTGACCAGGCGTACGGGTTGGCCGGCCGGCCTGCTCCTTCAAGGAGACTGGAGACCGTCGAGATCTTCGTTGCAGCAACTCGGGCACCACCTGAGCCTCGCCCTGTGGGCATACGAGAACGCGGTTTCTGCGCAGGTGCGCCTGACGATCCATCGCCTGAGTCGGGCTCTTGCCCGCGCCACGACGGTCCGTGGTATTTCCGAAGCTGCGGTACGCGCCGCGGCCCAGTCCGTCAAAGCCCAGGTGGTTGCCTTGGCCGTCGCCACCGCCGACGGGCAGACCCTCTCCATCGCCGCGACGCACGGATACCCGTTGACGCTGGTCGAACACCTTCGCATTCGAAAGGGCGAAGGCGTGCTGGGTGCCGTTTTCGAAAGAGGCAAGCCGGTTCGAGTCGACGACGTGGCGCTTCTGCAGGGTGCTCGTCGCCGCAGGCCGCGTTACAAAACGAACTCGTTTGCGGTCGTGCCCATCAAGGCAGGCGGGGACATGCTCGGTGCGCTCTGTGTGACCGACCGGGCTGACGGTGGCCCGTTTACGAAAGAGGACCAGTCGACGCTGCGCACAATCGCCGCGACGATTGCCCTCGCGCTCGTGCGCGAACGAGCTCAGGCGCAGGCCACTTCGTACGCGCAGGCCGCCGCGATCGATCCGGTCAGCGGGCTCTTCAACCGCCGGTACCTCCAAGCGCGGCTCGAAGAGGAACTTCAGCGCGCCCAGCGTCACGCCCTGCCGGTCGGCTTGCTGATGATTGACGTGGACGACTTCAAACTGATCAACGACCGGTTCGGGCACCTCGCGGGCGACACGGTCATCGGCGACATCGGCGAGATTCTTCGTCGGTCGGTCCGGGTATTCGACGTCTGCACACGCTTCGGGGGTGAGGAATTCGCGGTTGTGATGCCCGGCAGCGGCCCGCAGGACGCCGCCCGGATCGCCGAGCGTATTCGAGAGCACATCGAGTCCTATCACCCGTCCGCGCCCGAGCTATCGGCCTTGCGGATTACCGCGAGCCTCGGGCTGGCAGTCTCCCTGGCCGAGACGTCTGCCCGCGACCTCATCAGCGTGGCGGATCAGGCGCTCTATCAAGCCAAACGGGGCGGAAAGAATCAGGTGCGCGTCGGCGAGGTCAGTCCTCCTTCATCAGCTGCTTCGGTCAGTTAACCCAGGAACGCCCCAAGGGAACAAGACAGGTTTCGCGTCGAGGCTACAGCTGCGCAGATCTTCGCCCGATACCCACGACTGCACACAGTCGGAGCGAAGCCTGATGAATCTGCTCGAGTTGGAGATGCTGATCGCCACCAGTGGAATGCCGGCGGATGAGACACTGCTGCGCGAACGCACGCCGCAGGCTCAGACCGAGGGCGTCAACGTCGATTCTGGTTCCAGTCGGCACTCAGGCCCTGCGGGCGACCGCCCAACCGGCATCCCGCAACGCGCTGGCAATCTCAGCGTGGCGGCGCAGCGCGGCCACGGTGTTGTCGGCGGGCTCGACGATGGCGGACGCGACGTCCCAGTGCGGCACGACTGACACTTCAAAGCGGGCGCCGTTCTGGCACTCGTCGATCTCGCAGGTCACAACGTCGCCTCCGCGCTGAAATACCCAGCGCATGACCAAGGAGTCGCTTCCGTCCGCCTGCTCCCGAACCGTCCGGACCACTTGTGTTGACATGCCGTGGCCACATCGCAACGGTGGTGCCGTGCGCTCCGTCCCTTCTGCGCGCGTCTTCACGATATGGCCCACCGAGATTTCTGTTCCCATCGCGAAGTTCCCGGGAGAACGCGACCCGGCAGGCCCTTGACGCTGCTGCGCGTGGCCAAATATGAGATGCGTGCCGTTTTTGGACAAGGGTTGGTATGCCGTGCTGAATCAATGATTTGTACGATGTTCATCGCCGGAGGTTGTGGCAGGACGGAACACAGCGCACGATTCTATTGGTGCTCCACATCTCAACCGTAAAGTCTGTTCGGTTAGTAATTTAGAAGCTAATCTGGCTGGCTCAGACTTTTGGCCGTGGCCTTGCTGAGTTATCAGGCGGAACCCCCACGGAGCAGACGACGATGTCGAACCCAGGAATGTCACGAGACGAGATCGCGCTGATTGGTGAAAGTGCCGCGATGACGACGCTGCGGATGGAGATTGATACTGCGGCGCGCAGCCAGGCGAAGGTGCTGGTGACGGGAGAGACCGGCGTCGGCAAAGAGGTGGTCGCGCACCTCATTCATCACCTGGGCGCACGGAAGTCCCGCCGGTTTGTCGCCGTCAACTGCAGCGGCATTCCTGAAACGCTCCTCGAGTCGGAGCTGTTCGGGCACACGCGTGGAAGCTTCACCGGCGCGTACCGGGACAAGCCTGGGTTGGTTCGACTGGCGGACAGCGGCACACTGTTCCTGGACGAACTTGGCGAGATGAGTTTGCGCATGCAGGCGGTCTTGCTTCGCTTCGCGGAGACCGGTGAAGTGCAGCCGGTCGGCGCCGACGGCCCAGTCGGTCGCACCGACGTGCGATTGATCACGGCCACGCACCGTGACCTTCGCTCGCAGATCGACGCTGGCGCCTTCCGAGAGGACCTGTACTATCGACTCAATGTCATTCAGATCCGGGTGCCCGCCCTTCGGGAGCGCGGCGACGACGTTCGGCTGCTGTTGCACTATTTCCTGCGTCAGGCCAGCGAGGGCCATGCGCTTCCGATCCCTCGCCTGACATCCGAAGCCGAACAACTTCTGCTCAGCCACCGTTGGCCAGGCAACGTACGCGAACTGAAGAATGTTGCCGAGCGGCTCGTCGTCAGCGGAATTTCGCGGGCAATCACGCCCAACGATCTGCCGCAGGATGTCCACAACGGGCAGGGGCGTGCGGTTGTCACTCCGATGGTGCGCGTCGTCAAAGCGCCAGTGTTCGAACAGTCGGTGCCCGAGGTGGTGATTCCGGCCCCGGTTTCTCGGCCACCTGCCGCGGACGCGTTGTGGGAACGACTGGTCGCCGGCGAGGACTTCTGGTCAGTCGTTCATCAACCGTTCAAGGCGCACGATCTCACGCGAAGTGATCTGCGCGCGATTATCTTTCGTGGACTGCAGCACACGCGCGGGAACTATCGGCAGCTGGTGCGGACGTTCCACATGCCGGACTCGGACTACAAGCGCTTCCTGTCGTTCCTGTCCCAGCACGATTGCAATCTGCCCTTCCAGGCGCACCGGACAGGCGACGCGATGGCATCCGCCGACCGCAGCGCGTACGAGGTGGCGTGCTGAAGCGCGGCGCGCGCGTTCAGGCGCTTGCGGCTGGTTCGAGAGCCCCGAGCAGTTCGTCAGCCTTGAGGGGCTTGCAGAGATACGTCGCGCCGCAGGCGTTGGCTTCACGACGCAGGACCGGATCGTCCCAGCCTGACAGGACGACGATTTGTGAGTCGGAGCGAAGCTGACGCGCCAGGATGGCCAGGTGGATGCCGTTGAAGCCCTTCAATCGGACATCGACAATCAGGACATCCGGACGCCCTTCCGTGATCTGTTGCCGCGCGTCTTCGAAGCCGTCACACGCTTTGACGTCGTAGCCGGCCGTTGACAACCATCGACTGAGAAGTCCCGACACCTGCTTGTCGTCGTCGACGACGAGAGCTGACTTCATTTCGAGATCCTCCCCCACCAGGGTGGATAGTTCCAGCGCGAGCCCATGATAATCCACCGAGGCTCTACGACTTGCACAGGTCGCGCCATCGGAAGACAAGTCAAGGGCTTACAGGGAAGTTCCTGCCTTTTGCTGAACAATGCGCACCAGGTTCCTTGACGCGGATTGTGCGGTCACCCCCGAAGCAACCCGGAAGCGGCGGACGCGCAACTGCTTAGCGAAACAGCACGATTGGGCAGCGAGTTTGCCCTACTAGGTGCAGACGAGTGCATGTGACCCCTGCTACGAGCCGGCCTACCACGACGACAGAAATTGCCGCAGGAGTCGGTGTCCCGCGTCTGTCCATTCTTGGCGAACCACTGACAGTGGTGGACTTCAACGCCGACTCGTTCCTGGTTCGGACAAAGGCGAGGCTCTGCCCCGGCCGACGGATGGTGATGCGGGTTGAAGGATCGGGAAGCACCACGGTCACCGCGACCACGTGCGTCATTCTCGAGCTCACCTCCAGCGGGCCGCTTTACGAGGTCGAACTCGTCCCGGTTCTCGCAACCGCCGATTCAAGCGCGCCTGAACAGATCAGTGCGTGAGGGTGGAGTAGCATAGGGCGGGCCCTCATCCTGCCGCATGTCGCCGGTTCTGAGCGCTACGTGGGCGGTTTTTCTCCTTCTGGCACAGTTCGGCCAGAGCAATACCGGAGAGCTTCGCCTCGCTGTGACCGATGCTTCGGGCGCCCCGCTCGAAAGCACTGTTGAACTCAGCAGCGAAACGAGTCAGTTTCGCGAAAACCTTGCAACCGATGCGCGGGGAGTTCTTGTGGCCCGTCGTCTGCCATTCGGCGCGTATCGGATCGTCGTGTCGGTGGACGGCTTCGCGACCGCCGTGGAGGCTATCGAGATTCGATCGGCGGTTCCGACCGAGCGCCACATTACGCTGACAGTGGCGGCCACGACCGCGCAGGTGACGGTGAGACCCGATCAGCCGTTGATCGATCCGCATCAGACGACACGCGTCAACCGCATCGGCTTCGAGACGCTCCAGGAACGGGCGAGCTCGCTGCCGGGCCGAGCGCTCCTGGAAACGGTCAACACACAGCCCGGGTGGCTGCTGGAGGCCAACGGCGTGCTGCACCCGAGAGGATCTGAGTATCAAACGCAATACATTCTTGACGGGCTGCCGCTGACGGACAACCGGTCCCCGGCGTTTGCGCAGGACATCGACGCCGACGTCGTCCAGGGCATGAACATCATGACCGGCGGCTTTCCGGCCGAGTACGGCCGGAAGCTTGGCGGCGTCATCGAGGTCGTCACGACGGAGGCGGCCCGCCAGGGGTTGCACGGACGTTTCACGGCGTCGGCTGGAAGTTTCGCCACCGCAGGAGGCGACGCCGTCGCCGAGTACGTGGGGCATCAGACATCGCTGACGGTGGCGGGTGGTGCGGCCGAGACCGATCGCTATCTGGATCCTCCGGTCGAAGAGAATCTGACGAATCACGGCACCACGGCCCGCGCCGCACTGCGGTTCGAACGCGATTTGACGAGTCGCGATCGGGTCGGCGTCATTGTGCGTCACGGTCAGACTCACTTCCTTGTCCCCAACGAGCTTGTGCAGGACGCTGCCGGTCAGCGTCAGGAGCGCGAGAGCCGGGAAACCGCGGGTCAGTTTTCGTACCAGCGCGTCGTGTCGAGCACGATGGTCGCCGACGTCAGAGGTATGGTCCGCGATTTGTCGGCGGGATTGTGGTCAAACGATCTCTCGACGCCGATCATCGCGGGTCAGGATCGGGGATTCAGCGAGTTCTATGTGAAGGGGGCGTTTTCCGTGCATCGCGGGGCGCACGAATTGAAGGTCGGGGGCGATGTCGACATCAACAAGATTCACGAGCAGTTCGATTATCGGATTGTCGATCCGAGCCAGTTCGACGAAGCGACACCTGCGACCTTTGCGTTCAGCGGCCGTGCGACCGGCCACGACTACTCGGGATTCGCGCAGGACCAGATACGCCTCGGTGCCTGGACCGTCAATGCGGGGCTCCGCTGGGATCACTACTCCCTCCTGGTCGATGCCAATGCGCTCAGCCCGCGTCTCGGTGTCGCCTGGTCGTGGCCGGCGGCCGACATGGTCCTGCGCGCTTCCTACGATCGCGCCTTCCAGACACCCGCCATTGAAAACATCCTCCTGGCCAGCTCGCCTGAAGTGGAGGTTCTCAGTCCCGACGTCGCGCGTCTGCCCGTTCCGCCTTCGCACGGAAATTTCTTTGAAGCTGGGATCTCAAAAGGCCTGTCGAAGAAGGCAAGGCTCGACGCGACCTATTTCACGCGACAGATGGACAACTTCGCCGACGATGATCTGCTGCTGAACACGGGCGTCAGTTTTCCGATGGCGTTTCGCCACGCGGATATCCGAGGCACGGAAATCAAGGTGGACGTCCCGAAATGGGGCCGATGGTCGGGGTTCGTGAGCTACACCAACATGCTGGGTGTCGGTGATTTGCCGATTACCGGAGGGCTGCTCCTTGGGGCGGATGCGTCCGACCTGCTGGCGTCTCACGACCGGTTCGCGATTTCCCAGGACCAACGCAATACGATTCAAGGACGTGTCAGCTACCGCGTCACCGCGCCCTTGTGGGTGGCCTTCGCCGCCTCCTACGGGAGCGGCCTGCCATTCGAGTTCGAAGGCGATGAGTCACAGGCCGCTGAGCAATACGGTCAGCGCATTGTGGACCGCGTGAACTTCGAAACCGGCCGCGTTCGCCCCGCGCTCTCACTGGACGCATCGGTCGGGTTTGTGATCCTCAAGAAGGGCGAGCGCGAGCTGCGCGTGCAGGCCGATGTTCGCAATCTTGCCGACAGCCTGAACGTGATCAACTTCGCGGGACTCTTCTCCGGTACGGTGCTCGCGGCCCCGCGAAGCGTGGCGGTGCGCCTGCAAGCCTCCTTCTAGGCGCGACTCTACGCTATAGTCTGGCGGTTCTTCGCGGAGGAATCGGCATGAACCGATGGAGGTTGGGCTTGCTGGCCGGCGCGTGTGTCGCCGTCCTGGCTGGCAGCCTGGGAAGTTTCGCCCAGGAACGACGCTACCCGTATCCGACGTCTCGAGAATTCGCCGGCGTGGCGCCGCCGCCGATCGTCTGGCCGTCTCCGCCTCTCGGCGACGGTCCGTTCCTGCTTGACACAGCCCAACAGCGAATCAAAGTCGTCGTCATCACGAAGGGCCTCTCGCATCCGTGGAGCCTCGCGTTCCTCCCCGACGGCAGCATGCTCGTCACCGAGCGCGAGGGTCGCCTCAGGATTCTGCGGAACGGCGCGCTCGACCCAACTCCGGTGGCGGGCACCCCCACAGTCATTTCACGCGGCACCATGGCCGGCCTGATGGACATTGCCCTGCATCCACGCTTTGCCCAGAACAGACTTGTCTACATCTCCTATCACAAGCCGATCGGCGACAACCTTGGTGCCAATTCCGTGTTGCGGGCCACGTGGGATGGCAAGGCCCTCAGCGACGTCCGTGACATCTTCGTGTCCGACGACGTTGACACGGAGGCGTCGCGGATTGCGTTTGGCAACGATGGGATGCTCTATATGGGGATTGGCGGACCGGGGACTGGACCCCAAGCCAGCCTGATTCGACCGCAGCACGGCGACGACTATGCGGGTAAGGTGCTCCGGATGCGGGATGACGGTGGCGTTCCGCCTGACAATCCGTTTGTCGGAAAGACCGGTTACAAGCCCTTGATTTTCTCAATGGGCCATCGTGTTGAGCTCGGCCTCGCCCTCAACCCTTTTACCGGCGAAATCTGGGAGCACGAAAACGGTCCGAACGGCGGCGACGAGCTGAACGTGCTGCGGCCGGGGAAGAATTACGGCTGGCCGGTCGTCAGCTACGGGCGCGATTATCTCGGGCCGCGCTTCCCCTCGTCCCGCGAGGGATTCGAAGAGCCCATCCTGTTCTGGGTGCCGTCGATTGCGCCGTCCGGGTTGGCGTTCTACACGGGCGACCGGTTTCCAGCGTGGAAGGGCAGTGCCTTTGTCGGCGGGATGCGCGAAGGTGAGATGCCGAGGACCGGGCAGCTTCAGCGGCTGATGTTCAACGACAAGTGGGAGGAGATTCGGCGCGAGCCGATGCTGCGCGAGCTGCACCAGCGCATTCGCGACGTGCGCCAGGGTCCCGATGGCCTGGCTGTACCTGTTGACGGAGGAAGAGCAGGCGGCGTTGCTGCGCGTCGAACCGAGGGGCGAGTGAGCCGCTGGCCTCCGATCGTCGGCGGCATCCTGATCAATCTGGCGCTCGGGTCGCTGTACGCATGGAGCGTGTTCGTTCTGCCGCTCGAACGCGAGTTCGGATGGCGCCGAGCTGAGACGTCCTGGGTCTACACCATTGCGATCGTAGCCTTTGCCCTGTCGTTCGTCGTCGCCGGGCGGATTCAGGATCTCAAAGGCCCCAAGATCTGCGCGTTCCTGGGTGGGCTGCTGGTCAGCGGTGGCTTCTTCCTTTCGAGCTATACGAGCTCGCTCTTGTGGCTCTACGCTACCTTCGGTGTGCTCGTCGGCGTCGGCAACGGATTCGGCTATGCCACGCCTATTCCGGTCGCCTCGAAATGGTTCCCTGACAGGCGCGGGCTGGTGGTCGGGCTCATGGTGGGCGGCTACGGTGCGGGATCCGCCGTCCTTGGGCCGTTTGCCATCCGACTGATCTCCGGCCTCGGCTGGCGCCAGACTTTTCAGATTCTCGGCCTCGTCTTCCTTGTGGTGACGATGCTTGGCACCACACTCCTCAAGAACCCGCCGCAGGGATACCGCCCGCCGAACTGGACGCCTGATCAGGCGGCCGCTAACAGCAGCCGCGACTTCACCGCGCGAGAAATGCTCGCCACACCAACCTTCTACCTGATGTGGCTGGCGTACTGTCTCGGAGCCTGCGCAGGTCAGATGGCCATCAGCCAGCTTGTTCCGTTCGCTGGTTCGGCGGGACTGGGGGCGTTGGCCTCGACGCTCGTTTTGCCCGTCAGTGCTACCGGTAATGCCGGTGGACGAATCCTTTCTGGCTGGATGTCCGATCGGCTGGGCCGTCTGCGGACATTGAAGACGATGATCATCATTTCGGCCGGCGCCATGCCCGCGCTCTTTTTGTGGCGTCAGAGCCCCGCGCCATTTTTCGCGCTCGTCGCCGTCGTCTACTGGTGTTACGGCACACAGTTGTCCGTCTTTGCCTCGACGACAGCGGATTTCTACGGGACGAAGAACCTGGGCTTGAATTACGGCGTGCTTTTCACCGCTTGGGGTGCGGCCGGCGTTCTCGGCCCGGCCATTGCCGGCCGAGCGTTCGATAGATTTGGTGATTATCGCGTCGCCTTCTTCACCGCGGGAGCACTCGCGCTGGTGGCGTTCGGGGCGCTTGCCATGGCGGCAGCACCTTCAAGATCCGGACAACCGACCGTGACGACCTAGCGCCGATCAGCTGAGCTTGTACATCTCCATCGCGAAATGCTAACGTGCGGCCATGGCTCCCTCGGTCACACGTGCGCGCATCGCGCGGCATGCCAACGTCATCATCGCCGGCGCAGTCGTTCTCGGATTGTTGCTGCGACTTGGATTCGGTCTGGGCTATTGGGTCGGCAAGCCGTTGACGAAGGATCAACGCGAATACTTATCGCTTGCCCGCAGCATTGCGCAGGGGAACGGCTTCGCCTACGACGCCCAGGTTGGCGTCGATGAACCCCTGGGTCGGGCTCCAGGCTACCCGGCCTTTCTGGCTCTAGTCGGCGGCGGCGGGGCACCGACCAAAGACGTCCCCGTTCTGGTCAAGGTCGTCCAATCGGGTCTGGGGGCCCTTGGTGTCGCGCTGATCGGCATCGTGACGATGAGACTTGCCGGTCCTGTCGCGGGCAGCATGGCCGCCCTCATCGCCGCCTGTTATCCATCCCTCGTCTCAGTTTCGGCGTATGCACTGAGCGAAGCCCTCACATGGCCGCTGGCATTCGCTCTCGTGTGGCTCTTCGATGGCACGCGGCTGGTGGAGCGCCGGTGGGTCGCCGTCGTTTGCGGGGCTCTGGCGGGTGCCGCTTCGCTCGTCCATCCCACAATGCTGATTTTCGTGGCCCTGGCGGCACTCTGGCTCCTCTGGCGCCAGTCTTTTGTCGTGGCTGCCGTGTTTTTGATCGGCACCTGCCTCGTCATCGCGCCGTGGACGCTGCGGAACTACAGGACCGAGAATCGCTTTGTCCTCGTGGCTTCCGAGGGAGGCATGACCTTCTGGATGGGCAATCACCCGCTGGCACAGGGCGAAGGCGATCTTGCGGCGAACCCGAAGATCGCGGCTGACCGCGCAAGCCTCCGGGCCGAGTATCCCGAGCTCACGACGGCGCAAATGGAGCCCGTGTACTACCGGGAAGCCTTGAACTGGGTGAGAACCAATCCCCTCAGCTGGCTGATGCTCGAGGCTCGTAAACTTCTCTATCTGATCGTGCCGATTGGCCCGTCCTACCGGCAGCATTCGGCCCTGTATTACAGCGCGTCCGTGCTCTCGTTCGTGATTCTCTTCCCTGTCGCGCTGCTGGGCTTCGTCCGCCTGGGCGCGACTCGCGCGGACCAGCCCGCGCTGTGGATGCTCGTCGGCGCGAGCGTCATCGTGGCCCTGGTCTTCTTCCCGCAGGAGCGGTTCCGGATTCCGCTGATCGATCCGGTTCTGGTCGTATGCGCAGGGGCGGCCTTTGCGAATCGGTCGCGCTGGGAGATTCCTCTGCCGTCGCCAGTGAGAGTGCCTGTCAATCCCGGCTCTCGCCGCACCCGCGCTTGACACCTGTCCCGCAAAAGCGGGATCGTACCGGCGCCCATGACCGTCAAGCCTGGTTGGACCGGCCGCGTCTTCGAGGATTTCGCTGTTGGCGACGAGTACGAGCACCCACTCGGGCGGACGGTGCTCGCTGCGGACAACACCTGGTTCACGCTGCTCACCATGAACACGAACCCCGTGCATTTCGATGCCGCGTACGCGGCCCGCACGGAGTTCGGCAAGCCGCTTGTCAACTCATGCCTGACCCTCGCCATCGTCACGGGGGAATCGGTTGTCGACCTGTCGCAAAACGTCATGGCCAATCTCGGATGGGACGAGATTCGATTGCCGCATCCCGTGTTCGAGGGCGACACGATCTATTCCCGAAGCGCGGTCCTTGAAACGCGCGAGTCGAAATCTCGGCCCAACGTCGGTATCGTCAAGGTCAAGACCACAGGCCTCAATCAGCATCGTGAAGTCGTGATCGAATTCACGCGGACGTTCATGGTGTACAAACGCGGCCACGTTCCGGTGGCCGGCACGGACCGGTGACGCCGTATGCGTGTGATGCGCAGTCTGTTGTTCGCTCCCGCAAACCGGGCAGACCTCATCGAGAAGTTTCCCCGGTACCACGCTGACGCCTTCGCGATCGACCTGGAGGACGGCACCCCGGAATCGCAGAAGGGTGACGCCCGCCGCGACATGCCGCGTATCGTTGCGATGCTGCGCGATCGCGGCCTGGCGGGGCAGCTGTTCGTTCGCACCAACGAACCGCGTTCGCCGCATGCCGACCTGGATTTACTGGCGGCGCTCGAGATGCCTGTCGACGGCATCATGGTTCCCAAGCTTTCTACGGTGGCCGATCTCAAGCGCTTTACCGCGGCGCTGAAGGACTCTGAGGCGCGCACCGGTCGCGCAGTCGGGTTGATCGGCCTCATCGAGACCGCGACAGGAGTGATCAATGTTGAAGACATGGTGTGCGCCGGCGGCGCGCACCTCTGGGGCCTGGGATTCGGCGCCGAGGATTTCATCACGGACGTTGGAGGCCGCCGGACACCTGAGGGTCTCGAGGTGCTCTACGCCCGATCGCGCGTGGTGCTGGCCGCCAGAGCGGCCGGACTTCTTGCCATCGATCAGGTCTTCGTGAACATCAGAGACGACGATGGTTTCAGACGTGACGCGGGGGTTGGTCGGCAGCTCGGGTTCGCCGGCAAGATGTGCGTGGCCCCGCGCCAGGTCGATCTCGCAAACGAGGTGTTTTCGCCCTTACCGGATGAAATCGAGACCAGCCGGCGCCTTATCCAGGCCTACGAAGCGGCGCGAGCCGATGGCCGCGGAGTTGTCGAATTCGCGGGCCAGATGGTCGACGCGCCGCTCCTCAAGCGGGCGCGGGCTATCGTCGAGCTGGCGGAGCGGCTCGGATCCGGAACCAGGCCGTGATCGAAACGTTTCAGAACTTCATCGCTGGTTCGTGGCGGGTGAGCCGGGGCTCGGCGACCTTCGGTGACGAGAACCCCGCGTGCCGCGGTCAGAACCTGGGACTGTTCCAGGCATCGGTGGCTGAAGACGTCGAGGATGCCATCACTGCCGCGCAGACAGCGGCCGGCTCATGGCGTCGCACGCCGCTCCCCGATCGGCAGCGGCTGGTCTCTGAATTCCTCCGGCTTCTAAAAGAGTCTCGCGAGGACATCGCCCGGGTTGTGACGCTGGAGAATGGAAAGACGATCCGCGAATCTCGTGCGGAGGTGGACTCGGCGCTCATCGAAGGCACTTACCACCTCAATCAAGTGTCGGCGTTCTACGGGCACGTGGGCTCAGGACTGGTCGCCGATATCACCGCCTGGGTGAAATACGAGCCTCTTGGCGTTGTCGGTGTGATCAGCCCGTGGAACTTTCCGCTGAACGTGATGTGTCGGAAGACGCTGCCGGCGCTCCTGACCGGCAACACCGTTGTGTTCAAGCCGGCGTCCTTCACGCCGTGGTCTGCCGTGTTTCTGGCCCGGCTTTTCGAGGGGGCAGGCCTGCCTCCGGGCGTGTTCAACTGCGTGACGGGCCTCGGTTCAGCGATCGGTGATGCGATCGTTCGGGATTCGCGAGTGCGGGCCGTGTCGTTCACTGGCTCCACAGCCGTGGGGCGCGCGATCCAGGCGAAGGCCGCCGCTAATCTGACGCGGACGCAGCTCGAGCTGGGTGGCAAGAACGCGCTCATCGTCATGGCCGATGCCGACCTCGAGCGGGCCGTCGACGCGGCCGTGACGGCGGGGTTTTCGAACGCCGGCCAGTGGTGCACGTCAACCAGTCGCGCCCTCCTTCACCGGTCGCTCGCCGATCGGTTCTTGAGAATGGTCGTCGATCGATGCGAGCGGATGAGGGTTGGCGATGGATTGCGTGAGGAGACCGACATGGGACCGGTCGCCGGGCCCCAGCAATTCGAGAGTGTCCGCGCGGCGATTCAGAGGGCGTTATCGGACGGCGCGCGTGCGGTGACGGGGGACGGCCGAGGCCCACTGGCGCCCTCTCAAGCCGGGTATTTCATCCGGCCAACCGTGCTCACGAACGTGCGCAGCGACATGGCAGTATTTCGCGACGAAATCTTCGGCCCCGTTCTGGCCGTTTGCGAATTCGACACCCTCGACGAGGCGCTCGAGATGGCGAACGACTCGATCTATGGATTGTCCTCGGCGATCTTCACAAGCGATCTCGGCGCCGCGCGAACCTATGTCGACGCCATCGAGGCGGGAGTTGCGCACGTCAACCTGCACACGGGCTACAAGGATCCCTCAATGCCATTTGGCGGAGTGAAATTGTCCGGAGCAGGGCTGCCGGAGAACAGCGAAACCGGATTGGAGTTCTTCGTCGACCGAAAAGCCGTCTACCTTCGCAGTTGAGTCCGTGCCCATGAGCGCACCGCTGGATGACACCACGCTGCGCGATCCAAGCATTCCCGGGTGGTATCCCGTGATCGAGGGCGCGTACTGGCTGCTGGCCCTGACGCTCGGTGCAATTCAGGCCTGGATTTTCCGGTATCAACCGTCATCGCCCGATGCGGTTTCGTACCTCGACATCGCGGATGCCTACCTTCACGGGCATTGGGCGCAGGGCCTGAACGGCTACTGGAATCCCCTGTATTCGTGGTTGCTGGCCGCGACGCTCGGCGTCACCCGGCCCTCTGGACAGTGGGAGTATCCCGCGGCCAAGGCGCTCGACTTTGCGATCTATGTCAGCGCGCTTCTCAGTTTCAGATGGTTCTTGCGGCAACTCAGGACCGCGAGTCGCGTGTGGGGGGCGCGCGAGTCGAGCGAGGTCATCCCGGATTGGATGTGGATCGTTGTCGGCTACACGCTGTTCATCTGGTCATCAATCCGATGGATTCGAGTGACGAGCAATACGCCGGACATGCTCGGGGCGGCTCTCGCGTATCTTTCATGGGGATTGTTCTTCCGGCTCCAGGTTCGGGAGCGGCCGCGTGACTATTGGACGCTGGGTGCTGCGCTGGCTTTGGGTTACTACGCGAGGACGCCCATGCTGGTGGTGGGAGCAGCGTTCCTGGTATCCATGGCGCTCCAGAGTGAGAGGGCTGGTCGGCGCACAGGAGTCGTGACCGCCGCGTCCGTCCTGCTGCTCCTGACCCTGCCGTTCATCATGGCTCTCTCGCTGTCGCGCGGGCGATTGACGATTGGTGACAACGCGCGGCTGAATCATGCCTGGCTTGCGAATCCGGGGCGGTACGTGATTCCCGATACCAACTGGCAGGGCGGTCCGACAGGCTACGGCACGCCGCGTCATCCGACGCGACAAGTGTGGAACGCACCCCCGACGTTCGAATTCGCCACGCCGATTGGCGGGACCTATCCACCGTGGACGGATCCGTCGTATTGGTACGAAGGCTTGACATATCACTTCAGCAGAGCCGCGGAATGGACGGCGCTGAAAGACAACCTGCTCGTGTACTACGGACTGTTCTTCAAGTGGCTGGTGATTTCTGGTGCTGCTGCGCTTCTCATTATTGGCGATGCGCGTGCCACGTTCAGGGCAGTCTGGCGCAACGCTGCGGCCTGGGTGCCTCCGGTAGTCGGTCTGGCGACCTACCTGATCGCGAATGATCTGCGGGTGCAGCGTCTGCCGGCGCAGCCATGGATGCGCTACGTTGCGATCCACATCATGTTGCTTTCCATGGTGCTGGCCTCCTGTCTGCGCCTGAGGCTCGGAGTCTCATCGATTTCGAGGCGGATTGCCGGCGCGACCGCGGTCGCCGTCAGTGTGTTCTTGCTCGCGACGCTGATTGTCGATGAAAGGCGCGAGCTTGCGAACCCGTTCGATCCTCGAATCTACGTGGCCAGCCCACCCTGGGAGCAGATGCGGTTCCTCGAACAAGCCGGAATTGCACCGGGTTCCAGGATTGCGATCATTGGAGAAAAGAGCCGCCACGTGTACTGGGCTGTCTGGCACGAGTGCGCATCGTGGCTCAGGTGACCGAGGATCGGGGCTTCTGGGGGCGATCGCCTGCCATGCGGGAGACGCTTCTGCAGAGTACTCGCGAGGGCCGGTGCGCAGGCCGTGGTGTCCTCGCGGACACCTCGCACGGCTGGCGAGGAGGGATGGATCCTCGTTCCCGGCGAGCATGCCGTCCGTTTGCTGTCGAGCGCCGATCCGGGCGGCGTCCAGCGATGAACACCCCACGGGCCGCCGCGCTTTACCTTGGACTCACGTTGCTTTTGCTTTTTCCCCTTTCCATTCAGCCGCACCGCACCCTGCTCGCGCGAAACCCGGACGACGAGTTGTTTCTGTGGACGTGCGGATGACCGCCGGCGCCATTTTTCCGGCGTCTCGCCGCAGGAGTGGGAAGGACTGATGCGCGCCGCACCTTCGTCGAGAAAGACGCGCAAGGTTCAGCTGCGTGACGATCCGGACCTTCGCCGATACGCCGACGCCGTGCCCGCCCGACGTGGCGCCGAAGGAACATTAGGACGCTTCGCCGCGCTGTCGTATGTTCCGATTTCTCGCCATTCGCGGCGCGAACTCGGACATTCTCTCGCCGAGGTCTTTGACGAGATGGCCCGGCGCGCGCCGCGTCTTGAGCGCGTCTGGGTCGAAGGCCAAGGCGCACGCGCCGCTGCTGCTTGATCAG
Organism: uncultured Acidobacteriota bacterium; assembly: GCA_963725105.1. Lineage (GTDB taxonomy): Bacteria > Acidobacteriota > Vicinamibacteria > Vicinamibacterales > CAVVIG01 > CAVRXZ01. The sequence goes on from CAVRXZ010000028.1 coordinate 64,709, forward strand.
CCGACGATTTCGCGCATCGCGGACTTCGTGCGCCAATGTCCATTAATCGCGCCTCGCAGAGGCTCGGGCAGGTTCGAAAAAATGACAGAGTTTTTCGATGAGAAGCTTGGCGCCGAAAACTTTGATTTTGAGCGAATTCTTTTTCGATCAGACTTGATTCCACGTGATCGGGAGGCGCTCTAAGGGGCGTATCCTTGCGCCTGATTGAGTCGGGGGAGATCGCGACGCCGACATTGATCTCGGCGTTCGCGTTGATGCGCTGCGCATCGAGTTGAATTCGGCGCACGCGGTAAAGATCAAGGCGCTGATCTCTCCAAGCTTAAAGGCTTTACGCGACAGTTCGAATTGTTCGTTGGCCACGGTAAGACGGCTGCTGGCCAGTTTCGCGGCGCGTTGCGCCGCCGCGAGCGCTTCCGCGCCGTCTTTATTTCCGCCGACACGACTGCTTCGCGCGCTCATATTCGGCCGTGGCGCGATCCATCTCGGCGAGCGCCTCGGCGCGTCTCGGCTCATTTCGTCCGGCGGTCGGGCAGCGGAATGCGTATGCGGACGCCTACGGTGGTCGCATCCGTGCGTCCGCTGGTTGGTGACGCAGTCGAAGGATCGAGCGAACGGTCGGTCGAATATTGATCATTATGTTCCTGCCGGCTGAATATACCGATCTCGGGACTGTCGATCGGCGTCGCATCGACAAGCTCCACCTGGGCGCGCGCGCGCGCAAGCGCCGCGAGGGGCGTGCGCAACGCTGGGTGATCCTCAATGTCGATGGGCGGCCGCACTGGATCCTCCAGCGCGCCATCGGGCGGCGCGCCGCCGGTCAAGGCCACGTAGGTGATCCGCGCGACTTTTACCGCGCCCTCGGACTGCGCCAGCTCCGTTTCGGCGGCGAGCGTTTCGTTCTTCGCAAGCAGCGCATCGGCCTGGGCGGCGTCGCCAAGCTCGACGCGGCGAGTCACGTCGCGCCGATGTCGCGCGCGGTGTCGACGCGATTGCGCGCGACGGACACTTCGCGCGGCCGCACGTTGCGCGTTCCACCATGCGTCGCGCAGGATCCCCGCGACTTCCAGTCGACGAAGCGCCAGCGGCTCTTCGACCTCGACGAGTTCGGTGTCACCGTTCCCGCGAAGGCGTCCCGCTGTCCGGGCAACCACAACGGCATGCCGGCCTCAATTTCGGTTTCATTGTAGTTGCGTAAATTGCCGGCGGCCGCGTTACGCTGATAGCCGGCGAAATAAGGCGAACCGGGGGTAATCGAATTGGCCGTCGCGTAGCGCGCCGATATGCGCGAAACTGCGCCTCGAGCGAACGGCTCTGCGCATCGATCAGGACGGCCATTTCAAGATGTTTCGCTAACACGCCGCCGCTTCGCCTGCGTGGCGGCACGGGACGGTGCTCTGGCGATGTCACTGCGCGCTTTCTTGGGCGCAGGTTTGACAGACGCTTTGATCTGCATCTCCGCCGGCTCGCCTGCTCCTGTGCAAAGACTCCCGTCTCGAAAAGCGAAGCGAACGCTATCAGGGAAAATGCTGTGAAAACCGCGCCGACCCTCATGCGCGAGCGTCCTCGCGCTCACGCATCGGCGCGGGTCGCCGCATCGCGCGCGCGCGGAACTTCTGACGAATGACCAAGCCCAGATTGGCGGTGCGGTCATAAAGGATCGGCAGCAGGATCAAGGTCAGCACCGTGGCCGAGATCAACCCGCCGATGACGACGATGGCGAGCGGACGCTGGATCTCGGCGCGGGGCCCGATGCGCGAACAGGAACGGTATCAAGCCGAAGGCCGCGATGGTGGCGGTGAGCATAACGGGCCGCATGCGCCGACGCGCGCCCTCCAACACCGCTTCGCGCGTGCTGCGCGTGCCTTCGGCCACAAGCTTGTTGATGTAGGAGATGAGCACGACGCCGTTGAGAACCGCGATTCCGATAAGCGCAATAAAGCCGACCGACGAGGGCACGGACATGAATTCTCCCGAAAGCCACAGGCCCAAAATGCCGCCGATCGCCGCGAAAGGCACATTGCAGAACACCAGCGTCGCCTGTAGCACCGAGTTGAAGGTTAGATAAAGCAAGAGAAAAATCAGCGCCAGCGCGATCGGCACGACGATCGCGAGTCGCGCCGATGCGCGTTGCTGGTTTTCGAACTGGCCGCCCCATCGATAGCGGTATCCCGGCGGCGTCTTTACGTTTTTGGCGACGGCCTTCTTGGCCTCGTCGACGAATCCGACAAGATCCCGTCCCGTCACATTGGCGAGGACGGTGGCGAAGCGACTGCGCCTTCCTCGCGAATGATCTGGATCGGCCCGTTTTCCACGCGCACGTCGGCGAGTTGCGACAGTTCGACGACTTTGCCTTCCGACGACACCATCGGCAGCCGCGCGAAATCGACGGATGAGCGGCGCGAGGTTTCCGGCCGCGGATGACGAGCGGCGTGCGGATCGGCCCTTCCAGCACGATGCCGACCGGCTGACCGTCGACCCAAACGCGCAGCGCGTCCTGAATCTCGCCGGCGTTGAGGCCAAAGCGCCCGGCAGCCGAGCCGATCGACGCGCGCGGTCAGATAGCGCATGCCGTCATTCTGCAGACCGAAAACGTCGCGCGATCCCTTGATCTTGCGCAATGTCGCGGTAACCTCGCGGGTGAGGCGGTTAAGCTCATCGAGATCGTCGCCAAATATCTTGACGACCACGTCGCCGCGGGCGCCGATGATCATTTCCTGCACGCGCATGTCGATGGGCTGCGAAAAGGCGTAGGAAATGCCGGGGCATGCTATCGAGCACGGCGCGAATTCTCGCCCATCAGCCAATCGATATCCTTGCCGCGCCATTCGCTTTGCGGCGCAAGCGTCAGGAAATTATCGGTGTCGTTGAGGCCGACGGGATCGATCCGAGTTCGTCGGCGCCAGCCCGGGCCATCATTCCCTTGACTTCCGGCACGCGCTCCATGATTGCGCGCTGAATGCGCATGTCGGTCTCCGCGGCCATATTGACGCTGATCGTCGGATGTTTGCGGATGGTGATGACGGGCGTGCCTTCGTTCATCACCGGCATGAAGGTCTGGCCGATGCGCGCATAAGCGGTGAAGGCGACGACGAGGCCAATGACGGCAACGGCGACGACGATTAACGGCTTGTCGAGGGCGCGCTTGAGCAGCGGCTCGTAGACGGCGGCGAGCTTGCGCACGAGCCAGGGCTCGTCGGCATGGCCCGGCTTCAGCAACGTCGCGCTCAGCGCCGGCACGACGGTGAGCGACAGCACAAGCGCCGATCCGAGCGCGAAGGCGATGGTCAGCGCCACCGGCGCGAACAGACGCCCTTCCAGCCCTTCGAGAGAGAGCAGCGGCAGAAACACGGTGATGATGATGACCACGCCGGACGTGAGCGGGACGGCGACCTCGCGAGTCCCTTCGAGCGTCATGAAAATGCGATCGGAAAGACCGACATCATGCGCGTGCGCCATGCGATGTTCGACGTTCTCCACGACGACGACCGCGCAGTCGACCAAAAGTCCAATGGCGATCGCAAGACCGCCGAGCGACATGATATTCGCCGAGAGCCCCCACCAGCGCATGATGCCGAACGTCGCGAGCGCGGCGAGCGGCAAAATGACCGACACGACAATCGCGGCGCGAAGATCGCCGAGGAACAAGACGAGCAGGATGACGACAAGGACGATGGCCTCGATCAGCACTTTCTGTCGGTCCAGACCGCCTTGCCGATCAATTCGCTGCGATCGTAGAAGATTTCGATCTTGGCGCCTTTGCGGCAGCGTCGGCTCGATTCGGCCAGCCGCTCCTTCACGCCCTTGACGACCATGCTCGCGTCGGCGCCGCGCAGACCCGAACGAGCGCCCACACCGCCTCGCCTTCGCCGTTACGCACGACGACGCCGTTGCGCGGCAACGCGCCATTGCGCACTTCGGCGACGTCACCGACGCGCACGATGCCGGTGTCCCGCGCGGCAATGACGAGACGTATTTCCTCCAGCGATCGCAAGCGGCCTTCGGCGCGCACGAGCAACGCTTCCTCGCCATCGCGCACGCGCCCCGCGCCATCGTTTTTATTGTTGTTGGAAAGCGCCGACTGGAGCATCTCCACCGTGACGCCGCGAGACGCCATGGCGGCGGGGAACGGCGCAACTTCGAAGGTGCGCACGAAGCCGCCGAGCACGTTGAGGTCGGCGACGCCTGGCAGACCACGGATCGCCGGGCGTATCGTCCAGTCGAGCAACGTGCGTTGCTCCGTCGGCGTGAGGTCGCCGCCGACGATGGTGAACATCACCATCTCGCCGAGCGGCGTAACGATGGGCGCGAGGCCGCCGGAGACGCCTTCCGGCAATTGGCTCTGCGCCTGCGCGAGACGCTCGTTCACCTGCGCGCGCGCCCAGTAGATGTCTGTCCCTTCCGAAAATTCGAAGGTGATCAGCGTCACCGAATAACGCGTCATCGAACGCATGCGAACGAGGTTGGGAATGCCCTTCGCCGCGAGCTCGATCGGCACAGTGACGCGCGCCTCCAACTCCTTGGGCGTGAGGCCCGGCGCGCGCATGGCGACCAGCACCTGCACCGGCGCGACGTCTGGAAATGCGTCGATCGGCAGTTTGAAATAGCTGACCGCCCCCCACCCGGCGATGCCAAGTGCGCCAAGAAAGACGAGCAGCCGCTGCTGGAGCGCGACACGAATCAGTCTTTCAAGCATTGCGTATCGTCACCTTTCGGCCTCGGCGAGTTCCGCCAGCAAGGTGAGCAGGCCGCGGGTCGCAACGCGCTCGCCTGCCTTGAGCGCGCCCTGGACGGACGCGGACTGCGGCGTCTCGGAAAGTAGCGTCACCGGGGTCGCGACAAAGCCTTCCGGCGAGCGCACGAACACCCAATTGTGATTTTTGAAGTTCACGAGCGCGTCGGCGGAAACGCGCCACTGGGAAGCGTCGCCGCCTTTAAGGCGCAGGATCGCCTGGACCGCTTGGCCAGGGCGCAGCGGACTCGATCCAGTCCGAAACTCGGCCACGGCCGTGACCGACTGCGTCGCCGCGTCCACGGTGCGGCCGATGCGAATAAGTCTGCCGTCGATGCCCGCTAACGGCAAATGCACGCGGTCGACGTTGTCGAGTTCCAGCGGCGCGGCCAAGGGGCACCTGCAGATTGACCCAAATGGGATCGAGCCTCGCAATGGTGATGAGCGGCGCCGAGGCCTGCACGCGCTCTCCGGTGGTTCCGTGTCGCTGCAGGACGGTGCCGGTGACCGGCGCGCGCACGACAAGCGCACTTGCGAGCTTGCGATCACGCTGAAGCGTATTGATCTCCTGATCCGTCATGCCGGCCAGCGACAGAATTTGTCTGCGCTCATCGAGCGCCGAGCGCGCCTGAGTCGCCTCGGCGCGCGTGACGATCAATCGCCGCTCGGCGATGATATGCTCCTTGAACAGCTGCTCGTCGCGCCGCAGCTTCTCCGCCGCGAGGTTCGCCTCCGAGACAGCGTGCAGGAAGGCGCGCTGGGCCTCGATGAGTTCCGACGACTTCAATGTCGCGATCGGCGCGCCTTGTTTGACATCCTCGTCGATTGCGACGAGCAAAGTCTCGACGAGACCGGCGGCGGGGGCCGCCACGATGAGGAGTTGCTGCGGCGGCACCGCGACGACGCCGGGCACGACGAGTTCGCCCATGCCCAACTCCTTCTCGACGGGCTGAAGTCTCAACGCCGGCGACGCGCATCTGATCTTCGCTGATTTTGACGAGGATCGGCTCCAGGTTCTGGGTCTCAGCGGGTGCAGCTTGCACGGCTGGAGCGCTGAATGTCAGAAGGCCGCCAAGAACGGAAAGGCCAGAGAGAACAAGAAGGCCAAAGATAGGAGCAAGCGCCCGCCGCATGTGACTGATCATAACCTTCGCTTTGCAGGCCGTCCGCCTGCCTTCCGCTGTCGAGGGCATTGGGACGCGCTCCAGAGGCGAAGCGGCGCACGCTGAAGTGACGCGCACAACAGCGGCCGCCGCATTCCTACGGCGCCGCGATGGCTGATTTTGCCCGGATGCGGCGACAGGCTCAAGGCAATTCGGCCGCTCGCCGGAGATTTTCCAAAAGAAACAGGCCGTGCGCTTCCGTATTCGGCGGCTCTGGACGTCGCAAACGACGGCTACCGTTCTATAATCACCGCAGAAACGTGGCCCTAGCCCTGAGGAGCGAAATGCGTCATCCTTCGACCGCCGCCATCCGGCTCGCCGATTATCGTCCTGCCGATTTCGCGATCAATTCCGTCGAACTCGATTTCAACCTGCATCCCAATAAGACCCGCGTCTCCGCGCGACTGGCGCTGCGCCGCAATCCCGCGGGGGATTCTTCTGCACCCCTCGTGCTCGACGGCGATGAGTTGATGCTGCTGGGCGTGAAGCTCGACGGCCGCACGCTCGGGCCCGGCGAATATGACGCGACGCCCGATCCTTTGACCCTTCGCAATGTGCCCGACGCGCCTTTTCGCTGACGATCGACACGGAGGTCGATCCGACCGCCAATACGCAGCTTTCCGGGCTTTATCGTTCGGGCTCGGCCTATTGCACGCAGTGCGAGGCGGAGGGGTTTCGACGCATTACCTATTTCCTGGACCGACCGGACGTGTTCAGCGTTTATACGACGCGCATCGAAGCGGATAAGAGTGACGCGCCGATCCTGCTGTCGAACGGCAATCCGGTCGAATGGCGATGTTGCAAGTCGACCGCCATTTGCGCTCTGGCGCGATCCGTTCCCGAAGCCGTCTTATCTGTTCGCATTCGTCGGCGGCGATTTGGCCATGTCCGCGACGAGTTCACGACAGTGTCGGGCCGCGAGGTGAAGCTCGGCCATCTACGTCGAACATGGCAAGGAATTCGCGCCTCCTATGCGATGGATGCGCTCGTTCGCTCGATGCAATGGGATGAGCGGGTGTTCGATCGCGAGTACGATCTCGACGTTTTCAACATCGTCGCCGTGTTGTAGACTTCAATATGGGCGCGATGGAAAATAAGGGTCTCAACATCTTTAACGACAAATATGTTCTGGCCTCGCCCGAAACCGCGACAGACACCGATTACGCGGGCATTGAAGCGGTGATCGCGCAAGCGAATATTTCCACAATTGGACCGGCAACCGCATCACTTGCCGCGATTGGTTGCAGCTCTGTCTGAAGGAAGGGCTCACGGTCTTTCGCGACCAGGAATTTTCGAGCCGATCAGCGATCTCGCGCGGTCAAGCGCATCAACGATGTGAGAAACCTGCGCCTCGCGCAATTTCCGGAAGACGCGGGGCCGCTGGCGCATCCTGTGCGGCCGGCGCTTTACCAGGAAATCAACAATTTTTACACGGCGACCGTCTATGAAAAGGGCGCCGAAATCGTGCGAATGTTGAAGACGTTGATCGGCGAGGCCGATTTCAAACGCGGAATGGATCTCTATTTCGAGCGCTTCGACGGCACGCCGCGACAGTGGAAGATTTCCTGTCGTGTTTTTCGGAAAGCTCTGGACGCGATCTGTCGCAATTTTCACTTTGGTACAGACAGGCCGGCACGCCGCATGTGCATGTCGATGGCGTCCACGACGCAATGAAGAAGACCTTCACATTGACGTTCGCGCAGCAAACGCCGCCGACGCCAGGACAAACCGATAAGCGCCCGGTCGTCATCCCGCTTTCGCTGGCGATGTTCAATGAAAACGGCGAGCGCATTGAATTGCTCGCGCAGGCTGGCGAAGAGGGCGCAACAGAAGTGGAATGCGCGCGTGGTCTGATCGAATTGACGACCCCGCAACGAGAAATCGTTTTTCACAATGTCGCGACGCGGCCTATTCTCGCTGCTGCGAGGATTTTCGGCGCCGGTTCGGATATCGCCCGATTCCGAACCGGCTCATTCGAGCGCCTCCTCGCCTTCGACGACGATCCGTTCAACCGCTGGCAGGCGGCGCAAAGTCTCGCCTTGCGGTCGATTCTCGCCCGCCTCGAAGCGCTGCGCGAAGGCGGCGCAGCGCCCGAGCGACGGGCCTTTTTCGGCGCCTTGCGTCGTCGAAGCGCCGGGGAGTCGATCCCGCTTTTGCGGCCCAGGCGCTGGTCCCGCCGTCGGACATCGATATCTCGCGCGAAAAGGGCGAGACGTCGACCCGGACGGGTCGTTCCGGCGCGATTGGGTTTGCGTCGCGCGCATCGGCGCCGAATTGGCTCAGACCACTCGACGAGGTTTACGCGCGTCTTACGGATCAGCGCGCCTATTCGCCGGACGCAGCGAGCGCCGGTCGACGCGCGTTGCGAAACGTCACGCTCGACTTCATCGCCGCAGGCGATCCTTCAAGTGGCGGAGCGCTCGCTTCGCGCCAATTCGGGAAGCAGGAAACATGACCGACAAGCTCGCAGCATTGGCGACCTTGTCTCTTCGATCAAAGGCGAGGAGCGCGAGGCGGCTTTCGCGAAATTCTACGATCAATACGCCGACGACGCGCTTGTCATCGACAAATGGTTCACCTTGCAGTCGACGATCCCGGAGCCGGGAAAACGACCGAGCGCGTCGCTGCGCTCATGCGACATCCGGATTTTTTCTTTGGGCAATCCGAACAGAGTGCTCGCTCCGTCGTCGGCGCATTCGCCAACGCCAATCCGACGCGGTTTCACGCGCTCGACGGCTCCGGATACGATCTCCTCGCCAATACGGTTCTCGAGCTCGACTCGAAGAATCTACAGTTGGCCGCAAGACTTCTTTCGGCGCTGCGTTCGTGGCGGACGCTTGAGGAGCGCCGCGCGCTCTGGCGGAAGGAACGCTGCGTCGCATTTTGTGGAAAAAACCGATTTGTCACGCGACGTTGCGGACATCGCGAGTCGCGCTTTAGGTTCGACCCGCTAGCCGACTGCACCAAAAAAGATTTAAAGACGGCGTTTACGATCAATTAAGGTCTGGACAATCGCGCCGTCGTCGGATTGAGAGGAACGGGATTTGGGGAGCGATGCGGCACATCATCCTCGGTCTTTTAATTCAAGGGGGCCAAGGATGGCGCGCATCGACGCGGCCAAATTGGCGAACTCTACGCCGAGACGGTCTGGAGCCCTCGCGGCTCCACCGGAAGCGGACCGTCAACGAAGCGACCGACGGCGAATGGCTGCATCATCTCGCTCTCGCCGCTTGCGCGGTTCGCCTCGTCTCTCCTCACCGGATTCATGTTCACGCTGACGCAAACCGTTCACGAGCAGGTCGCTCTCCGACGCAGCCGCCGATCTCGAATTTTTCGTAGCGCAATTTGGCACGACATTCGCGCAACCGTCACCGACAAGGAAAGCCCAAGGTCGACGAAAATCTGATGCGGCTCGTGCCGGGCAACGCCATCGCGCGCGGCCGACGCGTCCTCATCACTGATGAAGCCGGTCGAGTCACCGCAGCCGCGCCGCCCTCCCCCGCACAGACGCGACGCTTGCCGAAATTCTCGGTCGGATCAGATCCTCACCGACTTCGCCGACAAGGCCGGCGTAATGCGCATCACGCTTGCGGACGGAACGCCAGCGCTCGCCATGGTGCGGACGATTGCCCCCGCCTTACGGACAGGTCGCGCTGATCCATCCCTTCGAAGCCGTTCTGGTCGAATGGCGCGCGTTGCATGGCGCTGCGCCGTCCTGTTCGCGACGACGACCGCCGTATTGGTCATGATCGTCATCGCCTATCGGCGACAAGTCGGCGCGAACGCGCGCGGCGGAACTCGCCAATGCGCAAATTCGCAGGCGTCTCGACACGGCGTTAAACCGCGGCCGCTGTGGTCTTTGGGATTGGGATATCGCGCGTGGGGGCGCATCTATTGGTCGGACTCCATGTACGAATTATTGGGAATGGAGCAGCAGAGCCGTTGCCTCTCTTTCGGCGAAATCGAGTCGCGACTGCACCCTGAGGACGGCGACCTCGCCGCGCTGGCGGAGATGGTCGCCGCCTCCCGCACGAATTCCATCGATCACGAGTTCCGCATTCGCAATTCCAGCGGCGACTGGGTTTGGCTGCGCGCCCGCGCTGGGCTTGTCACCGACGAGGACGGACGCGACCGTCATCTCGTTGGCATCGCCGTAGACGTTTCCGAGCAAAGGCCATGGCCGAACATACGGCGACCGCCAATCTTCGACTGCGCGACGCCATCGAGACGCCATCTCCGAAGCGTTTGTATTGTGGGACGCGCAAAACCGCTTGGTCACCTGCAATTCGAAATTCCTCGACCTTCATGGCCTGGCGCCTGAGGAGCGCAGTCCGCCTGGCGCCACATATGCGAACATCATGAGCCACGCGAAAGCGCCGCTGATTCAGACCGAAATCCCCTCGTCGAACGACCTTCCCAACGCACGCACCTATGAAGCGCGGCTTTCGGACGGGCGTTGGCTTCAGATCAACGAGCGCCGCACAAAGGACGGAGGCTATGTTTCGGTTGGCGCCAATGTCACGACGCTAAAGCGCAATGAGGAAAAGCTTCTCGACTTCGAACGCCGCCTGACGGCCACCGTCGCCGACCTTCTGAAATCCCGACAGACGCTCGAAATACAGGCCCAACAGCTCGCCACCCTCGCCGAACAGTATCACGAACAAAAATCAGACGCGGAAGCCGCCCATTTCGCAAAATCAGAATTCCTGGCCAATATGAGCCATGAATTGCGCACGCCGCTCAATGCGATCATCGGTTTTTCGGAAATCATGGAAGCGGAACCGTTCGGCGCGCTC
>CAVRXZ010000029.1:0-45573 GCA_963725105.1 uncultured Acidobacteriota bacterium
GCTTCAGTGAGAAAGGTACTTTTCATTTTTGGTGATCTTAGCGACGCCGACATCGAGTGGTTGGCTGCTGTCGGCGAGAGGAAGAGCTTTCGCAAGGGGTCGGTCCTTATTCAGGAAGGCAAGCCGATCGAAGAGGTTTACATCCTGCTGGAGGGGCAGCTTTCGGTGCTTGGCCCGTCGTCGCAGAAAGAACTGACGATCAATACGCTCCAGAAGGGAGAGATCGTCGGGGAGTTGTCTTTCCTGGACTCGCGGCCGCCGAGCGCTACGGTAGTGGCAGCGACGGATTCGGTCGTCCTGGCGATCTCACGCGACTAAGCTGCGGGCCAAACTGGACGAGGGACGTGGCTTTCGCGGCGAAGTTCTACCGGGCGCTGGGAGTTTTTCTTGCAGATCGTCTTCGCAACACCACGCAGTGGTTGGGTTATGCGGGATCAGACTCGCTTCGCGTCGAGGATCACGCCGCCGACGAGATCGATCCTGAGCTTTTGAGTTCGGTCGCGATTGCGGCGAAGCGATTTGAATTGCTTGTCGAACGTTTGAAGAACCGACGAAGTCCTGGACTAAGTCAGGAGAACTGATGGCCACCAGGACCAAACAAGATTTTTCGGGACAAGGCGCTTGAGCATCTCTCGATCCCCCGAACAATTGGATCAGCTCCTGCAGATCGTCAACCGGAAAAGTTGGATTCCGATCGCGACTCTCGGCGGCCTGTTGCTGGTCGCTGTTTTGTGGAGTATCTCGGGACAGATACCGGTCACGGTCGAAGGGGTGGGTCTGCTGGTCCATCCGCGTCAGGTCGTCTCCTTCCAGTTGCCCGCCTCCGGCCAGTTTGTTGCGCTGAACGTCAAGGTCGGTGACTTCGTCCAAAAGGGCCAGATTCTGGGGACGGATCAATCAACCCGCGTTGCAACAGAGTCTGGAACAGGAACGTGTTCGCCTCGCAGAGTTGCGCGAACGCAATTCCAAACTCGTTCCGTTACGCGACGAGAGAACGGTTCTCCAGAAGCAGGCCAACGAAAGGGAACGCCGGGTGCTCGAGCAGCGCATCGAATCGACCATGCGCACGGCTGAGACTCCAAAAGGCGAAGAATGAGACTTACTTCAAGAAACAGCGGGAAAGCCTGGAGGAGCTTCGCAAGGTCAAGCTGGCGCTGAATGAAAACTTCAAGGCGCGCTACGACGGCTACGAAGCGTTGAGGAACCAGAGGTCTCGTTTCCAATGACTCGGTCCTGAACGTTCGGCAGGCCTATATCAACAACCAAGTCGAGATCGCCAATCTCGAACTGCAGATGCGCGATGGCGAACTGCAACAGCTTAAGGCCGATGAATCGTACCAGCAGCAAATGGATCTTGTCGCGAACCTCCAGACGCAACTCAGGGAGCTGGAGATCAAGGCGAAGCAAATCGACCAGCAACAAATGGAAACCACTTCGGACACCGAACTGCAGATCCAGGAGATCGAAAGGACGATTGCCAGATACGAAGAGGATCTCAGAACAAAGAGTCAGATCGTCAGCGAGTACACGGGCCGGATACTGGAGGTGACGGCGTCGGTGGGTCAGATCGTCAGTGCCGGACAGCGCCTGGGCGCGATCGAAACGGAAGATCCGAACGGAAAGCTTCTCGCGGTCGCTTATTTCCAGGTGAGCGATGGCAAGAAGATCGAACCGGGCATGGATGTGCGTATTACGCCCACCACGGTCGAACGCGAGCGCTACGGTAGCATCATCGGAAAGGTGGCTTACGGTTTCCCCATTTCCTGTAACGACAGACGCCGTCACGAATGTCGTCGGCAATGCCGAAGTCGCCCAGGCTTTGTCTGCGGGCGGCAGCAAGATCGAGGTCTTTGCCGAGCTCGGCATGGATCCGTCGTCGCTGACAGGATACAAATGGACCTCCGGAAGAGGTCCCGACATCAAGATCACGGCGGGAACGACGGGCGGAGTCCGCGCGACCGTCGAATACCGGCGGCCCATCACGTTCATCATTCCCATATTGAGGCGCTGGAGTGGTGCTTAAGCTGGGCAGGAAGCCATCGCAGCAACACCAGAGAGTCCGGACGCCCACGATATCTGCAACTCGAAGCCGTCGAGTGCGGAGCGGCCGCGCTGGGCATGATTCTGGGGTACTACGGCCGGATCGTACCCGCAACAACTCTCCGGCGGGACTGCGGAGTTTCACGCGACGGCAGCAACGCCTGGAACATCGTGAAGGCCGCCCGGCGCTACGGAATGCTCGCCAAGGGTTTCAGCAAGAGCGTTCAGGCCCTCCAGGAGATCGAACCACCCTACATCGTCTTTTGGAACTTCAATCATTTTGTCGTCGTCGAGGGTTTCGGAAAGAACAAGGTGTTTCTCAACGATCCGGCATCCGGACACCGGATCGTCACCGACGAAGAGTTCGAACAGAGTTTTACGGGCGTCGTCCTGGTGATGGAGCCCGGACCGGAATTTCGAGAAGGGCGGCCGGCAGCCGAGTGTTGTCAAAGCCATTTCTGAACGGCTGGCCGGCTCCTCTTCGGCGATGGCCTTTTGCATCCTGGCGGGCTTCCTGCTGGTCATACCGGGCTTGGCGATTCCGGCATTCAGCCAGATTTTCCTGGACAGCATCTTCGTCGAACGACGCATCGACTGGTTGCGCCCCGTGATCGTCGCGATGATCATCGCCGTCGCTGATGCAGGCGGCGCTGAAATTCATTCAGTTGCGGTACCTGCGCCGCTTCCGGATTGTGTTGTCGATCAAGCTGGCGAGTCGCTTCATGTGGCAGTTGCTGCGGCTTCCCTCGATTTTCTATGCGCAGCGTTATTCCGGTGAGGTCGCCAATCGCAGCCTGATTAACGACAAGCTCGCCGCCACGCTTTCGGGAAAGCTGGCGCAGACCGCGATTGACGTTGTGATGATGGTGTTCTATGCGGCGCTGATGTTCTACTACGACGTCGTTATCACTTCTGTCAGCGTCGCGTTTGCGCTTCTTAACGTGTTGGTCCTGCAGTGGATATCCAAGCGCCGTGTCGAGGCGAACATGCGGGTCCTGCAGGAGTACGGAAAGGCGCATGGCACGGCGATTGCCGGACTGCAGGGAATGGAAACGATCAAGGCCGGCGGCCTGGAATCCGGGCTTTTCGCCAGATGGTCGGGCTACTACGCGAAAGCGACCAACGCCCGACAGCAGCTTGAAATATCGAATCAGAGCCTGAGTGTGCTTCCCAGTTTCTCAGTTCGCTGACCGGCGTGTTGGTCGTCATTGTTGGCGGCTACCGCGATTATCAGCGGCCATCTGTCGATCGGGATGCTGGTGGCGCTGCAGAGTCTCTTGAACAGCTTCATGTCGCCGATGAACAACCTGATGCAACTTGGCGGCACATTCCAGGAACTGCAAGGGGATCTCAATCGAGTGGATGACGTGTTGGAACATCCGATCGAACGAGCGCCGCCGGCGACGCGAGCTTACGGTCGAAGGTGGACTGCGGCCCGTGGTCCGCTTGAAGGGTTATGTCGAGCTGAAGAATGCCACGTTTGGCTACAGTCCGCTGGAAGAACCGCTGATCAAGGATTTCAACCTGACCATACGTCCCGGCCAGCGTATTGCGCTGGTTGGCGGCAGTGGTTCCGGGAAGACCACGATCGCGAAGCTGATCAGCGGCGAATACAAGCTATGGGCGGGAGAGGTCTGTTTTGACGGCATTCCGCGCGAGCAGATTCCCAGAGATGTTTTCGTGAATTCCTTTGGAAGCGTCGCGCAGGATATTTTTCTCTTCGGAGGCACCGTGCGCGACAACCTCACGCTGTGGGACAGCACCATTGCCGATCAGAGCCTCGTCCGTGCATGCCAGGACGCCGCAATTCATGACACTGTCCTTGGGCTTTCCGGCGGCTACGACGCCGTGCTGCTCGAGGGTGGCGGCAATTTGAGCGGCGGACAGCGCCAGCGGCTGGAGATTGCGCGCGCTCTGGTCAATGATCCGTCGATTTTGGTGCTCGACGAGGCTACCAGCGCGCTCGATGCCGGAACGGAAGCACTCGTTATCGAACGGCTGCGGATGCGCGGATGTTCGTGCATCGTCGTGTCGCACCGGCTGAGTACGATTCGAGACTGCGACGAGATTGTCGTGTTGGAAAAGGGGCAGGTCGTGGAGCGCGGAACCCACGATGAGCTCTGGGCCGCCAACGCCCACTATGCCAGGCTCATCCGTACGGGCGACGATCTCGCGGGTGAACGTAGGCACGCCGATGTGTGGACGTGAACGTATGCACAAACGAGCTAAATCTGACATCGTCAAGGAGTTCCTCGCTCGAGCTTCACGTCCGCACCGTCCGCGCCCAACATCCCTTCATCCTGGACGATCCGTCTGCCGTTTGGCTTGTGCGCTCGGCGCAGCGGAGGTCTTCAACTCGCGAGGTCGAAGACGGTTCTCCCGTCGGCCGCCGGCGTTTTCTTTTCCGCGCGCGTCCTCACGACGCGCTCTTCAGCCGTGATGCCTGATCAAGAGACGACCTCCACGGGCCGGCTCAGTCATGATGGCCGTCGAAGAACTGACGATCTCTGGAGATCCCGCTGGAACAGGCAAGAGACGGATTCCATTCCGAGGGTGTTCTCATCAAAGAGGCGTTGGAAGGCTGGGTGAACAATGTGACTGCGTTTGCCTGCCACGGACCAATGCCTGCGGCAGCCGAACAGATCTCGCTCGGCGGGGATCTGCAGTTGGACGCCGGACAGGATCTGCATCCCGGCCGAAACAAGTTTGCCTGGGTGCGTGTGGCGGAGGGTCAAGCCCTTTTGATGGGAGATCCCGAACTGAGGTCGGACTCCGGCGGAAGTTATCTTCCGCTCGGAAGCGGCATGTGGCTTACTGCAGCGGACACGTTGAAGCTAAAAGCTCTCACGACGGAGGAGATCGTCGCTGATGGCAAGTGGCTTCCCAGTCTCTGGGTCTGCATACGCTGCTTCTCAAACGCCTGACCATGCTGGATGCGGAGGACCGACAAAAGGAGATCCGCAGACTCGAAGAGCGCGAGCTGATGCAGCGGCGCCTTACCGAGTCGGCATTAGAGGAGGTCGCGTCGGTTCTGAATCCTCAGACGACGCCGCCGGTTCGGGAAACTGCGTTGCTCAGCGCTGTTGCGCGGTTGGCGACGCCCTCGGAATCGAGATCCGTCCCCCATTGCGATCGGAAAATCTGGATCGCGTGAAGGATCCTCTCGAAGCGATCACTCGTGCCTCGCGCGTGCGACATCGGCGCGTTCTGCTGAGAGGAGCATGGTGGAAGAGTGACTGTGGTCCGCTTGTCGGATACTTGAAGGAGAAACATTCTCCCGTTGCGCTGTTGAGGGCGAGAGGCTCCGGTTACGAGATCGTCGATCCGGAAACGAGGCAGAAGGTTCCCGGTGAATGATCAGACCGCCGCACTGCTTGCGCCTCGAAGCGGTCATGATCTACCCGCGTCTGCCCGACGAGGTGAAGAAGCCGTGGCAATTGGTTGCGGTTCTCGCTTCGTGGCCGATCGGCCGACGTTCTCTTCATCATGGGCCTCTCCCTGATAACCACGCTGATTGGCATGCTGACGCCGCATGGCGATGGCGATGGTAATGGATCAAGCCATTCCGGATTCGAACCAAAGACTGCTGCTGGAACTGGGCCTCGCCTTAGTCGCGGCCAGCCTTGGCGTGGGCTTGTTTGGATTATCTCGTGGACTGGTGACCATCAGAGACGGCCGTTGCCGTGGACGCAGCGACGGAATCGTCGCTGTGGGACAAACTGCTGAAGCTGCGGGCATCGTTCTACAAGCGTTACTCGAGCGGGGATCTGCTCTCCCGGGTGATGACCGTGAGCGAGATCAATCGGGTGCTCAACGGCGCGGCGCTCCAGTCCATGCTGTCGAGTGTCATGGCGCTGCTCAACCTCGGCCTCCTTTTCTACTACAGTTCGAAGCTGGCGATGATCGCGATCGGCCTCGCCGTTGCCACTGCCATCGTCACGATCATCGGTGGCTACTTCGTCCGCCGCTATAATCTCGTCTTGATGGAGCTCGGAGGGGCATTCTTCGGACTCGTCGTGCAGATGGTCAATGCCGTCGGCAAGATTCGCGTCGCAGGAGCGGAGCAGCGCGCTTTCTCTCTGTGGCTGAAGAAATACTCCGAGCAGCTCAAGCTGGTGCGGAAGTCACAGAGCGCCGAGGACTACGTGACCGTGTTCAACCAGACTGTTCCGACGATCAGCACCATCCTTCTTTTCTGGGTCGGCGTGGATCTGCTTGACGGGAGCGCAGCAGGGCGGCCGGCGGACAACCCTCAGCATCGGCATTTTCTGGCCTTCAACACCGCGCTCGCCACTTTCATTAGCGGAACAACTTCGCTGAGCAACACCGTCGTCGATGTCATGGACACGCTCACGAAGAGCAAGCGGATCGAACCGATCCTCGAGGCCGAACCGGAAGTTTCCCAATCGAAGGTCGATCCCGGACGGCTTGAAGGGAGCATTACCCTCTCCCATGTGGACTTCCGGTATGCAGCGAGACGGACCAAAGATTCTCGATGATCTGAGCATTCACGT
The DNA here is from genome assembly GCA_963725105.1 of uncultured Acidobacteriota bacterium. GTDB lineage: Bacteria > Acidobacteriota > Vicinamibacteria > Vicinamibacterales > CAVVIG01 > CAVRXZ01. Next base: position 6,555 of record CAVRXZ010000029.1, read on the forward strand.
CAACCCCGGTGAGTTTGTCGCTCTGGCAGGCCCTTCCGGCGGCGGCAAGTCGACGATCCTTCGACTGCTGCTTGGTTTCGAAACACCGGATTCCGGAACCGTGTTATTCGATGGACAGGATCTGGCAGGTCTCGAGTGACCGCTGTCCGGCGGCAGCTGGGCGTCGTCCTGCAGTCCGGATTTCTGGCCGGCGGATCCATTCTCGAAAATATCGCGGGCGGCGCGTTGGTCAGTCTGAGCGAAGCGTGGGAGGCTGCCGAGGACGCGGGCTTGGCGGACGATATCAGGGAGATGCCCATGGGCATGTACACCGTCGTCAGCGAAGGTGGCACCAACCTGTCCGGCGGCCAGCGCCAGAGACTCATGATCGCTCGAGCCCTGGTGACTCGGCCCAGGATCCTCCTTCTGGACGAAGCCACAAGCGCGCTGGACAATCGAACTCAGGCCATCGTCAGCGAGAGTCTCCGGCGACGCAGGGTGACCCGGCTCGTGATCGCTCACCGGCTGAGCACCATCAAAAACGCCGATCAGATTTATGTTCTGGACCAGGGGCGGATCGTCGAACGGGGAACTTTCAAGAACTGGCCAGCCGGAAGGGACTGTTTGCCTCCATGATCGCGCGACAGACGGCCTAGCAGCCATAAATCGATTGTTGGTCTAATGGTTTTATTTGGGAGATTGGGGTAGGTCAAAATTCAAATTGCGGATTGCAAACTTCCGATTACTGATTTTGGGGCCTCGAATCGGAATTCGGAGATTTTGGAATCCGCAATTTGAATTTTGACCTACCCCAATCTCCCAAATTGGCAATTCCCCCCAGCCTAAGCGTCCTTTTCTAGAGTCCAATCCGGCTGCACAACGACTCGAACCGTGGATCGCCACGCAGCGGATCAAACACCGGACGCACACGCAGCCAGATCAAATCTGTCGCACGCTCGCCATACGCCAGTTCCAGCTGAGCCAATGCTCGGTCATGATCGCCGAGCCCCAGGTGAATCCACGCGGGCAGCGCAGGCGACACGTATCGGTTTGCTGCCTGCGCTTCCAACTTGCCGCCAAACTCTGCGGCTTTGGCATGATCCCCGGAAATCGCGTAGGCATATCCCAACACAGCCACGGACTCGGGCGAATGGTTGGTGAACTCGACGGTGCGCTCGAGCGACGCAATGGCTTCCTTGAACATTTTCTTTGCGAGATAGGAATGCCCGAGGAAGTAATGCGCAATTCCGAAATTCGGATCCAGTTCGAGCGCATTTTGGTACTTCTGAATCGCAGCGTCATTTTCGCCCTCAAAATACAGCACCAGCCCCCACGTCGTTAAGATCACCAGCGACAACGGCTCCAGCTCCGACGCGCGTTGAATGGCTGCGTGAGCTTCGGCAAAGCGTCTGGTTGGGGTCAGGCAATGGATCGCGTACCAGTGATGAGCAATCGCGTAGTTGGGATTTGCTTTTATCGCGCGTTTGAAGCTCTGCTCGGCCGCCGCCCAATCCCAATCGTAGAGGGCCTGTATGGATCCCATCGCCGTCAGGGCTTCCGGCAGTTCGGGCTCTCGCGCCAGAGCTTCTTTCGCGGCTGTCTTCGCGCGAGGCATGATTTCGGTAGGAGGAAGACCGCCGTAAAGAGCCAGAGTGACATAGGCCTCGGCGAGTCCCGCGAACGCCAACACGTAGTTTGGATCCTCTTTTAGAGCCAGCTGGAAATGATCCACGCTTTTCCTGAAATTTTCCTCGGTCCGCCTGTTCCAGTAGTAGCGCCCCTTGAGGTATTGCTCGTAAGCCCGCACATTGCCCGGCAATGCCGCAGCGAGTTTCGGCGCAACGAGGGTCGGCTGCGCGACCTTCATTCTGTCGACGATGGACCGCGAGATCTCATCCTGAATTTCAAAGATGTCGTGGATTTGCCGATCGTATCGTTCCGACCAAAGCGGATATCCGGACTCCACCGACACCAGTTTGACGATGATCCGGATTCTGTCGCCGGCCTTGCGAACGCTGCCCTCAAGCACGGTATCGACCTTCAATCGCTCGCCCACTTCCTGGATATCGACTTCTTTGCCGCGAAAACGAAACGACGAAGTACGCGATGCGACTCTCAGCCCTGCGAGATTGCCGAGTTCCGTGATGAGTTCCTCGGCAAGTCCGTCGCAAAAGTATTCCTGGTCGCGGTCGGGGCTGAGGTCCAGGAATGGAAGGATCGCAATGGCTTGCTGCAAAGATCGCTTGGCAGTGATGGGAATCGCGTGGCGGAATCGCACGAGATCGTCTCGAACCTCGGAGGCCGACGAATATCGGCCGGCGGCCTCCTTGATGAGCATCCTGCCGACGATGTCGTTGATCTCCGCAGGAACATGTGGCGCCGACGCGTTCAATACGGGCGTCGGCTCGTGAAGAATCGCTCCGATCGTGGCTTCGGTCGTCCGTTTCAGGAAAGGGTGAACTCCCGAGAACATCTGGAAATACACGAGTCCCATCGAAAAGACATCCGACCGCGCATCGGCGCGTTCGCCGCGAATCTGCTCCGGCGACATGTAGCCCGGCGTCCCTATAATTGCGCCTTCTACAGTCTCGAAACGTAGGGCGTGGTGACCTCGTCTTCCGGCAGATGCGTGAGTTGCTTTGCCAGACCGAAGTCCATGACCTTCACGTGCCCGGTCCGGCCGATCATGATATTGGCCGGCTTGACATCGCGATGGATGATCTCGCGCTCATGCGCGGCAGCGATTCCTTCGGCCACCTGCGTCGCCGCCGTAAGCCCCTCCTCAAAGGGCATTGCTCCAGCTCTCAGCCTGTCCGCGAGCGTCTCGCCTTCGATAAATTCCAATGCGATGAAGCCGCGTCCATCCACTTCGCCCGTTTCGTACACTTTGCAAACAAACGGATGATCGATCGAGGCGGCGCTCTTTGCTTCAATGAGCATTCGTTCGCGGAGATCCGACCGATGCGCTGCTTCGCCCGTAAGAAACTTCAACGCGACTTTGCGATTCAGGATCGTATCCTCGGCCAAAAAGACTTCTCCAAGCCCTCCTTGCCCGATTTTTCTGATGATTCGATAGTGGGAAAAAACCTGACCTGGCGACATGACATCCGCATTGTACGCCGGAACGGCGGGGCCGTTGCTCGTGCTACATTAGCAGGATGTTCAAGCAGATATCCGACAAAGTGAGCCTGCCGGATCTCGAAAAGGAGATCCTCGACCACTGGAAAAAGAACCGAATCTTTCGAGAAAAGCATCGAAGCCCGCAAGGATGCGCCCGACTACACCTTCTACGAAGGACCGCCCACCGCCAACGGCAAACCCGGCATCCATCACGTTTTCGCGCGAACCATCAAGGACCTCGTCTGCCGCTACCAGACGATGCGCGGATTCCAGGTCCATCGCAAGGCCGGTTGGGACACGCACGGCCTGCCGGTCGAAATCGAAGTCGAGAAGAAGCTCGGCCTCAAGCACAAAGGCGAGATCGAAAAATACGGCGTCGCCAAGTTCAATGCCGAATGCCGCAAGTCCGTCTTCGAATACAAGGACATGTGGGAAGACCTCACGTCGCGCATGGGCTACTGGATCGACATGGAGCATCCGTACATCACGTGCGAAAACGAATACATCGAGTCGGTCTGGTGGGCGCTGGACCGCTATTTCAAGGAAGGATTCATCTATCAGGGCTTCAAGGTTCAGCTCTACTGCCCGCGCTGCGGCACGCCGCTGTCGTCGCACGAAGTCTCGCTCGGCTATCGCGACGTTCAGGATCCTTCGGTCTACATCAAGGCGAAGGTCAAAGGCGAAGAGAACACCTACTTCCTCGTCTGGACGACAACTCCCTGGACGCTGATCTCGAACGTCGCACTCGCTGTCGAACCCGGACGTGGAATACGTCAAGGTCTCGCCACAAAGGACGAATTCCTGATCCTGGCGAAAGACGCGTCTGTCCGTTCTGCCCGAAGGCACCGAGGTCGTCGAGACCATGCCGGGCAGCGATCTCGTCGGCAAGGAATACGAACGCTGGTTCAACTTCTTCCCGTCGACAAGAAAGCGTGGTACGTCATCGCCGGCGACTTCGTCACGACGACCGACGGCACCGGCATCGTCCACATGGCGCCGGCCTACGGCGAAGACGATTACCAGGCATCGCTGAAGTACGACCTGCCGATGATTCAGGCGCTCGACGCCCGCGGCCAGTTCCTCGACGACGCGTGCCGCCGTACGCCGGAAAATTCTTCAAAGCCGCCGATCCGGAAATCACCGCCGATCTGAAGTCGCGCGGACTGCTGTTCAGGAAGGAAACCTACACGCACAGCTATCCGCACTGCTGGCGATGCGACACGCCGCTGCTCTACTACGCGCGCAAGTCCTGGTACATCCGGACGACCGACGTACGCGCGGGACATGATCGCGTACAACAAGCAGATCCACTGGTATCCGCCGGAAACCGGCGAAGGCCGCTTCGGAAACTGGCTCGAGGAAAACAAGGACTGGGCGATCTCGCGCGATCGTTACTGGGGAACGCCGCTCCCGATCTGGGTTTGCCAGGCGCTGCGACGCGAAGCGATCCATCGGCAGCGTCGAAGAACTGCGCAAGCGAAGGCGCGAAGCTGCCGGAGCCGCTCGATCTTCACAAACCGTACATCGATGACGTGACGCTGAAATGCGCGTGCGGCGGCGAGATGCGCCGCATTCCGGAACTCGTCGACGTCTGGTTCGATTCCGGATCGATGCCGTTCGCGCAGTGGCACTATCCGTTCGAGAACCAGGAAATCTTCAAGCACTCCTTCCCTGCCGACTTCATCTGCCGAAGGCGTCGATCAGACGCGCGGCTGGTTCTACACGCTGCATTCGATCAGCTCGTTCCTGTTCAAGCAGCCGTGCTTCAAGAACGTCATCTGCAGCGACCTGGTTCTCGACAAGAACGGCCAGAAGATGTCGAAGACCCGCGGCAACACGGTCGATCCGTTCGAGGTCATCGGCCAGTACGGCGCCGACAGCGTCCGCTGGTTCCTGATCGTCGCGCAGCCCGACATGGAAGCCGAAGCTCTTCGACATCGACGCCGATCGCCGACGTTCAGCGGAAGTTCTTCGGCACGCTGCTGAACACGTACGCGTTCTTTGCGCTTGTACGCGAACGTCGACGGCTTCAAGCACAGCGAGCCCGACGTTCCTGTTTCGGAGCGTCCCGATATCGATCGATGGATTCTCTCGCTGCTGAATACGACGATCGCGGAATACATCGAAGCCATGGACGGCTACGATCCGACGCGCGCCGCGCGGCTCGTCAGCAACTTCACGATCGAGCAGCTTTCGAACTGGTACGTGCGCCGGAATCGCCGCCGTTTCTGGAAGAGCGAGCCGGGCACGGACAAGACCGCCGCGTATCAGACGCTGTTCGAGTGCCTGGTCGCGATCACAAAGATGATGGCGCCGCATCGCGCCGTTTCTCTCCGATGAGATCTATCGCGCGCTGATGGCCGAAACGCATCGCGAGCCTTCGAATCGGTTCACATCGCGCCGATGGTCGAGCGCCAAGAAAGAACTGATCGATCCGGAACTGGAAAGCCGCATGGACGTGGCGCAGCGCGTCGTCGGCCTCGTCCGCTCGATGCGCGCGAAGACGAATCTGAAAACGCGGCAGCCGCTGTCTCGAATCGCAGTGCCGGCTTCAGCGGAAACTCGCCGGCTGATCGAACAGATGAACGACGTCATTCTCGAAGAGATCAACGTCAAGGCGATCGAGTTCATCGACGAGTCGTCGCCGATCGTTCGAAAGACGGCCACTCCGAACTTCAAGGTCATCGGTCCGAAGTTCGGCAAGCACGTGAATGCCGTCGCGAAACGAATCAAGGAAATGTCGTCGGCGGAAGTTATCGAGCTCGATCAAACCGGGACGTTCTCGACGGAAGTGAATGGCGCGCCGGTCAACGATCAGCCGGGAAGATGTCACGATCTCCGCTCAGAGCATCGAAGGCTGGCTGGTGGAATCCGACGAAGGCCTGACCGTCGCGCTCGACACGACGCTGACGCCCGAACTCGATCAACGAAGGCCTCGCCCGCGAGTTCGTCAATCGCGTTCAGAACATGCGCAAGGATGCCGGCCTTTCCGTCACCGATCGCATCCGCATCCACTTCGAAACCTCCGACCGGCTGTGCCGACGCCGTCAGCCGAATGTCGGATTACGTCAAGTCCGAAACGCTCGCCACGCAAGTCACTGCCGGCCGCGACAGCGCCGAACATTGGGAAAAGTGGGAGATCGATGGCGAGTCCTGCGAGATCGGCATTTCCAAGGCTGGGTAGGAACCCAAGGCACAAAGGCGCAAGGCACAAAGAAGGCCCGCAATTAAGAACCGTTCATTGCGGGCCTTCTTTGTGCCTTGCCGGCCTTGGTGTTTATCCCAACTTCGGTCTTTACGAGTACCGGCTTCCTCCGGTACCTTAATAGGGTTGATTGAGCCTAGGTAGCTCAGATGGTAGAGCGCGGCCCTGAAAAGGCCGGCGTCGGCGGTTCAATTCCGTCCCTAGGCATTCCCCGAAACAACCTTCACTTAGTTGGTCCGACGTTTCACGGCCTTGAAGACCACGGGTAACGCGGCGTAGCCGTCCAGGGCGATCGTGTTGGCGGCAGCGTCGACGACGACTTTTCCGGTCAATGACGCTTTGCCTTCTCCGTCGGCCTTTGCTGGGACGCGCAGCTCGATGACGCTGAACTCGTAGTTGGTTGCAGCGGCATTGCCGACCGGCTTCCAGGCGTCGTTCCATGCGCCTAACCGGCGCTCGGTGGCGAAGATGATACGTTCGCTGCCATCGGGCTGCGGCAAACGGTAGGCGTAGCGCAGGGAATAGCCGGCGCTCTCGGAACTCCAGAGATAGCCGACGGTTTTAGCGGCTTGAAGCGCCGCGGCCAACGAAGCCTCCGGCGTTTGTGCGACGTTTGCTGCGGCCGCTGGAGCGCCGCCACGACCACCACCGCCCCCGCCACGACCACCTCTGGCGCCACCGCTGCGGCCGCCGCTCCGGCTGCGCCCGCTGCGGGAGCCGCGCCCGCGGCAGGCTCAGGAGCGTTTGCAGGAGCCGCTCCGGCATCTGGATTATCGCCGCGTCCGCCGCCGCGAGCTCCACGTGCGCCCGCGCCTCCGCCACCGCGACCTTCTGCGCCTCGCGCCCCTGGCGGCAGCTGCGGCTGGGCCTGGCCGTTAAATTCCAGGCCGCGACCATCGCATCGCGATCGGCATCGGTAGACCAGGAAAGCACGTCAAATCGAATTGAATCCGGTGCTCCGCTGATGTTGGCTGTCGTCGCAGTGAAGCGCATGACCGGCCGCAGCGCTGGAGTTTGGCCCATGGTCAGGACCGAAACAGTTATGAGTCCGAGTAGCGCCAATGCCAAAACATGAGCTACGTCGAATTTTTGAAGACATTGAACCTCCTTCCGGTAAACAGCAATTCGTCGCATCCGAAACGTCGGAAGCATTCTATTCGCTGGAGCCAATCCAAACGAGACTTTTGATGCGTCTACTGCACCGGCTTCACTGGAGCCACCGGCTCCCCGGTGACTCGATCCAGACGGCCGAGACGCAAATACCATCGGTCGAATACTCCTATGTGAATCAATGCGACGACCACGCCAACAAATGCGAGAGCGATATAGACGACGATGCGCCAGGCTTCGCTTTCGATTCGCTTCGGCGTGCCAAAGTGGCCTAGAAGCTTGGCGAGACGCGGACCAATCAGCTTGGCGAGGAAAAGACTTCCCAACATCGAAAGCACCATCAAGCCGGCCGCGCCCACCGTCAGCGGTACGAGCTGCGCAGACCGCCAATGGTAAGCGGCGTAGACCACTCCCGCTGCCGCCGCGACGCCAATGATCGGGGCCAGGATTCTCAAGAAAACCTCGAGCCTCCAGATCTTGAATGCGGACTCTCTGGCGACGCTCAACAGCCTCTTCAGTTCGTCGTAGCGCTTCGGATCGGCGCTGCGACGCTGCATCAAATCTTTGATCTTCAGGAACCGCCAGGGAGGATCGATCGGCGGTGGAATCCGAGGGAAGCCAGGCATCGACCGAGGAAATCCTTCCGCGGTCATGAGGTACCCGCTGGTCATCAAGGCCGAAGCCTCGGCGTCGTTGAAGGAATCGAGATCGGTTCGAATCGCCGCCAATTCGGCTTGAATTTCTTTCCGGACGCCGTAAGTTGTCAACTCGCCCTTCTGCCAGGCAGGCCGCGCGTCATCGGAGGCGGCGACCGGGTCTTCGCAATTAATCCAGTCGATCGAATCCCTCTCCAGGTCTTTTTTCATATGGAGAAACATGAGGCCCCGCAGCAAGGAAGACCGTCGCCGAGACACCAGGTTCTCGTACTCCGAAAGCCGGATTCGCGCCTGGAGAATGGTATTGGATCGAAGCGGGACCCCGATGATGTTGTTCGACGGATCCGGCTGTTCTCCCATTTGCCCGCTGGCGTCGCTTACCAGCAGCACATTGCAGCCTTGATCCAGAAGCGCCGATGCGCCTTGATTGTCCTGGACGCCGCCATCCACGAGACGAACAACATTGCCGGGATAAAGATCTGGAAGATTCAGCGGATCGAAAAGGGACGGCACACATGAAGACGCGGCGATCGCCCTCTTTCGGATCCATCCCGTGCTCGATGTGGTGCATCACGGCCTCCACCACCACAATCGCATCGTCGACGACGATGCCAATCGCGAGGACCAGGCCGAGGAGCGAAAGCACGTTGATCGAGAACCCGAGGAGCGGGAAGAACATGAAGGCGCCGACCAGCGATACGGGCACCGTCATCAGCGGAATCAGCGTTGCGCGCCAGTTCTGGAGAAAGATGAAGACCACGACGATCACGAGCGCGACGGCTTCAAACAGCGTGTGCTCGATTTCGACAATGCCCTCCGACACCGGCAGGGTCGTGTCGAGCGAGACCCGGTATTCCATGTCGCGCGGGAAGCGCTTCGAGAGGCTGGCCAGCTCGGTCTTGATTCTGTCGGCGACATCGAGCGCGTTGGTGCCGGGAATCTGGTACACAGCGATGACGGCGGACGGCTTGCCGTCGTGGCGGCCGACGGCGTTGTACAGCATCGTGCCCAGTTCCAGCCGCGCGACGTCTTTCAGCCGCACCTCGGACCCGTTCGGGTTCGTCCGGATGATGATGTTGCCGAATTCCTCTTCGTTCAGCAGACGGCCCTGCGTGCGGACGGTATAGGTGTACTCGGTGCCCGCGGCCGCCGGCGGACCGCCGATCTGGCCGGCAGGGGTCAACTGGTTCTGCTGGGCAATCGCATTCGTGATGTCGGGGATCGTGACCCCAAGCCGCCCGATGACGTCGGGGCGCAGCCAGACGCGCATGGCATAGTCGCTGCCGCCGAACAGGTTGATCTGGCCGACGCCTGGAATGCGCGCGATGGCATCGTTGATGTTGATCGTCGTGTAGTTCGACAAGAAGCTGCTGTCGTACGTCCCATTCGGTGACTTGATCGAGATGACGAGCAACGGAAACGCCAGGGCCTTCTTCACCGTGACGCCGTAGTTCTTGACCGACTGGGGCATCTGGGGCAGGGCCTGCGACACGCGGTTCTGCGTGAGCACGTTGTCCATGTCCAGATTCGACCCGACTTCGAACGAGACCTTGAGCGTCAGGGTCCCGTCGTTGGCGTTGGTGGACTTCAGGTAGATGCCCTGTTCGACGCCGTTGATCTGCTGTTCGAGCGGCGTCGCCACCGATGCCTCGACGTCGGTGGCGCTGGCGCCGATGAAGGTCGTCGTCACCTGGACCATCGGCGGCACGATCTCGGGATACTGGGCGATGGGCAGTCCCCGCATGGCGACCAGACCGAGCATGACGATGATGATCGACAACACCATCGCGACGATGGGCCGGTTGACGAAGAAGCGGGACATGTCTACTTCGCCTCACTCTTGGAAGGAGCCGAGCCTGCTTCGCCAGCCGCCGCGGGCTGCGCCTTCGGCGCGACGGTCATGCCGTCCTGAACCCTTTGAAGACCCTCGACAACGACACGCTCGCCAGGTTTGAGTCCTTCTTCAATCACCCAGAGCGAGTCCACGCGGCGGCCGACCTTCACAGTTCGAAATGCCACCTTGTTGCTCGCATCCACCACCGCGACGCTGTAGAGGTTCTGCAGTTCCTGAACGGCGCGCTGCTGGACGAGCAGCGCCGCCGACTTGGTTTCCAGCAGTATGCGTACACGGCCGTACTGGCCAGGGCGCAGGAGCATGTCGGGATTGGGGAACTCAATCTGGATGCCGAGTGTGCCAGTTGTCGGATCGACGGCCCGATCGACCACCGACACCTGGCCGGGGTGCGGGTACACGCTGGCGTCAGCTAACGTAAGCTGGATGCCCGCCGCCCGCGGAGCGGCCTCGATGCTCGGTCGATCCCGCTTGATGACCCTCAGGTAGTCGGCTTCGGTGACACCGACGCGAAAGTTGATGGGGTTGATTTGCGAGATCGTGGCGAGCAGGGTGTTCTGCCCTCGTCCAACGAGATTGCCTGGCTTGACCAGCGTGGATCCGATGAGCCCGTCCAGTGGCGCGGTCACTCGCGTGTAGCTCAAATCGAGGGTCGCCTTCTCCACCGTGGCTTTAGCGGCCTCGACCTGCGAACGGGCCGCGTCCTGCGCGGCCCGCGCATCGTCCAGCTCCTGCTGACTCACGGCCTGTTTGGCGACAAGCGGTGTGTAGCGCGCGACGTCATTATTGGCTTTCGCCAGCTTTGCTTCAGCGGTGGCCTGGTCGGCTTTGGCCGCCGCCACTATGGCTTCGAGCGGTTTGCGATCGATTTCGTACAGAAGCGCGCCTTTTCGAATGAGGGAACCCTCGCGGAAGGTCATGGTTTCGAGAAAGCCCTCGACACGCGCCCGGATCTCGACGTCCTGGAACCCAATGGCCTGGCCGACGAGCTCCAAGTAGACAGGGACGTCCTTCTGGACCACGTCCGCCACGTAGACTTCTGGCGGAGGCGGCGCCACGGCCGCTGGCTTCTCGCACGCCGCGGTCAGTGCAGCCATCATCGCTACGATAGCGAGCGCTGTTCTCCTCGAGTCGACTTCCATGCTCACGTCCCTCCAGCCACGAGTGAGTATGTCGTACGCAATAGTTCTCGTCACGGACTTCGGCTGTCGCGCCGCGTAAGTCGGCGTTCGAGGCGACGACAAACGGTAGGACAGACTGGATGGCCCGCGTCTTGCCATGGCGGGTGGAGCACGGGACGTGCCAGCATCAGAACCGACACTCTGCCTGAAACGCGTGGGTCCACCCTGTTCGGCCGGAGATGCTCCGAATTATCGGAGCGGCCACAAGAGGGCATAATCGCAAAAGGATGGGCACGGGTGTTTCGTCGCGGCGCCTCCTTGACCCCCTCGAACGCACCTCCGAGATCCTCTTCGGACTCATCATGGTCCTCACGTTCACCAGTTCATTGAGCGTTGCAGGGGTGGGTCGGGACGAAGCGAGAACTGTGCTCGTGGGCGCCATCGCCTGCAACCTGGCGTGGGGACTGGTCGATGCGACGATGTATCTTCTTGCCAACGTCGTGGTTCGCGCTCGAGGCGTGGCGGTCCTCAGGGCCATTCGTCGAGCCCGTGAACCAGAGGCGGAGCGCCTGCTCATCCTTGACGCACTGCCGGAGCCAGTGGCCACCTCGCTCACCCCCGCCGAGATCGAGACGCTTCGACAGCGGCTACGACAGCAGCCTGATTACTCCCGCCGGTCGCCATTGCGCGGTCGCGACATGTGGGCGGCGCTCGGGGTGTTTCTTCTTGTGTTCCTGTCGACATTCCCTGTGGTCGTCCCGTTCCTCGTTGTCCGTAATCCCAGGACTGCGATGCGCGCGTCGAACGCCGTTGCGGTCATCCTCCTCTTCATTGTCGGGCGGTCACTCGGGAAATACGCCGGGGGTTCCGGCTGGCGCACGGGGCTGGGTATGGTGGCGCTCGGACTCGTCCTGGTAGGGATTACTATTGCGCTGGGAGGGTGACGCGTCTACCGATGGTGATTGCCGCACGCACTTGGCTCGAATCGTACGAACGGACGTGGCTCCGGGCCGACGTCATGGCCGGCATTACCCTTGCCGCGTATCTGCTGCCGGCCGCGATCGGTGACGCCTCGCTTGCCGGACTGCCGCCGCAGGCCGGCCTGTATGCCTGCCTCTTCGGCGGACTCGTATTCTGGCTCTTCTGCAGCTCGCGACAAACTGCCGTCACCGTCACCTCGGCGGTTTCGCTGCTTGTGGGCGCGACCCTCGGGGAGATCGCGGCCAACGATCCGGCACGGCACGCCATGCTCGCTGCGGCTACCGCGCTCATCGTCGCAGCGCTGGCGTTCATCGCCTACGCCGTCCGTGCCGGCGCAATCGTCAACTTCTTTTCCGAAACCGTGCTCGTCGGCTTCAAGTGCGGGGTTGCGCTCTTTCTCGCGAGCACCCAGCTGCCCAAGCTGTTCGGCTTCGCCGGGAGTCACGGCGGCGATTTCTGGGACCGCATGGCCCACTTCTTTCGTGGCCTTGGCGGAACCAATCCGACGTCGCTGACGCTGGGCGTGGCGGCTCTCGTGCTGCTCCTGCTCGGCAAGACGGTGCTCAAGAACAGGCCTGTCGCGCTCTTCGTCGTCATCGGAGGCATCCTTGCAGCCCGAATCTTTCACTTCGACGCGCGCGGCGTCGCGCTGCTCGGGGAAGTCCCACAGGGTCTGCCGATGCCGGCGCTGCCACATCTCAGCCGGGCGGACGTCAACGCGATCCTGCCGCTGGCGATGGCCTGTTTTGTCCTCGCCGCGGTGGAAACGACTGCGATCGGTCGCATGTTCGCCGCCAAGCATGGCTATCGGCTTGACGCGACACAGGAGTTTCTGGCTATCGGCAGTGCCAATCTCTTCGCGGGGCTTGGCAGCGGCCTCCCAATAAGTGGTGGGATGTCGCAGTCACTGGTCAACGAGACGGGGGGCGCACGCACTCCGCTCTCAGGGCTGGTGGCATCGCTCCTCACCCTCGTTGTTGTGCTCTTCTTTACCGGTTTGCTGCGCGATCTCCCCCAGCCGGTTCTCGCGGCGATCGTCCTGGTGGCCGTCACCGGGCTCATTCAGATTGACGCGCTGCGGCACATCTGGCACTTCAGCCGGCAGGAGTTTGCCGTGGCCATGGTCGCGGTCCTCGGCGTCCTCGGCTCAGGACTTCTGAACGGCGTGCTGCTCGGCGCGGGACTGTCGATTCTTCTGCTCCTCCATCGCGCCTCGCGGCCGAGGGTCGTCGAAGTCGGACGCGTTCCAGGGTACATCCTACTTTGCCGACGTCATCCGTCATCCCGAAAACGAGCGCGTGCCAGATGTGCTCGTGATTCGGAGTGAAGGTGCGCTGCTCTACTTCAATGTTGATCACGTGCGCGATCGTCTGGTCGCCCTCCTCAGCGAACGTTCCGCGACGCCGCGGCTGGTTGTATTGTTTATGGGCAACGTGCCCCACATCGATCTCGCAGGCGCGGAATTTCTCGCGGAACTGCGCGCCATGCTGCTGAAACGCGGCATCGAGTTCCGGCTTGCCGAAGCTCGCGGTCAGGTGCGAGAAGCGTTGCGGCGGCTGGGTAACGAAGGGGTTGCGGAGCTGGCAGAAGCGAACCAAACGGTTGACGACGTGCTCGGCAGGTGGCGGGTCGCGCTCCACGAGGCATGAGCACCGCGGGCTCGTCTCAGGAATCTCTTTCTGCCGACGAGGCGCTCGCTCGCCTGGTTGCGGGCAACGAGCGCTTTCTTCGAGGTCAGGCCCGCTTCCCGACCATACACAAGGAAATACTCGCCGATCTCGCGAAGGCCCAGCGGCCCTATGCAACCATCCTCGGCTGCAGCGATTCGCGCGTGCCGCCAGAGCTGGTTTTTGATGCGGGCTTTGGAGAGCTCTTCATCGTGCGCGTGGCCGGCAACGTGATTTCCCCTGAAGTCGTGGGAACGCTCCAGTACGCAGGCGTGTACCTGCGCACGCCGCTGTTCGTCGTGCTCGGCCATGACGGCTGCGGCGCGGTGCAGGCCGCACTGGCCGCAAAGTTCGACGGGGCACGCGAACGTTCCCGTATCGCGCGGCTCCTGGAGAACATCATGCCAGGACTGCGGGATCTCGATCCAACACTTGCGCCTCAGGCGCGGCTGGATGCCGCGGTGGAGGCGAACGTGCGCTGGTCGATGCAGCAATTGCTCGAGACGCCGGAAGCCAAGGCTCGCCAGGCCGAAGGCGTGATGAGGCTGGTCGGGGCCGTCTACCAGCTGACCACCGGCCAGGTGCGGATCTTGTCGTGATCGCCAGGCTCGTTCGTTGCTAGACGTACGCGTCACTTTCAGTACGCCGTTTGCGGCCTTGCCACGCAACAAAGGCGCTGACGACAACGGCCGCCCCTAGTACATAACCGAACACCGCCGCAGTCACAGTGGGCTGGACACGGTTTGCCGTTGCAACCAGAAGCGCAAGCCCCGGATTGCGCATGGCAGCCGCGACAGCCGCCGCCGGTCTGGCATCTGCATCACGCCCCGCAGACGCGGCACCGATGGCAAGCGCGCACGTCGTCAACAACACGCCCGCGACCGTCGGCGTCCAGCCAATTTTGATCAGCATGGGCCCGAGCGCGTACACGAGCACCAGAATCACCGCCAGTAGCAGAACGTTGCCGAGCCGCGCGAGGAGCGGCTGGAGGCGAGCGGCGGCCGATGGCCAGAACGCGCGAACGACCACACCGAGACCGACGGGCAGCAATTGTGCGACAAACACCTGTCGCGCAATCGCCAGCGGCGAAACAGTGAACGTCACGTCGAACACGCCGCTGAGAATCGAAAGGCTAAGGGGAACCGTCACCACCGCGCACAGCACGATGGCGAGTTGGAGTACCGGTGCAAATTCGGCATGTCCGCCGGCATCGATGCCGCGGCGAAGGGCGATGGGAGCTCCCGGTGAGATCGCCATCAGGACAATCCCTGCAGCGACGGCCCCTTTGATGCCGAGGAGCTTGACGAACAGCACCGCCAGGGCCGGAACCGGGACGACAACCGCGAAGACGACAGCCGCCAGCACGATGGGGCGCCGGAGAGCGGCTTTGAATTGCTCCAGACCGAGCAGGAGTCCGATTGAAAGCATCACCGAGAAGATCGTGGCGGAAGCCAGCGGCAGCAGGTAGGCACTCATCGCAGAGCCATGCGGAAGTTTGCACGTTCGTAGGCGGCAGGATCCGGAAGACGCTCGAGACTCATGTTGCCGCGCATCTCGCTGAGCGAGTTCCACTCGTGCTCCCGCATCCATGCCTCGATCTCGCTGCGCACCGTTCGCAGATGGCCTGGCACCATTGCGAAGGAGCGCGGACACCATCTGCGCCGCATGAGCACCGGCCATGGTCGCCTTGATCACGTCGACGCCGGTGTGGATGCCGCCGGTGATCGCGAGCGACGCTTTGACTCGGCCAGCCAGCGCGGCGGTGCCGCGGACCCGAAGCGGCAGCTTCGGTCGAGTCGGAGAGCGGTAGCGTCCGAACAACCTCGAGCTCTGCGACGTCGATGTCGATTCGATGAAACCGCGTAAACAGCACCAGCCCGTTCGCGCCGGCCTCATCGAGCTGTTTCGCGAAGTGCGCAAAGGCTGTCAAAAGGGGCGCGAGCTTGATGGCCACCGGGATGCGGAGGCTCCGCTTGACTTCCCGTAAGATCTCGATCGACTGGCGTTCGACGTCAGCCGCGCTGGTCGTCATGTCGCTGGCCGCGTGATAGAGATGCAACTCGAGGCCGTCGGCGCCGGCGTCCTCGAGAAGCCGGGCGTACGAGATCCATCCCCCTGGAGTGACTCCGTTGAGCGACGCAATGACGGGGATGCGGACCGCGTCCTTGACCCGCCTCAGATGCTCGAGGTACTCATCGGGGCCAAGCGCAGACACCGGCTCCGGCGCAAAGCTGTCGGCCTCAGCAAACGAGTCGGCATGGCTCTCTTCGCTGAAGAACGCGTCCATCTGCTCGCCGGTGATTTCCTCCTCGTAGAGCGACCGCAGCACCAGCATGGCGGCGCCGGCATCCTCGAGCGCTTTGACCGTATCCAGGTCGTCGCCGAGCGGACCCGCACCGACGATCAGCGGATGAGGCAGGTGCATCCCGAGGTACGTCGTCCTGAGATCCATCATTCCCCCTTCGAGTCGGGAGGCGCCGGCGGCGGCTCGGCCGTGTCGATGACCGGGACGGTAATGCCGGCCAACTGCTGATACACGGCGTAGCGGCGCTCGGCCGCAGCCTGAGACTCCCTGACGAACTTCTTGTACTGGGCCGGGTCGGCACGCTCGACCATCCGGAAGCGCGACTCGTTGCGCATGTAGTCGGCGACACGTGCTTTGGGCGGACCGTAATCGAGATGCAGCGGCGGCTCGCCTTTGGCTCCCCGACGGGGGTCGAACCGGTACAGCGGCCAGACACCGGAGTCGACGGCCAGCTTCTGCTGCTTGACGCCATCAGCCATGTCGTAGCCGTGAGCGATGCAGTGGCTGTACGCGATGATGAGCGACGGTCCGGGATAAGACTCCGCCTCGACAAATGCCTGAGCCGTCTGGGCCATCTTGGCGCCAAAGGCCACCTTCGCGACGTACACGTGCCCGTACATGTTCGCCAGCAGTCCGAGATCCTTCTTCCCGACGGGTTTTCCGGCGGCCGCGAACTTCGCGGCCGCGCCGAGCGGGGTCGATTTCGACGCCTGGCCGCCCGTGTTCGAGTACACCTCGGTATCGAGAACGAGCACGTTGATGTCGCGCCGGTTCGCCAGCACGTGATCGAGCCCGCCGTAGCCGATGTCGTAGGCCCATCCGTCGCCGCCAACGAGCCACACGCTCTTCTTGACCAGGTAATCGGCCAGCGTTTCGAGGCGGCGTGCTTCGTCGGTCGGTACCGCGGCCAGCTGACGCCGAAGGGCCTCGACCCGTTGACGCTGTTCCGCCAAGCCTGTCTCCGTGGCCTGATCCGCCTCGAGAACCGCCGTGGCGAGACCTTCGCCGACCTGAGACGCGAGCCGCTGGAGTAGACCGCGAGCCGCCGCCACGTGAGCATCGAGCGCCAGCCGGAAACCGAACCCGAACTCCGCGTTGTCCTCGAACAGCGAGTTCGACCACGCCGGACCGCGTCCGTCCCGGTTGGTCGTGTAGGGCGTGGTCGGCAGGTTGCCGCCGTAGATCGAGGAGCAGCCGGTGGCGTTGGCGACGAGCAGCCGGTCGCCGAAAAGCTGCGTGAGCATCTTGATGTACGGCGTTTCGCCGCAGCCGGCGCAGGCGCCGGAATACTCGAACAGCGGCTCCAGGAACTGCGTGCTCTTGTGATCGAACTTCGTCATCTCCGTCCGGCTCACCTCGGGGAGATTGAGGAAGAAATCGTAGTTGACCCGTTCTGCGTCACGCAGGGGCGGCTGCGGGTGCATGTCGATGGCCTTGTGCTTCGGGTTCGTGCGATCTTTCGCAGGACACACGTTGACGCAGAGATTGCAGCCCGTGCAGTCCTCGGGCGCCACCTGGATCGTGTAGCGCTGGCCTTTGTACTCGTTGCCCTTGTACGGCGTGGACTTGAACGCCTCCGGCGCGCCCGCCAGCGCGGTTTCGTCGTACACCTTCGCGCGAATCGCGGCGTGGGGGCACACGAGCGCGCACTGGTTGCACTGCACGCAGATCTTCGAGTCCCAGACGGGAATCTCGAGGGCGATGTTCCGCTTCTCCCATTTCGCGGTCGAGACGGGCCACGTCCCGTCTACGGGAAACGCACTGACGGGAAGGAGGTCGCCTTTTCCGGCCAGCATCACGGCCGTTACCTTCTGCACGAAGTCGGGCGCGCGCTCGGACACGAGCGGCGGGCGCCTACGCGTGGCGCTCACCGCGTCCGGGACGCGCACCTGGTGCAGGTGCGCCAGCGCCTGATCCACGACCTCGCAGTTGCGCCGCACGACCTCCGGGCCACGTTTGCCGTACGACTTCTCGATGCTCTTCTTGATGTGCTTGATCGCCTCGTCTCCGGGAAGCAGGCCGGAGATCGAGAAGAAGCAGGTCTGCATGATGGTGTTGATGCGCGTACCCATGCCCGCCTGCTTCGCCAGCGCGTACGCGTCGATCGCGAAGAAGCGGACCTTCCTCTCGATCACCTGCTCCTGCATCTCGCTCGGGAGCTGGTCCCATACCTGTCCGGCGCTGAAAGGTGCGTTCAGGAGAAACGCCGCGCCCGGGGCCGCGTGCTCGAGCACGTCGAACTTGTCGACGAACTCGAACTGGTGGCATGCGACGAAGTCGGCGCGGTCGACGAGGTATGCCGACCGGATAGGACGCTTGCTCGATCGCAGGTGGGAGATCGTCGTCGCTCCTGACTTCTTCGAGTCGTACACGAAGTAGCCCTGCGCGTACAGGTCGGTCTCCTGCCCGATGATCTTGATCGAGTTCTTGTTGGCGCCGACCGTCCCATCGGCGCCCAGACCGTAGAACACCGACGCGGACACGTCCTCGGACTCACTCTTGAACGACGGATCCCACGGGATCGAGGTATGCGTCACGTCGTCCACGATCCCGATCGTGAAATGGCGCTTGGGTGTGTCCTTGGCGAGCTCGTCGAACACCGCCTTGACCATCGCGGGCGTGAATTCCTTGGACGACAGCCCATAGCGGCCCGCGACGATGCGCGGCTGGACCCTCAGGGGAGAGACACCTTCGGCCTGCGCTTCGGCGAGAGCGGCCGTCACGTCCAGATAGAGCGGATCCCCCAGGGCCCCCGGTTCCTTGGTCCTGTCCAGCACCGCCAGGCTGCGAACGGTCTGCGGCAACGCCGCCAGAAACGCCGCCCTGTCGAACGGACGATACAGGCGGACCTTCAGCACGCCGACTTTCTGGCCAAGCGCGACGAGGCGCTCCACCGCTTCGTGCGTCGTTTCCGCCCCCGAGCCCATGAGGACGATGACGCGCTCGGCGGCCGGATCGCCGACGTACTCGAACAGGCCGTAGAGCCGCCCGGTCAGACGCGCAAACGACTGCATCAGGCGGTCGACGACGCCGGGACACGCGTCGTAGAACCGGTTGGCGGCCTCCCGGGCTTGAAAGAAGACATCCGGGTTCTGTGCCGTCCCCCGGAGCACTGGCCGATCGGGCGTGAGCGCACGCCGGCGATGCGCGTGAATCGAAGGCTCGTCGATCAGGCTGCGCAGGTCGTCGTCGGTCAGCTCTTCGATCTTCGCGACCTCATGAGACGTGCGGAAGCCGTCGAAGAAGTGCATGAAGGGAATGCGCGTCTCGAGCGTGGCGGCGTGGGCGATGGCGGCCATGTCGTGCGCCTCCTGCACGGAGTTCGAACACAGGAGCGCGAATCCTGTCTGGCGGCACGCCATCACGTCCGAGTGATCGCCGAAGATCGACAACGCGTGAGTGGCGAGCGTGCGGGCCGTCACGTGCATCGTGAAGGGCGTCAGCTCCCCGGCGATCTTGTACATGTTCGGGATCATCAGCAGGAGACCCTGGGACGCCGTGAACGTCGTGGACAGGGCCCCTGCCTGGAGCGCGCCGTGGATCGCCCCCGCCGCTCCCCCTTCCGACTGCATTTCCGCCACTTCAGGGACCGCGCCCCAGAGGTTGGCTTTCTGGCGGCTCGCCCACTCGTCGCACAATTCGGCCATCGGGCTGCTGGGCGTGATCGGATAGATGGCAACCGCCTCGCTGGCTCGATATGCGACCGACGCCGCCGCTTCGTTCGCGTCTACTGTGATCCGCCGCCTGCTCACCATGATGGCCTCTTCTTCACTCAGTACCTGCGTGAACAGCCGCTGGAGGTCTGCCACCGGCCGCTGCTTCAGCAGCGCCAGCCGGAGCAGCACACGGGCCTTCTGCGGGTTGTGTTCGAGTGCCGCCACCAATCCCAGCTTGTCGTCGTCGAGTTCCACGTTGCGGCCGATGACACCCGTCGTCACGCGTGAGGAACGCACGCAGACAATCCCGTTCTTGGCGTGCTTCGCCAATGTCTTGACGGCGGCTTCGGTCATGTTGCCGTTGCCGACGCCTGCGATGACGATGCCCTTGGCGCCCGCCGCGACGGCCGCATCGATGAGCGCGCCGTCCATGTTCTCGTAGGCCATGATGATGTCGACCCGCGGCAGCTGGGTGACGCCGCTGAGCGAGAACTCCGAGTCGGCCGTGTGCCGGCCGACCGGGCCGCGGTAGAACTCCACGGTGCCGTAGGCGACGGTCCCAATGAGGCCCGACAGCGGCGACAGGAACGTTTGCACGGCCGTCGTGCTGGTCTTCGTCAACGACGCGGCTCCGTGAATCCAGTCGTTGGCGACGACGAGCACGCCACGCCCGGCCGCGTCTTTGTTGGCTGCCACGGCGACGGCGTTGTAGAAGTTCAGCGGGCCGTCAGCCGACAGCGCGGTCGAAGGACGCATCGCCGCCGTCAGGACCACCGGTTTACGCGACTTGACGACCAGATTGAGGAAATAGGCCGTTTCCTCGATCGTGTCGGTGCCGTGCGTGATCACCACGCCGGCCACGTCGCTCTGGGCGGTCAGTTCGTTGATGCGGCTGGCCAGCTTCAGCCAGACGGCGTCGTTCATGTCCTGCGAGCCGATGTTCGAGACCTGCTCGCCCCGCAGCACCGCGAGCTTCTTGGCCTGGGGCACCGCGGCGAGCAACTGCTGTACGCCGACCTGACCCGAGGTGTACACGGCCTGCACGTCGCTCCCTGCCGCGCCGGCGATCGTGCCGCCGGTCGCGAGCACCACAACGGTCGGCAACGCCTTCGCCGGGGCGGCCGTTTGCGCGGATGCGGCGCCGGCGGTGATCAGGGTGAGCGCCAGCGTGACATTCACCAGGAGGGAGAGCGAGCCGTATCGTGATTGCTTCTGCATGATGAACCTCTTGATTCGTCGATTCTGGGGCGCGCTGATCATCGCAGCACCAGCCGGAACCACGGCGTTCCGATGATCAGGTAGAGCAGCATATTGCACGCCGTCGTCAGGGCGCCAAGGCGGTAGAGATCCCGTTGCGATAGATATCCGCTTCCGGCAAACAGGAGGTTCGCGCTCGAACCCTGAGGTGTGATCGCCGAGAAATAATTCGTGGCACATAACAGTTGAAACGCGAGGGGCGCGGCCGGCACGCCAAGCTTGATGCCGACATCGAGGAACACCGCGAAAAGCGCGAGCAGGTGCGCGGTCTGGCTCACGAAGACGTAGTGCAGCAGCACGTACGCCCCGACGAGCACCAGGCCGGCGGCAGCCGCCGAGAATCCGCCCATGGCGTCGGCGAGGCGCTGCCCGAGGAATCCCATGAAACCGAGCTCGTTGAGCTGGCCGCTCAATGTGAAGAGCACCGCGAACCAGATGAACGTCGCCAGCACGTCGCCTTCGTGCCTGATGTCTTCGAGCGTCAGGTACCCCGGATGCCAGAAGACCGCCGAGGCCGAGAAACGCGACGGCGGTTGAATCGAGCTTGAGCGTCGCGGCAGACGCCCAGAGCGTGACCATTCCGACAAAGGCAATCAGCACCACCTTTTCGTCGCGGCGAAGCGATCCAAGCTCGGCGAGCGCCGCGCGAGCGGCGGCCGGCGCCTGCGGCGTGGACGTGAGCTCCGGCGCCATCACCCGGTACAGGAGCAGCGGCATCAGCACCATGCCGGCGATCGTGGGAAGGGACGCGGCGAGCAGCCATGAACCAAATCCGATCTCCACCCCGAACGTCCGGGCGATCTCGGTCCCCATGGGATTGGCCGCCATCGCCGTGAGCCACAACGCGGAGGAGAGGCCCAGGCTCACGATGCCGGAAAACATCAGGAAGCCGCCAAGTCGCCGGCGGCCCTCGTCGCCCGGTTTGGCACCGGCCGCGTCGGCCAGCGAAAACGCGAGCGGGAAGATGACGCCGGAGCGGGCGGTGTTGCTCGGGAACGCTGGGGCGATGATGCCGTCCACCAGGAAGATGCTGTAGGACAGGCCCAGCGTGGACCGGCCGAAACGGCTGACGAGAAGATGGCCGATCCGCGCGCCGAGCCCGCATTTCACGACCGAACGCGCCACCAGAAACGCCAGCACGATGAGCAGGATCGTGCCGTTGGCAAAGCCTGCATAGGCTTTCGCCGGCGAGAGGAGCCCCGTAAGGACGGCGGACGCGACCGCGATGACCGAGGCCGTCAGGATGGGAAGGGCGTTCGTCACCACGAAAACGATGGCTCCCGCGAAGAGGACAAAGACCCGCCACGCCTGAACCGTCAGTCCCTCCGGCGGCGGCACGAACCACATCCCGACGATCACCAACGTAATCACCGCGGGCATGGCGACGGTTCGCCGCCCAGCGGCGGACGTCGTCATGGTGAGCCCTTCCGGATCCGTCCCCGCAGGTCGACCGCACGCCCCTGGACGGCATCGTCGTCCTGCGCGACGTACTGCCAGGTCAGCTCGTACTCGCCGACCAGACCGTTATAGCGTCCCGTGCCACCCGTGATCGTTCCCAGGATCCGCCGGCCGGTGGCGACCGGTTCGCCTCTCAGCTCGCTGAAGACGCGATCCCCGCGCGCGTCGGTCCACACAGCCCGACCGACGCTCAGGCTCCGGCCATCATCGAAGGCGATCGCGTCAGCAAGGATCCCACCGCCGAGCTCAGTTCCCTTCGCGAGCACAATCGCGCCAGACAGGTGGACGATGCCGGCGGTGCGGCCGCCTTCGGTGGGAATCGCCTGGCGCTGACCGCGCGCCGACCAACTGCCGGTAAACGTCCGCCAGCCTCCGGACGCCGGCGCCTCCTGAACGGCCAGCGTCCCGCCGACGCCGACGGCCGTCGCCAGCGAGAGAACGGCGAGGACGCCCGCGGCGGTGCGGATCACGCGGGACGCCCCTGCCCTGTCATCTTCATCGGATCGAGGACTTCGGCGATCTGCTGTTCGGTAAGAATCTTCCGTTCGCGAATGATCTCCAGGATGCCCCGGCCGGTCTTTGCGGCTTCCGCCGCCAGTTCGGTTGATCGGTCGTAGCCGATGACGGGGTTGAGCGCGGTGACCGTGCCGATGCTGAACTCCACGTAGTGGCGACAGACCTCGCGGTTCGCGGTAATGCCGTCGACGCAGTGAACCCGCAGCGTCCGCGCCGCGTTGATGAACATCGTCTGCGCCTCGTACAGGCAGGCCGCGATGACCGGTTCGAAGACGTTCAGCTGCAACTGACCTGCTTCGGCTGCCATCGAGACCGTCTGGTCGCTGCCGATCACGCGAAAGCAGACCATGTTGACGACCTCCGGGATGACCGGGTTCACTTTGCCGGGCATGATTGACGAGCCCGGCTGTTTCGGCGGGAGATTGATTTCGCGTAATCCGCATCGCGGCCCGGACGACAGCAGTCGCAGGTCGTTGCAGACCTTCGAGAGCTTGATGGCCAGGCTCTTCATGCAGGACGAATACAGGACGAACGCCTGGGTGTCCTGCGTGGCTTCGATCAGGTCCGCTGCGAGATACACGGGCAGCCCGGAGACAGCGGCGAGATGCGCTGTGCACTTCTGCGCGTAGCCCTGGGGTGCGTTGAGACCCGTTCCAATCGCCGTCGCGCCCATGTTGATTTCACACAGCACCCGCTCCATGGCCTCGAGCGCACGGACCTCGCCGGCGAGGGTTTCGCCGAACGCCTTGAACTCCTGGCCCAGGGTCATCGGCACGGCATCCTGGAGCTGCGTGCGTCCCATTTTCAGGATCGCGTCGAACTCCCTGCCCTTCGCTCGGAACGACGCGATCAGATCGTTCATCGCCTCACGCACGCGCCTGTTGCCGAGAGCCAGTCCGATATGGAGCGACGTCGGGTACGCGTCGTTTGTGGACTGCGACGCATTCACGTGATCGTGCGGGTCGCAGTAGCGGTATTCGCCTTTTGTGTGTCCCATCAGCTCGAGCGCCCGGTTGGCAATCACCTCGTTGGCGTTCATGTTGGTCGACGTGCCCGCGCCGCCCTGGAACATGTCGAGGCGGAATTCGTCGTGGAGCTTCCCGTCGATCAGTTCCTGGCACGCCCCTTCGATGCCCTTGAGAATCTCTTTACTGAACTGGCCGCACTCGACGTTCGCGCGGGCCGCTGCCATTTTCACCATGGCGAACGCGGCAATCAGGTCGGGATAGAGTCGAAGCTCCACGCCCGAAATGTGGAAGTTCTCGAGGCCGCGCGCCGTCTGGACGCCGTAGTAGGCGTCGGCAGGCACCGCTTTGTCGCCAAGGAGATCCCGTTCGAGACGAGTAGGCTGACCGGACATGGCAGAACTCCTGCTAATGACGCGACCCCATGCTCATACACACTGGTGTTACGGTTCTGACGTTCAGCAAGTGCGGTACCACGTTTCGGCTGGAAGCTCGAATCGATCCGACTTCAATCCAGCAAGCTGTCTGCCGAGAGCGTCGCGCAAAGCACGGCTGTCGCGGTCTTCCGCCGACATTTCGGAGGCGCCTCCGGTGATCCGGAGCTGAGGGCTTTCTCTAGCGCAGGGCGCCGAGTGCGATTTGTGTGCAGAGGATCTTGAGAATCGTGACCGACGGGAAGATCGTTGCGTAGGCGGCATCGATGCGATCGCTCGGCTGCGCCTTGTTGGCGTAGACCAGAATCGCCGGGTTGCCCGTGATCCCCGATATGATGCCGAGCAGATCGTCGGTCGCCATCTGAAGCACCAGCTGCCCGACCACGAACCCGACCAGCAGAGCCCCCAGAATGATGGCCGCCGCGATGGCCACGAACAGCACTCCTGCACCGGCCAGGGTTTCCACAAACGGCGCGCCCGATCCCAGGCCCACCGCCGCCAGGAAGAGGGTCAGGCCGAATGTGCGGAGCGTGAGATTCGCCGGCAGAGGGATGTGCCACGCGAGCGGACCGGTCCGCCCGAGATTGCCGAGGATCAGCGCCACCAGGAGCGGGCCACCGGCGAGACCGAGCGAGAACTGCCCAAGGCCCGGAATCGGCACCGGCACCAGGCCCAGCAGCACGCCGAACGACATGCCCAGGCCGACCGAGACATACGACACCTCGGTAGTCGACTTAATCGAATCGCCGAAATGTCGTCGCAGCGTCGGCAGGGCCTGACGGGACGCGATCACGGCCACGCGGTCGCCGTATTCGAGCACTAACGCGGGGTCGGCGATCAACGAGGCATCCCCGCGGCGCACCTCGACGATCTTCCCGCCCACCCCAGCGGGCCACGTCAGTCGGCCGATCGGGATGCCGGTCAGCGCGGCTCGCGAGACGAAGAATCTGCCAATGTCGAGCGCGCTGCGATCGTTGGCCACGTTCCCAGATTCGAGGCGACCGAGCTGCTCGCGGGCCTGGTCGAGCGCTCCGGGATCACCGAACAGCAACAAGCCGTCCCCGGCGCCGAGCCGAATCTCCGGATCGGGCAGCTTGTTCGTACGTCCGTGCCGAACGGCCACGATGTGCACGCCGGGTGGCAGGCCAGCCGTCACCTCGGCGACCGTCGTGCCCTCGCGGCTGTCAGCGAGCACGATCTCGATGATGGCGGGCGGCGCCGGCGCCGGCGCCAGCCGGGCTTTCACGAGCCGCGAAAAGGCGAAGATGCAGACAATGGGCACGATGATGCCGATCGGATAGGCCACCGAGTACCCGACCGCCGGCGCGCGGTCGCCGACGGCATCGATGGCGGCCTGCAACGCCGGCGTGCTGGTCATCGCACCGGCGAACAGACCCAGCGTGTGCGCGGGCGACAACCCGAACGCCGCGCCCGCCATCAGCGCCACGCCTAGGCCGCACAGCACCCCCGCGGCACCGAGTGCGTTCCACATCAGGCCGGCGCCACCCAGGCCTGCAAAGAACTGCCGCCCGTACTGAATGCCGATCCCGTAGAGGAACATGACGAGGCCGATCGAACTCACGATGGCCGGCGGTGCCGCTTTGGGCGCGATCGCCCCGAGCGCCAGGCCCGCAAAAAGTACCTGCCCCGATGTCGAGTGAAAAGCCCGCGATCGAAATACGGCCCACGGTATAGCCGATACCGATCGCCGCAAATAGCGCCAGCATCGGGGAGTACTCGAGGAGAGACCGGACCGTATCCACCTTAGCCCTCTGCCCTTAGCCCTGACTCAGTTGGCCCTGAGCCCGGCTCTCCGAAAGACTTCACAGGCCCGTTCCGCCGCCTCGGCCGTCGGAGATTCCACCTTCTCGAGTTTGTAGTCAAGACCGAGGCGCTCCCACTTGAATCGGCCCAGCTGATGGAACGGCAGCACTTCCACACGCTCGACGTTGCCAAGCCCGGCGGCGAACTGCGCCGTCTTCGCGAGATCGTCCATGTCGTCGGTGAGACCCGGCACCAGCACGAAGCGAATCCACATCGGCCTCCGGCGTGCCGCGAGCCGCCGGGCGAATTCGAGGGTGGGTCCGACCTCCTTCCCCGTGAGCGTGAGATGCCGCGCGGGATCCCACGCCTTGATCCCGAGCATCACAAGATCGATGGTGCCCAGTTCGGCGTCGGACAATCGATCGCCGTAGAAGCCGTTGGTCTCGATCGTCGTGTGAACGCCCATCTTCTTCGCAGCCGCCAGCAGTTTGGCTGCGAACCGGTGCTGCAGCAGCGGTTCGCCGCCGCTCAGCGTGAAGCCGCCCGACATGACCTTGAGGCCGTGGCGGTACTTGCCGAGTTCCTCCGCCGCCTTCGCCACCGACACCGGCATGCCGTTGCTGAGCGTCCAGGTGTCGGGGTTGTGGCAGTACTCGCAGCGCCACATGCAGCCCGTGGTCCACGCCACCACACGCACGCCAGGCCCATCGACCGTGGAGCCGGTCGTGTACGAGTGCAGGAACCCCATGTCGCCGCTGGCCAGCGCTTCGCGAACGCTCTGCTCGGGAACGGCGTCGCCCAGGTGGACCCGGAGTTCGAACGGGCTCTTCGCCTCGAGTGGCACAGCCGGTGCGTCAGGCATGCGTGTCTCCGTGGAAAGTGCGGTTGATGACGTCCATCTGCTGCTCTCGCGTGAGCCGAACGAAGTTCACCGCGTAGCCCGAGACACGAATAGTCAGACTTGGATACTTCTCCGGATGCTCCATCGCGTCGAGCAGCGTGTCCCGGTTCAGGACGTTCACGTTCATGTGATAACCGGTGGCGCTAAAGAACGCGTCCAGCATGCCGGTGAGGTTCGTGATCCGATCCTCGGCAATCCGACCGAGTCCGGTCGGCACCAGCGTGGCCGTCAGGGAAATACCGTCTGCCGCATCACGGTACGGAATCTTCGCTACCGACGCCGCGGCCGCGAGAATCCCGTGGCTGTCGCGCCCGTGCATCGGATTGGCGCCGGGCGCGAACGGCTCGCCCTGCCGCCGGCCGTCTGGCGTGTTTCCGGTCGCCTTCCCGTACACGACGTTGGACGTGATGGTCAGGATCGACTGCGTGTGCACGGCGTTCCGGTATGTCGGATGCTTCCGCAGCTTGCTCATGAACGTGCTCACGAGGTAGCTGGCAATCTGGTCCACCCGGTTGTCGTTGTTGCCGAATACCGGAAACTCGCCCTCCGTCTGGTAGTCGGTGATCAGGCCTGTCTTGTCCCGGACCACCTTCACCTTGGCGTACTTCATCGCCGACAGGCTATCGGCGACGACCGACAATCCCGCCATGCCGAATGCCATGGTCCGCAGCGGCGCGTAATCGTGGAGCGCCATCTCGATCCGCTCGTAGGCGTACTTGTCGTGCATGTAGTGGATGACGTTCATGGCGTTCACGTAGACGCCCGCCAGCCAGTCCATCATCTTGTCGAAACGGTCGACCACATCGTCGAAGTCGAGGTAATCGCCCTTGACCGGCTCCGAAGCGGGGCCGATCTGCTTGCCGCTCATCTCGTCGCGGCCGCCGTTGATGGCATAGAGCAAGCACTTGGCCAGATTGGCGCGTGCGCCGAAGAACTGCATCTGTTTGCCGACCAGCATCGGTGACACGCAACAGGCAACCGCACCGTCGTCGCCCCACGTGCGCCGCATGATCTCGTCGCTCTCGAACTGGAGTGAGCTGGTGTCGATGGCCACCTTCGCTGCGAAGTGCCGGAAGCCGTCCGGCATCCGCGCCGAGTACCAGATCGTGAGGTTTGGCTCTGGTGCCGGGCCCAGGTTGTAGAGCGTCTGCAACATGCGGAAGCTCGTCTTCGTCACGAGCGATCGGCCGTCGTCTCCCATCCCACCGATGGACTCGGTCACCCACGTGGGGTCGCCGGCGAACAGCTCGTCGTACTCAGGCGTCCTGAGGAACCGGACGATGCGGAGTTTGATGACGAAGTCGTCGATGATTTCCTGCGCGTGATCTTCCGTCAGCCTGCCCGCCTTGAGGTCGCGCTCGAAGTAGATGTCCAGGAAGGTGGAGCAACGGCCCAGCGACATGGCCGCTCCGTTCTGTTCCTTCACTGCAGCGAGGTAGCCGAAGTACAGCCACTGCACGGCTTCGCGAGCGCTCCGTGCCGGGCCGGAGATGTCGAAGCCGTAGCTCGCGGCCATCACCTTCAATTCCTGCAGCGAGCGGATCTGCTCGGACAGTTCCTCGCGGTCGCGGATGATCTCCTCGGTGGACGGCTCGGAATCGAGGGCGAGCTTCTCCTGCTTCTTCCGTGCGATCAGCCTGTCCACACCGTAGAGCGCCACGCGGCGGTAGTCGCCGATGATGCGGCCGCGGCCGTAGGCGTCGGGCAGGCCCGTGAGTACATGCGAGCTCCGGCAGGCGCGAATATCGGCGGTATACGCGTCGAACACCGCCTCGTTGTGCGTCTTCCGGTATTTGGTGAACGCCTCGACGATGTGCGGATCCGGCGTGTAGCCGTACACCTCGAGCGCGCCGAGCACCATACGCAGCCCGCCGTTCGGCATGATCGCGCGCTTGAGGGGCGCATCGGTTTGGAGCCCGACGATGACTTCGTGCTCGCGGTCGATGTAGCCGGGCCCGTGTGCGGTGATCGAACCGGGGATCTGGGAGATGTCGAGCACGCCCTTCTTGCGCTCTTCGACGAAGAGCGCCGTCAGCTTGTCCCAGATCTGTTTCGTCCGCGCGGTCGCGGGCGCAAGAAACGATGCCTCGCCTTCGTAGGGTGTGTAGTTGAGCTGGATGAAGGCGCGGACGTTGATTTCCTTCTGCCAAAGGGCTCCGCGGAACCCTTCCCACGGCGAGTCGGTTGTCGCGTCCTTGGCTGGCTTCGATGCGGTCGGGCCCATGTCAGACTCCAAAGCCGCCGCGACTCACGCGCGCCGGCCGGAAATGCCGAGCAGCGCGCCCGTGTGGCGGGCGATCATCAGCTCTTCGTTGGTCGGAACGACCCACACCGATATGCGGCTGCCTGGGGTGGAAATCCTCGGCCCGTGACCGGTGTTGGCGCCGGAATCGAGCGCCACGCCGAGCCACGCGCACGCCTCGCAGATCCGGCGGCGGATCTCGTCCGAATGCTCGCCAATCCCTGCGGTGAAGACCAGCGCGTCCACGCCGCCGAGCACGGCGGCCAGCGCCCCGATGTGCTTGGCGGCCTGATAGACGAAGTAGTCTACGGCCAGACGCGCAGCCGGATCGGAGTTGGTCAGCAAGTCGCGCATGTCGTTGCTGATGCCCGAAATCCCGATGAGGCCGGACTGTTTGTAGAGCAGCTTCTCCACGTCGGCCGCCGATCGCCCCAGCGTCTGGAACAGATGCAGGACCACGCCGGGATCGAGCGACCCCGGGCGCGTGCCCATGCAGAGTCCGTCAAGCGCGGTGAAGCCTAGCGTACTGTCCATGCTCTTCCGCGCCTTCATGGCGCAGAGGCTGGCGCCGCTGCCCAGGTGCGCCACGATTACGCGGCCGTCCGCGATGTCCGGCGCCACGGCCGGCAGCGCAGAGGCGATGTACCTCGTACGAGAGGCCGTGGAAGCCGTAGCGCTGGACGCCGGCATCACGAATCGCCTTGGGGAGCGGCACCAGTTCCGCCACGGCCGGCTGGCCGCGGTGGAAACTCGTATCGAAGCACGCCACCTGCGGCACGCCGGGCAGCCTCTCGCTCACCGCCTCGATGGCGCCGATGTTGTACGGCTGATGGAGCGGCGCCAGCTGCACCAGTTCCCGCAAATCCTCAAGGACGGCGGGCGTGACGATGCAAGGGCCGGCGTATTTGGCGCCTCCGTGAACGACCCGATGGCCTACGCCGAGCACGCGCGATCCGCCGTACCGGGCGCGAAGCCATCCGGCCAGAACGCCGAGCGCCGCGCGGCCGTCGCGAACAGAGGCGTCCAGCTTCTCGTCGGCGACCGAACCGCCGGCGTCGTTTTTGGCGGTCAGGCGTGGCGACGTCCCGATGCCGTCGATCTGGCCGCGTGCGTCGAGCCGCCACGCGTCCTCGACGGGCCGTCGGTACACGCAGAACTTCAGGCTCGAGGAGCCTGCATTGAAGACGAGAGCGTAGTCGTCCATGGCGACCTTGCCGCTCAGCGCGGCGGCTGCCGCCGGGCGTGGGCAGCGAGCACCGCAACCGCGCAGCTGGCTATTCGTGATCGAAGGCTGTCGGCCCGGCTGGTGAGGATGATCGGAACGCGGGCGCCCAGCACGAGGCCGGCGCTGTCGGCGTTGGCCAGGAAACTCAATTGTTTGGCCATCATGTTTCCAGCCTCGAGATCCGGCGCCAGCAGGATGTCCGGGTCGCCCGCGACCTCTGACGTAATCCCCTTCATCGCGGCCGCCTCGCGGCTGATGGCGTTGTCGAAGGCCAGCGGACCGTCCAGAATCCCGCCCTTGATCTGTCCGCGCTCGGCCATCTTGCAGAGCGCGGCAGCGTCAATCGTGGCCGGCATCTTCGAATTCACTGTCTCGACCGCGGCCAGGATCGCGACCTTCGGTCGTTCCACCCCGAACGTCCGTGCCAGATCGATCGCGTTCTGACAGATATCCACCTTGTCTTCGAGCGTCGGCGCAATATTGATCGCGGCGTCGGTCACGATCAGGACCTTGTGGTACGTTGGGACGTCCATCAGGAACACATGACTCAAACGGCGGCCCGTCCGGAGCCCAGTTTCCCTGGCGATGACTGCGCCGAGCACCTCGTCCGAGTGCAGGCTGCCCTTCATCAGCAGCTCGGCCTTGCCTTGCCGGACCAGTTCCACCGCCTTGGCCGCCGACGCGCGGCTGTCGGCGACGTCCACGATTTGCACGCCGCCGAGGTCGATGCCTTTCGCTTTGGCGATCTCGGCGATCGTCGCGGCCGGTCCGACCAGGATGGGTACGATGAGACCCTGGGTGCCCGCGTCAATCGCACCCGCCAGCGCGGTTTCCTCACAGGGGTAGGCGACCGCCGTTGGGACCGGTGCCAGGCCGCGGCACCGTTCCAGCAGCTGTTCGTACTTACCCGTTCCGGGATGAGTCATGATGTGGTCCAGGGAAAATGGGCCGCGGACCTGAAGGTCCGGGGCTCCGTGGAGGACTCGTCTAGCAGCCTACCATCACGAGAACTGGATCGGCGAGACGAACGGACGTCCAGCGCGCGCTTCACGAACGGCAAGGATCAAATCCAAGGCGAGGCGCGGTTTCACCACGTACCCCATTCCGCCCGCCGCTTTGGCTGCCAGAACGAAATCCTCCTCTTCGTGGACGGTGAGGAAGACGACGGCCACCTTTGAGCCAGCCTTTCGGAGGCGGAACGCGAGTTCGAGGCCGGTGATGCCCGGCATCGCAATGTCGAGCACGACCACGTCCGGCTTCAACGTGCGCACGGCCTCCAGCGCTGTCAAGGGATCGGTGACCGTGCCGACCACAACGCAGTCGGCACTGAGCACCATCGCCGCGCGAGCAAGCATCGCCTCGTTGTCGTCAACAAGGAGCACACGGGCCGGCGCCTCAGACGATGTGGTGCTTGACGGCATACTGAATCAGCTCGGCAGTCGATTTCACTTTGAGCTGTTCCATCATTCTGTATTTGTGAAAGGCCACCGTCCTGGGGGTGAGGTTCAGAACGTTGGCGATCTCTTTCATCGAATGACCCTCGGCAAGTAGCTGCAGCACTTCCCTCTGGCGGGGCGTCAATTCGTTCGCGGGTCGGCGCTCGCCGTCACGCATCAGCGACCCGACCAGGTCTCCAGCGACGAGGGGTGTGATGTAGGACCGGCCCTGCATCACCTCGCGGATGGCCATCGACAGCTCGGATGCCGCCGAGCGCTTCAGGAGATACGCGGACGCGCCCGATCGAAACGCTTCAGCCGCCAGATCGGCATCTTCGTTCATGGTCAGAAAGACAAGCTTGACGCTCCGCAGCTTCTGCTTGATCTGACGGCCCGCATCGAGTCCGTTCAGGATCGGCATCGAGATGTCGAGCACGACGACATCCGGCTTGAGCGTCTCGGCTGCGGTCACGACCGCGCGCCCGTCGGACACCTGACCGACGATGTCGAACTCTTCCGCCAGCAGCTTCGCAAACGCGCCCAGCAGCAGCGCGTGATCGTCGGCCAGCAGAACTCGTGGGCGCGCCATCGCGTCACCTCTCCAAGATTACGCGTCGGCGACATCGCCACGTTAGGGGATGACCAAGGCACTATGCAGAATCGGCACGAGAGTGTGCCGGACGATTCTCGGCGACTTGAGAGGCACCGTGACATCCAACTGCGTGCCCTCGCCAGGCCGCGACCGAATCGTCAGTCTGCCGCCGATCGCGTCGACGCGCTCGGCCATGCTGACGAGACCGATGCCTTTGCCCCACGCGCGGTCTCACGTCGAAGCCGACGCCGTCGTCCATGATCGTCAGCACGAGTCCGTCGGGCTTCCCGCTGAGGTGCACGGCGATCTGGCGCGCGCCGCTGTATTTCGCGGCGTTCTGCAGCGCCTCCTGCACGATGCGGAAGAGACAGAGCGTCAGGTCGGGCGGCAATATCGACGGCACGTTGTCGTGCGTGAATGACGCGGCCATGCCCGACAGCTGGGATCGTGTTGCAGACCGGCGAGCGCGGACACGAGCCCGATCAGTCGCAGTTTGGCCGGATGCAGTCGATGCGAGAGATCGTGGACGCTGCGGGCAACGTCTGCGCGCGGTCCACGGCGTCGCCGATCAGTGCATCGGAGGCGCTGCGCGCCTGTTCAGGATCTCGAGATCGATCGCCAGCAGCGCAAGCTGCTGGCTGATGTCGTCGTGCAGCTCGCGTGCGATCCGCGAGCGCTCGGACTCCTGCGCGTTCAGGAGCCGGACCGCCAGATCGCGAATCCGGTCGTAGCTCGGTTGCAGCTCTGCCTCTCTGCCGCGAACCTGTTCCTCGGCCCGGCGCCGCTGCCGGCGCTGCACGAGCAGTCCCGCAATCAGCGTCGTTTGCGCGAGGACGAGCACGACGGCGCCGACGATGTATCCGCGGTAGCGATCCCAGGCCGAGGGCTCCCGGAACCGGATGAGCGTACCGGACGGGACGCCGCCTCGCTGATGCCCCATTTCCGCAGCACACGCCAGTCCACCTGCCGAACGTTCGGATGGCGCGTGACCACCGGAATGTCGTCCGCGTGCTCACCGCGAAGCACGCGCACCGCGAGATCCGCGACGGATCGGATTTGTGCAGTCTGGTCCTTCATGCTGCCGCCGACGACGCCACGGCCCATCGTCGAATCGACCCACGAGTACACTGGGGCGTTGGCGGCGGCCACGACGCGGTCTAGGTAGGTCAGCGGATGGAACGTCGCACCAGCGCCGTCCTGGTCGACGCACGTAGTAGACCGCCGACTGCGGAGGCAGTGTCTTCAATCGCGCCTCCAGATCAGGTGCCGGCAGCCCGGCCAGGTACACGATGTCCAGACGGGACTCGAACGGACGGAACTGCTCGCGCACGCGCGCTTCGGTCACGACGTCGGCCCTGGCCGCGCCCGTCACGACGAAGAGATGTTTCAGCGATGGCTGCAGCTCTGCCGCGAAGGCGACCGTTCCGCCGTAGTTGAGACTCGTGACGACGCCCGTCGAGTTCGGCAGACGGGGCGTCGCAGTCGAAGTGGCGAAGAAGACAAGGGGTGTGTCGGGAAACAGCTCATGGCGACGCCCTCGGATGAAATCCAGCGCGAGGTCCACGACGATGATGACGTCGAAGCGCAGGTCTCCATACTTGTGGAGCAGGAAGTCCCTGAACGCGTTCTGGTAGGCGACGTCAGGGAATCGGGCACTGTCGATGTACTCCGAGTAGTAGTCGACGGCATGGTCGAGACCGGCGTCCAGAATTCGCGGCAGCTCGCGCTCGCCGGTGACGACAATCTGCGCGTCACGCCGGTTGGCGTAGAGCACCAGGACCTGTTTTTGGTCTGTTTGCGCGTACGCGTGGCTGGACCACCCGACATCGGCGAGTGCTGCGCTCAGGACCGCCAGGCAGGCGACGGCAACGCGTGCGAAGCCGGTCGGGGACGCGCGCATTAGAAGACGAGCTCCGCGGTGAACCGGAACATGCGCGGCGACAGGATGCTCAATGGCTGCAGCCATGGACCGTTCGGGACGAACGTCGAGTTGTACGACAGCACCGCGCTCGAGTTCAGCGTGTTGTAGACGTCGAGCGCCAACTGCAGCTGCGCACGACGCGGTCCGAACGTGCGCGCGACGCGGACGTCGAGCTGATTCAGCCGATCGCCGTACATCGTGCCGGGCGCGATGAGATTGACCGTCACGTTCGCGGCGTTGCCCGAGAGATTGCGTTTCAGTGATTCGGCGGCCGCCGCGTTGGGCACGGCGTAGTTCGCTGATAGTTGCGCGCCGGGTTTGCTCTGCACGATCGCGCTGATCGAGGAACGTCCGCCTTGGGCACGCGATACGACGACAGCCCACGGAACTGCGTGAGGAAACCGTACGTGACATGGCAGTACGGACTGAGCGGCGTGACGCTCGAGCTGTTCAAGCCGGCGCCGAAGGCGGTCGTCCCCGTGACCGCCGTCGAGAGCTCCGGCAATCCTGCACGGAGGTCGCAGTTGTCGGCCACGGTCTGGCCGGTGCTGGTGCCGCCGGCGAATGTGAAGCGCGAGCCGATCCGGACGTTCACGCTGACGTCGACCCCATTGAACTGCTGCGACCAGTTCCCGTACTGGCGCGAGTCCGCGATCAGGTTGTTGACCTGTCCGGCCTTTTCGGGCACGACGTCGTAGAGACCGGAGATGACGTAGCCACCGCCGCCGGGTAGGCGCGCGTCGGCCGGCGCGGTGATGCTGAAGGGCGTGAGGTCATTGGCCTCGAGCGCCTGGTTGTCTGCGGCGAAGAAGCCGCGGAACCAGCGCCGGACATAGGTCACGTCGATCGACGAGCGCGGGCCAATCTGCTGCTGGAGCGAGGCCGAGAGGTTCCAGTCCGACGGACGGACGCCCCATCCACGCAGCGCGGCCGGGTCGAAGCTGTTCGTCAACACGTTCTGCCGAACCGCGTGTTCGACATCACGCCGCACAGATCGCCGCCGGTCGATCGCAGATCCTGCACGTCGGGATTCTGCAGGTCGCAGTCCGGCGCCAGATTGCTGTTGGCGTCGATCCACGCGCGCGTGACGCCGGCCGTGCCGAACGTCGACGTCGTCTGTGGCATCCGCAACGACGGATTCGTGTTGGCGTAGACGCTCATCGTGCCGACGCCCTCGAGGTATTTGCCGGGCGTGAACTTGAGAGCCGTGCGGCCGTTCCCGAAGACGTCGTAGGCCATGCCGAAGCGCGGCGAGATGTCCTTGAAGCTGTCGACGCCCCTGGTCGCCGGAATCACGATCGGCGTCGGCGCGAATCGCGACGGACCTTCCTGTTGCGCCGGGAACCAGCTGCGCGCCCGATCGAAAGGACCGCAGCCTGCAAGGTCAGTCGCGATCGAGACCATTGCGCCTGCGCGAACAATCCGTCCCAGCCCGCGCGCGCGTCGTTCACCCAGGGCGAGATCGACTGCGTCGGCGATTGGGCCGTACCGTGCGTTGACCGATAGGTCCAGATTCGGTGTGTTCGTCATCCAGGTTGCGATATCGCCACGTCATCAGCGAGTGCTACATGTCCGACTTTCAGGGTGTGCGTGCGGGTCACCCAGGTGGAACGCTCCCCGTACGAGCCGGAGTCGGACGGCTGAACATCGGCGAGGTATACGAGTCCGGGGATGCCGCCGTTGGCGGCACAGCCGTTCGCGCATTGCTCTACGACGCGAAGATGGAATCGCGCGTCGGATTTTCGATTCCGTTCGAAGTTGCCCACACCAAAATAGGTGCCGCCGAAACCCACTTCAGCGAACACCCGATTCGTCGTTTGCGGCATCACGCTGCGGATACCGCCGGAGCGGCCGGCCGAGGACGCCAACAGCCTCCGGTGAAATCTGCTGCGGCTCCGAAAGGCCAGGTGTAGCCCCGGTGCACAACCAACAGGCTTTGTTCGTCGCCAGAAGCACGCGACTCTGGTGGTGTCACCTGCCAGGTGACACAGCCGCTTTGCATTCTCAAACATTGGGATACGGGAGTATTTTCACGCCGCGTGAGGTCCGGCGCGTAAAGACCATCTGGCCGGATCGGCGGCATTCAGTTGTGGCTCCACCGTGGCGCTTTCCTTCGTCCTGCCACCCATGTGCATTGACGAAATACCAGATACAATGTTTCGCAATCGGCCCGCCCAGCGTTCCCCGAGACCTGTAACCCGCCGTCAGCGGAGCGTGCTGCCGCCGCAGCACCCTGTGACCTGGTCGGCGTCGGCGTGAGATTGTCCGATTGCAGGGCTCCCCCCGTACCGCTGGCCAGGAATGAGGCGCACTCGTTCCAGTTGCCGCCGGCCTTGGGCACGATATAGGTGGACGGGCGCCGCACTTTCCGCCTAGCCGACGAACCGCCGAGGTGAAGTTCGGCTTCCTGGGAACTGCATGCGGATCGTTCGAGTTCCGGCGCCGAGTTGCCGCTGGGAGGACTCACAACATCCTCAGCGCGTCGACGAAGAGCCGAGCTGATTCGTCCAGCCACCACCATGAATCGGGACACGACGTCATCGCTCCGTCACGGTCGCCGGTGTAGCTACCTTCGTGGGTGCGCCGACCAGCCGCCAGCCAGCGGCGTTGTGCTCCGAAGCCGTTGGCAATGACCGCATCACCTCGCCGGGACAAGGTCAACTGGTGAGTCGCGCTGTAGAAGGATGAAGCCGCCGGAACCTCGGCCGTGGCGTCGTACGTCTCGGACACCTGACCCGGCCCCA
The DNA here is from genome assembly GCA_963725105.1 of uncultured Acidobacteriota bacterium. Classification (GTDB taxonomy): domain Bacteria; phylum Acidobacteriota; class Vicinamibacteria; order Vicinamibacterales; family CAVVIG01; genus CAVRXZ01. Next base: position 43,662 of record CAVRXZ010000029.1, read on the forward strand.
GCGCCTCGCTGGATGGACGCTGGGAGACGCTCCGGATAACTCGACACCCTGCCGCTGGATGGGGGTTGGACGCACCCGAACGTGAAATCTGGCATAGGACAAAGCCGGGCCGAGATGTTCGATGCGGTAGCGGCCGGTGCCATCGGTCACGACACCACGGGCCCTCTCGATGAGCGCGGAGCTCCGGGCGACGACCGCAACTCCAGGCGACGGGGCACCGGTGGGGCGGGCGGCTGTCCACGGCGATCACAGCCTGGGCGCGGGCACAGCAGCCCGCCGCCGATGACTACAGGCCAAGGAGAGTTGCGGACGCCCGCACCATCACCCCTGTTAATTTTGCCGGTCCACTCTACTAGATTAGCCAGTTTTCCCGCCTGTGGGGCGGCGGTAGGGTAACGCCCATGAAGACGACTCGCGGAACCACGCGGCGCCAGGCAACGAGGACCTCCTCTCAACGGGCCGTTGTGGAGCGCGCCGAAGCCTATCAGCGGGCGCGTTTGAGCGCTCCCATCCCTATTTCGCAACTCTGCCATTTCGTCGGTCTCAGTGAGCGCGGCTTGCGGAACGCGTTTTACGGAGTGAGGGGGATGAGCCCCAAGCGGTGCATGCTCGCCGAGCGGCTGGACGCGGCGAGGCGGGCGCTGACCGATGGGTGTGACGAGCCGGTCACCGTCACAGGCATCGCGACCCGCTTCGGCTTTTATGAACTCGGGCGGTTTGCGGCCACCTACAAAGCGACATTTGGCGAAACGCCTTCCAGCACGTTGCGCAGCACACACGGGAAGCTGGCCCCTCCCCAGGGTTCGGCCGGGCAAGGAGAAGCTGATGCTTGCAGACACTAACACGCGAGTCGTGAGCGGATCGCCGTACATGACAGGGTCCGCCGCCGAGAGGCTGGTGCCTTTCAGAACCGACGCCCGTGCCTGGACTGAGCCTGCGGGCGAGGCCGCCCGGAGCCTTCCGATGATCAAGGCGCTCCACGGAGCGCGTCTGATCGTCTCGGAAACCCCGGCATTCCAGGACGCGCTGACGCTGGTGGAACAGGTCGCCCCGACGCCCGCCACTGTGCTGCTGCTCGGTGAGACGGGAGCCGGCAAAGAGGTCTTCGCGCAGGCGATTCACCACCTGAGCCCGCGCCGTCAGCGCCAGATGGTCCGCGTGAGCTGTGCGGCGATTCCAGCCGCGCTCATCGAGAGCGAGCTCTTCGGTCGGGAACGCGGCGCGTTCACCGGGGCGCGTGACGCGGCAGATCGGCCGGTTCGAGGCCGCCAACCAGTCCACGCTCTTCCTGGACGAGATTGGCGAGCTTCACGGCGGACGTCCAGGTCAAAGCTGCTGCGCGTCCTCCAGGAGCGGGTGATCGAGCGGCTCGGGAGCACCCAGCCAATCAAGGTCGACGTCCGCGTCGTCGCGGCCACGAACCGGAATCTGGAGAAGGCGGTCGAGGACCGGATCGTTCCGTGAGGACCTGTTCTATCGGCTGAACGTGTTCCCGATCAGCGATTCCGCCGCTCCGGGAGCGCGTCGAGGACATCCCGGCGCTCGCGTGGGACGTTCGTCGACGAATTCTCGCAGGTCGTCTCGGCAGGACCGATTCGACTCGATTGCGAGCAGAGTCGATGCGGCCAGCTGCTGCGACTATTCGTGGCCGGGCAACGTTCGGGAGCTGCGGAACGTGGTCGAGCGCGCCGTCATTGCTGGCGACCGGGCCGCCGTCTGGCCGTGCCAGATGCCGCAGAACTGCCGTCCTCCCGTCGGCCGCCGCAAGGGTCGCTGACGCTCCAGGAACCTCGAAAGCGGCCACATCCGGGCGACGCTGCGAGAGCACGAGCTGGCGGGTCCGAGGCAGCGGGCGGCGCCGCCGAGCGGCTGGGCCTCAAGCCGACGACGCTCGAGAGCCGCATGGCGAAGC
>CAVRXZ010000030.1:0-110976 GCA_963725105.1 uncultured Acidobacteriota bacterium
CGAAGCGCCGCGGAGTCCGTCTGAGAAGGACACGACTCACTTGCACCGCTGCGCAATGTATTGGCGCGTCTGGCGAATGACCCCCGTCAGTCTCTGATCAGTCGCGAGACTCGAGGCTTTTTCGAGATCCGCGTTCGCGAGAGCGCAATCTCGCCGATCTGCGTACGCAGTGGCACGCGCCACGTACGAGATCACATCCTGGGCGCGCTCAATTACGACGGAGAAATCGTCGACGGCGCGCCCAATGTGACCTAGATAGTAGTGAAGGTACCCTCGGTTTCGATAAGCCAGCTCAATCGGCTGAACCCCCAACGAAATGGCTCGGTCGTAGTCCACGACTGCTCGTTCAAACAAGCCCTTGCGCTCGGCGTTGCCAGCCGCCGAATCTGCTTGCTGACGGAGGTTGTCGGCGCGACTCGCATACGCCAGTGCGTAGTCAGGCGCCAGTGAAATGGCCACATCAAATTCCTGCAATGCCTCACGTAGACGCCCTTGCCGATTGAGAGTTGAGCCTTTGTTGCGATGAGCCGCCGCCGCCCGCGGGTCGATAGCGATAGCGTTGTCGTAATCTTTGAGAGCGCGCTCTGAATCACCCAAATTGTCGTACAGCGTTACCGCGATTGACGTACGTCGCTACCTTGCTTCTCATTCAGATTGCCCCGTTCGAAAAGCTCGGTGCAGGCGGCAACCGCGGCGGCCGGATCGCCCTCCTTGCACGTATCCAGGTGGCGTTCAGCCGGTTGTCCGAGAGCGGGCATTGCGACAGAACACATGCCGACCAGAATCAAGGCGGTCGAAAGCTGTCGTCGGCCACCCGTCCACTCCCGCCAGCCATGGCGGATAGCATTCTCCGAAGAATCTGACTGCGAGTGACGGTGCGTCATAAGAACTTCGCTAATGTGATGCTCCGGCGGTGTGGCGAACACTGCCCACTACCCAAGCGCGCTGATGGTTAGTGCTGGCTTTCTCCGAAGGACCTTTGCGATTTCTGCCCCTCCGGGTTACGCGGCTCGTCGGCCACATCAAGGGGTGTTTCGCCTCGCCCATCAGTCGCTCGCAGGTCAGCTCCGTGCGCGATCAGAATCTTCACAAGGTCGAGTCGGCCGCTGGCCACTGCTCCGTGCAACGGTGTCCACCCATCGCTGTTCGTCACCTTCGCGTTCACGTCCGCCTTCGCATTCAGCAGAAGCTCAACGGCTTCGGCTCCGCTCCTGGATGACGGCGAAGTGGAAGCGGAGTCGCGCCGAAGTCGTTTTGAGCGCGAGCATCAGCGTGGTCGTCGAGCAAGAGCGCAATCAACGCCAGATAGGCGTCCTTCGGCACTCTGGCGCGTACCCGGCCTTTGCGGAACACAGAGTTGTGCAACGCCGTGTTACCTTCGTCCTTCGGCGTGAATGTCCAGACCCCCTTCTGAATCAACATCCGGCACATCTCGACAGCGTTCGCCCCGCTTGTAAACACGCCCTGATGGAGGAGAGTCCAGCCGACGTGTGTCGGCTGCCAGAGCAGGCTCTGACTCGAGCAGTCGCCGAAGCTCCTGAACATCCCCTTGCTGGATGAGCCCGTCAGCCTTACCCCTGGACTTCGATGACGTCCTCTGGCGTGCTCCAGCAACCGGTGAAATGAGGAAGGAGCGAAATCAGAACCGACGTCAGCAGGCTGTCCATATGACATTCACCTCTTTGCCGTGGAGGCTCCTCAAGGGCTCACGCATCGAGAGCAACCGCCTACGCGTAGCTATTTCAGCAGTGCCGCATGAGGGTCGTGGAGAGAACGAAAAGTGCCTGTCGTAAGCAAGCTCGGAGGATACATCACGGCCGCCCGGAAGCCTAGAGTTGACGCGCTGTCCGACGGCCCGATCACTTTGGATGATTTCTGGCGAAACGAATCAAGCTCAAACCCATTGCGTGCCGCCGGCTGCTGATGATGCTCGCCAGCCTCGATCTCGTCGAGTTCGAAACACCGTACATTTCGAGGTACTCATTGACAATTTGCGCCACCTCGCCGCAGCCCTGACCGGCATGGAGGTCGTCCGCGAGAACATCACCGTGGGGGACGACGAGTCGCTGACGATGGCGTCTGCGATGAGGATGCCGCAGTGGACTGCGTGAAGTTGACGTAGAGGTTGATTCTCAACCCAACCGCTTCACCATTGACGACCGAAGGAGCAAAGTGCCAGTTGCGGACCGCCAGCAATGCCGCGTCGTCCAGGTCGACATCGACTGAACGACCTTTGCATCCGTCACGTTCCCGGATGTGTCGATGACGACTTCCGCAATGACCGGACCGCCCTCGATTCCGGCTTCTTGGCGTCCGGCGGAAACCGAGAAACATCCAATCTAGTCGGCACCGCCACGGAGCCACCAACACGATATATTCCCGCCCGTCACGCTCGCCGGAACGAGCCGCCGCCTGTGGTTGGTACGCCTCCTTGTGGAGCGCCGTGACGCGTCGGACATAGAACTGCGCCAACATTTTGTTTGGCGAATTGTTTCCCGCAATGTCGTTTCCATCCGCTTCGGCAAGTTGTTCAAGTGCTGGAATGTCGAACGACTCGGCAAGTAGACTGAGCGCCAACACCTTCGTGGTGGGCTTTGACGTAACCGTCGCGGCTTTCTGGTAATGTCCTGCCGCTGCTTCCAACTGGCGTGTTCTCTCGGCGCTGTCTTTCGGCTTCTCATTCGTTGGCGAAAGAAGTAACGGGCTTATGACCCAACCCGATATCGGGACGAGCCGCCAACCGGGGGCCGGCGTCATGGACCAACACGCGCGCGTCCGTCGGTTCCCCGAGCGCTCAAGCCACCGCGATGCCCGGTCCGGGCGACGGTCCCCATCACGGACGAAGAAATTGGCGTTCTGCGTGACGAATCTCTGATAACGTCCTTCGGAAGGCATTATGTCGACCCCGGCCCCATTTGCCCCGATCGCCGAACTCCTTGAGCGCAGCCTGAGCATTCGCCACGTCGATGGCGAACCTGTGAGGAGCACGGTGCCTCAACTGGTCATCCCGGTCGCGAAGGTCATGTACTGGCTTCGGCGCAGGCGGCGGCCGACGTCCAGGTCGCAGTCGAAGAGGTGGATTCGACGAGAGGACCCTCAAGCGAGGGAAGATCGGAGGACGCACAGGGTGGGGGTGGTGCGGCGGGTCTGGATCCACCTGCGGGTGCGCTCGAGATTGGTCCTCAAGGGACCCGCTCTTCAGATCTTCATCGATTGGCTCCGGTCGGTGCTGCGGCGATTCGGTCAGTGGCTGGCTACTCGCTCGATTGAAGATCCGACTAATCCGAGTTCTGGCTGGCGGTGTTGTCATCTGCGCTTACCAGCGAGTGGGCAACAACCGCTGATTTCAGCACCCTCGCACGTCAGGCAGAACGGAAGCGCCACCAGAGCCTCGAGGAAGCGATCCACGGCATCAAGAAGCGCGTCGCCCCGGTGACATTCTCGACGGCAGTCGCCGACTGGCTGAAGCTGAAGAAACCGCCACGCTGGCCGACAAGTCGTATCGCATCGAACAGGCGCACCTCGACAAACATCTGAAGCCGGCGTTTGGCTCGTCTGCTGCTGATGGACCTGACCGCTGACGATATCGCGGGATATCAGAAAGACCGGTTGCGCGAGCGGGCATCTCCCAAGACCATCAATCTGGAGCTTGGAACGCTGCGGGCAATCCTACGCAGGCATCGGATTTGGGCGAACTTGCAGCCAGACGTGAAGATGCTCACCGTTCGGGACGATGTCGGTAAGGCACTGACGGCCGATGAGGAGAATCGGCTTCTGGCGGCGTGCCGCACTTCCCGCTCGAGGATGCTCCTTCCGTGGTCACGCTCGCGTTGAACACCGGGATGCGCCGAGGCGAGCTCCTGTCTTGAGGGAGCAGATCGACTTTCTGAACCAGCGGTTGACGGTCGGCAAGAGCAAGACCGACTGAACTGTAGGGCGAATCATTCCGCTCAATGCGACGGCTCTGAAGGCGACCAAGGCTGGGCGACGAACTTTCCGGACCTAAACCCGAGCACTTCGTATTCGCCGCCGAACGTTATGGGCTCGCCGGCGACGACGAGAAGCCTCATGCTCACAGTTCGGACCCCGAAGGCCGCTCTGAGTTCAAGGAGGCGTGGGAATCGCGAAGACGAGGAGCGGCGTGAAATGCCGATTCCACGACCTAGCGTCACTCGGCCTGCACGCGTCTCGTCGAGCGGGGAGTGCCGCTACCAGTCATCGCGTCGCTGCTCGGTGGAGCGCCGGGACGACTGTCAGGATGGCTCGCCGCTACGGCCACATTACAGCGGACGCGCAGCGCAGAGCGGTAGGGAACTCATTGACAAGGTATCAAGCGGGGATCGCTCAGGCCAGACGAGGCAGTTCTCCCGGAAGACCAGCGCCAGTAGCACAAGGATAAGTATGCTGGTTGTAGTTCGCCCGTTTGAGGGTCATATCGGCGAGCGATTCGGACGTAACCCGCTGAGAGTGGGCAACAGCAATCGGGACAACTCGCACAGCCCGAGATTCCTACCACTTGCAAGTTGTTGTGTGGGTGTGGCGTCCCCAAGCATTCCGAGTTGGTGCGCGCGCCACACCATCGTGATCGCCTGTTCCACGCCATCGTGATCACTCGTTCCACGGCATCGTGATCACCCGTTCCACGGGTCGTGATCACGGATTCCACGGCATCGTGATCACGGCGGCGACGCTGGGCGTCGGGTTCTACCATCGCATCTTCGGCGACATCAGGTCCCAAGGAGTGCGATGGCCACGGAACGACTGCCCATGCGAAACATTCGAGAAATTCTGCGGTTGAAATGGATCTTGCGACGAAGTCACCGGGAGACCGCCCGGAGTCTGGGCATCAGTGCGGGTGCCGTCGCCTCGGTCGTGACCCGAGGCAAGGCGATCGGGCTGACCTGGGACACGGTCGGCGGCGCTCAGCGACGACGCGCTTGGAGCGGATGCTGTATGGGCCGAAGCTGGCGCTGACGATCGCCCGCGCCGGGACCCGATCTCGGTCTCGGATGCACACCGAGCTGCGTCGGCCGGGCGTGACGCTGGAGCTGCTGCATCTCGAGTATCTGGCGGCGCATCCGGACGGGTATCGGTATTCGGCGTTCTGCGGGCACTACCGGCGCTGGCTGGCGCAGCAGCGGACCTCGATGCGCCAGGTCCACACGGCGGGCGAGAAGACGTTTGTCGACTACGCGGGGCAGCGGCCGTCGCTGGTCGACCCGGCGACCGGCGAGATCGTGCCGGTCGAACTCTTCGTCGCCGTGCTCGGCGCGTCCAACTACACCTACGCCGAGGCCACCCTCACGCAGCGCAGCGTCGATTTCATTCAGAGCCACACGCGCACCGTGGAGTACTTCGGCGGCGTCTCCGCGGTGGTCGTGCCGGATCAACTGCGGACCGGCGTGATCGATCCGTGCCGGTATGAGCCGACGGTCCAGCGGACGTATGCGGACTGGGCCCGGCACTACGGGACGGCGATCGTCCCCGCGCGGCCGGCGAAGCCTCGCGACAAAGCCAAGGTCGAAGTCGCCGTCCAAGTCGCCGAACGCTGGATTCTCGCGCGGCTCCGCAACGAGACCTTCTTCACCCTGGCCGCGCTGAACGCCCGGATCGCCGAGCTGCTCACCGATCTCAATGACCGGCCGATGAAAGGGTACGGCGGCGCCTCGCGGCGCGCGCTCTTCGAGCGCTTCGATCGGCCGGCGCTGCAGCCGCTGCCGCGCGATCGCTACGTCCACGCCGACTGGAGCCACGCGCGCGTCAACATCGATTATCACGTCGAGGTCGACCGGCACTATTACTCCGTCCCGCACGCGTTGATTCACGCCGCCGTCGAGATCTGCCTGACGGCGACGACCGTCGACGTGCTGCTGCGCGGCGTGCGCGTCTGGCTGCACGTGCGCAGCTATCTGCCCGGGCGCCACACGACCATCCCGGAGCACATGCCGAAGGCGCACCGCGCGCATCTGGAGTGGAGCCCCTCGCGCTTGATCGGCTGGGGTGCCACCATCGGGCGCCACACCGAGGCGCTCGTCCAGGCGCTGCTCGAGAGCCGACCCCATCCCGAGCAAGGCTATCGCTCGTGCCTGGGCATTCTGCGGCTGGCGAAGCAGCACGGGCCCGAGCGACTCGACGCCGCCTGTGCTCGTGCGCTCGCCGCCGGCGCGCGGTCGTATCGCCACGTCGACTCGATCCTTAAACACGGTCTCGACCGGCTGCCCGTGGACGGAGCGCCCGCGCCCCCGAGCGCGCGGCCCGTGCATGCCAACGTCCGCGGGCCCGCCTATTACCAACCGCCTGATACCGAAGGAGACCTCCCATGCTGACGGAACCCACGCTCGACCGCCTCCGCGCCCTCCGCCTCGGCGCGATGGCCGACGCCTATCGCACGCAACTGCAGGACCCGGCGATCGGGGCACTCAGCTTCGACGAACGCGTCGGGATGCTCGTCGAGGCCGAGCACCTCTCGCGCGACAATCGCAAGCTCGCCCGTCGGCTGACAGAGGCGAAACTGCGCATCGCCCAGGCCTCCCTCGAGGACCTCGAATATGCGCCGCGCCGCGAGCTCGATCGGCCGCTGATTCGACAGCTCGCGACCGGACGCTGGATCGCCGAACACCGCAACGTCCTCATCACTGGAGCGACCGGCGTCGGGAAGACCTATCTGGCGTGCGCGCTGGGCCAGCACGCGTGTCGGCAGGGCTACCGGACGATCTACCGGCGACTCCCGCGCTTCTTTCAGGAGCTGGCGCTCGCGCGTGCGGATGGCTCGTACGCCACCGTGCTCGCGCGGCTGGCGCGCGTCGACGTCCTGATTCTCGATGACTGGGGCCTCGCCGCCCTGACCGACGTCCAGCGCCAGGATCTCCTCGAAGTGATGGAGGATCGCGACGCGACGCGCTCGACGATCATCACGAGCCAGCTCCCCCGCGATCAGTGGCACGCGTATCTGGGCGACCCGACGATCGCCGATGCCGTCCTCGATCGCGTCGTCCACAACGCGTATCCGATCACGCTGAAAGGCCCGTCCCGACGAAAGGACAAGAGCCCGCCGCCGTGAGGCCTCGCGCGTCGGGCTGCCGCGATCACGACGCACGGGCCGTGGACAGTGCCAGCCCATGGACGCGAAGACGCGCCCACAGGCTTTGGAAAACCGCGCGGACGCGGTTTCCCACACTGCCCACCGCCACTACATGAAGGACGGAGAGTGACGAATGCAGAAACAGAACCCTGACCGTGAACGGTGCGACTACCACTTGGAGGACGAACACCGGTAACCTATCCCGCAGCTCAGCGTCGCTTCGCTCCGATCACGATGCCGTGGTCTACGTGATCACGATGGAGTGGACGGACTGATCACGATGGGTGGAATGCGCACATCGGCTCGGCGCTGATTGCCCTTGCACGATTGGTTTACGTCGGCCATCTATCGTCAGTGACGATGAATGGTTTCGCTCTTTTGGGAATTGCCGGCACACTCTATCGAATCGTGCCGATTCGGGCAGAGGCTGAGTGAACTGGTTATGGACGATCCTTTCTACACGCCCGGCCGGAAGCCGACGCCGCCGCACTCAGCGCGGCAGCGTGCGTTCACTAATTCCACAACGGGCGGCCGCCTCGCCGATGGTCGGCTTCGGCAAGAGCGCCACAATGGCGCGCTCGCGCGCACGGCCGCCGTCTTGGTGTCATGCCCTTGGCCGGCTGTTTTCAGGCCACCTGCGGCCTTCTGCGGCCGTTCGGGGCTTATGCCCGCTTTCTCCATCCCGGTCCAAGTTGATTGGGCGGCAAATCGACGCTGAATCTCAGCGTTCTACTGTCGACCGCTGGAGGGATTAGCGAAACCGTGGCCATTGAGTTCTACGGCGGCGCCAACGAGTGGGCTTCGATGGTCCATTGCGTCGGCAATACGGGCAGTCGCGAGCGTTGCGCTGTGCGATGAAATAGCTGACCGCCGCGAATGCGGCAGTCAGGATAGGCACAGCGCCGGAGCGGCCGGCTGCCGAGAATCTTCCATTGCCGCTCAAGGCGGTGCATCAAGTTTCGTCCCGCAGGCGACAACTCCGACAAGTGAACCGCAGGCCACGGTGGCAGTTTCCGCGCTTGTTGATGGCGGCGTCGAAGGATACGGGCCAAACGAGGTGCCGCGGACTTAGCGTCAAAGTGATGCCTGTACAGTTGTTGGCGGTCCGCAGCAGATGTTTTGGGAATCTCTTCTGGAGATTTAAGAATCGGTCGTTGCGTGCTTGGATCAAAGTCCACCGCGAGCTTTCCATTGGGAGGAATCTCGATTCTGCGCAGTTTGCGTTCGTGAAACTCTTCTGTGAAAGGATATTGAAATCCTCCATCGTGAACAGACCAACCGCCACTCGGCTCGGGACCCCGAAGTACGATACGAGGCCTGGGTGCCCAGTCGTATTGGTCGAGTTGTCTGCGCAGATGTCGAGCAACGGTACGAAGATGGCAGCATCGCCTAAAGAGACGCCTCTGACGTGACGATCTGGCCTTACGCCGACATTCAGAAAGTCCAATAGATTCAAAGGGAACTGCCGCGCGTCACGGATGGGTGAAACCTTTGCCGAGTTGCGTGTGCCTCTTGGAGTATCCGCTAGTCTGGAGTCAGTTTTCAAGGAGAGCGGATGACCATGAACGCCCCCCCATTTCTCTCGCCGCGAGACGTCGGGCGCATGCTTGGAATTACCACGAGTGCCGTGACTGCGCTCGCGGTTCGGGGCAAGCTCGCCGCAATTCGCGACTCGGGTGGCCGTCGGTTTTACGAGCTGCGCGACGTCGCGCGATTGAAGCGTGACCGCGCCGCGAAACTGCGACAGGGTCGGTAGCAAGTGCTGTTGGGTTCGCAAACAGAAGACTTCAGCCGCGGGAAGGGCTCGGGTTGTCACCGAACGGGAGAAACAATTGGACGAGCCTTTTGCCACCACCGTGTGTTTTGAAAGCGCAGCATCGTCAACCACCGTTCCGCACATTCTGGCAAACGAAGCAAGTCGCACGGACAACGGAGTGGGCCGCTAATCTAGAGGCCTCTTCGATTACGCGCTTGCTTCATCAAGAAATGGATTGGGAGGCCGAGCGCGACGACGCGACCACCGACTATGCACGGCCTGAGTATCACGAGTGGGCACGACAACGGCACGACCGAGCGTGTCGTGGCTTAAGGGATGTGCGTGGAAATGGAGATCGCCGGCTCACGGGCGCTTCGATTTCCAAGCGCGTTATCCGACAAGTTGCCGCCACGATCGTGCGCCGCGTGTTGACAGGACTGTGGGGCGCGTGATATGGCAAGGGTCGATAAAGACGCGGTGCGCCGTGCGAATCCCATCGAGCGGGTCATCCCGGCCCTCTTAGGGCAGTGTCCTATTGAGGTAGCCGCCGAGCTGAGAGTCCGGTGTCCGTTCCATGAGGATCAGACGCCGTCGCTGCGTATCAACGCTGCAAAACAGCAGTGGTGCTGCGATCCGTGTCGGGCCGGTGGCGATATTTTTACCTTCGTTCAACGGTGGCTCGGCGTCGAATTTCCCGAGGCGCTCGCCTTTCTCGTCGCTCGTGCGGGCTTGGGAGGCGCAGCGGCCGGCCACCGACCAGAGCGCGAACACATCTACGACGACGAACACGGGACGCCTCTCTACAAAGTCATCATCCACGGTCGCGCACTCAACGGCGACAAGATCGTGTCGCAGCAACGCTATGACGGTTACGCGGGTTGGGTCGGCGGCAAGGGTGCGATGAAGGGGGTGCGGTTAGTTCCGTATCGGCTCCACCAGTTGCAAGGCAAAGAGGCGGTCATCATCGTCGAGGGGAGAAAGACGTCGATCGCCTTGAACAGCTTGGACTTCCCGCGACATGCAATACCGGCGGCGCAGGGAAGTGGCACGAAGGCGATACGGCCGCGCTTAGAGCAGCGGGGTGACGCGCGTCGCCATCGTTCCGGACAACGACGATCCTGGACGAAACCATGCGGACGAGATTGCTGGAGTTGTCACGCTGCGAATCTCGAGGTCCGGATCGTGGGCTTCCCGATGTGCCACCGAAGGGCTACGTGTCAGACTTCCTTGAGCTTGAGCGCCATTCCGAATTAGAACTGCGGCGGTTACTCAGGGACGCCCCTCCATTTGTTCCGGCGGCCGCGCCCGGATCCGCCTCAGGTGTCAGGTCTCGAGTTCACGGCGCTGCGCGACGTGCTCGCCGAGCCGGGACGACGCTGTCGACTGGCTCGTCAGTGATCGCATTCCGAGAGGGTCAGTCGTCCTGTTGGCGGGCAAACCGAAGGCGGGGAAGAGCACGTTGGCCCGTGGTTTGGCTTTGGCGGTGGCTCAGGGTAACCAGTGGCTGGGGTGGCACGTTCACAAGGGCCGGTGTGGTATCTCGCCTTCGAAGAGAAGCGATCTGAGGTGAAACGGCACTTGTGCGATGGGTGGCACCGCGGATGATCCGGTTCGGTTTGTGTTCAAGCACGCAGCGACGAGCTCCTTCCCGAGCTGCACCGCCGGGCTACGCGTGAACGTCCGGCCCTCATCATCGTGGATACCCTTCAGCGTTTAATACGGGCGAGGGACATGAATGATTACGCCGAGGTGACAAACAAACTGACGCCCATTCTGAGCCTGAGCCACGAAACCGGTTCCACTGTGTTGCTGGTCCACCATGCAGGGAAAGGGCGATCGCGCAGGAATCGATGCGGTGCTGGGATCCACAGCGCTCGCGGGGGGTCTGTTGACAACGTCTTCCTGTTCGCGCGGACGGAGCGGTATCGCCTGTTGTCCTCGACGCAGCGAATCGGGCCGGACCTCCCGCAGACGCTGGTCCAGCTCAACGACACAACCTGGTGCGCTTCGCGGGGCCTCTCACGCGAGGCCGCAGACGTGGAGGCGCTGAAGGCCGACATTGTGGCCGTTGTACGCGAGACGCCTGGCCTCACGGAGCCCGAGGTCCTCAAGCAAATCGAGGGTGCCACGGCCTTGAAGCGGAAGGCACTTCGGGTGTTGCTCCAAGAGGGGCTCCAGCGGGCGGGCAGCGGCCGGCGCGGGGACCCCATCGATATGCTTGTTTGCGTGTTCCAGGGAGTATCGGCGAACAAGAAGACGAGAAACCAGAATTCGCGAATCAGGCCAATAAACAGGCCTCCGATTCTTGTTCTGACGATCGACCGGGTCCGCCGCTATCCGGCCGAGTATCCGAACAAGAAATCACGGTCATTGCCACTCCTGGCGCGGATGTCTGGGAGGTCACGTAGCCGATGCTCGCGGACGTGTTTGAAACCCCCGCCGTGGCGATTCTGCGTGACCTCGAGCACCAGGGCTTTGCCTTAGGTCTCACCCAGACCGGTGGACTGCAGGTGATGCCCGGGTCGAGGCTCTCAGCCGAACAAGTGAATCAGATTCGGCAGCACAAGGACATCCTCAAGCGGTTGGTGCTCATGATCGATGACGGGGTGAGGCGCCGCCGGGACCATTTTGAGCTCCTTATCGCGCTCAACGGCCCAATGGTCTTGCCGGCGCTGATCTTCAAGTCAGACGTGCCGTATGTGCGCGGGGTTTGCTTTAGTTGTAGTGATCCCACGGGAAAGCCGGCGCGGTTTGGTCGGTGCTGGCGCTGTTCCTTTGCGTGGCGCTTGGCGTGCGGCGTGCCAATACCGCATGATCTTGCAGCCGCGATCGATACCGCGCGGCGAGTCGCTTAACATGGAGGCCCTCTTGCTCCGCGTGCGCGAAGCGGCTACGCTGCTGGCCGTGTCGGAGCGACAGGTCTGGAAACTGATTCGGCGGGGCGAGCTTCCGACGCTGCATCCGGCCGGGATGCGGGCCATACGTATTGCACGGCCCGACGTAGAGGCGCTGGTTGCGCGGTGGCGCGGGCAGGCGAGAGACCTGTTGTGAGCCTCCACAAACGCTGTAGCCTGCGGGTCCCCCTGACGTTGGCTCATGGCGACCCGAATCCGTTCTACTGCCCAACGTCGCCGAAGTGCGCCCACCACTGGCACTACAGCTTCAACGTACACCGGCGCCGGTACCGCGGCACCACGGAAACGGCCGACAAGGCGCAGGCCAAGAACATTGAGGCGCGGGAGCGTTCGCGGATTCTCGAGGGACGGCACGGCATTCGGCGCGAGAGTGACATTTCGTTCCGCCAGTTTGCCGAGAAGTATCGGACGACCCATCTCCTCGTCGTGAAGCGCCCGAGCACCCAGCAGCGTGAAATCGAGATTCTGAGAATCCTTGAGCGTCAGTTCGGTAATCTCCGGTTACGAGAGGTAACCACATTCGGCATTGAGCAGTTCCGCGCGAAACAGCTGGCCGCCGGGCTCAAGCCCGCGTCTGTCAACCGGCATCTGTTCCTGCTCTCCAACATGCTGCGGAAGGCTGTCGAGTGGCACGACATGAGCGAATTCCCGGGCGGCCGGATTCGTGCGCTACCCACGCCTAAGGAGGGCCGGGACCGCATCCTGACGGCAGATGAGCAGCAGGCCTTGCTGAAGGCCTATGCGAAGGGTCGACGCGCCCGGGTGCGGCCGATCATCGCACTGCTGCTGGATCACAGGAGCGCGGTTAGGGGAGATCCTACCGTACGATGGGCGGCATCGACGATCGCACGATTCGATTCTTCAAAACGAAGAACGGCCGGGAACGGCGCCTTCCAATGACCGAAGAACTTCGTGTCGCGCTCGAAGGAATCCCCAAGACGAGCGACTACGTGTTTCCTAGCTTTCGCCGTCCAGGACGCCCCTACCGGCGCATCCTGACGGGATTTCGGGCTGCCCTCAAGGACGCCGGCATCATGGACCCACGCGTGTGCCTCCATACCCTCCGCCATACGGCGCTGTCGCGGATGGTTGAAAGCGGCGTCGACCTCCGGACCGTGATGGACGTCTCCGGCCACTCGCGCCTCGAAGAGCTTCAGCGCTACACCCACCCCAACGAGCAGGCCAAGGCCGCCGCACTCTCCACCTTCCGAACCGTTCTGGACACCATTGGGGCACAATCAGCCCGAGTGCTGAAGCACCAACCCAAAGGTTCTCAGTAAGTTAAGCCAGATTCTCGTAGGGCACCACGGAAGCCGGACGTCCAGCACACCAGATTTCATTCGGGCGCTGGCGCCGACCATTGCCGTGGCCAGCGCCGGACGCTCGAACCACTTCGGCCACCCTGTCCCTGAGGTGCTCCAGCGCTACCGCGATGCCGGTGCTCAGGTCTTTCGAACGGACCAGGACGGTGCGGTCAGCGTCGACACCGATGGAAGCTCTTTCGACGTACACACGTTCACAGGTCGAAGGTATGAACCACCAAGAGCACAAAGAACACAAAGAACAGGTAGAGCAGATTGAGCAGGAAGGCCGAAAACCGATTCCCGATGAAACGGAGCAGATCGTTCGTCGAGTGATCGGTGCCGCAATTGAGGTGCATCGCGAACTGGGGCCAGGCTTTCTCGAGCCCGTCTACGAACGTGCGTTGCATTTGGAGCTCGCTCATCGAGGGCTGCGGGTCGAAGGCCAGAAGCCGATTGCGATTCGATATCGAGAAGAACTGATTTGTCATCATCGGTTGGATCTTGTCGTCGAAGGGGTAGTCGTTGTGGAAGTCAAGGCCGTTCGGCGCCTGAAGCCGATTCATCAGGCTCAGATCCTGTCCTACCTGAAAGCCAGCGGTTGCCGTGTAGGCCTGCTGATGAACTTCAACGTGCCCAGGTTTACCGATGGTCTCCGCCGGTTCGTTCGTTAAACCCTAAGCTTGGTGCTCTTTGTGCCCTTTGTGGTTTACTGTGGCGATCGCGACTTCACCGCTCGCCAGTGCTCCTCGAGCTCGTCGAGGTTCAAATTCCGCATCGCCCGACCCGACGCCTGGACCGCCTGCTCCATCTGTTCGAAGCGCCGCGTGAACTTGTCGTTTGCCCGCCGCAGCGCCGCTTCCGGTTCGATGCCGAGCTTGCGCGACAGGTTGGCGATGGCGAACAGCAGGTCGCCCATCTCTTCTTCGGCGCGGGCGGCGTCCGCGGCGCCGTCGGAGAGCGCTTCGCGCAGCTCCGCAACCTCCTCCTCGATCTTGTCCACGACGTCGCTGGCGTGGGGCCAGTCGAAGCCCTCACCGGCGGCGCGTTTGCCGAGCTTGAAGGCGCGGAGCAGGGCAGGGAGGCTGGTCGGAATGCCGCCGAGCACAGTGTGGGGCTTGTCGGTTCCTGCGCGCTCCTGAGCTTTCAGCGAGTTCCAGCGGTCGAGGGCGGCCTCGGCCGACGGCGCCCGCTGTTTCGAGTCGGCGTCGTGGACCCGGCCATTGGCCTGGAATACGTGCGGGTGCCTTCGAATGAGCTTGTCGGCGACGGTCTGGAGCGCCGCGCCGAGATCGAAGCGCCCGCTCTCTGCCGCGATCTGGGCGAGAAACACTCCCTCGAAGATATGGTCGCCGATCTCTTCACACAGCGCGCTCGCATCGTTGCGCTCAATCGCGTCGACGACTTCATACGCCTCCTCGAGCACGTAGTGGCTCAGCGACTGCAGCGTCTGTTCACGGTCCCACGGGCAGCCGTCTGGCGCCCGGAGCTGCGCCACAATCTCCACAAGCCGCAAGAAGTGATGGGAAGTTGGTGATGTCATACGGTAAATCGCCAGGGGTGAATGGTGGAATTGGGTAATGGGATAATCTGGTAATCTGGTAATGGATTGGGTAATTGTAGCGTTCCGTTTAGTCCAATTACCCAATTACCCAATTACCCGATTACCCAATTCCACCATCTCACGCTATGTCCGACGTCTCGTTTACCGCCTTCGTCCTCTCGCTCGCCAGCGCGGCAGCGATTCACTTCGGCGATGTGCCCGATGAATCGGGTAAGGCGAGCGAGCCGAATCTCGACGGCGCGGGTCAGATGATCGACATCCTCGCACTGCTCGAAGAAAAGACGCGGGGGAATCTGACGGCAGAGGAGCGCCAGGTGCTCGAGCAGGTGCTCTACGAGTTGAGGATGCGGTTCATCGAAGTCCGCGACGCGGCCCCCCGCATCATCCAGCCGTGACAGCTGCTCGAGCCGGTTCCGGGCAGCGAGTGCTCATCAGATGCGTGTGACGATGCTCGGGACGGGCACGTCGCACGGAGTGCCCGCGATCGGCTGCGGGTGTGCGGTATGCCGCTCCACCGACCCGCGCGACCGGCGGACGCGGCCGTCGATTCTCATTGATCTGCGCACCGCCGAAGTCGCCCCTCCCTCGTCCGCCGTGGCTAACGCGGTTCGGTACGTCCTGGTCGACACGGCGACCGACCTTCGGGCTCAAGCGCTGGCTCACGACGTCAATCGTGTCGATGCCATCCTGTTCACGCACAGTCACGCCGATCACGTAATGGGTCTCGACGAGGTCCGCCGGTACAACGCGATTCAGCAGCAGGCCATCGGATGCTACGGCGATGAGGGGACGCTCAACGATCTGCGTCGCATGTTTTCGTACATTT
The DNA here is from genome assembly GCA_963725105.1 of uncultured Acidobacteriota bacterium. GTDB lineage: Bacteria > Acidobacteriota > Vicinamibacteria > Vicinamibacterales > CAVVIG01 > CAVRXZ01. The sequence continues at coordinate 15,444 of CAVRXZ010000030.1, forward strand.
TCGATGCGGAACCGCGGGTCGGCGGCGGCGTGCCGAAGTTGTCGCTGTTTCCCGTCGCTGGAGAATTCACGCTGGGTGGCGTCGACTTCGTTCCGGTGCCGCTCCATCACGGACCCAGGCTGATTCTCGGGTTTCGCATCGGGCCGTTCGCGTACCTGACCGACTGCAATCGGATTCCTGAGACATCGTGGCCCCTGCTTGGCGGTGTTCGGACGCTGGTCCTCGACGCGCTTCGCGACCGGCCGCACTCAACTCACTTTAGCGTCGCCGAGGCGCTGCAGGTCGTCGAGCGACTCGCGCCGGATCGGACCTATTTCACGCACATCTGTCACGATCTGGCACATGCGGCCACCTGTGCGCGGCTCCCCGCCGGTGTGCAGTTGGCCTATGATGGCTTGGTGTTGGACGTCGTGTAGAGACGCGGTCCCTTGTAGTTCTGAGTTCTGAGTTTCGAGTTTTGAGTCCCAATTGAATGGACGTTATCCACTTCCCCGACGATCCGCGACCGGTGCGCTGGATCCACCCGGTTCTGGCGCTCGGCAATTTTGACGGCGTCCACCGCGGACACCGCAAGATCCTCGATCGGGTGTGCCGCGTCGCCCAGGAGCACGGCGCGACGTCTGTGGTCATGACGTTCGATCCCCACCCACCGCGGGTAGTCCGGGCGGACAAGGCGCCGCCGCTCCTGATGACGACGGGCGAGAAGCTGGCGGCGTTCGAGGCGGCGGGTGTCCAGGGAGCCGGCGATCGTCCGATTCACCCCGGAAGTGTCCCGATGGGATCCGGAAGCCTTCGTCAAGACCGTGCTGGTGGACTGGCTGCGGGTGGCGGAGGTCTGGGTTGGTGCCAACTTCCTGTTCGGGCACGGCCGCGCGGGCAACTTCTCCTTGCTTCGTGTTCTCGGGGCTCGATATGGATTCAGAGCGGAGAAGATCGATCCCGTTCGGTACCGGGATTTCGTGGTCAGCAGCACGCGAATCCGCCGGCTTGTCAGCGAAGGACGGGTCGACGAGGCGGGCGCGCTGCTCGGGCACGAGTACTACGTCGAGGGGCGAATCATCCAGGGCGATCGCCGGGGCCATACGATTGGCTTTCCCACCGCGAATCTGTGTACTGAAAACGAGCTCCTGCCGCCGAATGGTGTGTACGCCACGAGCATCACGATTGAAGGGATCGTCCGGCCGTCGATCACCAATGTTGGCGTGCGTCCGACCGTCGATTCTTCCGGCGGTCTGACCGTGGAGACCCACGTGTTCGACTTCGACCGCGACCTGTACGGCGCGGATGTCCGCGTGGGCTTCGTGCAGCGGCTGCGCGACGAGCGCGCGTTCGAGTCCCTCGACCTCCTGAAGACGCAGATCGCGGCCGATTGCGGCCGCGCCCGCGTGCTTTTCAGCCGCCTTTCGCTATAAGATTTTCCGCGTGTCTGAGGCCGACTTCCTGTTTTCCGTGCGTCTGTCGGGCCGGGAGCCCTTCGACAACGTACTCGGTGACGTGGCCAGGACCGTGTTCCGCCAGGTCGGGTGCACCGCCCCGGTCGTGACCGATCTGGTCTCTCAATTGGGCAAGGCGGTGGCCTCGGCCAACGGCGCGTCGGACGTGCACGTGCAGTTTCGAAGCCAGGCTGGATCGTGTGAGGTAACCGTCCTCATCGGGGCCAGGGAGATCTGGCGCAGGCGCGCGACCGACCGACGCCCGTGACGGCCCCGCATCTTGCAGATTCTTCAAGCGTGACATGCGTCTGTACAACACCCTGACAAGGAGTGAAGAGCCGTTCGCGCCGTCGGTCGACGGCATGGTGCGCATGTACACGTGCGGACTCACGGTGTACGCGCGCGGGCACATCGGAAATTTCAGGACCTTTGTCTGCGTTGACGTCTTGCGTCGGACGCTGAAATACCTGTGCGGCTATCGCATCAGGCAAGTCGTGAATTTCACCGATGTCGACGATCGGACTATTGCCGGCGCCCAGAAGGCGGGAATGGACCTGAGGGCGTACACCGAGCAGTACGTGACGGCGTTTCAGGAGGATGCGCGGGCGCTCGGCCTGGAGAGCGTCGAGGAAATGCCTCGTGCGACAGACGAGGCGAACCTGCAGGCGATGGCGGACCTTGTTTCCACCCTGGAGCGGAACGGCCATACCTACAGGAGCGAGAGCGACGGCTCGCTGTATTTCAAGATCTCGACGCTTCCGACCTACGGGCGCCTGGCGCATCTCGACCACGAGGGGTTGAAGGCGGGCGCGCGGGTGGACGCTGACCACTACACGAAAGAAGATGCGCGCGACTTCGTGTTGTGGAAGGCCGCCAAGCCTGACGAGCCTAAATGGGATCTGATCGATCCGCCCGGCCGCCCCGGTTGGCACCTCGAGTGTTCGGCGATGGCGCTTCGGCTGCTCGGCGAGCCGCCGATCGACATCCATACCGGCGGTATCGACCTGATCTTTCCGCACCACGAGAACGAGATCGCGCAGAGTGAGGCGGCGACGGGGAAGCCCTTCTCCCGTTTCTGGGTCCACGTCGAGTACCTTCTCGTGGACGAACAGAAGATGTCGAAGTCGCTCGGCAACACCTACACCGTCCCCGACATCGTCGCCCGCGGCCATCGGCCCTCGGCTATGCGCTATCTGCTGCTGTCGGCGCACTACCGCAAGAAGCTGAACTTCACGTGGACGAGCCTGGCGCAGGCGGAAGAGGCGCTCCGGCGGCTGACGGATTTTCTGGCCCGACTGCCGGCGATTGCGCGAGCCGGCACGCACCCGGACCTTGCAGCGCGCGTGGACCAGGGGCGCAAGGCGTTCGCGGACGCAATGAAGGACGACCTGAATACCGCGGCGGCGCTTGGTGCGATGTTCGAGCTCGTGCGCTCGCTCAACTCGGCTATCGACGCGGGCGAGGTCGGGACCGGTGACGTGCCGGTGATCCAGGCGGCGTTCGACGAGTTCGATCAGGTGCTGGGCGTGCTCAGTCTGCGGCGCGCCGAAGAGGACAGCCCGCCGGTGGCGGTGGAGGACATCGAGCGCCTCATCGAGGAGCGTCAGGCGGCGAGGCGGCGGCGCGATTTTGCGGAAGCCGACCGGATTCGGCAGGATCTGGCCGCGCGGGGCGTGCTGCTCGAAGACAACCCCGGCGGCACGCGCTGGAAACGAAAGTGACCGTCCCTTCCATCAAGACGGCTCTTCCAGGTCCAAAAGCCAAGGCGATGATCGAGCGCGACCGCGCGGTCGTGTCGCCGTCCTATACGCGATCGTATCCGTTCGTCATGGCGAGCGGCTCGGGCTGCACGGTCGAAGACGTGGACGGGAATGTGTTTCTCGACTGCGCGGCCGGGATTGCGACCAATTCCACCGGCCACGCGCATCCCGATGTGCTGGATGCCGTCAGGGAGCAGGCCGGGCGATTCCTTCACATGTCCGGGACCGATTTCTATTACGAGCCCCAGGTGCGTCTGGCTGAGGAATTGTCGGCGGTTGCGCCAATCAGCGGCGGAGTGCGGGCGTTCTTCGCGAACTCGGGCACCGAGGCCATCGAGGCGTGCATCAAGCTTTCGCGCTTTGCCACACGGCGCCAGAACTTCATTGCCTTTCTCGGCGGATTTCACGGCAGGACAATCGGGTCGCTGTCGCTGACTGCGAGCAAGGCGGTTCAGCGTCGCGGCTTCGGGCCGCTGATGCCCGGCGTGTTTCACGCACCGTACCCGGATGTCTATCGCGCCCCGGACGGCTCAACGCCGGAGAGCTGCGCGGCCGATTGCCTGGGTTACATCGAGCGCGAGCTGTTCGCCCATCTTGTCGCACCGGAGGACGTGGCGGCGGTCATCCTCGAGCCGATTCAAGGCGAGGGCGGTTACCTGCCGGCGCCGACGGCATTTCTGCAAGGCTTGCGCGAGCTGACGCGTCGATTCGGCATTCTGCTCGTCGTGGATGAGGTGCAGTCCGGGATGGGACGCACGGGCAGAATGTTTGCGATCGAGCATGCCGGCGTCGAACCCGATCTGATCGCTGCCGCGAAGGGCATCGCGTCGGGCCTGCCGCTCGGCGTCATGCTGGCACGTGCGTCAATCATGGAGAGCTGGCCCGCCGGGTCGCACGCCAGCACCTTCGGCGGCAATGCGGTGGCGTGCGCTGCGGCACTCGCGACGCTCAAGCTGCTGAAAGAGGGTCTTCTCGCGAACGCTACGGACGTGGGCGCTCACCTCATGGCGGGGCTTGCGTCCCTCGCCGACCGTCACCCGCTCATCGGCGACGTCCGCGGTCGAGGCTTGATGATCGGCGTCGAGCTGGTGCGGAACCGGAAGACCAGGGAGCGGGCCGGTTCCGAGCGCGACGCCCTGCTGGATGCGTGTTTCCGCCGCGGGCTCCTCATTCTGGGTGCCGGGGCGAATACGATCCGGTTTTCCCCGCCGCTGGTGCTGACGAAAGACGAGGCCGACACGGCGGTCGGGATCTTTGACGCCGCGCTCACCCAGGCTGAGCGTGCCACCGGCACTTGATTTGCTCTGCCACCGGCGGGCATGTCGCGCCGCCGAATGGTCCTCGGCCAAATCGGGGAAGATCTCGCGTGCAGTGAACTGGAGCGCCGGGGGTACGCAATACTTGCGCGCCGCTATCGGGTGCGCGGTGGAGAATTGGACATCATCGCCCGCGACGGTTCTGCGCTGGTTTTCGTCGAGGTGAAGACGCGGGAGGACCGTGCATTCGGCGACGCGGCCGAAGCGGTCGGTCCCCTCAAGCGCCGGCGCCTCGCCCACGCCGCCCACGACTTCATCGTTCGGCACCAGTTGACGGATTGCCCGTGCCGCTTCGACGTGGTGTCGATACACATGGACGAGGGGCGGCCGGTGATGGAGGTGTTTCGGAATGCTTTTGACGTATGCTCTTGGCGCTGAACCCGGAACCACCAGAGCCCGATAGAACGACTGACGTGTCCGAACTGCGCAAAGACCCCGTGACCGGCCGGTGGGTCATCATTTCCACCGGGCGGCGCAAACGTCCCAACGACTTCAGGTCCGAACGGCACAGCATCCTGCGGGACGAGCACTGTCCGTTCTGCGCCGGGCGGGAAGAGCTGACCCCGCCGGAAGTGCTGGCGTACCGCGGCAACGGCAACGGGCCGAACGGGCCCGGATGGGACCTGCGCGTCGTGCCGAACAAGTTTCCCGCGCTGCACGTCGAAGGAGGGCTCGACCGCGAAGGGGAGGGCATGTTCGACCGCATGAACGGGATCGGCGCGCACGAGGTGATCATCGAAACGCCCGATCACGGCAAGACGCTGGCGTCGATGTCGGAGGGAGAAATCGAGCGCGTGCTCTCGGCCTTCCGCGCACGCGTGCTCGACCTGAAGCAGGATCGCCGGTTCCGCTTTATTCTGCTGTTCAAGAATCACGGCGGGCCGGCAGGCGCCACGCTCGAGCACTCGCATTCCCAGCTCATCGCGCTGCCGATCGTTCCCGAGTTCGTGCGCAAGGAAATCGAAGGCGCGCGGAGCCATTTCCTCGCCAAGGAGCGGTGTGTGTTCTGCGACATCGTGCATCACGAACTGGCCGCGGGTCAGCGGGTGATTCTCGAGAACGAGGAGTTCGTCGCCCTGGCGCCGTATGCGCCGCGGTTTCCGTTCGAGACCTGGCTGGTGCCGCGCCGGCACGGGTCGCGGTTCGAAGAAGCGCCGCAACACGAGTACGCAGGTCTGGCGCGGCTGCTCAAGGCGCTGCTCGCGCGGGTGAACCGCGCGCTCGAGACGCCGTCGTACAACCTGGTCGTGCACAGCGCGCCGTTCAGTGAGGAGATTTCGGACTTCTACCACTGGCACGTCGAGCTGATGCCGCGGCTGACGAAGGTGGCCGGCTTCGAGTGGGGCACCGGGTTCTACATCAACCCGACGTCGCCGGAAGAGGCGGCGCGGGTGCTGCGCGATGCGAGGGTGTGAAGGGGCGTTGAAGCCTGCGGAAGCGTGTGTTACGTTAGGGATTCGGGCGAGCGGGAATAACTCAGTGGTAGAGTGCGACCTTGCCAAGGTCGAAGTCGCGGGTTCGAATCCCGTTTCCCGCTCCATTTTTCAGTCGCTGGCCCGCCCGATCGGCTCACGCTGGTCGGACCGCCCATCCGCTGCGAGCCGGTCCGCATCCATCTGCTCAGTCGAGGCGCCGTCGCCAAGTGGTAAGGCAGAGGTCTGCAAAACCTCCACCCCCGGTTCAAATCCGGGCGGCGCCTCCAATTCCAACTTCGCTCGATGGGGCCCCTTCAGATTCCCCATCTCGCTGCGCGCTCGCGGTCGTTCGGCCACTGCTAATGTCGTCTGCCTCACGACTTCCCTCCGGCGCTCGCTTGCAGCTGCAGGCGCTTTCTGAGTCGTGGTCCCGTCACCACTCTTCGCCTCGGCCGCAGCGTCCGCTTCATGCGACTTGGGAACAGCGGGGAACAACTGAGGCTCGCGGCGCCTCGATCGCCTGTGGATGCGAAGCGTCGACCACGTGCGTGTACGGATGTTGACCTTCGCTCGAGATGCTTCGCGGAGTCGTCGCCGGCTACTTGACCGCTGGCCTCGAGGATGCCCAGATCCGATTCGGTGCCGGAATCACCGTCAGAAATGAAAGCGCTTCCGCGGCACGAAGTTGGTTTACGTTTGGCGAGCGAGATAGGCCGCGGGAGTCACGATCGCGATGCCGCGGAACGGATTCAGAGCGAGACGATCTTTGTCGCCGGTCACGATCACATCTGCGCGGCCGTTCACGGCTGCGTTCAGGAACTTGTCGCCCTTCGGATCACGCGATGCGCGAACCAACTGAAGTACATCAATGATTTCAACGAGCGAGGCGACGCGTTCGAGAAGCGCGTCGCGCCGCTCTCGGGGCACGTAATCCTAGGACGAGTGGGGGGATCGGCGCTCTATCAAGGATCGCCATAACCTAGGCGTGACCACGGCTGCGGCTGCACTGCAACGAGCCGATCTTGGGGCGGGAGAGGCGCGGATGTCAGGGCATGGCACGAAATGCTCAGAAGTGGTCGTTCGGCGTCCTGGTCGATCTTTGTCTGATCAGTCGACCGACGTCTTCTGACGATGTTCAGAAAGGCTGGAAGCGATGAGCAGGCAGTCTCGGCGCGTCGCTCTCATCGCGATCGGGTTACTGGTTGCGTTCATCGCGGTGGCCCAACACTTCGGATGGATCGCCGAGCGCGCCTCCATTGCTGGCACCGGGGATTCACTGACGCGTTGCTCGCGCGGCTGCTCGAGCGGACGATCGTAGGTCAGTGGTTCCGGTGAATTCTGGCCAGGAACCTGGGAATCTAGCGATCGACTTGTTCGCCAGGGGAGGACCAGCGGAACTGATAAACGTAAGGCGAGTGACGGCTACCTACCGTGATCAGATCACCGTCGCAAATCTGGGCTCGCACGTCCTTGGAGTCGAAGCCGACCTCGTACTCGCCAACACATGTACCGCAGGTGCTGTTGCGATCGATGAGCACCAGATCCGAACCGACCCAATCGATTGCGAAATGTTCGCGGGAAATGTGGAACCCCAGCGGAGACGGAGGCTCGATCAGGTAGAGGTCGTTCAGTTCTGGCGACTTGCGTAAGCGGCGGTCGACAGCCGCTGCCCATCGGGCAACTGGGCGGGGCGACAGACGACTCTCGCGCCCGACCTTGAACGGGAACTGCTTGATGACCACGTGCGTTCGTCCGCCCAGGGCTTGCCGCGCTTCTTCCGTCACGGCGGTCAGCATGGCCGTTGCTGCGGGGCTGCCCGGTCCATCCGCCCCGGGCCGACGTTCCGCGCTCACGGCCACGGCAGTGTTCGTGGGCATCTTTCGTTACGAACCCCCTAATGATCTGTGTCGGCCGCAGCTCCAGTCCCGAATACTGATCGAAGGTTCCTGTGGCTTCACGCCAGCGCCAAGGCCGGGTCAACTTGTTGACCTGGCCAGATACTCGGGGCGGCTAATCGATCAGCGTCAACGTAGTCGCCAAACCCGTCTCTGCGGCGTACTTGAGCAGCGATTGATAGGTGTGCGGACGCAGCGGGACGCCGTGCTCGAGATTGTGGGCGCGCGCGCGAAGCTCGGCCTCGCCGGGAAAGAGAATCTCGTCCACGCCCTCAGCGCGCTCACCAGTCTTGGTCTGACCGATCATGTGATCGACGCGGGCGGTGAACTGATCGAGCGGCATGAAGAGCTCGGGATCGATCACCAGGAAGAAGTGCCCGAGGTCGCGTGGCTCCGTCGCCTGACGCATCGCTTCGCGCTGGTGGTCGCGCCCGAACCCGGCTCCGCTCAGCACGCCCGACAGCACCTCCATGGTCATCGCGAGGCCGTAGCCTTTGTGCCCGCCGATCGGGACGCCAAGGCCCGCGGCGAGGTCGGCCGGATCGGTAGACGGCCGCCCGAAGCGATCGAGAATCCAGCCGGGCGGCAGCGGCTTGCCCTCCGCGAGCTGCAACCCGATCTTCCCGCGCGGGGCGACGCTCATCGCGATGTCGAGAAGGATCGGTGAATGGCGGCCCGCGGGGATGCCGACGGCAAGCGGATTGTTCCCGAAGGGCGGCGTCAGGCCGCCGGTGGGCGCCAGAATCGCGGGGCCGTTCGTCGTACACAGTCCGATAAGCCCTTCGCGTGCGGCGAGCCATACGTAATGGCCGGCGGCCCCAAGATGATCGTCGACGTCGTGAAGGATGAGGACGTCGCACGCACCAGCGGCGATCTCGCTCGCGCTGCGCCGCCAGACCTGGCACGGCAAGAAGCAGCTCCGGCCTCGCATCTTTGAGAATCGAACGCTGCGCCGCCGTCGGGATCTCCGGGTGGATCGCCAGGTACGCTTTGCCAGCCTTCAAGATCGCAAGCGTGCACACGACCATCTCGGGCGACTGATCGACCAGGTATGCCACGCAGTCGACGCCCGGTGCGGTGCGTGACCTGATGGCGTGAGCGATGCGGTTGACCAGCTTGTTCAGTTCGGAATACGTCCAGCAGCGGCCGCTGCCGATCAGTGCCGTGCGGTCCGGAAATTGCGAGACGACCTGTTCGAAGCGCTCCGGCAGGCTCTGGTTCAGGTCTTCTGGCGTAAATCGCAGACCGGTCAGTGAGGGATGTACGTCCGTTCCTGTCGTGGCCGCTGGGCTGCGCAAACCTCGGCTCCTTGGGTTTCCGCGAGAGTAATAGGTAACGAAGTGCGGCATGGTCCCCGCGAAAATCGGGCCAACGCCGGGGACGAAATCGCTCGATCAATTTTGTGACGCGGCGAAAAGTCTTCCGATAATCCGACTTTTGGTTGTTGTTTTCCGGATTCTGTCTTCCAGAAAACCTACAGGCCGCCGGCGGCAAATGCGTAGAGATATAGGTGTGTGATGGCGATGAGAGCGACGAACAGGGCCGAGCCCAGCAGGCCCACCAGTGGCGCACGCCTCCACAACCAGCCGAGACCGGCGACCACGTAGACGGCGAAAGGCGGCAGGAGAAAGAGGAGGTACTTCGTCTTGAGCGCCCAGGACGGTTGCGGCACGACCCACCAGAAGTACGCGGCGAACGACACGATTGTAAAGATGGCGAGCGGCCAGAACACGCGGTGTTTGAGCGTGACGGCCAGCCCGATGGCGGCAAGAATCTCGGGAACGAATCCCAGGAGAATCACCGCCATCGTGAGATCGCGGGGAATGATTCGCCGCGGATACGGCTGAGTGGGCGATCCATGACGGCCGTTGACCGTGAAGAAGCTCATATCGCTCCAGGCGAGTGCGTGAAGCGCCGTCGGCACGCTGTGATAGGCGCGGAATGATGTCAGTTGTCCGGCTGGCGGATGCGGGCCTATGAGCGCGCGCAGTTCCCGAAGTCTGAACGTGGTGAACTCCCACTGCAGTGCGGCCACCTCGGGTAGAGCTGACCGCGAATCCCTGCGCGGCGGATCCGTTAGCGTGCAGCACGTCGCCGTAGCGGCGGTAGTTGTCCACGTACTTCCATCCACCAACGAACGCGCAGACGAGCAGGACGAGCAGGCCATCACGGATAATGCGCAGCCGGTCCGGTCCACGAAGCACGAGAATGCCGACAACGATGCCGGCCGACACAATGCCGACGAGACCGCTGTATTTGGTGGCCGCCGCGAGGCCGGCCAGCAAACCCAGTAGGAGAATGTCAAAGGGACGGGCATTCCCGGGCGCTGAAAAGTAGCGTGTCAGGTAATAGATGAATGCGCTGAGGAGTGCCGTCAGCACGATGTCCGCTTCGGGTCCGTAGGAGCTGATAAACAGGCACGGGAAGATCAGGAGCAGGGCAAGCCCGGCCACGAGTGACCAGCCCCGGCATCTGTAGAGACGCAGCAGTCGGTATCCGTAGAACACCGTGACGGTGGCGGATAGCATCGCCAGGCCACCCAGCCACCTGAGCGCAACGGCATCGCTTGGACGCGGCGCGATCCAGCGGCCAAGTGCGTAGAAGGGCCATCCAGCCAGGTAGAACACCGGAGGATGTCCGCACTGCCAGCAGTCTTCTGCAAGGGGCAGTCGCCCCGTATTGAAGAGCAACCGGACGCCTTCGGTGTAGAAGTCCCACACGTACCCGAATGGCGTCGGCGAGTCCACGACGAGAATCACCCGCAGCACCACGGCCGCCGCCACAAGGATCGCGATGAGCGCGCCTTGATATGTGTTCACCCAGGTTGCGATCGCTCGCAGCCGAGCTCCGAAGACCACGATGAACCTCATGGTACCAGTTCAGCCGCGGGGTGGTAGGATCCGCGTGAGGTTGTCATGGTGCGGAAAGTCTTTGCGTTGGCGACCGTAGCTCTGTGTGGATGGCTGACGTCCACTGCGTTGTCGGCCCACCACTCACCGTCGGCGATCTTCGACATGGCGAACCCGTTCGTGCTCAAGGGGACGCTGACGAAGGTTGACTGGGTCAATCCGCACATCGCGATCTTCGTTGACGCGGCCGGTCCTGACGGTGCGACCGAAAGCTGGAAGGTTGAGAGTCAGCCACCGAGCTGGTTCCGGCGCGTGGGTCTGGCTCGCGCGGATCTGGCGAAGGCGATCGGTCAATCGGTCACGATTGGCGGAGTCCGCGCGCGAGACGGATCGCGTTACATGTATCTGCAGAAGCTGACATTCGCCGACGGCAACTCGATTGAGCTGGAACGGGGTGGCGGCGCGGAGGTGAAGCCATGACGCGACACATCATCGGCGTTCTCGGGATCTCGTGCTGCCTGACGACAACTCTGGCGTTGGCTCAACAGGGGACCGGGCACCCGGATCTGAGCGGCGGCTGGGCGTATGCCATCGACGTCGCACCGGTTGCCTTGAAAAAGGTCGTGGAGGGCAAGGCCACGACCGTCAAGATCGATCAGAGTGCGCGGCACCGCGTGTTCGAAGACGTTCCGGGTGCGCGACCCTGGACGAAGGCGCCTTCCTATAAGCCGGAGTTTCAGGCGAAAGTCGCGGAACTGGAGGCCCATCAGAGCAAGGTGGATGGCGTCTTCTATTGCGGCCGTCCTGGCGTGCCGCGCATCGGCTCGCCGCGCCGGATCATCCAGCTGCCGGGCGAATTCGTCTTCCTGTATGAAGAGATTTCCGGAAACACCTTTCGGGTTATTCCCACAGACGGTCGCAAGCATCGGGCCGGCCTCAACCCCTCTTATTACGGCGACGCCATCGGACACTGGGAAGGCGATACGCTGGTCGTCGAGACGACCAACTTCGTGGACGAGACGTGGTTCGGGGAAGACGGCTATTTCCACTCAGATGCGATGCACGTGATCGAACGCTTCTGGCGTGTCGGCGACCAGTTGGCATTCCAGGTGACGGTGGACGATCCAAAGGTCCTGACGCAGCCGTGGACCAACTTCCCGCATCTGATCGATCGTTCGAATGAGCCGCTCGAAGAGGCGCCCGCCTGCAAGGAAGACGATGGCCATCGCCTGTTGAATCTGGATCACCACCTGCAGCGGTAGTCACGTCTTCTGAGGATGCGCGAAGACCGCGTTCGCCACGCTTTTCTCGTCCTGTTCGTCGCAGGCGCCACAGTGGCGTTCGTGGTCATGATCTGGCCGTTTTTCGTGACCATCGTGCTGGCCGGCGTGTTTGCGAGTCTGGCGTACCCGGCCTACCGGCGGCTCGTGCGGCTGTTCCGCGGCCGTCAGGCGCTCGCAGCGGCTGCCACGGTCGCCTTGCTGTTCCTTCTCGTCATGACGCCGCTGCTCGCGGCGCTTGGCGCGATCGCCAACGAGGCGCTGCGAGTGCACGACACGATCGGTCCTCGGCTCCAGCAGTACATCGATCATCCCCTGGACCTGGAGCGGAAAGTGCGCGCGCTTCCGGGACTCAATCGGCTGGCGCCCTATCGAGGGCTCATTCTCACCAAAGTTCAAGAACTGATTGGCAGCCTCGGTTCTCGCATCTTCGATACGCTCTCGGAGACAACCCGCGCCACAGGCGTGTTTGTTTTTCAGTTCTTCATCCTGCTCTACACGATGTTCTTCTTCCTGACGGGCGGGCCGACCCTCCTGCAGACTGTGCTGTCGTACCTGCCACTGACCGGGCCGGAGCGGGAGCGCATGGCCGACAAGTTCGTCGCGGTCACTCGTGCGACGCTGAAGAGCACACTGGTCGTCGGCGTGACGCAGGGCACGCTGAACGGCCTGGCGTTCTGGGCTGTTGGCTTCAACGGCGCGCTGTTCTGGGGCGCGATGATGGCCATTCTGTCGATTGTTCCTGGCATCGGTGCGGCGCTCATCTGGATTCCGGCGGTCGTCATTCTCGTGGCGGCCGGGGAAGTCTGGCGCGGTATCGCGCTCGCGCTGTTCGCGAGCCTTGTCGTGGGAAGCGTCGACAACTTTCTCCGCCCGCGGCTCGTGGGCCGCGACATTCAGATGCACGAGCTGATGATCTTCTTCTCAACGCTGGGGGGGCTCCTCCTATTCGGCGCCATGGGATTCATCCTGGGCCCGATCCTGGCGGCCCTGTTCGTCACGGCCTGGGAGATGTTAGGGGCGGTGTACGGCCGCACGGTTGGCGAACCGCCAGACGGCACAGAGTAGACGCGACGCCTCAGCGAAGGTCCTTGAAGAACGCGCGGATATCGTCGACGAGCAGCTGCGGCTCCTCCAGCGCGGCGAAATGGCCGCCACGCGGCATTTCAGTCCAGCGCTTCAGATTGTGTCCCGCCTCCACCCAACGTCTGGGTGGAAGGAGCAGTTCCTTGGGGAAGACCGCGCACGCGGTCGGCACTTCGACGCGACCGCCCCCCGGTGTCGCGCGCTGATTCTCGTAATAGATGCGCGCCGATGACGCGGCGGACCCGGTGGCCCAGTACAGCATGACGTTCGTCAGCAGGTCGTCCTTGGTGAATTTCTTTTCCACGTCGCCGTCGCAGTCGCACCAGCCACGGAACTTTTCGACGATCCACGCGGCGAGCCCGGCAGGCGAGTCGTTCAGGCCGTAGCCAACCGTCTGCGGCTTTGTCGACTGCTCCAGAAAGTAGCCGCGCTCGTTGTCGAGCCACGCCTGTCGCGCTCGCGTCCGCTCGAGCTCGGCGGCCGGTATGCCGGCATTGGGATCCTGTCCCGGTGGCGGCCCGGCCAGGCAGAAATTGAGGTGAAGGCCGACGACATGGCTGGCGTCATTGACGGCCAGAAATCGGCTGATCGCGCTGCCCCAGTCTCCGCCTTGCGCACCGTACCGGCTGTATCCCAGGCGCGCCATGAGTTTGGCGATGATACCGGCCATTCGCTCCGGCCCGTACCCCCGTTCGCGCGGCTTGTCGGAAAACGCGTAGCCGGGCAGCGAAATGGCGACGACACTGAACGCATCGGCGGCGGACCCTCCATGAGCCGCCGGATCGGTGAGAGGGCCGATGACTTTCGAGAATTCGAAGAAGGATCCGGGCCAGCCGTGCGTCATCACGAGTGGGAGCGCGCCCGGCACTTTGGATCGCTGATGGACGAAATGGATCGTGAGCCCGTCGATGTTCGTGGTGAATTGATCGAGCTGGTTCAACCGGCGCTCCTGGACTCGCCAGTCGAACTTGTCGCGCCAGTAGGCCACGAGCTCCTTGAGATATTGAAGGTTGGTGCCGTAGTCCCAGTCGGCCCCGGGGATCTCGTCAGGGAAACGAGTGCGGGCCAGCCGCTGCTTCAGATCGGTCAGCACCTCGTCCGAGATATGGATCCGGTAGGGTGTGATGGCCTGACTCGCCGCGGCTTGCCCGGTCGGGCGATTTTGCGCGGAGACGACAGACGCGCCAGGGACGGCAATCCAGATGGCGAACGCGAGGATCGGAAACCGCCGCGACATGACCAGCCTCCTCTCAAAAGCGAGGCTATTGTAATAGTCGTTGGTCGTTGGTGGTGAATCGACTGCGACCTAGACGCGAGCCGAGGGCGGTGCCCAGCGGAACGGATTCGAGCGGGGGCTCATGCGCGTCGGTCGGACGGTCTGCTCCTGCTTATCGGATAAAGGCGTCTCGTCTGCGGGAATGAACTGGAACGCGAGGATCAAGGCTAGAATCAGGGCCAGCACGCAAATCCGAATCAGGCGCGCCGTGCTCATCGTCCTGCCCGGCGACTGCAAGCTCCAGCGAACTTCTTGAGGGCTTCCCCAGACTACGGCCATATGGGTGCGGAGTGAGCAACGGGTATTCCGCACGCACTGGCATGCAGCCGTGTGCCGTCCTGGGGCCGCGCGCCTGCTGAATCTGTTGTCGATCTTGCGGATCTGTCACGACGGCCGGGCTGGCGCCTGAGCCAGGGGTCCAGCCGAGCCGATATGGAGGACGTCAATGTTCCAGGGTACCGGCGATAGAAAGGCCGTGGGGGCAGTCAGAGGTGTCGGGCTCGTTCTGGCTGCGCTCCTCATCGGTGCGCAGACGGCCCGCGCGGATGGCTTCCTGGTGCCCTACGTCGGTCACAACTTCAGCGGCGATTCCAGCTGTACGGTGCCTGCTGCCTGCGTTGGGGCGTTGAGCAGCTGGGGGGTAGCGTTCGGCTCGATGCGCTCATCCACGGGCATCGAGCAGGATATCGCCTGGGCGAAGCTTCCGGGGAACGTGAGGGGCTCTGACAACTCGGTGTTTTCGTTGATGAGCAACTTCCTTGTCGGGGCTGGAAACGGCAAGGTCCAACCGTATGGAGTGTTTGGGTTCGGGCTGATGTGGCCGCACGCGAATATCCTGGTCGCGCCGAATGTCACGCAGTCGTTCGACCAGAAAGCGTTTGGCTGGGACTACGGCGGCGGCATCAGCTTGTACTTTTCAAACGGAGTCGGTGTGCGCGTCGACTTCCGCCGCTTCAAGACGTGGCAGGATGTGCCTTTTCTCGGCGCCGTCGACGACGACCTGAAGCTCAGTTACTGGCGAGGGACGATAGGCGTCGCGTTCAAGTTCTGAATTGGTCACGTTTTGTCACTCGTCACCGCTCGGTTGACAGAAAGCGTCAGCAGCCAGCAGTGCCTGCCGGTTGCACGACGACTGCATCTGGATGGCGCGACTGGAGTTAGGGCTCGCATGGGAATCGGCATGGGGTGTGTAGGACCAGAGGGTTGAACACATGTGCACGACTCGAAAGGCTGACGGCTTTGCCCTGATCGATCTGCTTTTCGTGTGCGCGATCATCGGCATCCTGGCGTCAATTGCACTGCCGCGATTGGTGCTGGCGCGCCAGGTCGCTGGCTCGGCGTCTGCCATCGGGTCGCTGCGCGCCGTCAACAGCGCTCAGCTGACCTATGCCATTACGTGCGGCTCGGGCTTCTACGCGCCGAATCTCACGACGCTCGGCACGGCGCCGACCGGGAGCGTCGCGGCGTTTATCAGCGCGGATCTCGGCGCCAGCAATGCCGTCACAAAATCTGGCTACACGGTGCAGGTGTCGGCCACGGCGTATGCCGGGGCGCCCGCATCCTGTAACGGCCTGGCGGCTGGCGATGCGGGGCAGGGGTTCAAGGCAGGCGCGGACGCAGTGGAGCCCGGAAACATTCGGTTTTTCGCCACGAATGCGAACGGCCTGATCTACGAAGATACGTCCTCGCTGTACGCGTCGATGCCCGAGGCCGGCGCACCCTCATCTGGCCATCCCATCCGGTAGGACTGCTATAATCTCTTCACCATGTGGACGAAGATGATGTCGGGAGCCCGGAAGAAGGCCCCGAAAACGATAGCCGTTATCGATCCGGATCGCTGCTTCGGCGCGTTCGCCTGCTCGATTTGCCAGGCGGCCTGCCCGGTGGCCGATTGCATTGTCGAAGAACCCGACCGGGATGGCCGGATGGTCTGTGCGGTTCGAGCCGACCTCTGCATCGGCTGTGGACTCTGCGTGACCCTGGGCAATCCGACGGCGCCCCAACAGCGAGAGTTCGGTTGCCCGCCAGACTACGACGCCATCAACATGCACCCGTTCGAAGAAGTCGTGAAGGTTCTGCAGGGCGCTACTTCATAGTCACCAGCGTCTGATCGGCGCCGACGAGCTCGCCCTCACTGCAATTCACCGTGTCGACCGTGCCGTCCGATGTGGCGCGGATTGGCAATTCCATCTTCATCGCCTCGAGCACAACGACCGTGTCGCCCCGCGCCACGCGTGTTCCGGGCTTCACCAGGATCCGGACGACGGTGGCCGGCATGGGGGAGGTCAACGAGAGCATCGCCGCCGCGTGTCCTGTTGAAGGAGTTGACGTCGCGCCCGCCGCTCCGGCTTCGACGTGAAAGACTTGGCCGTTCCAGAAGGCCCAACGGCTGTCGGGAGGGCCGGCAACGTACACGGTCTCGAGCCGACCTTCGACGTCGACCATAAAAGCGCCCGGCGCGGTCTCGACGATTGAAGGGACCGGCGGCATCAGAGCCGCCACCCTTCGAGCCGTTGCCAGGGGTCCCAATGCTGCGACTGATCGACTTGTGTGGGACTGCTGCCGTGGCCAGCGGCAGCCATGACTGCTCGGACAAATTCGGGTGGCTCCGCAGGGGCGGCGGTCACTTCATCGCGATCGAGGAAGTTCGTGTCTACATCGCCTGCCACGAATCGCGGATGCTCCAGGATCTGGACGAGAAACGGAATGTTGGTATGGAGGCCGAGAATCGGAAAACTGCGCAGCGCGACCAGGAGGCGGCGACGTGCGATCTCCCGTGACTCCCCGGAAGCGATGACCTTGGCCAGCAGCGGGTCGTAGTGGACCGGGACGTCGCTGCCTTCGCGAACTCCCGAGTCGATGCGCACCCCCGGCACTCTTGGCTCTCTGTACAGCGTGATGTGACCGGCTTGCGGCAAGAACTCGCGCGCCGGATCCTCGGCGTACACGCGCGCTTCGATGGCGTGGCCGCGCTGCGAGGGAGCGTGACCGAGCCAGGGCAGCGGATCGCCCGACGCGACGAGCAACTGCGCGCGCACGAGATCCAGGCCGGTGACCGCTTCGGTCACCGGGTGTTCGACCTGGAGGCGCGTGTTCATCTCCAGGAAGTAGAACCGCGATTCGGCCGAATCGAGCAGGAACTCGACGGTTCCGGCATTCAGATAACCCACGGCGCGGGCCGCCTGAACGGCCGCCTCTGTGATCTGATGGCGCAGGTCCGAAGAGAGCGCAACCGCCGGACTCTCCTCGACGACCTTCTGGTGCCGGCGCTGCAGCGAACATTCCCGCTCGAAAAGGTGCGTGACGTGGCCGTGCCCATCGGCGAAGATCTGCACCTCGATATGCCGAGGCCTCGTCAACAGCCGCTCAACGTAAAGTGTGCCGTCGCCAAACGCGGCGGCTGCTTCGCGGCGGGCCGCACCGACGCCATCGACAAGGTCGGCGGCCTCTCGCACCTCACGCATCCCTTTGCCGCCGCCGCCCGCTGAGGCCTTGACCAGGGCTGGCAGCCCGACACGTTCCAGCGCACGCCGGATTCCGGCGTCCGACTGATCGTCGGGCGTTTCTCCCGGAACAACTGGAATGCCGGCGGACGACATCAGCCGGCGCGCCTCGATCTTCGAACCCATTCGCGCGATGACCTGAGACGAAGGACCAACGAACACCAGTCCCTCGGCCTCACAGGCGGCAGCCAGCGCCGGGTTCTCAGAAAGAAAGCCGTAGCCCGGGTGGACCGCGTCGGCTTGTGAAGTCCGCGCGGCGGCGAGGAGGTTCGGAATGGAGAGGTAACTTGCCGCGGCAGGTGCAGGACCGATGGCAACCGCGTGATCGGCGGCGTATACGTGGCGTGCACGCGCGTCGGCTTCGGAGAAGACTGCGACGCTCTCGACACCGAGTTCGCGGCACGCGGACGCGATTCGAACGGCGATCTCCCCGCGGTTCGCGATCAGGAGGCGCTTGATCACATGCGAAAAACGCCAAACCTCGGCTCGGGAATCGGCGCGTTGAACGCTGCCGACAGCCCCAGCGCGAGCGCCTGGCGCGTGTCCACCGGATCCAGCACGCCGTCGTCCCACAAGCGGGCGGTGGAGTAGTAGGGCGAGCCTTCCTGGTCGTATTTTTCGAGAATCGGCTGACGGATGGAATCCTCGTCCGCCTGAGTGAGCGCCTTCCCATCGCGCGCGAGCTGTTCTTCTTCACCGACGCGAGTACGCCGGCGGCCTGCTCGCCGCCCATCACGGAGATCCGCGCGTTCGGCCACATCCAGAGCAGTCGCGAATGGTACGCACGGCCGCACATGCCGTAATTGCCGGCGCCAAGGATCCGCCGATGATGACGGTGAACTTGGGGACGACGGAATTCGCCACCGCGTGCACCATCTTGGCGCCGTCCTTCGCGATCCCCGCGCGCTGGTACTGGCGGCCCACAATGAACCCTGTGATGTTCTGCAAGAAAACGAGAGGTATGCCTCGCTGATTGCAGAGCTCGATGAAATGCGTTCCCTTGAGCGCGGACTCGGAGAACAGGACGCCGTTGCTGGCGACAATCCCGATGAGAAACCCGTGCAGGCGCGCGAAGCCAGTGACCAGTGTCGCCCCGTACCGCTCCTTGAACTCGTCGAACCGCGAACCGTCGACGAGCCGCGCGAGGATTTCGCGCACGTCGTACGGCTTCCGCAGATCAGCGTTGACGACGCCATAAAGCTCCGACGGGTCGTAACGCGGTTCCTCGGGCTCGACCATGTCGGCTGGAAGCCGCTTGGCCCCGCCCAGTGTCGAGACAACCGTCCGGCACAGCTCGAGCGCGTGGAGATCGTTGTCTGCCAGGTAGTCGGCCACGCCCGACAGGCGCGTGTGGACGTCGGCGCCGCCGAGATCTTCGGCCGTGACTTCCTCACCGGTTGCCGCTTTCACGAGCGGCGGCCCGCCGAGAAAGATCGTGCCGGTGCCGTTGACGATGATGGTTTCGTCCGACATCGCAGGAACGTAGGCGCCACCAGCCGTGCAGGAACCCATGACAACGGCAATTTGAGGGATACGCTCCGCTGACATGCGCGCCTGATTGAAGAAGATGCGACCGAAATGGTCGTGGTCGGGAAAGACCTCGGCTTGAAGCGGCAGGAACGCACCGCCCGAGTCAACCAGGTACACGCACGGCAGCCGATTCTCGAGCGCAATCTGCTGCGCCCGGATGTGCTTCTTGACGGTGATCGGATAGTAGGTGCCACCTTTGACCGTGGCGTCGTTGGCCACGATGAGCACGTCGCGGCCGGACACGCGACCAATGCCGGTGACCAGGCCCGCGCATGGTGCGTCGTTGTCGTACATGTCGAAGGCGGCCAGCGGTGAAAGCTCGAGAAAGGGCGAGCCCGGATCGAGCAGCCGGTCGACACGCTCCCGGACGGGCAGCTTTCCCTGGGCACGGTGACGTTCCATGTACTTCGGCCCACCGCCCTGCTTCACGCGCGCGAGGCGGTCGTGAAGCTGACCGACCAGCCGCTGCATGTGCTCACGATTGGTCTGGAAAATGGGCGTCTGGGGGTCGATGCGCGTGCGAAGGGGCTGCAATCGCGGCATTATCGCACGCAGTCATCGGCGTGTCGGATCACGCGGCGACGATGACACTGTGCCGGGAGAGACGACACTGCCGTCCTGGCGAGATGTAATAAAACGAGACATTCCAATGGAGCGTGTATTGACTCGTTACGTCGATCGACTAGACTTGTAATCGTATGGTCCCAAAGCATCGGCCCAGAGTCCTGGCGATAGACGATGAGCCCGCGATGACCGAATGGCTCAAGATTCTCCTTGAGCATGCAGGCTTCGAGGTCAAAACGGCGCTCATCGGCGCTCGCGGCGAGGAAGTGTTCCGGACGTGGAGACCGGATGCCGCGGTGGTCGACATGCTGCTGCCGGACGTCGACGGCATCGAGCTCGTCCGGAAGTTCAAGCAGATCGACCCCGAGTCCGAGGTGATCGTCATCACCGGGCAGGGCAACATTCCGCGGTCCGTCGAAGCCGTCAAGGCGGGGGCGTTCGACTTTCTCGAGAAGCCGGTCGACGCTGAACGGCTGGTCGACAAGCTGGAAAAGGCGATCAAGCAGAAGTCGCTGATCGACGAAAACGAGGAGCTCAAGGCCAAGCTCGAGGATCGTTCGCGGGTGCAGAACGTGATCGGCAAGAGCCGGAAGATGCAGGAGCTGTTCGATCTCCTCGAGAGCGTAGCAGTCAGCGAGGCCAACATCCTCATTCAGGGAGAAAACGGCACTGGCAAGGAGCTGATTGCGAACGCGCTCCACCACCACAGCCGGCGCTCCAAGGGCCCGTTCATCAAGATCAATTGCGCGGCGATTCCCAAGGATCTGATCGAATCGGAGCTGTTTGGGTACAAGAAGGGCGCGTTCACCGGCGCGGCGAACGACAAGGAAGGCCTGTTCGAGATGGCTGAGGGAGGGTCACTGCTGCTCGATGAGATCGGCGAGATGCCACCCTACCTGCAGACGAAACTGCTGCGCGTCCTGCAGGAGCGCGAGTACCGCCCGATCGGCAGCGATCGCGTCGTCCGCGTCGATTTCAGGCTGCTCTGTGCGACGAATGTGGATCTGGAGGCGGCGCTGCGGGACGGCAGGATTCGTGAGGATCTGTACTTCCGGATCAATACCATCGTGTTGAAGGTGCCGCCGCTGCGGGAACGCACCGAGGACATCCCGCTTCTGTGCGACTACTTTCTCGATCGGTTCAGGCGGCGGTATCAGCGGAATGTCCGGACCCTTGCTCCGGCCGTCTATCACCTGCTTATCCGGAACCGGTGGCCGGGCAACGTGCGCGAGCTGGAGAACGCCATCGAACGCGGCGTTCTCGTGGCAAAGGGCAGCGAGATCACAGTCGGCGATTTACCGGAATCGCTTCGCGAGGAATCGCCGACCGCCACCGAGTTCGTCGTGCCGGCAAACCGGACGCTTGCGGAAATCGAGCGGATGGCGATTCTGCAGACGCTGCAGCGGACGAACTGGAACAAGCAGGAAGCGGCGCAAATCCTCGGGTTGTACCGCCCGACGCTGTACAGCAAGATGAGAAAACACGAGATTGAGGACGTCGGGAAGTCGGCAAGAGCGGCGGCGCGCTCCGCCAGCTGAGTGAGCGCTCTCCCCGACCGGTCACGCTCGGACAGCGTGGGGCGGCTGATGGCCCGAGCGGCTTGGCAGGGGCTGGCCGGCTTCTATCGCAGCAGCAATCTGACTCAGGCGGCATCGATCGCGTACTACGCGCTCGTCTCGTTGTTCCCGACGCTGCTTCTGGCATTGACGCTGGTGGGCCGCGCCACCGCCGACCCCGTTCAGCGCGCGGCCGCCCTGGACTTCATCCTTCGATACTTTCCGACGCAGTTCGATTTCATTGCCCGTCAGCTCGAGGCGTTTCGCCTGAACGGGCCCGCGTTCGGTCTTGGAGGCACCCTGGCGCTCTTGTGGGGCGCCGTCGGGGTGTTCAGCGCAATCAGCACGGCGGTCAACCACGCCTGGGGCGTTGCCGAGCCGCGCACCTTCTGGAAACAGCGGTTGTTTTCATTCGTGATGCTGGCCTTCGCGGGGTTGATCCTGCTGCTGGCGCTGCTCTTGATCAGCGCCAGCCACCTCGTCGAAGCGTCGTGGTCGGCTGAAGTGCTGGCCCGGTTTCCGGGGCTGTTGATCCTGCGCAGCCTGGCGGCACGGCACGCTCCGACGGTGCTGTTCATCCTCGTCGTCGGTCTCGTGTATTACTTCGTCCCCGCGACCACGGTCAGGTTTCGTGACGTGTGGGTCGGCGCGCTGGCGACAGGCTTGTTGTGGAAGGTGGCGATCGAGCTGTTCGCGTGGTACGCCGGAGACATGTCGCAGTTCACTCGCGTGAACGGATCGGTGGCTGTCGTAATCGTGTTTCTTGTCTGGGTCTACACGCAGGCGGTGATCCTGCTGTACGGGGTCGAGTTCACGGCGGCCTACGCGCGGCTGCGGGAAGAGAACGGGTAGCGCTATCGGCCGAGAGCCCGGATGATCGCTTCGCTGAACATCGGGACGTCGTCTGGTTTTCGCGATGTGATGAGGTTGCCGTCTTCGACTACCGGCTTGTCGACGTACAGGCCGCCGGCGTTCTTGACGTCGATGGCAATCGACGGCCAGCAGGTGAGGGTGCGGCCGCGCACGGCGTTGGCTGAAATCAGCAGCTGCGGCCCGTGGCAGATGGCGGCCACCGGCTTTGCGGCTTCCATGGCATCGCGCACGAGATCAACCATCGCATGCCGAAGACGCATCCTGTCGGGCGCGTAGCCGCCGGGGATGATGAGAGCATCGAAATCCTGAATGCGTGCGTCGTTGGCGGCGAGATCCGAGGTCACCTGTGAGTGGCCGCGCTTGCCTTTGAACGAGGCGCCCTTGGTCGGACCGACCAGCGTCACCGACGCGCCGGCGGCTTGAAGCGCCTCGAACGGTCCGGTGAGTTCACTGTCTTCGAATTCGTCTTCGACCAGAATCGCAACGCGCTTGCCGGCGAGCGGCAGATCGGACACGGCGGGGCATTCTACCGTAGATCGCAGATATGATCGGGTGATGAACCGCCTGGCGCGCGAGCGCAGCCCGTACCTGTTACAACACGCCGCCAATCCTGTTGATTGGTTTCCGTGGGGCGAGGATGCGTTCGCGAAGGCCCGCTCGGAGAACAAGCCGATTTTCCTGTCGATCGGCTACTCGACATGCCACTGGTGTCACGTCATGGCGCACGAGTCGTTCGAGAGCGAAGCGGTCGCCGCGGCGCTGAACGAACACTTCGTGTCGATCAAGGTCGATCGGGAAGAGCGGCCGGACGTGGACCGCGTCTACATGACCTTTGTGCAGGCCTCGACCGGCTCGGGCGGCTGGCCGATGAGTGTCTGGCTGACACCGGATTTGAAGCCCTTCTACGGCGGGACGTACTTCCCGCCATCGGCGCGATGGGGAAGGCCCGGGTTCGTCGAGATCGTGCAGGAAATCGCCCGAGTCTGGTCCGCCGAGCGCGATAAGGTCGAGCAGTCGGCGGACTCGATGATGAGCCGGCTCCGCGAGGCCGAGCACGCAGCCCCGCGGCCGGTCGTGCCGGGAGCTGATGCGCTTGCGAAGACGGTTTCCCAGTTCCATCAAACTTTCGACTGGCGTCACGGCGGTTTCGGAGGTGCCCCCAAGTTTCCGAGGCCGAGCGAACTGCTGTTTCTGCTGCGGGAACACGCGCGGACCGGCGACCAGTACGCCAAGGACATGGCGCTGCAGACGCTGCGTGCGATGGCCCTCGGGGGCATGCGCGATCACGTGGGCGGTGGCTTTCACCGGTACTCGGTCGACGCGGAGTGGCGGGTCCCTCACTTTGAGAAGATGCTCTACGACCAGGCGCAGCTCGCGCTGGCTTACCTCGAAGGCGCCCAGGCATCCGGCGATCGATTCTTTGCGGACGTGGCGGAAGACACCTTGCGTTACGTCATGCGTCAGATGACCGACGAAGGCGGCGGGTTCTATTCCGCCGAAGATGCCGACAGCGTGCCACCTGAGGAGGCCGACTGGTCGTCCGCGCACAAGTCCGAAGGCGCGTTCTACCTGTGGCGTGCGGACGAACTGGACGCGCTTCTGGGTTCAGATGCCGCCATTGTCGCGCGCCGGTACGGGATTGAGCCCCAGGGGAACGCTCCCAACGACCCGCAGCAGGAGTTTGTGGGAAAGAACATCTTGTATGTCGCGCAGTCGGTCGAAGACGTCGCGTCGCGGTCGAACCGGTCAGTCGAGGATGTTGTCCAGGTGTTGACCACCGCCCGCCGGCGAATGTTCGACGTTCAGGTCGAACGCCCGCGCCCTCAACGCGATGACAAAGTGTTGACGTCGTGGAATGGGCTGATGATCGCGGCGCTGGCGCGAGCCGCGCGCGTGATTCCGTTCAGGAGCGCCGAAGGGGATGGGACCGCCTACCTGCAGGCGGCACAAAGGGCTGCGACGTTTGTTCGTGAGCGGCTCTGGCAGGCGGAGACGGGCACGCTCCTGCGACGTTACAAGGACGGCCACGCTGAAATCGAAGCGTATGCCGAAGACCACGCGTACTTGATCTTCGGTCTTCTCGAGCTGTTTCAAGCCGACGGTGACCCGGCGTGGCTCGAGTGGGCCATTGCCCTCCAGCGACGACAGGACGCGCTGTTCGCCGACGCTGCGAGCGGCGGCTGGTTCAGCACGACCGGGCGCGATCCGACGGTATTGCTGAGGATGAAGGAGGACTACGACGGCGCAGAGCCCACGGCCAGCTCGGTAAGCGTTCTCAATCTGCTGATGCTTTCACATCTGATCGACAGCCCGGAGTGGATCGCCACCGTCGATCGCACCCTGCGGCTATTCGGATCCCGGCTCGAGGAGCTGGGTCGGGCGGTGCCGATGATGGGCGCGGCGCTTTCCTTGTCACTGGCCGGCGTCCAGCAGATCGTCCTGACGGGCGCGGACGCCGAGCGGACCAACCTGGCGCGCGTCGCCAGCGGGCGATACCTGCCGTTTAGCGTCACGATCCCGGTGGCCGAGGCTCGGCGCGATCGACTGGCGGCACTGATGCCGCTGGTGGGCGGGATGCGCGCTCCTGCCTCGGGCGCATCCGCTTACGTCTGCCGTGACTTCGTGTGCCGCGAGCCGGTCCACGACGCCGACGCGCTTGAAAGGACCCTTGCGTGACGATTCAGGTGGAAGTGTGGCTGCGCGGAACCGACGTCGCGACGACAGGTGCTCTCGAGAACATCACGACCCCGCCGGCGGCGTGGGTTGATGCGGACGTGAAGCAGGTCCTGGAAGGGATGCTGCGCACGATGCACCAGTTGAAGCACGGGTCAGAGGCTGACGTTGTGTCGCTTCGAGGTCTGAGCTGGATCGTCAACCTGTTCGAGGGCGGCATGCTGATCGCCATCGAAATCGGGCTTGGCGCTGCGGTCGCGGGGCCGTTTGACGTCGAAAAGTCCGTGCTCGAAGACATGATCGCCCGTGTCCTCCAGCAGACGCCGTCCCCTCCGGTCGGGACACACTGACGTTATCCGCCCACGGCCAGTTTCTTAACCAGTCGGGATAGTCGTTGAACCGCGTGCGCGATTTGTCGACAATGTCGCGGGAGTTACCGATGCGCCGCTTGAAGATCGTGCCTCTGGCCGGAGTCGTCGCCATCCTCTGGGTTCTGGTGGGGAATCGGGGCGCGACTCAGAGTCAGATTCACGCCACCACCGTGGCGGCCGCCGCGGATGCGTCCGCGGTTCGCGCCTGGGACAACACTGTGAATCGCATGCTGCGGACGAGGGAGCTGCAGGTTCGTCTGTCGCGCCCGGACACGCTCGTCGCCGGCCGGACCATGGAGCAGCTCGATCAGTACTATCAAGGCGTCCGCGTGTGGGGCGGGAGCCTGAGCCGGCAGCTGGCCGGTGACGCGGCCATTTCGGTGTTCGGCGTCATCTATTCGGATATCTCGGTGGGCGTGGTGCCGACGCTGTCGCGTGAGGACGCGAAGGCGGCCGTAGAACGGATTGGCGGGGAGACGCTCGGTCCGGATCGGCTGCCTGAGCTGGTGGTGCTGCCGCTCGACGGGACGTACAGGCTCGTCTGGGTGGGGGAGATTGCGACGGTCGCGGACACACTCCGGCTCTTTCTTGATGCTCATTCCGGAGCGGAGCTGCAGCGCCACAGTATCCGCCAGCGCGACGAATTGCCCGGAGCGGTCGGGACGGGCACTGGCGTGCTTGGCGACACAAAGAAGATAACCACGACCCTCTTTGGTGGCGCCTTCTACACCGTCGATGGCTTACGCCCCCCAACCCTCAATACGTATGACCTTCGCGGGAACCTGGCGCATGTAATCGCATTCCTCAACGGCTTGGTTTCGCTGACCACTGCTGATGTCGCAACAGATACAGACAACAACTGGACGGATCAAGCGGTTGTCGACGCTCACGTCTACAGCGGCTATACCTACGACTACTACTACAAACGATTCGGCAGGCAGGGGCTGGACAACAACAACATCAGGATTCTCAACCTCGTCCATCCCGTCAACCGTGCTGACATTGATGTCTATCCGGAGTCAGTCGTGTCGCAGTTCTATGTCAATGCCTTCTATGCGGGCTCTGGAATAATGGTCTACGGCGAAGGGCTGCCAACGGGGTTCTATCTGGTGGAAAACGGTCACTTCTACAACTACTTTTCAGGAGCCATTGACATCGTCGGTCACGAGTTGACGCACGGCGTCACGGTATACACCTCGAATCTCGAGTATAAGAACGAATCGGGCGCCCTCAACGAAGCATTCTCGGACATCATGGGTACCAGCATCGAGTTCTTCTTTCAGCCGCCGGGAGATGGACCCGAGAAGGCGGACTATCTGCTTGGCGAGGACATCTCGACGGCTGCCTTTCCGGGCGGCCACAATGGCGATCGGTCGCTGGCGGATCCGGCCTCGGGTTCTCCTCCCCAGCCGGATCACTACAGCAAGTTCGTGGTGTTGCCCGCGACGCCTGATGGCGACAACGGCGGTGTTCACATCAATTCCGGTATCCCCAACCAGGCCTTTTATCTCGCCATCGAAGGCGGCACGAATCGGACCTCCGGCATCCGTGTCTCAGGCGTCGGCGCGTCGAATCGCGAGCAGATCGAAAAAGTCTTCTACCGCGCGTTCGCGCAGTTGATGCCGTCGAACGCCAACTTCTCGCTGGCACGTGCGATTACCCTGCAAGCTGCGACAGACCTGTACGGGGCGGGCAGCGCCCCCTACACCGCGGTCCGCGATGCGTGGACCGCGGTGGGGGTGAACTGATGCGCTGCGCAATATCGATCGGGTCGATCCTCACTCGTGGCCTGACGGGTCTCGCGCTCGTGGTGCTGTGGACCGTCTCGGCGCGCGCAGACACGCTTCGCGTCGTGACCGATCGGTCCATCATCTGGAGCGCACAGACCGGAATCCCGATTGCGCTGACCCAGGTCCGGAAGGACGCCATCCTGACCGATGCCCGTCGCGTCGGTGACTGGTGGGAAGTGGCGCTGCCGGCGGGTGCTTCGGGGACCGAGGGCGGGGTGGTGCGCGTCGGCTACATTCGCGCGTCGCAGGTCACGGTCGAGGCCACCGGACCGGTGAGGCGCCCGCCGCCCAGCACGGATCCGCTTCCCATCCTGGCGGTCGCGGGGCAGCCGCAGCCGCCGGTCGCGAGCCCAGGTGCACCCCCAGCGACTCTTCGCCCGCGAACCGCGTTTCTGGACGTGAGCGGGGGATACGCTGTACGGAAACGGCCTTTCGCAGCACCTCGTCGCGTTTCAGGACACGTATGCCGAAGCCGGCAGCATCGACGCCGACTACGGCACCGGATCCGGCTGGCTGATTGATGTGGTGGGCGGCGCCCGCGTCTGGCACCAGCTGAGCGTCGGCGTCGGCGTCACCTACGCGCGGGACAGCCGGTCGGCCACGATCGATGCGAAGGTGCCGCATCCGTTCTTCTTCGAACAGCTGCGGGACGCGACGTTCACCAGCGAGTCGCTCGACCACACCGAAACGATCATCAACGTCCCCATCATGTGGACCTCATCGTTCTCATCGTCCAACCGGGTGGAGATCTTCGGCGGCCCATCGTTCTTTCATGTTGTGCAGGATCTGGTCACCGGGGTGACCCTGAACGAGCAGTATCCGTACGACACGGTCGCGATCACAGGGATTACTCACGAAGAGCGCAGCCATAATGCCGTCGGCTATCACGTGGGCGTCGATTTCGCACACTTCTTCAGTGCGTCAACCGGTATCGGTGTGCTCGTCCGCTACACGGGCGCCAGCCTCGACTTTGGGGACAGCGCCAACACGACCACCGACGCACGGGCCGGCGGGGTGCACGTAGCCGGGGGCCTCCGATTCAGGTTCTGAGCGTCCGAGCACTCGTTCTCGGCGTCGTGTTGTTATTGACGGCTGGCCGCGCTGATTCACTTGCGTGGGGATGCGACGGCCACCGCGCGATCGCGATCATCGCCGAACGCATCCTGGGTGCGACCGCCGACCGCGTGGCCGCGGTGCTCAAGGCGTCACCGGTCGATCCCGGCCTGAGGCACTTCTGCGACTCTGTTCCTTCGGACATCATCGCGGATGTTTCGACATGGGCCGACGACATGCGCGACGTCGAGCCGGCAACCGCTTCTCAGCACTTCATCGATTTCCCGCGGGCGCTGCGCGCGAACACGAACAACCCTTCGGCCTTCTGCCCCGGCGGCGGCTGCGTGGTCGACGCGATCGTCACGCGGTATCGACAGCTCACGACGTCGACCGATCCGGTCGAACGGGCGACCGCCCTGCGGTTCCTGATTCACTTCATCGGCGACATCCACCAGCCGTTTCATGCGGTGACCAACGGCGATCGCGGCGGCACGTGCCTGCCGGTGCGGTACTTCAGGCAGCCGGTCTTGGAGGATGACAAAGGGAACTTCCGGCCGAACCTTCACTCGGTCTGGGACGGAGAGACGATCCGGCGCCTGATGAGGGTTCGCGGACTGATGGACGCGCAGGAACTGGCGTCGTATGTCGCCGATCAGGATCGGCCGGCCAGCGTGGCGCCGATTGTCCCGACCGCCGCGCGGGTCACCGCGTGGGCGCGCCAGTCGAATTCCGTAGCTCGCCGCGTGGGATACGGGGCCCTGTCTGTGAATCCGCCTCTCGAGCCGGCTTCAGCCTGGGCGCTCAAGTCGTGCGCCGAGAACGACCACGTGGGCCGCCGCATGCTGGCCTTGAACGAGCGGATTGGCGCCGCCTACGAGCGACAGAGCGTTCCGGTGATCGCCACGCAGCTGCGGTTGGCGGGGGAGCGCCTCGCCGCGGTGCTCATGGCGGCGTTCGTTAGTCGTTAGTCGTTGGTCGTTGGTCGTTGGTCGTTCGTCCAAGTCGGCATTCATGATTGCGTGGACCAAGTCCCGAATTGCCGCAGACCCGTTCAGAGTCCCTGGCATCAGGACTGAGTTCAGCGTGTAAAGACGGTAGTACTGCGCCCCCGACTCGATCCGTGTGCCCGGCCGCGGCGGCGCCCCGGTCAGGAGCACTTCGCCATCATTCAACTGCTCCAGAAGAACTCCCGGACGCTTCCATTGCCCGCTCGGGGAATAGATCCCGGGACGTGGTGGGTGAGCGACGACGTGGATGCCGGCGCCCGGCCAGCGTACCCGGACTTGCGCGGCTTCAAGAGGGAGCGAAGACTGAACTGCGGCCTGCGCCGCCTCGTCACCACCGATCAGTCCGGCGGAGTAGAGGAGCGCCGTCGCGGGAAGAGGCACTCGAGACGCACGCCGTTCCGCCTGACCCTGGAGCGGCGTGGATCCCTGCCATCGTGGGTTGAGGTCGACCGCGTGCGCGACGCCATCGTTGTTGCGCACCACGAAGTCGAGTCCGAACAGTCCTCGAAATCCGAAGGCGGCGATGCAGTTGCCGATCCGCTCGGTCTGTTCGCGGACATCATGAATCAGATGCTGGGGCAGCATCGCCGTCGCCGAAAAGTCGTTCCCGCAGTACATGCCTTCCGAATGATTGAGAAACTCGAAACCGGTCAACTGGACGCTGGGATACGAGGCGACAGATGCGCCGGGTATGGCGATCGCATTGATGTTCAGCGACCAGGCCCCAAGATACGGAGCAATCCAGATATCGGTGTCGCCGAAACGCGTTGCCGCTTGATGCCAATCGACCTCATCGTGAATAAAGACGGTCCCGTAACCGGCTTCTCCGACGGCCGACTGCACGACGAGTGGGAGACCGAATCGGGCAGTCCAGTGCCCAAACGTCTCCGCGCTGATTTGACTCCATTCGCCCTGAGCCCGGGGCAG
Source organism: uncultured Acidobacteriota bacterium (assembly GCA_963725105.1). GTDB lineage: Bacteria > Acidobacteriota > Vicinamibacteria > Vicinamibacterales > CAVVIG01 > CAVRXZ01. Next base: position 45,601 of record CAVRXZ010000030.1, read on the forward strand.
GCCGAGCGCATCCTGGACCTCGAAGAGGGTCCGCTTGTGGTTCAGGCGGCTCATCAGGTCCGTCGCAAGCGTGTGTCGCGCGATACCGACCCGGTCTGCGCACTCGGCTAGCTGTGGAGCGGTGCGGAGCTCCATCGCAAGCCAGCCGCTACCATCTATGTGAGCCTGAACCGCCGCCCAGAGGTCCGGTGAAAGAAAGTGTGCGTCCGGTGGGTGCCCGGTTCGCACACCCGCGATCCGTTCCTGATTCAGGAACGTCGTGTCTTCGACGCCGTCGTACTCGGGGCTGTCGTCCGCGCACAACACGACATTGCGGGTGAACAGATCGTGCAGCCCCCAGAACGTGGATCCGCGGCCCGCGTACACAAGCAGACGACGACCTTCGCAGGCAGCACGCAGGTCTGCCAACGTGATCATGTTCGCAAGTTGTTGTCGTGAAGCGGCCTACTTGAACATCGCCCCGAAGACGGCCCCAGCCTCGGCATCTTCTACGACTGGCGTTGTCCGATCGGGAGAAACTCCGACCACTCCGCGCACCAGGCGTACAGCGCCTTCGCATCGTCAGTATCAACGAGGGCCCAGCCGCCGCCGCTCATGCCGTGCCAGCGGCCGACCAGCTTCACGCCGGCCGGCGGCAGGCCGCCGGCTTTGAGGAAGCGCGAGACGGCCGGGCGGAACGTGTCCTGCGGCGATTCCCAGGAGACCATGAACTTCATCGGATCAATCCTCCGGGCGGGGAGTATAGCGTGCGCGCATCCGTGGTGTTGAGGAAGTCTTACCGGTTCCCGCGCATGCGCCCCCGCGCCGGCGGCACGTCTTCCTGCCAGACCCGGCCGCACTTCAGGCAGCGATAGAAGACGAAATGCCCTGTGCGCGCGGTCGCCTTGACCTCATCGCCAGAGGCGCGGCAGGTCGGGCAGGGTGGGTCTGGCTGGCGGTTTTCGGCTCGGCGATCCAGCGCACGTCGAGAGCCTGTTTCCTGATTCTTCTTCATCTGTAGGGTCCCGCCTGCCAGTTTAGAACAACGGTAAAGGGCAATGCGAGGCCCGCCAGATGAATCCGTGACCGCCACTCTTGAGCTTCGAGCCTTGCGTCCCAACGTGAACCGGCGAACTTTCTCCCTATGTGAGTTGTCGCAGGGGTTGACGGATTCCCCTCGCACCTGAACCGAGTCCGTACGGGTTCTTTACGATCCCCGAAATGGTTGAGGTCGATCGAATCGAGCAGCGGCGTGGCCACGCGGACCGACGCGGCTGATGACTTCTAGAGTGTCACACGCACGCCGCCGTTGATGACGCGTCCGTCCAGCGGTGCCCAGGCGTCGACGGTCAGTAGCGACTCAGCCGTTTATTCGCTGCTTCGCACAATGCCGGTCATCGTCGGATGAATCGAGCAGTGATAGTCGGTTTGGATGGCATTGAACGTCACTACACTGCTGCGATTGCCCGGCGCGATGTCGCCGGTCTCGAACGATCCGTCGTTCGCCACGATGTGATGCGTCACGCTGTCCTTATTAGCCCAAGCAACCGTCGTCCCTTGCGCGATCCCATCAGAGGCCGGGGAAAAAGACTGGTCGCCACGCTGCCCAAGAATGCTGATAGTCTCCTGCGGCGTCGGGCCACCTGAGGGCGTCGGGTTGCTCACGCTGTTGCTACAGCCGAGCGCTGTCAGGACCGTAAAGGTCGCGGCGAGCGCAGAATGGTAAAGCATGGCTCTCCTCCTTCAGCAACAAGGTTCGCCGACAGATAGTTTCCCGAAGGCTAATTGGTGTTCACGCGTCGTTGCAAGTGGGCAAACAATTGTTGAGGTCAGGAGGGCGGCGTTTCGGGCGTCCCCGGGGGCGCAACTGAGCGATAGAGACCCTCGCAGCTACCGCGCAGCAGGTGAGTTGCCACCCCGCGCGTCAAGACTCTTGGTCACAGGTTCGCGAGAAAATCGAAGTGGATCATGGCGGCGGCGATGACCGTCTGGGCCGTCGCGATTAGCTTGAGTCGAATGAGCGCTCTTTTTCGTGCTGGGGACAGTTTGCGGGAACAGGTCGGCGCATGCACAGGCCTATGCCAAACCACAGAGCGCGTAACTTACTGATACCATTGGACCGCTGATTTCACGCCGGGGTGGCGGAACTGGCAGACGCACAGGACTTAAAATCCTGTGACCCGAAAGGGTCGTGCGGGTTCGATCCCCGCCCCCGGCACCAATTCGTCAGGGAATTCACCTTAGCAGGTCCTCGATAGCGGTGCGACGCGACCGGATCGACGCCACTTGCCCCACACTTGTCCCGTTCGTGATGGAAGGCGTCCCTTCAAAGTGTGTATGAAGCGAATCGCTGGCAGTTCTCTAGTCATCCTCGGTATCGTTTTGTGTCTAGTTCTTCAGGCATGTTCTCGAGACCACAGGGAGCAACCCGTGCCAACCACCGCAGATCAGCTGATCGCCATCGACGTCCTCCTCGAACCGGATCAGACGATGATCGCCAAGGCCAGCGCGGTCAACGCTCGGCTGCGAGGCAATTATCCGGGCGGGTATGAGCTGGATGCGACGCATGCGCCGCACGTCACGCTGCTGCAGCGCTTCGTGCGGGCGAAGGACTTCGACGCGGTGACCGCCGCGATCACGAAGGTCCTCGCCGCCGAACGCCCGACGGAGCTGCAGCTGAAGGCGAAGGGACTCGAATACGTCATGTGGGGAGGCGTCGCGGTCACTGTCGTCGTCGTCGAGCGCACGCCCGAGTTGATGCGGCTGCATCAGAAGGTCATCGACGCGGTGGCACCGTTTTCGGTCGAGCGGCGGAACCGCAGCGGCGTTCGTCGGCGCCGATGCCAATGCCGAGACCATCGGTTGGGTCGAGACATTCGTTCCGAAGTCCAGCGGGGAGAACTACATACCTCACGTCACGGCGGGCGTTGCTCCGGAAGCCTTTGTGAAGCAACTGAAAGCCGAGCCCTTCGAGACCTTCACGTTCAAGCCGGATGGCGTGGCGATCTACCAGCTCGGGAACTTCGGCACCGCAGCGAAGAAGCTCTGGCAGAGCCAGGCAAGTGCAGCCGCTGGCTTCGTGGAACGATGGCGCGAGCGAAGCAGTCCATCCTCGATTTCGTCCGACGTGTGACCACCGAAGGCGGATCCGGACTTCGTCCCGCGTTCCGAACGGATCGCCGTCTTCGACAACGACGGGACGCTCTGGGCCGAACAGCCGTTCTATTTCCAGGGTCTGTTCGCGTTCGACCGCGTGAAGGCGCTCGCGCCGCAGCATCCCGAGTGGAAGGACAAGGAGCCCTTCGCCTCAGTGCTCGAGGGCGACATGAAGGGCGCGCTGGCCGGCGGTGAACGCGCCCTCCTCGAACTCGTCATGGCCACCCATGCCGGGATGACCACCGAGGAGTTCGAGACAATCGTGAAGGATTGGATCACCACCGCCAGACATCCCGTCACCAAGCGACCGTACACCGAGATGGTCTATCAGCCGATGCTCGACTTGCTCGCCTACCTGCGCGCCAACGGTTTCAAGACGTTCATCGTTTCCGGCGGCGGCATCGAGTTCATGCGCCCATGGAGCGGAGCGGGTCTATGGGATTCCGCCAGAGCAAGTCATCGGCAGCAGCATCAAAACGAAATTCGAGCTTCGCGACGGCAAGCCCGTGCTCACCCGCCTGGCCGAGGTGCACTTCATCGACGACAAGGCCGGCAAGCCCGTCGGCATCCACGAGCAGATCGGCCGCCGTCCCATTGCCGCGTTCGGCAACTCCGACGGCGATTTCGAGATGCTCGAATGGGTCACGGGCGGCACGGGACCACGTTTCGGACTGCTCGTTCACCACGACGATGCCGTGCGCGAGTACGCGTACGACCGAACATCCGCCATCGGCAGACTCGACCGCGGCCTCGATGCCGCGCCGAGCACGCGGCTGGACGGTGGTGAGCATGAAGAAGTGACTGGAAGCAGGTGTTCGCCTTCGAGCGGCCGTGAAAAATGATTTGCGCAGATTCGTTGGTGCGCGGCGAGACAGCCGCTGTCCGACAATTGTCCAACGTAATTGCCTTCATCAGTCATTTGCGGCAAAGGTGTGCCAAATCGCACAGTCGATTCTGGTGCGCTCTGACAGCATCAGTGGTGATGGCAACGTTTCGCACCGGGCCAGGCGAGGTTTGGTGCGTGAAGGGAAACTCGCCGGGAGGACAGTCAGAAATGAAGACTCTGTTTAGTCGGTTTGTTCGAGAAGACGCGGGTCAGGACTTGATCGAGGACGGTCTGCTCGTGGGCGTCATCACCGCAGTGTCGGTGGGTTTCATCACCAAGATCGGGCCAAAGGTCCAGGGCTACTTCTCGTCGCTCTGCACCGCGATCGGGTGCTAATCGTTCAAGGAACCGGGGGCGGTCGAACCGTCTCCGGTCATCGCTCAATCCCACACCGCATCAACGAGGATTGGGCGTCTGCAGGCTACCCGCCGAAGGCCAGCTGTTCGACTGCTTGCCTAACCCTCTCTTGCGCGTCGCCCGTGAACGTCACGAACTCCACGGTGTACCCGAGAGAACGGGTAGTCGGTACGACCCGGCCGACGACTTCCACCAATCCAACCCCCGGCAGATCAATCGCGAGCCGGACGGTTTCCCCCACGTTCGCGTCCACCATGGACTCGACAAAACAGCCGCCGGCGCTCAGGTCGTAGATCCGGATGTCCAGATCGAGCGTGGCTCTGCGGATTCCGTCGAAGGGACCTCGCACCCTGGGAAACGCACGTCGCTCGTCCATCGGCTGTCCCTGAATTTTTCCTATCGGTAGGAAAACGCACGTATTCTACGTTGGGCAGGAGCAGGGCCGCCAGTCGTCGTTCTCAGTGAGTCGTTGATGCCGGACACCACTCCACCGGTCTGTACAGGTCGACAAGGTGTCGTTCGCCTTCGACGATCACGTCGTCCTTCATGACGTGTCGTTTGCGATCCCGAAGGGGAGCATGAAGATGCTCCTCGGCGCAAGCGGCGCCGGGAAATCCATTATCCTCAAGCTCATTCTCGGGCTCTTTCGACCCGATTCCGGCACCATTCACGTCAACGGTGAGCGCATCGACAACATGACAGAGCGCGATCTGATGCGCATTCGCGGCGACATCGGCATGCTCTTCCAGGAGAGCGCGTTGTTCGATTCACTGACGGTGGCCGAGAACGTCGGCTACCGGCTGTATGAAGAAACGGACATGCCGCTCGAGCCAGGTTCGGAGCCGTGTCGAAGAGGTCCTCGGGTTCATCGGCCTCGGCGAATACATCGACCGGATGCCATCGGAGCTGTCGGGCGGCCAGCGGCGTCGTGTGGCGATCGCCCGCGCGATGGCCGCGAAGCCGAACATCCTGCTGTTCGACGACCCGACGACCGGTCTCGATCCGATCACCGCGACGACGGTTGACGATGAGATCGTCAAGCTGCGCGATCTCGAGCGTGTGACCTCGATTGTCGTGACGCACCAGATTCGCGACGCGGCCTACGTAGCCAACCACGAAGCTGTCCGCACGAACAGCTCGCTGCACATTCTGGACGTCACCGGAAAGGCCGAGCACGCGTCGTTCATGGTGCTTCACGACGGACGAATCTACTTCGAGGGAAGCGCCGCGGAGATGCTGGCATCACAAGACAAGTACCTGCAGGAGTTTCTATTCATGACGCTTCCTCCGTGGTGAGCGCTGCGCCATGATCGAAGGAGAGAGATGCCCATGAAGAGGCTTATCACCCTTGCTGTCCTGATTGCCGGCGCTGCGCTGTCGATGATCATCGCTCGGGCACAGCCGGACCCGGCCGCCATCGCCATCAGAAAAGTCAGAGACACGCTTTTCATCGTGACCGGCGGCCGCCCGACCGGCACTCAGACGGGTGTGGCGGGCAACACCACCGTCTTCATCACGGACAGCGGTGTGGTGCTGATCGACACGAAGTACGCAGGACTGGGCAAGGCGATCCTCGATCAGGTGAAGTCGGTCACGAGCAAACCCGGTGACGACGGTCATCAATACGCACACGCACGGTGATCACACCGGTGGGAACGGCGAGTTCCCGCGCACGGTGGAGTTCGTGGCGCAGGAGAGCACCAGAGCCAACATGGCCAGGATGGACGACTTCAAGGGTGAGAATGCGGCGTTCCTGCCGCAGAAGGACGTTCAAAGATCGGTTGTCGCTAGGCACCGGGAAGCGACCGCATGGATCTTTACTATTTCGGACGCGGCCACACGGACGGCGATGCCATCATCGTGTTTCCCGCGCTGCGAACAGCGGTCTTCGGCGATCTGTTCGCGCGGAAGTGGGCGCCGCTCGTGGACGCCGGCAATGGCGGGAGTGCTACAGAGTTCCCGAAGACGCTGGCGAAGGCGGCCAGCACCATCAAGGATGTCGACACGGTGATCACCGGTCATGCGACCACCACCATCGCGTCCGGTTCCAGTGTGAGCTACGTCGCGTCCACTCCGCTGATGACGTGGGCGGACGTCCGCGAATATGCCGAGTTCATGCGCGACTTCGTGGCCGCGGCTGAGGCGGCGAAGAAGGCCGGCGTCAGCGTTGACGCTGCTCCCAATCAGCTGAAGCTCCCGGACAAGTACAAGGACTACAACATGGCGCAGGCCAAGGCGGATGTTCAGAGGGTGTACGAAGAGACGAAATAGCTGGCGCGGTCGTTTTTCAATCGCAGCGCTTCTGGTTGCTCTCCCGACGGCATCCGGAACGCAGCCTGCGGGTGTGACAGACGCCGAAAGGCTTACGGCCATTGCCGGGAGTCTCAGGCACGACGGGCAATTGCGGAGATTCCCTCGAAAGGGACGTTCAAATTCAAGATCAAGAAGAGCGACGAGACCTTTGCGCTGCCGTACAGCCAGAGCCGAGCGGTGCTGCTCAAACTACCGGAGTCTCACGCACCGTACAGCGTGATGGCTTCTTGACGCCGGTCTGGCCGTCACGAGAACCGTCCAGGATGCGGCATTCAAGCCGGCAGGGTCGGGGGTGTGGAAGGGCCCACGTCTGCAGGCCGCAATCTCTTTCGAGGAGTCGCAGCTGGTCGAGCGCTTTCTCATGATTTACACGCGTTCCGGCACTGTTGGCGAGCATGTGTCGAGAGAGCCCGCGCCCCCAATTGCCCCAATCAACACGCCGGCCGGGGCAGGGCAGGTTCTCGGGGAACTGTTCATCCACGCCGAGAAGTCAGCGGACGGAAAACTGGAAGTTGAGGCTATCGTCCGTCGACCGTGAACGCCAGCAGCACGTTGCCTGGAATGCCCGTGATCGCGTAGCCGGAGTTCACCACAAGCATTCCGCCCGCAATCGCGGGACCTGGACCGTTGAGCGATCCGCCTCGAGCGGGCACCTTGTTCACCGTTTCATACGGCCGGACCGTGTCGACGTCCCAGAGGATGGCGCCGTCGCGCGCGGAGAACGCCCGCAGGTGTCCGTCGACCGATCCTGAAAACGCGACGCCCGGAATCGCGCTGACCGCGGCCGACTGAGCCGGGCTGCAGCGCTTCCTGTCACCGCAGGCGGCCGGTGGGGTGTGCCAGATCCGCGAGCCGTCTTCGAGACGAAGGGCAAACATCCCGCCGCCGACATTCGGGTCAGGGTCCAGACCGGTGCTGTTCGGGATGGCGATCAATCCGATATCCGACAGCGCAACGTACACGTTCGACTGATCGGCTGCCGCGCCCCATTGCACGCCGCCCATCGTCCCGCCCTTGCCGACGCGCGTCTGCCACAGGATCTCGCCGTCGCGGTCGGGATCAAGGGCATGGACGATGCCGGACTTCTGGCTGGCGATCAGGACGCGTCGGTCGTTCGAGAGGTTGAGCAGAATGGGAGGAGAGGCGAAATCCACATCAGGGCCCTTCGATGCGGGGCAGTTCGATGTGTCCGGTGCGCTGCAGGCGACGTTCCAGGCATCGCCCGTTGTCATCTGGCGCGACCACAGGCGCCTACCGGAAGCGAGATCGAATGCGATAACGGCGTCGCTCGTGCTGGTCGGCGGATCGCTGTAGTTGTCGCCGGTCGTGACGTAGATGCGGCGCCGCCTGACGTCAATCGTGGGGCTCGTCCAGATCGGCGCGCCCGAGGGGCCCCACATCTGCGTACCGACTTTGTTCCTGGACGTCGGTCGGGGGTCTTCGGCGATCGTGTAGGTCTTCCAGGCGCGTGCTCCTGTGGTGGCGTTCAGCGCGACCAGGCTGCCGCGGAAGCGGCAGCACTCGTAGCTGGAAACGGCGCCCGTGACCTCCTCCATCGCCGTGAGCCCGATGTAGATCCGTCCGTCGTGGAACGTCGGCGATCCGGTGATTTTCGCGCCAGGAAAGTCGTCGACCTTCTGTGTCCAGAGCAGCTTACCCGTGGCTGCGTCAAGCGCATGCACGTTGGCGGCGGCGTCGCCGATGAACGCTGCATACCGTCGGCCGCCGCGAGTCTCGACAGGGGCGATCGTCACGGCTCCACGAATCGGCCCTGCCGCTTTGAAAAACCAGTGAACGCATCCTGTCTCGGCGCCAAGTGCATAGATGTTTCCGCTGTGACTGCCAACGAAGACGCGGCCTCCGGCAATCGTGGGGTGTGCGTCGGCCGACAGGTCGCCCGGAAACCCGAACGCCCATTTCAGTTTCAGTCGGGGGACGTCTGCGGCGGTCACGCCGGCCGTTGCCTCGTCCTGAAAGCGCGTGTTGGAAGCATTGACGCCCCAGCCGTTCCAACGAGGACCAGCCAGTGGATTGAACGATGTGTCGGGAGTCTGAGAACACATCGCCTCCGAGGGTGGATTGAGGTTCAGGCTTTGCGCGAGTGTCTTGGCGGTCACGTACTCCGCAACGGCCCGGCGATCGACTGCGGGAAGGTTCAGCGCAATCGATACCATGCTGCCGGATTCCATGGCCGACAGCACATTCTCGGGAGACATCGCTTGCAATGCGTCGCGACCTGGCGCCCGGTTGGATGCAGACTCGTGGCACGAGGCGCACGTCTGCTGGAACACCGTGGCGCCGTCGGCCGCGATGCCGGGCCGACCGAACAAAACGAGCAGCGCGACGGAATGCGACACACCACGGATGAGGCGTTTCATAGACCTCTTGCGATGAAGTGTTTCTCGATCATCTGCCTGAGTCGGGAACAGCCACACTGGGCGGTTCGGGCGCCGGGGGAGTGATGCGTCGGTGTTCCATCGTTTTGGCGTGATTGTCGCAAAAACCTTCGAGCAGCTCGGTGTCCGGCATGAGATTGAGCACAGTCTTGACGGTCCACGGTTTTCGGTAGGCCTTTGGATCGTCAATCGTGATCGCCAATTCCATGTGACCGAAATCCAGTCGCCGGAATCGTTCGGTCACGTGCAGCGCATCGCTATGCGGACGACCTTTTCGTGAGTCTAGCCAGCCACCGTCTCTCAAGCCGGTTGTCTCGACCACGAACGTGTCGGCTTCCCAATGTCCCACGGAATAGCCCAGCCACGTGGGATCCGTCTCCGTCGGCAGGGGCCGATCATCGGTAAATACCTGGCGGAATGTGAGACCGGTGGCGGTTTCGTACAGGAATGCCGTGACCGGCGGCGTGACGAGAATCTTGAACTGCATCATGAGGTCGATTCGTGGCACGCCTGGTGGGAGGCAGTAGCCGAGCGGATCGTCCACGTGATCACGACTTTCGCGCTGGGCCTGAATCGCCGCCGCCCACGGGGTCATTTCGACCTCCGATGGTTTCAGATCTCTCGCCAGATCAAAGAACAGGCTGTCGCCCAGAGGGAGATCCCAGCGCCAACCGGCCCAGATGCCCGAATGATCAGGCTTGCCGTCTGCTCGACGCGGAGCCGGCGCAGCCAGGTTTGGCTTGCCGTCAGCCAAACGAGGGATGCCGGGAGTCGGGTAGTGGAACCATTGCGCCTCGGTAGCTCTGCCGAGCAGGACGGCCGTGACGATGGTGAGCACGGCACGGTGGGGGCGGTGAGGCATGATGTGCTTCGGCGGTAGCATGAATCGCAGGCGGACTGAAGCGCAAGCGATATAATCGCCGCCCCGACAGAGGGTTGCATGCGGCATGGTGTTTTCGTCGCGCTGAGCGTGGTGGCGGGTCTGTGGCTGGTCGGTTGGTGTGCGCGCGCGCAGGCGCCGGCATCGCCGGCGGTGGGGAAGACACCTGCCTGGAATGCACCCCGCGTCGCCGGTCAGCCTGATCTGCAGGGCATCTGGACGAACGGCACGCTGACGCCGTTCGAGCGGCCGGCCGAGCTGGCGGGCAAAGAGTTCTTCACCGAGCAAGAGGCAGCGGTCTACGAAAAACAGAGTCAGCAAAAGGATCAGGATCTCCGTCGACTGCTTGGCGACATTGTCTTTCTCGAGCGATCGCACATCGCAAGGACGGGACGCACATCGCTGGTGATCGACCCGACAGATGGGAAAGTGCCGGCGATGACGCCGGCAGCGCAGAGGAAATTCGAAGCGGCCCACGAATGGGCGAAGATTCACCCGTCCGATGGCCCTGAGGATCGTGAGCTGACAGAGCGGTGCCTGCTGTTTGGAGGGATGGGCCCGCCGATGCTTCCGGAGGGGTACGGCAACAACTACCACATTATCCAGACGCCCGGCTACGTCACGCTCGTGTCGGAGATGGTTCACGAAGTGCGATCGATTCCGCTCGACGACCGCCCCAGGCCGCCGAGCAACATCCGCAGATGGAGCGGCGACTCGCGAGGGCGGTGGGAAAGCAACACGCTCGTCGTCCACACGACCAACCTGGCGTTCAACGGCAAGAATCGATTCGGGCTGCTGTACGACGGATGGACCGACGAGAATCTCCGGGTGACGGAGCGGTTCAGCGCGAACGGATCCCGACACGATCATCTATCGAGCGACGGTGGACGATCCGACTGCGTACACGCGACCCTGGACGGTCGAGATGTCCATGTCCAGGCACGACAAGCCGCTTTTCGAGTACGCCTGCCACGAGGGCAATTACGGGTTGGCGAACATTCTCGCGGGCGCGCGTGCGGAAGAGGGGCAGACACACGCGCACCGATGACCAAGGGGCGTCTCGAAGCATTCAGTGACGGCGTTGTCGCCATTCTCATCACCATCATGGTGCTCGAGCTGAAGCCGCCGGAGGACTGGAACAACCATCACCACATGCTGCACCTCACCGAACGAGTGAACGGCGCCATCCTGTGGGCAAACCTCCATCTGTTGTTCTGGCTCTCGCTGATTCCTTTCACAACCAGCTGGATGGGGGAGCACCACCACGAGCCACTGCCGACTGCTGCGTACGGAGTGGTGCTGTTGTGCGCCGCCGTGGCGTACCTGACTCTCGAGCGAACGATCATCAGGCAGCAGGGGCCGCAGTCGAGGCTGGCCTCGGCGCTCGGGAAGGACCGCAAGGGGACGGTGTCAGGTGTCCTTTACGTGCTCGCCATCCCGTTGGCCTTCGTGCACACGGCCCTCGCCCAGGCCATCTATGTCAGCGTCGCCCTGACGTGGCTGGTCCCGGATCGCCGCGTTGAACGGTTTCTGGCCAGGGAGTAGTCGGCCAAGTGACCGAACTGAGACACATTGGTTATTGAGGCATTTAATCAATATATTTATGACAAATAGTTGATATTATCAATTTACTACTTGACAATATCAATACGCGCAGGTACTCTTGCTGCGTCATGCAACACGACTGGCAAGAGCTGACCGGGCTTTCCGGGGGACGCAAGCTCCTGGTCGAACGTGTCCGACTCGCCGATTCTGACCTCGTCATCGAAGGACACTTTGAGCCGCCGCCGCTGGCCCAGCTGACCGCTGACGACCAGGTCTTTGTGGTGGCCTTCGTTAGGTGCCACGGCTCCATCAAGGAGATGGAGAAGTCGTTCGGCGTCAGTTATCCCACCATCAAGAATCGGCTCAACCGGATCGCGGGACTGCTCCCGCTCGTTGAGGTGGATTCGCCTGCTGCGAGCGTCGGCGAGGTGCTGGGTCGGCTCGAGCGCGGCGAGTTGAACGTCGCGGACGCGCTCGAACGCCTGAAAGGGAGGACATCATGAGCGACGAAACACGTCGGGTGCTGGATCTGCTTGCGCAAGGAAAGATCACCGTCGAGGAAGCCGATCAACTGTTGAAGGCGGTCAAACTGCCACGGCCAGACGAAACGTCACCGTCCAGCGACGACGGGGTGCCACCACGGCGCTATTTCCGCATTACGGTCGAGCACGCGGCGACGGATTGGCGTCCTGAAAAGAAGGTCAACATCAGGATCCCGATGTCGATCGCGCGCAGCGGCATGCGTCTCGCGTCGCTCATCCCGGGATTCTCTGCCGAGGCTACGGCGCACCTCCGCGAACGAGGGGTGGATATCGATCTCTCGAAATTCGACTACAAGCAGCTCGAAGATCTATTGAAGGACATGGGTGAAGTGACCATCGACGTCAACGACGGCAAGGAAACGGTGCGGATGGCATACGAATAGGCGCTACGCCGTGACGTCGAGGCGCTGGAGTGCATCAATCGTCGCCGACGCCTCGAGCGACAGCCGGCGCCAGGCGGCTTCTGCGGCATCGAGGCGGCCTTCCGCACCCAGACGTTCAAGCACGTGAGCGGCCTCGAACAGGCTGCCTTCCGACAGATTCCCCGCGGCGCCTTTGAGGGCATGCGCAGTCGTCCGGATCAGGTCTGCATCCCGCGCCGCCACTGCGCTCTTGATGGCCGCAAGGCGTTTCGGGCAGTCCTCGAGGAAGAGGTGAATCACTTCATTGACGAGGTGTTCGTCGCCTCCAAACCGGCGCATCATGCTGTCGCGATCGAATGGCACGACGTCTGGAGGCGCGACGGCGCAATCCGGCGGTTGCTCGACCACTGCGAAGAGCATCTTCGAATCGATTGGCTTGGATAAGTACCCATCCATTCCTGCGGTCAGACAGCGCTCCCGATCACCGGTCATGGCGTGAGCCGTCATCGCGACGATACGCGTGTGCCGCCCCGTGTCTTCTTCGCGCTCGCGGATGGCCCTTGTCGCTTCGAGACCGCCCATTTCGGGCATCTGCACGTCCATGAGCACGAGATCAAAGGGCTCCCGCTCGAGGGCGGCCAGCGCCTCGATACCGTTCTGGACCACCGTCACGCGGTGTCCGCGCTTGGTGAGGAGGCCGACCGCGACCTTCTGATTGACGAGGTTGTCTTCGGCCAGCAGGATGTTCGAGGCTGTGACGGCTTTGTCGACAGGCGCCGGCGAGTCATCGTGGCGTGCTCGCGCTGGTGTGATGGTAGCCACAGTGGGTGGGCTGCCGGCGACGACCGGAGGCGGTTCCGGGATCCGGACACTTCGATCCTCGGAAACCGTGATGTCGAAGGCCGCCGTGAAATGAAACGTGCTTCCCAGGTTGGGCTGACTGGCCACCCAGATCCTGCCGCCCATCAGGTGGACCAGGGTCGCGGAGATGGTGAGGCCGAGTCCGGTTCCGCCGAAACGGCGCGTCGTGGATCCGTCGGCTTGATTGAACGCTTCAAAGATCGTGGCGTGTTTGTCCGCGGGAATGCCGATACCTGTGTCATTCACGATGAAGTGGAGCATCGTGGCGCCCCCGCGGCGGGCTTCTTCTCTCACTTGTACGAGGACGTGCCCCGTGTCCGTGAACTTGATGGCATTGCCCACGAGGTTGGCAATCACCTGCTGCAGCCGCACGGGATCGCCCACGATTCTGGCGGGCACCTCGGGATCAATGTCGCAGAGAAGGTCCAGCCCCTTCTGGCGCGCGTGGAGCGCGTGAGGCTTCAGGAGATCGGCCACGAGGTCGCGGACAGCGAACGGCACGCGCTCGAGCTCCAGCTTGCGCGACTCGATTTTCGAGAAGTCGAGGATGTCGTTGAGAATCGACAGCAGCGTCTCGGCCGAGGTTCGAACGCTTCCGAGATACTCCCGCTGCTCGGGGGTTGCGCCATTCAGCGCCAGCTCGGTCATCCCGATGATGCCGTTCATCGGGCGTCCGAATCTCGTGGCTCATGTTGGCCAGGAAGTCGCTTTTGGCGCGGCTCGCCTCCATCGCCTTGTCGCGCGCGACGACCAGCTCGGTATTCGCCGTTCGGAGCTCCGCCGTGCGGGCCTCGACTGTCCGCTCGAGATTCTCCTGCTGCTGCACGAGCTGGAGGTCGCGGCGCTGAATTTCCGAGAGCATGGCATTGAACGCATGGACCAGCTCGCTAATCTCGTCGTGGCCATCCGATCGTGCCCGGAGATCGTATCGGCCCTCTCGCGTCACGTCCCTGGTGATGTCTGTCAGCCGCAGCAAAGGGGTGGAGATCACACGCTGCAGTGTGTAGGAAAGGAACAGCGCGACACAAAACGAGCCTAAAAGGACGAGACAGATTATCCCGCCGAACGTCGCCACGCGCGATCGAACCTCAGACAGGTCCGACCGGACGACCAACGTGCCGATACGGTCGTGGTCCAGCATGATTGGCTGGGTGACGACAAGCTCGTCGGCGACAAAGTCGTAGTGAGGCTCGCGACGCCGAAGGGCCGGCAGCGTCGAGCAGCTGTGGAGCAGTGGCGGCTGGTCGGGCACGGTCGTACCGCGCGAATATCGTGCCGTCGGGCCGGAAAATCGCGGTGGCGATGATGTGCTCGTTAACGGTGACCGCGCGCAGCATGACGCGGGCGGCGGCGGCGTCGCCGAACGCGAGCGCGGCCGTGCTGTTGCCGCTGACGATCTCGGCCAGCATGCCGGTGTCTCGGACGAGGCGCTGCCGTGCGCTCGAGAAGTCGTAGGCAGTGATCACGATGCCGGCGAGCAGCATGGCCGGTCCACCAGCCAGCAGTCCGAGAGCGACGAGCTTTTGCTGGAGGGAAAGGCCTTTCAGCGCGTTGCGAACCGAGTCCACTTCAGGCGGCCCTCGCCTTCAATCGCTGAAAGACTGCGCGGACTTTCGAGACGAGGACGGCGGGTTCGAAAGGCTTCGCGATGTAGTCGTCGGCGCCGAGCTCGCGAACACGTTGCGCGCTGTCCGGACCGCCGTCGGCGGTCAGGAGCAGCACGGGCAGTGTCGCCTGTGAGAGGTCCCGCCGTAAGCGGTGGATCGTGACAGGCACGTCCATGTCAGGCATGTCCAGGTCGATCAGCAGGATCTGTGGCTGCTCGCGCCTCGCACAGTCCACTGCCGCACCCGCACTCTCCGCCTGGAGCACACGAAACGCTGCGCGCTCGAGGAGCAGCCTGACCATCATGCGGACGGTGGGGTCCTCGTCCACGACAAGGATTCGCGGAGGATCCTGGCCCGGCGCGGCGACGTCGTCGCCGGGTCGCTCAAGGGTGTCCGGGTGCGCCGGATGTGTGGGGTCGTTGCGCGTCAACAAGATGGACTGCTCCCGAACGGGCGTTGTGCCACCTGGAATCGAGCAAGAAAACTGCCATGGGCTCGGCCTGCAGCTTCGAGCAATGCAGGGCATTTCCCGACAGCTCAGCGAACCCGCTCACTTCCGGAGCAGAAGGTGTGTGCGGATCCGGCGCGCGCGCATACAAAAACGAACCGGACTACGATTGTGCAGACGTGGCTACCCCCCAGACGCCCGCGCGGGTCCTCGTGGTCGAAGACGAACAGAAGGTGGCGAGTGCACTCCGCGAAGGCCTGGAGGGCGAACGCTATGACGTCGTCGTTGAGCACACCGGCGAGGGGGCGTTCTTCCGGCTCAATACCGAGATCTTTGACCTCATCCTGCTGGACCTGATGCTGCCCGGGCGGGACGGGCTGCAGATTCTCCGGACGCTGCGAGCCCGCGGCGACAAGACGCCGGTACTGATTCTCACCGCGCGCGACACGCTCGATGACCGTGTGCGTGGGCTCGATGGTGGTGCCGACGACTACCTCGTCAAACCTTTTGCGTTCGAGGAAGTGCTGGCGCGGATTCGGGCGCTGCTGCGTCGCGGCCGGGTGACCGAGCCGCTGCGGCTTCGCGTCGGCGATCTGGAGCTCGACATCGTGACGCGGAAGGTCACCCGTGGCGGCCGATTCGTCGAGCTCACGGTCCGCGAGTTCGAGCTCATCGAATACCTCATGCGGCATCAGGGGCAGACGGTCTCGAGGGGAACGCTTGCCCGCGACGTCTGGAAGGAAAGCGACCGCACGACGTCGCTGGACAATGTCATCGACGTCCACATCGCGCGGCTCAGGCGCAAGATCGATCTGGACCAGCCCGTCAGGCTGATTCACACGGTCCGCGGTGTCGGCTTTTCGCTGAGGGAGGGCGAACCGTGACACGCTGGTGGCGATCCCACAGCGTCCGGGTTCAGCTGACGCTGTGGTACGTCGCGGTGATGGTGGTCGTCCTCGGCGTGTATGCCGCGGCCGTGTTCGCGTTTGTCAGGCGGAGTGTTGCGGACACGCTGGATCAGCGTCTTCGCGGCGACTTTCAATTGGCGGCTGCCATGGTCGATCGCGCTCCGGACGGCAGCATCATCACCTGGTTCGACCTCGATGCTGGCGGCGGGGACGATCAGAGCCCCTGGCTGCAAGTGTGGAGTCCGGCTGGCGAGCTGTTGTATCGCAACAGCGTCGCGGAAAGCATGCCGCTTCCCGAGACGCGAAACCTGGCGGCGCAGCCCGAGGATCGTGTCGTATCGGTGCCGGCCAAAGCCTCGCCGTACCGTGTCCTGACCCGTCACGGCAAGATTTCCGGGCAGCCAGTCGTCATTCAGGTGGCGCGTTCGGAAGCGCCGATGGAGCAGGAACTCCAGAGGCTTGTGCTCATCCTGGTCTTTGGCCTTCCGCTTGGCGTGGCCCTGGCCGGCCTCGGCGGCTACACGCTGGCGCGGCGGGCACTGGCGCCGATTGAGCGGATGGCCGACCTGGCTCGAACGATCACCGCGGAGCGGCTGGGCGATCGGCTTCCGGTCCACCATCCCGACGACGAGATGGGCCGTCTTGCGACGGTGTTCAACGAGACGCTCGCGCGCCTGCAGGCATCCTTTGAGCAGATGCGTCGCTTTACAGCCGACGTCTCGCACGAGCTGCGAACGCCCCTCACGGCGATCCGCAGCGTCGGTGAGGTCGGCCTGCGTGAACATCGCGATGAGGCGAGCTATCGCGGGATCATCGGCAGCATGCTCGAAGAGGCCGACCGGCTCTCCGGGCTGGTGGACAGACTCTTGACGTTGTCCCGCGCCGAGAGCGGCGAGGCCAAACTGAAGGTGGACGTGGTGAATCTTCGAGAGCTGGCCGAGGACGTGGTCGGCCATCTGGGTGTGCTGGCGGAAGAGAAGCATCAATCGTTGACGGTTGAAGGCGCCGGTAACCCCAGGGCCCTTGGCGACCGCGTCGTGCTGCGCCAGTCCCTCATCAACCTTGTCGACAACGCCATCAAGTACACCCCAGTCGGAGGGAAGATCCAACTGCAGGTCGCCGAGCTGCCAACAGGTCCGTCAATTGCCGTGAGCGACAACGGTCCCGGGATCTCACCCGAAATCGGATCGCGTGTTTTCGACCGGTACGAGCGCGGCGCGCGATCGGCCGGACGCGATATCGGCGGCTCGGGATTGGGCCTCGCGATTGCCAAGTGGGCGGTCGAAGCGTGTGGCGGCGTGCTGCGCCTGGAACGAAGCAGCAGCGCAGGCAGTACCTTCCGGATCACGCTGGCGAAACCGAATCTGTCACAATCAGGAACACGATGACGATTCCGCGGACGCGTTTCAGCATCCTTTTGTGCTGTGTGTGGCTGGCGACCTCGAAGCCGACATTTGCGCAGGCTGATTTTTCCGGAACCTGGGCCGCCCGCTATCAGGAGGATTTTCCGGAACGCATTCCGGGTCCGGAGCTTGGCGATTACCTGGGGCTGCCGATCAACGCCGCGGCCCGTCAGTTTGCGGACAGTTGGGATCCGTCCCGCATCACGCTGCCCGAGGAGCAGTGCCGCGTTCACGTGTCTCCCTATATTTATCGAGGCCCACTGAATCTCCGCATCTGGGAGGAACGCGATCCGAACACCCAGGAACTCGTCGCGATCAAACACACGATTAGCACGTACGACCAGACCCGCACGATCTACATGGACGGCCGTCCGCACCCTTCAGATCTCGCGGCCCACACCTGGATGGGCTTTTCAACCGGCAAGTGGGAAGGCGACATGCTGACGGTCACGACGTCGCACCTCAAACAGGGGTGGATCAGGCGCAACGGTCTGCCGATGAGCGACCAGGCGACGCTGACGGAACACTTCGTCCGCGTGGGCGACGTGCTCACACGGATCAGCATCACGCATGATCCGGTGTATCTAACCGAGCCGCTCGTCAAGAGCGAAGAGTTCACCCTGAACGCGCGCAGCCTGCCGCCGCAGAACCTGCTCTACGAGTGTCATCCCGTCGTCGAGGTCGCGAATCGTCCGAAAGGAACCGTGCCTGCCTATCAGCTTGGCGAGAATGCGTTTCTGAAGGAGTTCCGAGACCGGTTCAAGCTTCCGGACGTCGCAGTACGGGGAGGCGCAGAGACGATGTATCCGGAGTTTTCGGACCGGATGGCGCGTTCTGACTCGCAGGCGCCGACGGCCCTCGCATCGGTGCCCGTGCGCCGCGCGCCATCGGCCGCCGCCGGCGAGATGCGAATCCAGAAGGTCCAGGGGAACGTCTACATGCTTGTCGGCCGCGGCGGCAACACGGTGGTGCAGGTTGGCGAAACGGGCATTCTCATCGTCGACACGCAGGTGGCCGAGGTCAGCGACAAGCTGCTTGCGGCAATCAGGACGCTTTCTCCAAAGCCGATTCACTACATCGTCAACACCCATGGCCACGACGACCACACCGGGGGCAACGCCAATATCGCGAAAGCCGGTCCCACCAGGTTGAACGCGTCGCCCGCTACGGCGGCACTCGGCGGCAACGTGGAGGGCAAAACGACAATCCTGGCGCACGAGAACGTGCTGAATCGAATGGTGGCGAGCGGTCCGGATGGCCGTCCGGCGGACCTCTGGCCAACGGAGAGCTACATCGGCGCCGAAACAGCGGTGTTCTTCAACGGCGAAGGGGTGCAGATTCTTCATCAGCCGGCCGCGCACACCGATGGCGACAGTATCGTGTTCTTCCGGCGGTCGGACGTCATCGCCACCGGCGACGTGTTCACGACGACGATATATCCAGTGATCGATGCGCAGCGGGGCGGCAGCATCAAGGGCGTCGTGGATGCGTTGAACCGGATCATCGATCTTGCGATTCCGGATCTGCACGTGCAGGAGGGAGGCACGATGATCGTGCCGGGCCACGGGCGGCTCTGCGATCAGCAGGACGTCATCGAGTACCGGGACATGGTGACGATCGTCCGGGACCGCATTCAGTACATGATCGGCAAAGGTCTCACCCTCGATCAGATCAAGGCCGCCAGGCCGACGCTCGATTTCGATCCCCGTTACGGCGCCGATTCAGGTCCGTGGACGACGAGCATGTTCATCGAGGCCGTTTACCAGGAGCTGACCCGAAAGAAGTAGCGTCCGGTCGGGTTGGGCATGGACCCATACCGCTCCGGCATCGACGATGAGGCATACCTGGCCTTTACAATACCGTTACGGTATAAGCTTGCCGGCACAATGGAATTCCATCATCTGCGGGCCTTTGCGATCGTCGCCGAGTCTCGGAGTTTCTCCAAGGCTGCGCGGCAGCTTCATGTGTCACAGCCGCCACTCAGCCGACACATCCATCAGCTGGAGGAAGAGCTGGGGGTGAAGCTGTTCGTCCGCAAGACGAGCGGCGTCGATCTGACGCGCGAGGGACAGGTGCTGCTCGAAAAAGCGCGGACCGTGCTGGCGGACGCCGCGGGATTCCTGGAGCTCGCCGATCGCACGAAGACTGGACTCACCAACCGGCTGCGAATCGCGATGGCCCGCGGACTGTGCGAGGTCGTCAACCGGATTCGCGTCCAACTCACGAGTCGCTACCCGGAAATCTCCGTCGAAGGTCTGGACATGCCTTCGTCGAGTCAGTACGCCGCACTCCGCGAAAAGACGATCGACCTGGCGGTATTGCGCAACGTGGCCGACGACGCCGGCGTGGAATGCGAGCCGTTGTTCCAGGAACGCTTCGTCGTGGTCGTGAGCGAGAACAGCGTGCTGGCCAAGCGGAAATCGCTGCATTTGAAACAGCTCGCGGGCGAACCGCTGCTGATGCACCACCGGGAGTGGGCGGCTCGGGCGTACGACAAGATCCTTCAGCTGTATGCCGCCGCGAACGTCGCGCCCACGATCGTCACGCTCGAGGCCGAGCCGGGAGAGCAGGCCTCGATGCTGGCGGTGGCTTCGGGGCGCGGCATCTCGCTGGCGCTCAGAAGCCCGCTGACGCGAAGCTACCTGCCCGTCAAAGGCGTGGCGGTCGTCCCGCTCGATGAGCCGGACGCGCAGCTCGATGTGCGGCTGGCGTGGCGAAGCGGAGAGACCTCGCCCGTTGTGCACCAGTTCCTGCAGTCGGCGCGCAGCGTATTCCAGGTGAACCAGCACATCGAGCCGATCGCGCGACAGGCGTAAGCCTCGCGCGTATTCGCCAGAAGGGAAACCGACATGAAACAGCCGGCTACCGGCGTGGTTGCGACTGCGCTCGTAATTGCGATCGCCCTGTTGTTCGTGTCGCGCTTTGCGCTCGGAACCTTCACGGGCGTGGTGTCGTACGTCCTTCTCTGCCTGATTCCGATGCAGATCGTCGCCGCCGTCACGTGGAGGGCGAATCCACCGTTTGTGGCGAAGCTCACACAGCCAGCCAAAGGTCTCGTGTTGATGCTGACCACGCTGGTCATCGGTCTGGTGATTGCCGGGGTGTGTTTCGTCACGATCGGTGGCAGCATCTCGCCGCCGACGCCGATGCTCGCGATGTGCAGCATCGTGTCGGTCGTGATCACGTTCTGGGCAATCATCATGTGGGGCGGCTGGCCGTTCACGGCGGTGATCAAGTCTCCTGTCGCAGCTGGGCTGACCGCGCTGGTCGTCTGCTACATCGTCAACTACCTGCTGTTCAGATTGTTCTTCGATTACGGATTCATGCAGGGCGCACCGGTGTACGTGCCCGCTCAGGATCCGCACGGCCTGTTTGTCGCCTGGAACGCGCTCGTCTTCTACTTGTCGTGTCTGTCGGCGATGTTCCTCCTGGTGAATTTCGATCTCTGGCCGCTGACGACGGTGCCTGGAGTCATGCAGCAGCCAGCGCTGGGCGCGGTCTGGACACTCGTCGTGCTGGTACTCGGCGGCGCTCGCGTTCTACATCGGGGTTGAACTGATGGGAATGGACCCGGTGGCGTTCATGGTCCGCGTCCCCGTGCCGTTCATCTTCGGCACGATCGTCGGTCCAGAACATGCTGCAGGACTCGCTGTTCGCGAAGCAGCCGCAGCCGCTCAAGGGCGTGTTGAATGTCGTCGCCGTGATCGTCGATCGGACAGGTGCTGTCGAGGATGTACGGCGCGCTGGCGCCAATGGTGACCGGCGTGGTCAACCCGGGTCCGCCTACCTACGACTATGAGATCTGGCTGGCGTCCGCGCTTCTGAGCGTGACGTTTCCGTTCCTGATTTTCTACGCGGAATACTTCAAGTTCTGGCCGCTGCAGAAGAGCGCCTAGTCCGAGGCGGCGAGAGATCCGTAGCGTCCCTTCGCGAACACCAGCGGCTGGGTTTCTTCTTCATTCCGATAGAGGGCGACGACGCGGCCGATCACGATCCAGTGGTCGCCGCCTTCGTAAATCGTCTCGGTGACGCATCCGAGCGCGGCCAGGCAGCCGTCGAGACGCGGTCCGCCGTCCCAGGTTTGAAACATGAACGGCGGCGGTTCGGGTGCCTTCCACCCGCCCGCAAAGTACGTCGACAGAGACTGTTGATCGGCGGCGAGGATGTTGACCGAGAAGCCGTTCGCCCCCTGGATGGTCTGACCCAGGTGAGCCGATTTCTTGACGCAAAACAAGACGAGCGGCGGATCGAGCGAGAGCGACGTGAACGCATTCGCGGTCATCGCGCGAAGTGCGCCGTCCATTTCGGTCGCGATGACCGTCACGCCGGTGACGAAGTGCCCGACCGTTTGACGAAAAGCCCAGCCGTCGATGACCATGCGGCCAGGCTCACCGCCCTCCGGTCTTCTTCATGATCGCGCTGACGTCGACCGGATTGATGAGATCGGGGGACGTCCAGCCGTCGAGGTCGTACTCTGCCATGCACTGCTCGGCGAAGCCCTTGTAGCGCGCCGACGCGCCGCTGATGTCGGAGACCATGAGCGTTTCGAAGCGGATGCTCTCGTGGTTCCCGAAGTAGTTGCGCTCGTACAGCTCGTGGCGTCCGCCGAATTCACTGCCCATGGCGTCCCACATCAGCTTCATGAGCTTGACGCGATCCACCGCGCTGTATCCGTTCGAGCCGCGCACGAACTGATCGAGAGAGGGGCGGATCTCCGGCACCTTGAAATCGAGCGAGCTCGACGGCAGGTAGATGAGTGCGCTGGCCAGCGTGTTCTCGATGATCTCCTTGATCTTGGGATAGGCCATGCTGGCCATGACGCGATACGCCAGCCCGTACTCGAGGTTGGGGAGAACGTAGCCTTCCGTCCAGGGTGTCGTCGTTCGGGCCATGGCATCGGTGAGCCCCCAGAACAGGTTTCGCCAGGCGAGCACTTCGCCGACCTGCGCCTGCACGCCGCGGAAGTCCTTCACGCCGGTGGCTTCGACGGCTTTCAGCAGGAGACCCGCGAGGAAGTCCATCTTGACGGCCAGGCGCGTACAGCCCTGGAACATGAACCGGGGCAGAAACCCTGACCGCGGGAAGAAGTTGTTGACCTTGTCGATGTCGCCGTACGCAAAGACGTTCTCGTAGGGCACGAACACGTTGTCGAATACGAGGATCGAGTCGTTCTCGTCCAGTCGGCTGGAGAGCGGGTAATCGAACGGAGTGCCCATCACCGCGGCCGTCATCTCGTAGGACGGGCGGCAGAACAGCTTCACGCCCTGGGCGTCGGTCGGCACCATGCACACAAATGCGAACGGCTTGGTCTTGATGGGCAGCGCCCCGTTGTTCGCGATGAAGTTGAAGTGCGTGAGGCTCGACGTCGTCGCCACGACCTTCGCGCCGCTCACAACGAGGCCGGCGTCGGTTTCCTTGACGACGTGCATGTAGACGTCTTTGACCTCGTCGAGCGGCTTATCGCGATCGACGGGAGGATTCACGATCGCGTGATTGACGAAGGTGACTTCTTCCAGAACCTTCTTGTACCAGCGCCTGGCATTCTCATCGAACGGCGCGTAATAGCCGGCGTTGGCGCCGAGCGTCGCCAGGAAGGCGGCCTTGTAATCGGGGCTCCGACCAATCCAGCCGTAGGTCACGCGCGCCCATTCGGCAATCGCGTCACGCGCGCCGACCAGCTCGTCGGCGTTGTGCGTCGCTTTGTAGAACTTGTGCGTGAAGCCGCCGTTACCGGTGCCGGTGGCAGTCGTGAGGACGTCCTTTCGCGCGGGATCATGGAGCGCATCGTACAGGCGGGCGATCATCCGCACCGTATTGCGAAACGCCGGATGCGTGGTCACGTCCTTGACGCGTTCGCCGTACAGCCAGATTTCCCGGCCGTCACGCACGCTCTCGAGGTATTCCGCGCCGGTCATTGGGCGCGAACGGGGTGTCGTGTTAGGCCGATCACTCCGCGCAGTCGTGTCGATGGTCATAGCAGGCTCCCTCAAGCTCCCGTGTTGGAAGGCACATTTTACATTCCAAATGCGTTCCACGCTCGTGGTCTGGCAAGTATGGCACCCTGCCATTCGGGTATGGGGACGTTCGATGATGAAATTTTTTCGGACACATGCTGAACAGTGAGCCGGTAAGATCCGTTGACGGGATCCCGCCGGTCACGACCGTTCGCCGGTCGGGAGGGGCGGGAGGGGAGGACCAACGTGATCAAGGTGAGTCGGAGGCGTGCAGTCGGCGTTGTCGTCGCGTTGCTCGTTGCAGGGGGGCCGCGCGCGACTGCCCAGCATCTCAATCTGGTCGGGTATTGGAACCCGATCTTCGACGAGGACTTCGTCGAACGAATTCCCGGGCCCGATGTCGGCGACTATGCCGGCCTGCCGATTACGGACGCGGCCCGCCTCAGGGCGGACACATGGGATGCTTCGCTGTTGACGCTGCCCGAACATCAGTGCAAGCCGCACCCCTCGACGTACGGCTTCCGCGGCGTCGGGCAGCTCCGGATCTGGGAGGACCGCGACGCGGAAACCCAGCAGCTCATCAAGCTGAATACGCACATTGCCTGGCAGGCGCAGCGACGGGAGATCTGGGTTGACGGGCGTCCCCACCCGCCGGAGTACGCGCCGCACACGTGGCAGGGCTTTTCGACGGGGACCTGGGACGGCGACGTCCTTGTCGTCAAGACCACGCACCTGAAAGCTGGCTGGATGCGCCGCAATGGCCTCCCGCTGACCGACGACGCCACGAATACGGAGCGGTTCATCCGGCATGGGAACCTGCTCACACATATCTTCATGATTCAGGATCCCGTCTACCTGAGCGAGCCGCTTATCAAGACCAACGGTTTCAGGTGGTCGCCGAACGGCGACATGCAGCCGTACCCCTGTCGACCGGTCGTGGAAGTGCCGCGGGCGGAGGGCGACGTGCCCCATCACTTCATGGGGGACAACCCGTTCCTGAAGGAGTTCGCACAGAAGTACGGCGTCCCGTACGAAGCTGCCCGAGGCGGCGCTGAGACGGCGCTGCCCGAGTTCATGCTGACGGTCAAGCCGGCGGCGCCAAGCGGGAAGGGGAAGTAACTTCCATGACTCCATCCCGAGTGACGCGCGCCCGTGCGTGGCTCCTCGCCGGCCTGGTCGCCGGCCTGGGTGTGGCCGTGTTCGCGCAGGGGATTAACTTCGACAAGGTCGAAATCCACTCGATCAAGGTTGGCGGCAACGTCTACATGCTGGTCGGCGCCGGCGGCAACGTGACCGTTCAGATCGGTGATGACGGCGTCCTGGTTGTCGATACGCAGTTCGAGCAGATGGCGGACAAGCTGCTCGCCGAGATCAAGAGGCTCGCCGGCAACAAGCCGATCCGCTACATCATCAACACGCACGTGCATCCCGATCACACCGGCGGCAACGCCAAGCTCAAGGCGGCGGGACAGGCGATCATTGCCGGCAATGTCGCCGGCGACGTTGGCGGCGATCGGGCGATGGGCGCGACGCTCATCGCGCACGAAAACGTCCTCAACCGGATGAGCGCGCCCACCGGGAAGCAATCGCCGGTATCGCCCGACGCCTGGCCGACTGATACGTTCTTCAGCAATGAAATGGACTTCACGTTCAACGACGAGGGAATCCAGCTCTTCCACCAGCCGGCTGCGCATACCGACGGGGACGTGATGGTTCTGTTCCGCAAGTCGGATGTCATTGCGACAGGCGACGTGTTCGTGACGACAAGCTATCCCGTGATAGATGTGCAAAACGGCGGCGGCATCAATGGCATCGTCGCGGGCCTGAATCACATCATCGAGATCACGGTCCCTCACGACAAGCAGGAGGGCGGCACGATGGTGATCCCGGGCCACGGCCGCATCTGCGACGAAGCCGACGTCGTCGACTATCGCGACATGGTGACGATCATTCGCGATCGCATCCAGCAGATGATCAAGAACGGCATGACGCTCGAGCAGGTGAAGGCGGCGCGGCCGACTCGCGACTATG
The DNA here is from genome assembly GCA_963725105.1 of uncultured Acidobacteriota bacterium. Classification (GTDB taxonomy): domain Bacteria; phylum Acidobacteriota; class Vicinamibacteria; order Vicinamibacterales; family CAVVIG01; genus CAVRXZ01. The sequence continues at coordinate 71,229 of CAVRXZ010000030.1, forward strand.
ACGGTCGCTACGGCGCCACGTCCGGGTTCTGGACGACAGAGATGTTCGTCGAGGCCGCCTACCGGAGCCTCACGCAGCCGGCAAAGTCCGGAGGGAAGTGATGCGAGCCACTCGGAGAGAAGTCAGGGTCTGGAGTCGCTGTTTGCTGGCAGTGGCGTTCTGTGCAGGGACGCTCCCAATTCTGTTGGCGCAAGGCCCGCCTCGGCCGCCACAGCCATCCGGCCCTCCACCGACACCGCGCGCCGGCGCACCGATTGATCTCACCGGCTACTGGGTCTCCATCGTCAACGAAGACTGGCGTTGGCGGATGATCACCCCGGCCAAGGGGGACGCGGTCGGCGTTCAGCTGAACGCGAAGGGACAGGAAGTGTTCAAGACCTGGAATCCGGCGATGGATGGATCCTGTCTGGCCTATGGCGCAGGCGGGCTCATGCGGATGCCCACACGCGTCCACATCACCTGGGAGGGTGATTCCGTTCTCAAGATCGAGACGGACGCGGGCCAGCAGGTCCGCCGCCTCATGTTTGCCAAACCCACCACGCCGGTCGGTCCTCGAACCCTGCAGGGCCGCTCGACCGCCGACTGGGAGAGAACTATGGGTGCGCCCGGATTTCTGGGGATTGGCCCGCAGGGGCCGCCCGGACCTGGCGGTTCACTCAGGGTCGTCACCACGAACCTGAGCGGCGGGTGGCTGCGCAAGAACGGTGTGCCATACAGCGAGAACACGACGGTCACGGAATACTTCGACCGCTTTCCAGCGCCCGACAACACCGAATGGTTCGTGGTGACGACGACGGTCGAGGATCCGACCTACCTCAACGTTCCGTACGTGACGAGCACGCATTTCCGTCGCGAGGCCGACGGTTCGAAATGGCATCCGCAGGCGTGCAAGGCAAGCTGAACTCGTTTCCGTCTCTGGCGGGCGCGGCTGTTCTGGCGACATGCGTGGTCGCCGGACTGTCTGGACAGAATCGTGCACAGCCGGGCACGGCGGCCGGGGAGTGGCCCGCATACACCGGGGACATCAAAGGCAGCCGATACTCGCCGCTCGATCAGATCAACGCCGCGAACTTCAACACGCTCGAGATTGCCTGGCGATTCAAGACCGACAATCTCGGAACCCGTCCCGAATACAAGCTGGAAGGCACGCCCCTGATGATCGGCGGTGTGCTCTATGCGACGGCTGGCACCCGCCGAGCGGTGGTCGCGCTGGACGCAAAAACCGGTGAACTGATCTGGGTGCACAGCGTGCGCGAAGGCACGCGCGCGGCCATCGCGCCGCGCCAGCTGTCGGGGCGCGGGGTGTCGTACTGGAGCGACGGCAGGGGTGACAGCCGCATCCTGTACGTGACAACCGGATATCGGCTCGTGGCTCTCAACGCAAAGACCGGCGCGATGGTGACGTCGTTCGGCAAGGATGGCATCGTCGATCTCAAGGTCGGCATGATGACGGGCAGTGGTCAGCAGATCGAGCTCGAGACCGGAGAGGCAGGTCTCCACGCGACACCGACCGTCGTCAAGGACACCGTGATCGTCGGCTCGTCGTTCAAGGAAGGGATGACCGTCAAAACGCACAACAACACCAAGGGGCTGGTGAGAGCCTTCGATGTGAGGACGGGCAGGCTTCTCTGGACCTTCAACACGATTCCGAAGCCGGGCGAGTCGGGCGGCGATACGTGGCTGAACGAATCCTGGAAGGACAATGGCAACGTTGGCGTTTGGACGCAGATTTCGGTCGACGAAGAGCTGGGCCTCGTCTACCTGCCGGTCGAGAGCCCTTCGTCGGACTTCTACGGCGGCCATCGCCCGGGCGACAACCTGTTTGCTGAGAGCCTGGTGTGCGTCGACCTGAAAACGGGTCAGCGCAGGTGGCACTTTCAGATCGTCCATCACCCGATCTGGGACTACGACCTGTCGTCCGCGCCGATTCTGGCTGATATCGTCGTCGGCGGGCGGCCGATAAAGGCTGTCGCCATCCCAAGCAAAGAGGCATTCCTGTACGTATTCGACCGGGTAACGGGTCAGCCCGTGTGGCCGATCGAGGAGCGTCCTGTACCGAAGGGTGACGTGCCGGGCGAATGGTACGCGCCGACGCAGCCATTCCCGACGCGGCCGCCTGCGTACGCGCGTCAGGCGGTCACGATGGACGACCTCATCGACTTCACGCCCGAAATGCGGGCCCAGGCGGTCAGGAACTTCAGCCTGTTCCGGACCGGTCCCATGTTTCTACCGCCGGGGCTGAGCGTGGCTGGCGGACCGCTGGGCGCGCTGACGATCGGCACACTGAACGGCGGGACCAACTGGCCAGGGGCCGGCTACGATCCGGAAACGCATACCGTTTTCGCACCCGCATCGAATGCCGCACTTGCTCCCATCGGCATGGTCGAGCCGCCGAAAGGCTTTTCGGATATCCGCTACGTCATGGGCACGGCCGGTCAGCCATTTGTGGAACGCGAGGGACCAGGTTTTGGCACGGCCGCGGATGCGCCGCAACGCCGGCCGGCGGCGACGCCGGCACCCGAGGCGGGCAGGGGCGCCCAGAGCGGGCAGATCCCAGCGCCGGCGGGCAATCCGATGCAAGTCGACGGACTGTCGCTCGTGAAGCCGCCGTACGGTCTGTTGTCGGCGATCGACCTCGATCGCGGAGAGATTCGGTGGCAGGTGCCGCACGGCGACACACCCGACGCCGTCCGGAATCACCCGGCGCTCAAAGGCTTGAACATTCCCAGGACAGGTCAGAATGGCGCCGTCGGACTGGTCGTGACAAAGACTTTGGTCGTCATGGGCGATCCGCTGGTCACCACCACACCACAGCATCCGCGTGGCGCGATGCTGCGTGCATACGACAAAGCGACGGGGAAAGAAGTTGGCGCTGCGTGGATGCCGGCGCCGCAAAGCGGATCTCCGATGACCTACATGGTAGACGGCAGGCAGTACATCGTCGTCGCGGTCAGCGGCGGCAACTACTCAGGCGAGTACATCGCATACAGCCTGCCGACAGCGCAATAAATGGTGTGAGGTGTCCGATGCCTGATGGACTGCTGAAACGTCGTCGGCTTCTGGAGACGGTCGGGCTGAGCGCGATGGCCACATTGATTGGCACGCGTGGGGCGGCCGCCGCGGAGTGGTCCGCGGCGGAGAAGGCCAGCGTGAAGGCCGTGACCGACTTTTGCAACGCATGGTCGTCGCGCGACCTGACGCGGGTCCTTCCGTTTCTGTCTGACGACTGTGTGTATCGGATGACTGAGACGGCACCCCCTGCGAACGGACACGCCGGCGTGACCGAAAAGCTCAAGCCGGCCGTCGACAACGCGAGTCGCGTCGAGTTCAAGATCCTCGACACGTTCGTCGCCGGCCCGATTGTGATCAATCACCGGATTGATACGTTCGTGTCGACCAAGCCACTGACCTGGGAAGGGGTGGGCGTGTTCTACGTCAAGGATGGAAAGATCAAGGAGTGGTCTGATTACACCATCCGGATGACGCGCTAGCGTGCCCGCCTCGATCTACAAGCGCAAGCCGCCGCCGATGCCGGCGCGCGTGGTCATGGGCATCATGGCGGCGGTGGTGTTTCGTCCCTCCGTCCGATTGCTCGAAAGACTCGGCCTGACCGAACCAGTAACCGCCTGGGTTTCTCGACGGATTCGCCGGCAGCTGCGGAAGAAGAATCCGTTCAGGAACTACGTCCCCACGGAGCATGACGTGTTCGTAGCCACGTACGTCAAGAGCGGCACGAACTGGATGATGCAGATTGCCCACCAGCTTGCGTTTCATGGGAATTCGGACTTCGAGCACATACACTGCGTTGTGCCCTGGCCAGACGTCACGAATGGCGGTCCAATGCGGCGCTACGCCATTCCGGTGGACGATCCGTCGGTGTGGGCGGCTTCTCCAGAGCAGAAGCGCGTCATCAAGACGCATTTCAACTGGGACATGGTGCCGTACTCCGAAAACGCGCGCTATATCAGCGTGATTCGGGACCCGAAGGACGTGTTCGTCTCGAGCTACTTTTTCTTCCTCAAGAATGGCCCTGTCAGCATGGACGTGTCGGTCGAGACTTGGTTTCGACTGTTTCTCTCCGACGACTTCCCGATGTGGGGCTCCTGGGGGGCGAATACGGCGGGCTATTGGGCCCAGCGTCACCGGCCCAACGTGCTGATCGTCTCGTTCAAAGAGATGAAACGCGACCTGAGAACCACGGTGTGCCGGGTCGCCGACTTCATGAACATTCGCACGTCAGCGGATGTGATCGACCGGACCTGCGAGAAGTCGTCGTTCGAATACATGAAGAGGATTCGATGAAAAGTTTCGAGTCTGGCGGATGACCCCGTGGGGGCCCGACAGCACTATGATTCGCAAGGGTGTGGTGGGCGGCTCGTCTGAGCTGCTGAGCCCGGTGCAGCAGCGGCAGGTAGACGACTACTTCAGGGCCGAACTCAAGCGGCTCGGCTCCGATTTTCCCTATGAGGAGTTCTGCGATGTTGCACCGATCCCGCGCCAGTAGGATTCGGTGCGTCCTGCTGGTGGCGGTCCTCGGGGCGTCCGCGGGAATGTCTGCGCAGCAGCAGGCACCACTCGACTCTCCTGAAGCGATCGAAAGCGGCGGTCGGATCTTTCAGACGGGCTGCGCCCGCTGTCACGGTTCGGGCGGCGATCAAGTCGCGGGCGTGACGCTTGCGGCCGGGCGCTTTCGGCATGCCGTGTCCGATCAGGAACTGACCAAGATCATCACGGACGGGATCCCTTTGACGGGCATGCCGGCGAGCAACCTCTCTGAACAGGATGCCGGCAAGGTGGTGGCGTACCTGCGATCCCTGGCGACCGGCGGGGGCGCTGCGGCGGCCCTAGCCTCGCTGCCGGGCAATCTCGAGCGCGGTAAGGCCCTGTTCGAAACCAAAGGTCAGTGTCTCACTTGTCACAGTGTCGACAGTCAGGGTGCACGGTTGGGTTTGGATCTCGGCACCGCGGGGTTTGGTCCGGCAGAAGAGCTGAAGCGATCGATTCTCGAGCCCGACGCCGAAATCAAGCCGGACAACCGTTTCGTCCGGATCGTCACCCGATCGGGAATGACGGTAACAGGTCGGCTGTTGAACAACGATCTGTTCTCGGTGCAGCTCCTCGAACCACCGGGGCGGCTGCGCTCGTTCACGAAGGCGGACATCAAGGAGTTCAGCCCGCTCAAGAACTCAATGATGCCTTCCTATCAGGGTCGTTTGAGCGCAGACGAGTTGATCGACATCGTGAAGTATCTCAGCTCATTGAGAGGGCGACCATGAAAGGGCAGGTAGGGCGGGTGGGGCAGGTAGGGCGGGTGGGGAGCGCTGCGGCTCGAGCGAGCGCGGGCGCAGGGTGGGGTCCCCGCGAGCATAGGAGAGGTAGGTCGGGTGGGTCGGGTGGGGTGGGTGAGTGTGCTGGCTGCGTTGATGTTCCTCATCGTCGCCGGACCACGGGCGCAAATCGCGTTCGACCGCCTGCAGCACTCTGATCGCGAGCCGCAGAACTGGTTGATGTACTCGGGCAACAATTCCGGTCAGCGCTTCAGTCCGCTCACTCAGATCACGCCAGCCAATGTCGCGAATCTGGAACAACGGTGGCTGTTCCAGGTTCAGTCCCTCGAGAAGTTCGAAGCGACGCCGCTCGTGGCCGATGGCGTGCTGTATACCGTGCAGGCGCCGAATACCGTGATCGCGCTCGATGCCGTGGTTGGGCGCGTCTTCTGGACCTACAACTACACGCCGTCACCCCAGTCGCGTCCCTGCTGTGGCCGCGTGAACCGGGGCTTGGCCATTCTGGACGATCAGGTGTTCATGGCGACGCTCGATGACCACCTGATCGCCCTGGATGCGGCAACCGGACGGCTTCGTTGGAATACCGCCGTAGAAGGCGCGCGGCCCGAGGCCGGCTACGCGATGACCGTGGCGCCGCAGGTGGTCAAGGACAAAGTCATCGTTGGCGTGGCGGGTGGTGAATACGGCGTCAGAGGGTTCCTCGCCGCATTCGACGCGCGGACGGGCAAGGAAGTGTGGCGTTTCAATACGGTCCCGAGACCAGGCGAGCCCGGACACGACACGTGGGCAGGGGATTCGTGGCAGCGCGGCGGCGCGGGCGTATGGACGACCGGGACGTACGATCCCGAGCTGAACGTGACGTATTGGGGACTTGGGAATCCGGGGCCCCTCGGAGCCGGCGATACGCGTGCGGGCGACAACCTCTACAGCTGCGCCGTCGTCGCGTTGGACGCGGACACGGGCGCGCTCAAGTGGTACTTCCAGTTTACGCCGCACGACGAGTTCGACTACGACGCGACCCAGGTCCCGGTTCTGGCAGATCTGACCTGGCAGGGTCGACCGCGCAAGGTGATGCTCTTCGCGAATCGAAACGGCTTCTTCTACGTTCTCGATCGAACGAGCGGCGAGTTTCTCTCCGGCAAGCCGTTCGTGAACGTGACGTGGGCGGCTGGTCTTGATGCCAAAGGGCGGCCGGTCGGCGTTCGCGCTCCGACGCTCGAGGGCGTTCGGCTCGAGCCGGGCCCGATGGGGGCGACGAACTGGTATTCACCGTCGTTCAACCCGCGCACCGGTCTGTTCTACGTCCTGAGCTGGGTCAACAATCCGGTTACGTTCCGGAAGTCGCCGACGCGCCCCGACTTCACCGAAGGCCGCGTGTTCTTGGACATCATCCTCGACGGCGGAGGCCCCGACGGACCACCAGGCCTGGGCGGTGGTACGACACGAGTCAATCGGCGTTTGCCGGACGATGGGCACAGCGAGGTGCGTGCCCTCGACCCATTGAACGGCAGCCGGAAGTGGGCGTTCGAGATGACCGACTTCAGCGAGGCTGGAATCCTGACGACCGCATCTGATCTTGTGTTTACCGGCAGTCGGGAGGGCTACTTCTACGCCCTCGATGGCAAGACAGGCTCGCTGCTGTGGCGCGCAAACGCCGGGGGCAATGTCATTGCGGGGCCGATGTCGTATGCGGTTGACGGCCGACAGTACGTGGCGATGACCGCGGGTAGCGCGCTGTTCGTGTACGCGCTCCGTCAGTAGGCTCAGACGACGGCAGAGCCCCGAGGTTTCAGCCAGGTCTTGAGAGCGTGCGCGAGGGCATCGAGGCCAACGGGCTTGGTGACGAAATCGTTCATGCCCGACCTGGTGCACTGCTCCTGAGATTCCGGCAGCACGTGCGCCGTCATGGCGATGATCGGCACCTGCGCGATGGGGCCGTCCAGACGACGGATGGCCTCGGTGGCTTCATAGCCGTTCATTTCCGGCATCTGGCAGTCCATGAAGATCAGATCGTATGGCGCCATGCCGAGCATGTGGAGGGCTTCGCGTCCGTGAGCCGCGACGTCGGCCCGCACGCCGAGTTTGGCGAGCAGCGTGACGGCGACCTTCTGATTCACCGCATTGTCTTCGACGACGAGGACGCGGGCCCCCGGGGTGCCGATCGGCTCTCGAGCAATGGTCGGATAGGCCACGGTGTTTGACGCGCGCGTGTCTCGTGTTGGTGACCCCTGGCGTCTGGTCCACTCGGCAATCAGCGCATTCATCAGCCTCGACTGCCGGACTGGCTTGACCAGACAGGCGTCGACACTTTCTCCGAGCAGCCCCGAGTGCTCTCGCCACTGGCTCACCGACGTTAGCAGGATGTAGATGACATCCTGCAGAGCAGGGTCGGCTTTGATGGCTGCCGCCAGCCAGGCCCCATCCATTTCCGGCATCTGGTAGTCGGCGATGACGAAGTGGTAGGGGTCGCCGGTGGCGTTCGCGGTGCGCACGGCGTCGAGGGCTTCGTCGGCTCGCGCGTACGTGCCGTTACGCATGCCCCAGCTGGCAATTTGTTCGTGAACGACGCGCCGGTTCACGTCGTTGTCGTCGACGATCAGAACGCGCAGGCCTTTGAGCGGCAAGGCTGAGACGGGCGAAGTCTCCGCCTGGTCGTCGAAGGGGAGGTGGAAAGAGACCCAGAACGTCGAGCCACGGCCCTCCTCGCTGCGAACGTCGATGGTGCCTCCCATCAGGCTCACGAGGCTCTTCGAAATGGCCAGCCCGAGTCCCGTGCCGCCGTACCGCCTGGTTGTAGATGCGTCGGCCTGGGTGAACTTTTCGAACAGCAGATCGAGCTTATCGTGGGGAATCCCGATCCCGGTGTCTGCGACTTCGATGCGGACCCAGGCGCCGGACTCGTCACGCCTCGTGCAGTCGGCGGAAATCAGCACGTGGCCGACATGGGTGAACTTGACGGCGTTGCTGACCAGGTTGACGACGACCTGCCGGATCCTGTCCGCATCGCCGATGAACCGCGTGGGCGCGGCCGGGCTGTAGTGCACGAGTAGGTCGACGCCCCGTTCGTCGGCTCTGGGCGCCAGCATGTCACCGACCTCTTCGAGCAGCTGCCGGAGATCGAAGCTGAACGGATCGATATCGAGCTTGCCCGCTTCGATCTTCGAGAGGTCGAGGATGTCGTTGATGATCGTGAGAAGGGCTTCGCCGGAGCTACGGGCTGTTTCGGCGTAGTCGCGCTGCTGGGGTGTGAGGTCGGAGTCCAGCAGGAGCCCCGTCATCCCGATGACGCCGTTCATGGGTGTGCGGATTTCGTGGCTCATGTTGGCCAGGAACTCACTCTTGGCCTGTGCGGCGGCTTCGGCTTTGAGCCGCGCCTGCTCGAGTGACAGCAGCATCTCTTTTTCGCGCGTGATGTCGACGACGGCGCCAATCAGGCGATCAGCCAGCCCCTGAATCTGATGCGGAACCGCACGGGCGCGATGCCAGCGCAGGGAGCCGTCGGGCAGTACGGCTCGGAACTCCATGTGAGCCTCGCCGCTCGTCAACGCCTGGCTGCTCGCGGCTTCGACAAGGGCCAGGTCCTCAGGATGGATGAGGCGTGCAAGGCTCGCCACGTGGAGCGTTTCGGTCCCTTCAGGGAGTCCGTAGAGCGCGACCCAGCCCGGCGAGCAGGCCATGGTGTTGGTCTGGAAGTCGAACTCATAGGTGCCGACACCGCCCGCTTTTTCGGCCAGCGTGATGCGGTCGGCATTCTGCCCGAGCCGTTCGAGCAGCAGTTTTTCTTCGTGGATGTCGATGATGGCGCCGACCACGCTGATGGCTTTACCGCCAGCCGTCTCGACGCGGCCGCGATTCCGCCGCCATCGCCAGGATCCGTCTTGGAGCAGCACGCGAAACTCGGATTCGAAGCCGGTCCCGTTTGCGTACGCGGTTTGCGCGGCCACTTCTGCCGCGGGGCGGTCGTCCGGGTGTATCCGCAGAAGAAGCTCCTCGGCGCGTTTGCGGGCGGCCTCCGGAGGGTATCCGCTCAGACGTGCCGCGCCAGCGGAGAGCATCGTGTCACCCGTCACGAGGTCCGTCTTCCACACACCGAACGACGCGGCGTCTTCCGCCAGTTGAAGGACCTGACCGTTCGTGTCTGCGACTGGGCCGCTCGGGATGTTCTGCCGGGCGGTGACCAGTCGGAGGCGCCGGTGGGTAAGGAGCCAGCCGAGACCGCACACCAGCGCGCAGAAGAGGAGGACCCGAGACCCACGCGTCCACGTTCGTCTTATCGACAGCAGGCGGCCGGCGCGTTGATTCCCGGGACGCGCTCGTGTAGATTTGCCACACCTTTCACACGAGTACACGCATGAACGTGCTGAGAACGTCCGTGGGCGCCCTGCTCGTCGCGGCCCTGCTCCTGCCGGCCGTGCCGGCGTCCGCGCAAGTGGTGTTGGCTGGAAACTGGATTCCGTTTCGGGGTCACGAGGATGAACAGGATCGCGGCCCGGGCCCGGATCTCGGCGACTACCTGGGACTTCCAATCAACGACGCAGCTCGTCAGTTTGCCGAGAGTTGGGACGCCTCGCGGCTCACGCTCCAGGAGCACCAGTGCCGCGTGCACGTCGCGCCGTACATCTTTCACGGCCCGCTGAACCTGCGGATCTGGGAGGAGAAGGACCCCGAGACGCAGCAGGTCATCGCCATCAAGAACTACATCAGTACGTACGAGCAGACGCGCACGATCTGGATGGACGGCCGCCCGCATCCGTCAGAGTACGCACCGCACACCTTCATGGGCTTCTCAACAGGCAAGTGGGAGGGCCCGGCGCTCACTGTGACCACCACCCACCTGAAGCAGGGCTGGCTGCGTCGAAACGGCGTGCCGGAAAGCGATCAGACCACGCTCGTTGAACACTTCATCCGGCACGACAAGTACCTGTTGCACGTCGCGGTCATTACCGACCCCGTCTATCTGGCTGAGCCGCTGATCAGAACGACGGACTTTGCGCTGGCCGTCCAGGACAACGCGAGCTGGCTGTGGCCCTGCGAGTACGTCGAAGAGATTTCCGGAAAGTCGAAGAGCGACGTACCAAGCTACCTGCCCGGGGCGAACCCGTTCATCCAGGAGTTCCTGGATCGCACCGGCGCGCCAGCGCAGGCAGCGAGAGGCGGTCCGGAAACCATCTACCCCGAGTATCAGAGGAGTCTGACGCACGATGCGGCGGGTGCCTTCAGCGCGGCAGAGGCTCCGCGGGTCAGCCAGGCGAAGAATCCGGACGACGGGTCGATTCAGGTCCGCCGTGTTCAAGGCAACGTCTATCTATTCGGAGGCGCCGGGGGCAATGTCGCGGTTCAGGTCGGGTCGTCCGGTTCCCTGATGGTGGACACGAAATCGGCGGCAGTGGCCGATCAGATGCTGGGCGAAATCCGGAAGATCGCGCTCTCGACCAAGCCGGTCCGCTACATCCTGAATACGAGCGCGGATCCGGATCACATCGGCGGCAATGCCAGTCTCGCCAAGGCTTTAGGGTCGGCGACCAGCTGGCAGATCATCAACACGCCCGGCGCGAGTCAGAGCGCCGCCGTGCAGATCATCGCTCACGACAAAGTCCTGGCCCGCATGAACAAGCTCCCAAGCATCGCCTGGCCGACCGAAACGTTCGTTGGCCGCGAGAAGGAGTTCTTTTTCAACGGCGAGCCGGTGTTCATGTACCACGTGCCCGCCGCGCACACCGACGGCGACAGCATTGTCTTCTTCCGGCGCTCGGATGTGGTGGTTACCGGAGACATTCTTCGAACGGACGGGTACCCGGTGATCGATCATGAATCGGGCGGCAGCGTGCAAGGCGTCATCGACGGCCTGAATCTGGTGCTCGATCTCGCAGTGCCAGAGCATCACGAGGAAGGTGGCACGATGATCGTGCCCGGGCATGGACGGATTTGCGACGAGTTCGACGTTCTCGAGTATCGCGACATGGTGACGATTGTCCGCGATCGCATACAGGCCATGGTCAGGAAGGGCTTGACGCTTGATCAGGTGCAGGCCGCTCGTCCCGACCCGCGATTACGACAGCCGATATGGCGCCGCGACGGGCCCGTGGACGACGGAACGATTTATCGAAGCCGTGTACCGCGACCTGAGCCGCAAGCAGGTTCCTTGAACACACACGCCACAACCGTGCGGGAAGCCTTCTGGTTGGCCGTCCTGTTGTCCCTCGCTGTTCCAGTGGGGGCACACCATTCATTCGGTGCGGAATACGACGCCAACGCGCCGATTACACTGACCGGTGAGGTGACCAAGATCGAGTGGACGAATCCGCACTGCCATTTCTTTCTCGACGTCAAGGACGCCGAAGGACGAACCGTGAGCTGGAAATTCGAGGGCTATCCCCCGAGCGTCCTGTATCGAACCGGCTGGAAGAAGGACGTGACGATGAAGGCCGGCGACACCGTGACGGTATTCGGCTGGCGCGCCCGCGATGGATCGAACCTCGCGCATTCGCGTGAGGTGACCTTTGCTGACGGATCGAAGCTGTTCATGGGCCCGCCCGTCGGAACAGGCGATGGCGGCAACACTCCGCCGGTGAAAGTTCCGTGACACGCGGCGTGCTGTTTGCGATTGCGACGAGCTGTGTGTTGTCGTCGCCCTTTCTGGCCGGGCAGCCTGGCCCGGGCCAGCTGATTCCCCGCACCGCCGCCGGCAAGCCGGATCTGACGGGCGTCTGGCAGGGCGCGAGCAGCCGTCAGGGAACGTGGGAGGATGCGAACACCGGGCTTGGCGTCGGCGGCACCGGGCGCGATGCCTCAGCGCCGGCCAACGTGTCGTCAGTCGATATCGCGAGGGAGCCGGCGCCCTATCAGACCTGGGCGGCGCAGAAAGTGCTCGAGTCGTTCAACAGCCGCGCGATCGACGATCCAACAGCCTTCTGTCTTCCGCCGGGACTGCCTCGCGCCAACCTCATCGGGCTCTTTCCGATTCAGATCGTCCAGACGCCCGAGCGGATCGTCATGCTTTACGAGTACATGAACGTGTTTCGCGTGATTCCGTTGAACGCGAAGCACGCTGATGACGTCGTGCCGACCTATATGGGCGATTCGGTGGGACGTTGGGAAGGGGACACGCTGAACGTGGATGTGGTCGGCTTCAACGACAAGACCTGGTTGACCGGAACCGGGACGTTTCACTCAGAGGCCCTGCATATCACAGAGCGATACACGCGCGTCGACAAGGATCGAATCAACTATGACGTCATTATGGAAGATCCGAAAGTGCTGACGAAGCTGTGGGTCATCCATTCATCGATGATGCTGCGTGAAGGGACACGCGTCCAGGAATACGTCTGCGCCGAGAACAACCTCGATCCCGGACGCTACGAACAGCTCCTGAAGAACGGCGTGAAATTCAGGCGAGACTAGGTTCCGCAGAACCTGGAACCCGGAACCTGGAACTCTGGAACCTACTCCCCCGGCTCTATCCGAAGAATCGATCCCGTCGGCTCGTCGCTTCCCGGGGAAGTCACGTCGCCCACAGGCTCGGTCGCCTTCTCGGTCGCGATATAGATCAACCCATCGGGACCCTGGCGAACGTCGCGAATACGCAGGTCGAGCGCGGTCAGCAGAGACTCACGCCGCTCGGCCTGGGGCGGCGGCTGGTTGAAGGCGATGCGCTGCAACTGCTGGCCGCTCAACGCGCCCACAAAGAGATTGCCCTTCCACAAAGGGAAGCGATCGCCGGTATAGATGATCAGGCTCGAAGGGCTGATCGCCGGAACCCAGAACATCACCGGCATGTCCATGCCGGACCGGTACCACGACTGCTCTGATGAGAGATTGCCCGTGTAAATCTTCCCCAGCGTGACCAGCGGCCAGCCGTAATTGTGTCCGGCGACAAGCAGGTTCAGCTCATCGCCGCCCATGGGACCAATCTCGCAAGCCCAGAGCGCGCCGGTCTGTGAGTCCCAGGCGAACCCGTACACGTTTCGGTGCCCGTACGTGTAGATCTCGGGCCGGGCGCCGGCGCGCCCAACGAACGGATTGTCCGAGGGAATGCTCCCATCGTCGCGAAGACGCAGCACCTTGCCGGCGTCGCTGGCAAGGCTCTGGGCCGAAAGCCGCGAGCTGTTGTCGTCGGTCATGACGTGATTGTCGCGATCGCCGACGGCGAGGTAAATCAGCCCGTCAGGCCCGAACGCCGCGCGTCCCGCGGGCGCACCGCCGGCCTGCCAGGCCTCGGCGACAAAGATTTCGCGGATATCCGTCAGCGTCGAGCCATCGAGGCGACCCCGCGCCAGAGCCACCGTCGTCGGTGCCGCATTGCCTGCTTCGCGGCTCTTCGTGTACGTCAGATAGATCAGATGATTCTGCGTGAACTGCGGATGGGGCAGGACGGAGTTGAGCGACTTCGTTTGCAGAGAAGCGACGGGCCAGCCCGCAATCGGCATCGGATCGAGGCGCCCGTTCCTGACGATCCGCAGTCGTCCAGGCAGCTCGCTGACGAGCATGCTGCTGTCCGGCAGGAACGCGATGTGCCAGGGATGCACGAGGCCTTCGGCGACCGGCACGACCCGAATCGGCACGCGCGTCCCACGTGCGCAGCCGCCGTGCGGCTGTCCGTTCGGTGAACACGGCCCAGGCGCGTATGTGTCGAACGTTCTTGCCGCGCCGGCGTCAGAGCGTGAGCCGGACTGCGCCTGACTCGCAGCGGTCGCCGCGGCCACGAACAGGGCGATGATGGCGGCGGTGCGGGCAATCATGATGGAGTCTCCCTTCGCCTGACCCGCGGTGACGTGGTCTAGAATACATCCGGATGCGTACGGCGATGCGTCGATTTGCGTCGATCGTCGGCGTCCTCGCGTGGTGGGGAATCGGCCTGATGTTCCCCGCGGCGGGCCAGAGTTCACTTCCAGCGACTCCGACCTTCAATCGCGACGTTGCGCCGATTCTCTACTCGAACTGCGTCGGTTGCCATCGTCCGGGCGAAGTCGCGCCGATGTCGCTGCTGACCTTCTCCGACGCCAGGCCGTGGGCGCGTGCGATCAAGGCGCGGGTTCTCGCTCGAGAGATGCCGCCGTGGTCGGCGGACGCGCGGTACGGCGACTTCAGCAATCGACCTCGTCTGACCAGCGCAGATGTCGAAACGCTCGGTCAGTGGGTTGACGCCGGTGCGCCTGAGGGCGATGGAGCGCCTCCGGTCCCGCCCAGGTTTCCTGATGGCTGGAACAGCCAGATGGGACGCCCGCCCGATCAGGTTCTGGAGGCGCCATCTGAAGTCGACGTGCCGGCTGAAGGTACGGTTCCTGCCTTCACCCTCTGGCTCAAGCTGCCGTACCGGTACGACACATTCGTGGAAGCTGTGGAGCTGCGTCCGTCCAACCGGCGGGTGGTCCACCATGCGAGCGTCTCGCTTGGAGCGCTGCCGCCACTCACGAAGCTTGGAAGGGCGGCGCTGTGGTCCGGCGGCCCTGTGCTCGATGGTGTCCGGCTCGCACGGGACGGCCAGCCGTACGTCACGAGGTCCGCGGTCGAATTCGGCTACCCGATGCTGTTCTACGTGCCGGGCGGCGGGTTCTTGAAGCTGCCGCCGGGGACCGCGAAGCGTATGCGTCCCGGGGAAAACGTGTCGTGGGGCATGCACCTTGTGACAACAGGTCAACCAGAGCGGGTTCGGATGCGTCTCGGGCTGTGGCTGGCAAGAAGAGCGGTCGCCCATGAAGTACTGATGATGACCGCGAACACGAAGAGGGTCGTTGACGGTCGAGAAGTTCCGATGGACGCCCGGGGAAATCCGATCATCCCCAACATTCCCGCCGGCGCAGAGAACTGGTCCATCACTGGCTTGATCACGTTTCCGAATGACGTGACGCTCTATGCGCTCTGGCCGCACATGCACCTGCGCGGCAAGGACATGACCTTCACCTTGACGTACCCCAACGGGCGTGAAGAGACGCTATTGAGCGTGCCCAGATACGACTTCAACTGGCAAATCACCTACCAGCTCGCGAAACCGCTCAAGATTCCCGCTCGCAGTACGATTCGAGCCGTCGCGCACTATGACAACTCGGCCAGGAACCGGAACAACCCGGATCCGACCCAAGAGGTGTTCTGGGGTGAGCAGAGCTGGAATGAGATGTTCAATCCGTTCCTGGAGGTGTCGGTCGATAAGGACGATCCGCGCTTCGAGGGCAGGTAGGGAGCGCCTGCGGCCCGAGCGAGGCGCGAAGCGCCGAGTGAGAGCGAGCGGGGGCAGCCTTGAGCTACTGGCGTGGGGGTGGGGCCCCACGCGAGTAGGAATGAGCCCCGCGAGAGAGTGAGAAATGCCGGGTCGGGCTAGTTCGCGCCGCGGCCGGGGGGCGGCGGGTTCTTCATCGCCGAGTCCCAGTGTTCCTGAATCATGCCGTTGTCGACTCGCACCATGTCGAACCAGTAGGCCGGATACGTCTGATTCGGATCATCCGGATCTTTCTCCATGCGTTTGACGATGAGAAAGACGTACGAGCCACTGGCGAACATCAGCGTCGGCTTGTTCTTCCATTCGGGCTTGATCGGTTCCGGCTTGCGGATCTTACTGAAGAAGTCGACAAAGGCTGCGCGGCCGGTCGGCACGTTCGGGTTGTGCTGGATGTAGGTCGGAGCCATGACCTTTTCGGCCAGTTCAACGTGTCCGTACTGGAGAATGTCCTTGAATTCGAGCGTCGCCAGCTCGAGGTTCTTCAACTCCTGCGGCGAGTGGTTGAGCGTCACCTTCTCGTAATCGATGCCATCCGGCGCGCCGCCGCGCGGCGTGCCCTTCATCTTCTGGGCATAGTCCCAATGTTCCTGCACCTTGCCGTTCTGCAGGCGCAGCATGTCGTACGTGTTGTACTTGTACGTCTTCGAGGGGTCGGTCGGGTCCTTCCCTTCGCGCTCCCAGATCAGAACGACGAAATCGCCTTTTCCAAAGGCGATAGCCGGCGGATTGGCCATCTTGGCCGGGATCGGAGTGACCGGAGGCCCGGCATTCTTGAAGATGGCCGTGAAGAACGTGACAAAACCCTGACGACCGGTCGGCACGTTGATGTTGTGCTGAATGTAGTCGTCAGCCTGGTACTTGGCTGTGAGATCGAGGTGACGTGATTCGATCACGTCCCGCCACCAGTCGAGCACGAACTTCACGTTGGCCTGTTCCTTGGGTGTCATCGCGCTCGACGTGACCTGTCCGGCCAGCATCACCGTGCCCGCTGTGAGCGCCAGCGCGGCCACTGCAAGTCGCCTCATCATTCCGGTCATCGTCATCTCTCCTTGTGCTGAGCTGAGTGAGTTGTAGCCAGACAGTTTACCCCCAAGCCTGACGCGGACCGTCATACTCGGTCTGTATCCCACGCCACGCTCCGGGCATGACACGGGCGCGCTTGCCGCTCCTTCGCGTCGCTCGAGCCCGCTATGCCCGACTAGTATCGCCTGCCACGGTCAAAGTATTGGACACCCTCGGTTGAGAGGAGTAGATAGCGTTCGGCGAAGCTCAACGAGGCGTTGACGTTCTGGGGCGGAAACGAGCCCAAGGAACAAAGGAGACCCAAGTATGCGTGCTGTGATCAGGCTCGCGGGGTTGGTGGCGTTCAGTGTCTTCGTCGTCTCGGCAATCGCGTCCGCGCAGGCGACTCTGAGCGGGGTCGTCAGGGACGCGTCCGGCGCGGTGCTTCCCGGTGTTACCGTCGAAGCGGCGAGCCCCGCACTGATTGAGAAGGTCCGCACGACGGTCACCGAAGGTAGTGGCCAATACACGATCGTGAACCTTCGGCCGGGCATGTACACCGTGACCTTCACGTTGACCGGCTTCGCGCCGATCAAGCGGGAGAACGTACAGCTGGCCGGGGAACAGGTGACCACGCTCAGCGTCGAACTGCGGGTGGGCGGCGTGTCGGAATCGATTACAGTCACGGGGGAAACGCCGACGGTCGAGACGCAGAGCACCACCAAGCAGCAGGTAATGACGCGGGAAGTCATCAGTGCACTGCCGACGGGCCGCAACTACAACAACCTCGGGCAGCTCTTCGCGGGGGTGAACTCGACTCGGGTGGACTCCGGCGGTGCGCTCGGCGATCCCATGGCGAGCCTGAGCATTCACGGCAGCCGGCCGGGCGACCAGCGGGTGATGCAGAACGGCGTGAACACGATGACGCTGCAGGCCTCGGGCGACATCGGGATTGCGGTGCCGAATCCCGGGATGGCGTCGGAAGTTACGGTAGACACGTCGGGGGTCTCCGCGGAGCAGTCGCAGGGTGGCGTCCGGATCAACTACATCCCGCGCGACGGCGGGAACATCTTCAGCGGGACGAGCTTCTTCAGCTATTCGACCAGTGGGATGGAGGGGTCGAATCTGTCGGACGATCTGATCGCGCGGGGGCTGACCTCGGCTAACTCAATCAAGAAACTGTGGGACATAAACCCCGGCTTTGGCGGCCCGCTCGTGAAAGACAAGATGTGGTTCTACTTCACGGGCCGGGTCAATCGCGCCGACCAGTATGCGGGCGGCGTGTGGGTGAACAAGAACGGGTTTACGCCGAACGTCTACACGATCGACTACGACAAGAGCAAACCAGCGTACAACGCCAGCATCTGGACCGACGGGCAGATCCGCGTGACACTGCAGGCGACTCCGAAGAACAAGTTCTCGTTCACCTGGGATCAGGAAACGCGGTGCAGTTGCCCGGGCGACACGAAGTACACGCCGTGGGCCGTCTCGGCGACTACGACCCCCGAGGCGTCGGCCAACTTCCGGTCGCCCACGCAGCGGCTGTTGCACGGGGAGTACTCCTCGCCGGTCACGGACAAGCTGCTCGTCGAAGGGCTGCTGCTCCACCGCACTGAGCGCTGGGGCTTCATGAATCCCAATGCGTCGGTGGCGGATGACTTCGTGTCGGCGGCGCAGGAGGCGGTGCTCACCTCGGGCGCCCTCGTGCCGATCATCGACGCGAGCACGGGCGTCTGGTCGCACGGCAACTTCCTGCAGTACAACAACAACTGGGTGCCGAATTTCTTCTTCCGCGCCGCCGCGTCCTATGTGACTGGCGGGCACCAGTTGAAAGTCGGCTTCTCGGACTCCGTAGGCTATCTCGATTCGACGGTCTACAATTACTCCCCCTACAGCTTCATCACGAACATCGTGCCCGGGGCGCCGGTGAATCTGATCGTCGAGAACGTGCGGCCGATTCACACGAAATCGGACCAGAACTACGATCTGGGCATCTTCGCGCAGGATCGCTGGACGCTGGATCGCTTCACGATCAACCTAGGGCTCCGCTATGACGCCTACAAGGCGAGCTCGCCGGCGCAGCACATGGTGGGCGCGACGCCGCTCACGCCGAACCGGCCGGACGTCGACTTTCCGTATACTCAGTTCAGCCACTGGCAGGACATCACGACGCGCAGCGGCGTGAGCTGGGACGTCAGGGGCGATGGCAAGACGGCGGTCAAGGTGAGCATCAACAAGTACCTGCAGGCCCAGACGGTGGGCAATCTCGCGGGGTTCGCCGGATCCGGCGGCCTCAACCCGATTAATCGGCTCGTCAACTCCACCCCCCGGGTGTGGATTGACGGCAGCGGCGACATGATTCCGCAGTGCGATTTGACGAACGGCGGGTTCCAGGCCAGTCCTGGCGGCGACGTTTGTCTGCCGTTCATCAACCCGAGCTTCGGCCAGAACGACCCCAACGCACAGCAGTTCGATCACGACCTGTACTATGGCTGGGGCAAGCGGCCTGTACAACTGGGAGGTCGGGGCCAGCGTGCAGCGGCAAGTCATCCCGCGGGTGTCCCTCGACGTCGGCTACTTCCGCCGGTGGTATGGGAACTTCCAGGTGATCGACAATCTGGCGCTCGGGCCCAACGACTACACGAAATTCAACATCACGGTGCCGACCACGCCGGGCCTCTCGACGAGCGGGCAGCAGTTGACGATCTTCGACGCGAACGAAGTCGTGGCGCAGCAAAGCTTCACGACCCTGGCCGACAAGTACGGGAAGGAGACCGAGCATTGGAACGGTGTGGACGTCGGCGTCAATGCACGGCTCGAGAACGGCCTGTTCTTCTTCGGTGGCTTCAATATCGGGAAGACGACGTTTGATCAGTGCGAGGTGGTCTCTAGTGTCCCCGAGTCGCTGATCACGGCCCAAGCGCCGTTTGGCTCGGCCGGCACGGTGCTCATGCCGTTCAACTACTGCCGCATCGAAAGTCCGTGGCTGATGCAGTGGAAGGCCAACGGGACGTACACCGTGCCGAAAGTCGACGTGCTGCTCAGCGGGGTGTTCTTCAGCCTGCCGGGGCCGCCGATCCAGGCGATGCTGAACGTGAACCAGCGGCCCGACGGCACGCCGCTCAATTTCGGCAATCAGCTGGTCAGCCTGCTGCCGGCGTTGTGGAACCAGACGCTGCTCGGCAACCCCGTGTCGACGGAGTATGGAGAACGGCTGAACCAGTTCGACCTCCGGATCGCGAAGGTGTTCAAGTCCCACAAGATCCGGACGGTCGTGAACTTCGACGTGGTGAATCTGTTCAACACCAACTCGGTCCTTCGTGAGAATGTGAACTACACCGCCTTCCGCCAGCCGGTGGAAATTGCGCTCGCGCGCTACCTGAAGATCGGCGCGCAGTTCGATTTCTGAGGGGCAGGCGGGAAGGGCAGGTAGGCCAGGTAAGGCAGGTAGGGCAGGTAGGAAGACTACGAGGGCACGGAGGGCGTCTAAGGCGCCCTTCGTGCCTTTTTTTGGTTGGCGCGGAATCGCGTTCGGTAATGACCGCGGTTCCCAGCTCGCGATGCGTGCGCTGCTCATCCTCGCCGTCACGTTAGTGGCCGTTGACTGCGCCAGGAGCGGTGAGCAGCCTGGCGGTGACTGGTTCGTCGATCGAGCCGAACAGGCCGGGCTCGACTTCGTTCACTTCACCGGTGCGTCGGGTGGCTTTTACCCGCCTGAGATATTTGCGCCGGGCGTCGCCCTGCTCGACTACGACAACGACGGCGATCTGGACATCTTCGTACTCCCGGGCCGGATGCTGGGCTCTGCCTCCATTCACGACGCGTTGTTTCCACCACGCGGTCCCATGCCGCTCGAAGGTCGGCTGTATCGCAATGATCTCGAGGTCCGTGCCGACGGGACGCGCGTCCTTCACTTCACGGATGTGACCGAGACGAGCGGCATTCGAGCCCGCGCGTACGGCATGGGTGTCGCGGCCGCGCGACGGATGCGAGATACGCTCGCGCTGTACGAGCGTGCCACACCGTGCCGAGTGCCATGGAGACCTGACGATCCAATCTATTTTCCCCGCCCGCCAACGAGCCCTGCACCATAAGGTGCGTCCCCCTTTCGTGCCGGCATAAGGTCTTGTCGGATCGGCATCGCTGGCCGGTCTGGTCGGGAATTATAATGACCGGCGACAATGCGAACGATTGGTCGAGTCGTGGTCGCCGTAGGCGCTGTCATTCTGGCGTTGGCGATCCCGTCTCAGCCGGGTTCTGCGCAGGCGCTGCTCGTGCCACGCGGGGTCGATCTCTCCGGCGAATGGTCGCCGCGCTTTCACGAGGACGAGCCTGAGCGGCGTCCCGGGCCCGAGATCGGCGATTATCTCGGGCTGCCGATTAATGCCGCGGCGCGCCTGCACGCGGACAGCTGGGACGCCTCAATTCTGACGCTTCCGGAGCATCAGTGTAAGCCCCATCCGGCCGACTACTCGCCGCGCGGGCCCGCTAATCTCCGCCTGTGGAAAGAGGTTGACACCGCCACCCAGCAGATCGTCGCCTGGCACACGCACATTTCCTGGCAGGCGCCGGAACGGACCATCTACATGGACGATCGGCCGCATCCCCCTGAATTCGCCGCTCACACCTGGCAGGGGTTTTCGACCGGGGTCTGGGAGGGCGACGTCCTCAAGGTGACGACGAGTCATTTGAAGATGGGATGGATCCGCCGAAACGGGTACCCCGAAGCGATCGCGCGACGCTTGTCGAACGCTTCATCCGGCACGGTGACGTGCTGACGTTGATCTCCTGGATCGACGATCCGATCTATCTTGAAGAGCCTTTCGTTCGGACGACAAACTGGGTGCTCGACCTGCACCAGAGTATCGCCCCATATCCCTGCCAGAGCGTCGTGGAAGTGGAGCGGCCACAGGGCTCTGTGCCGCACCACCTGCCTGGAGAGAATGCTTTTCTCAAAGAATTCCCGCTGAGGTTCCACATCCCTCCGGAAGCGGCGCGCGGCGGAGCCGAGACCACGTACCCCGAATACATGCTGAAGCTTCAGGCCTTGCGCGAGGCTCCAGTCAAGTGACAGCGCGCGCGTGTGCCCTGGCGGCGTGCCTGGCGATTGTCAGTGCGTCGGGAAGCGCACAGTCGGCCAGACCCGGACCGCCCGGGACTGCTGGCAAAGATAACGTACAGGTGTGGCCCGTTCAGGGCAGCATTTACATGCTGGTCGGCGGCGACGGTGGCAACGTGACCGTACAGATCGGCGATGAAGGGGTCCTGATCGTGGACACTTCGTCGGCCGAGATGAGTGACAAGGTGCTGGCGGCTGTCCGGAAGCTCTCGAACAAGCCAATCCGCTACATCATCAACACGCACGCCCATGCCGATCACATTGGAGGGAACGAGACAATCGCGAGGGCGGGCCGCACGATTGCCGGCGGCAACGTCGGCATCGACGTGCCTGGCGGAGCGACCGTCATTGCTCAGGACAACGTACTGAAACGAATGAGCGCGCCTGTGGGCAGCCGGGCGCCATTTCCGCTCGAGTCCTGGCCGACCGACACCTACTTCACCAGGAACAAGGAGCTCTATTTCAACAACGAGGCGGTCGTCGTCAGCTACCAGCCGGCAGCCCATACCGACGGCGACAGCATCGTCTACTTCAGGCGGTCGGACGTCATCAGCACGGGCGACGTCTTTTCGACGACGACGTTTCCTGTAATCGATCGAAGTCAGGGCGGCAGCGTTTCGGGCATCATTCGGGCGTTGAACAGCCTGCTGGATCTGGCGATTCCGAAGGACAAACAGGAAGGCGGCACGTATCTGATTCCCGGCCACGGCCGACTGTGCGACGAAGCCGACCTCCTTGAATATCGGGATATGGTGACCATCATTCGTGACCGTATTGAGGCCCTCGTCGGCAGGAAGATGACTCTGGCGCAGGTCAAGGCCGCCCGACCCGCATTGGACTACGAGGCACGGTACGGCTCAACCAAGGGTCCGTGGACGACGGACATGTTTATCGAGGCGGTGTACTTCGAAGTGGAAAGTGGAAAAGTGGAAAGTGGAAAGTAAGGGAAAAGTGAAAAGGGAAAAGTGAAAAGTAGGGAGAACGCGGTCGCCGTTCTGGCGATGCTCTGCGCGGTTTGGGCGATCGCGCGTCCTGTGGCTGCTCAGGCGCCAGCGGTCCATTCCCTGCATGTGCAGGGCAACGTGTACATGCTGGTCAGCGCGGGCGGCAATATGACCGTGCAGGTCGGTGACGATGGTGTGCTTCTCGTTGATACCTCGGTCGCGCAGATGAGCGACGAGATCATTGCCGAAATCAGGAAGCTGTCCAGTAAGCCAATCTACTGGATCATCAATACGCACGTGCACGGAGACCACGTAGGCGGCAACGAGAACCTCTCGAAACTGAGCGCTGATTTCCTGGCTCCGGCTGGTGTGCAAATCGTGGCCCACGAAAATGTGCTGAACCGCATGAGCGCGCCGACCGGTGCGCAGCCGCCCCTTCCTGCGTCGTTCTGGCCGACGGACACGTACTTTGGCAAGCAGAAGGAAATCTTCTTCAATGACGAACCGGTGATCGTCATCTATCAGCCGGCGGCGCACACCGATGGCGACAGCCTGGTGTTCTTTCGCAGGTCAGACGTCGTGAGCACCGGCGATATCTTTCAGACGACGACCTATCCGTTCATCGATGTGGCGCGAGGGGGCAGCCTGGCTGGCATCATCGACGCCCTGAACAACATTCTCGACATTACGGTTCCCCGTGAAAAACAGGAGGGCGGCACCTACGTCATCCCAGGCCACGGGCGGCTCTGTGATGAACATGACGTTCTCGAGTACCGCGACATGTTGACGATCATCCGGGATCGTGTCCGCGACGCGGTCAAGAGGGGAATGACGCTCGGCCAGGTAAGGGCGCTGAAGCCCACGCTGGACTACGACGCACGGTGGGGCGCGACCACCGGGCCGTGGACGACGGACATGTTTGTCGAGGCGACCTTCAAAGAAGAAAGTGGAAAGGGAAAAGTGGAAAGTGGAAAGTAAGTATCGAAGTGCACAGGTTGCGATTGCCGTCGCGGTGTGCGTGGTCGGGCTGCGCGGCCAGGGTCCGGAGCAGGGTCGCGGTCGCGGGCAGGCCGACCAGAGTGCGCAGGCGCTGGCGCCGATCGACCTGACGGGCTACTGGGTGTCGGTGGTCACCGAAGACTGGCGGTGGCGCATGGTCACTCCGCCGAAGGGCGACTATGCGAGCGTCCCGATCAGCGCTGAGGGCCGGCGCGTGGCGGACGCCTGGGATCCGGCGAAGGACGAGCGCGACGGAAACGCCTGCAAGGCTTATGGCGCCGCGGCGCTGATGCGGGTTCCGGGCCGCCTGCACATCACCTGGGACAACGAAAACATCATGAAGATCGAGACCGACGCAGGATCACAGACGCGCTGGCTGCGCTTCGGCGATGTGCAGGCGTCGACCGGCGATGCCGGCTGGCAGGGGGTGTCCAAGGCCCTGTGGGAATATGCCGGCAGCGCGGGACGGGGCAGCGCCGTGACCATCAACCCGCCGCCGACGGCAGGTCCGCGAACCGGAGCGAGTCTCGAAGGAGGCGGCGGTCGCGCAATGCCAGCGGCTGGCCCCGGGCAGCGCTATGGCTCGCTCAAGGTCGTCACGACGCGCCTGAAGTCGGGCTATCTGCGGAAGAACGGAGTTCCGTACAGCGAAGACGCCGTCGTGACGGAATATTTCGATCGCCACTCGGAGTCGAACGGAGACGAGTGGTTCACCGTTACCACGACCGTGGACGATCCGAAGTATCTGACCACGCCGTTCATTACGAGCACGGGGTTCAAGAAGGAGCGAGACGGCTCGAAGTGGCGGCCTACTCAGTGTTCAGCGTTCTAACGGAAGGGCGGCCGCTTGCCACGCGGCGACGCCGCCTGCGAGTTCCTGTACTCTGCTGAAGCCTCGCTGCCGCAGCAAGCTCGTGGCGATCGACGATCGGTATCCGCCTGCGCAATAAAGCAGCAATGCACGGTCGCGCGGCAGTTCGTCGGCACGCTCGACCAGGTGGTTGAGCGGTAGGGCGACGCCCCCTTTGATACTGCCTGCGGCGTGTTCCGGAGGGGTTCGGACATCGACGACAAGCGGCGGCCGATCGGATGCCAGCATCTCGGCCGCAAGAGCGGGACTGACGCGTTCGGTCGATGCCGTCAAGTCGGGACGCGACTCGAGGCTCCTCATGCCGTCCTCCAGATACCCGACGACCTGGTCGAAGCCGATGCGGCCGAGTCGAAGTGCGGCCTCGTGCTGGCGGCCCGGATCCGCGATGATGACGATCGGTTGGTCGCGGCTGAGCACGGTGCCGGCCCAGGTCGCGTACTGACCATCGAGGCCGATATTGATGCTGCCTGCGAGATGGGCGGCCGCGAATTCCGACGGGTCGCGCACGTCCAGGATTTGGGCTCCGGCCCCCCTGAGTGTCAGCGTACGGTCGAGTGAGATCGGCGTGAGTTCTCGTGCCAGCGCCTCGTCCAGGGTCGGCCGCTCTTTCGTGTTGAGGACCGCGTCATACGTGAAGTAGGGCGGTGCGTCCGGCTGATCGGCGGTGACCAGCTCGATGAACGCGTCCTCGGCCATCGGCTGCAGCGCATAGTTGAGACGCTTCTGCTCGCCAATCGTCGAGACCGTCTCCCTGCTCAGTGCCTTTCCGCACAACGAGCCGGCACCGTGAGCCGGATACACGAGCGTCGCATCGGGAAGGGTCAGCAGCTTGTCATGGAGCGAGTGATAGAGCAGGCCTCCCAGTTCAGAGGCGGACCAGCCCAAAGCCACCCGCAGATCCGGGCGGCCGACATCACCGACGAATAACGTGTCGCCCGTGAGGACGGCCTGCGGCTCGGTGGAGCTGCGATCGAGATCGAAGACGGCCAGTGATATCGACTCCGGCGTGTGCCCCGGCGTGCCCATGGCACGGATTCGGGTGCGCCCCATCTCGACCACATCGCCGTCAGCGAGCGGCGCAAACGGATACTCGGCTCTGGCTTCCGCCCCGAGGTAGATCGCCGCCCCGGTCCTGTTTCTGAGCTCCAGATGACCGGCGAGAAAATCGGCGTGGAAGTGCGTCAGAAAGACGTGACGGATCGTGAAGTCGTGGTCGTGGGCAAACGTCAGGTATTGATCGATGTCGCGTTGAGGGTCGACAATCGCGGCCGTCTGCGTCGATTCGTCGCCGATCAGGTACGACGCGTGCGCCAGGCAGTCGAGATAGAACTGATGCAGGAGCACGAGAGCGATTATAGGCTGCCGCGGTCAATCACATTCATAATGAGCACATGGTGACCCTTGCGTCCGGCATCTCGTACGTCGACCTTCAGTTTCAAGACACGTCTCGGGTAATCGCCACCGTCGTTCTCAGCGGCCCCGCGGGTGTCACGCTGATCGATCCCGGACCGGCCAGCACGCTGCCCGTCCTTCGGGGACATCTGGCACGTGCCGGCATCGGGATGGCGGACGTGACCACGATCCTCCTCACGCATATTCATCTGGATCATGCCGGCGCGTGCGGCACGCTGGTTCGCGAGAATGGCGCGCTCAAGGTGTACGTGCACGAACGTGGCGCACCGCACCTGACGAATCCGGAAAAGCTGCTGGCAAGCGCGGCCCGGCTCTACGGCGCTGCCATGGACAGGCTCTGGGGTGAGGTTGCGCCCGTGCCGGACGCGGCACTTGTTCGGCTGAGCGGCGGCGAACGCGTCACCGCGGGTGGGCGCCAGCTCGAGGTCCAGTACACCCGGGACATGCGTCGCACCATGTCTGCTATTTCGATCGAGAGTCGGGCATCGCGTTTGTCGGCGATACCGCCGGCGTCAAGATCATGCCCGAAGGAGACATCATCCCGCCGACGCCGCCGCCGGATATCGACGTGGACGCGTGGGACGACAGCCTGCGTCGGATCGAAGCGTGGAGGCCGGACACGTTGTTCCTCACGCATTTCGGCCCGTCCGGTCCGCTCGACAGGCATCTGAAGACGCTGCGGGAGAACCTCGAAGTGATGAGCCGTCTCGTCAGAGATTCGTTGAGCCGCGAAGGCAGCGACGAGGATCGTGAGGCATGGTTTACCGAGGAATGCCACCGCCGGCTGCGGCAGCGGATGAGCGAAGCCGACGCGCGCGTGTACGAGACGGCCGGACGCTTCGACCTGAACTGGCGAGGTCTCGCCAGGTACTGGCGGAAACGGTCCTGACGCCCACTTACGCCGTTGCGCGGGCCGGCTCTTCGACAGACGCCTGGAGACGCCGCGGGTCAACCATCAGCCGCAGGGCCACGCCGGACTTCGCTGCTTTGCTCGCCGGTGCCACACGGTAGACCGCCGAGAGCACCCGACCGTCGCGCAGCGCATCGGGCACGTCGCTGGTATCGCGCACGGTCGGCTCGAGCTGGAACTGCACGAGGCGGAACATCGGGATCGACAAGGGAGTCTGGCTTTCCACGAACACCCCGCAGTCGCTGACGTCGCGGGTCACGACGCTCGCGAAGCGATTGATGCCGCGGCTGTCCTTCCAGGCCAGCCGGGCCGGGAGATTCACTGCCCGCCGCGCGTTTGCACGCTTGTTTGCCGCCACGGCCTGAATCGGTGCTTTGTGCTGCCAGGTGTAGGTCATTGGAATCCCCTTCTGGGATATGTCTATATCAATGTCCGCGCCCGGGGTTTCAGGCACCATGCGCCGATCGACGCCAGAGCCAGAAGATGAATTGAGTGAGCAATTTGCGCAAATCTGAGATTGCAGGAAATGCCATTCAGCCTGGATAGAACGTATACAGTCAGGCGTCGGATTGATTAGTTGGTATCCATGCGGCTGGACAGGGAGGACCTAGCTGGCCACCCCCAGTCCCAGGCGGCGCAGCTTCAGGTAGAGTCCGCGGCGCGTCAAGCCTAGGTCCCGTGCGGTCTCGGAAATGTTGCCCCGGGCCCTGTCGAGGGCGGCCTGAATCAGGTCGCGTTCGATTTGTTCGACCGCCGACGCGAGTGTCGTGGCCGTGGTGTGGAGCGTCGGCCGCGAGCCGGCCATCGCCCCTAACTGCGGCAGCTGCGTCGAGCCGATCTCCGGTGACAGGTGGGCGGCTTCGATGGTTCCCCCCGGCGCGCTCATGGCGACGGCGCGCTGGATTTCGTTCTTCAACTGGCGCACATTGCCTGGCCACCAGTACTGCGAGAAGACGTCAAGCGCCTCCGAGCTGAGCTGCACATCAGGCTTGCTGAGGCGCTCGGAGGCCTCGCGGAGGAAATATGTGCTGAGGTGAGGAATCTCTTCGCGCCGCTCGCGTAGTGGTGGAACGTGGATGCGAATCACGCTGAGACGGTAGTAGAGATCCTCCCGGAACTTGCTCTCTGCGACCCGCTGCTCCAGGTCGGCGTTCGTCGCGGCGAGAATACGGACGTCGACACGTTGCGGCCGGCTTTCTCCCACCGGAATGATTTCGTGCTGCTCGAGAAACCGCAGAAGTTTGGGCTGCACGTCGAGTGGAAGATCCCCGATCTCGTCGAGAAACAGTGTGCCGCCTGCCGCCGATCGAATGAGTCCGGGTTGATCCGATACGGCACCCGTGAAGCTTCCACGCCGGTGCCCGAACAGCTGGCTGTCGGCCAGGTCGCGCCCGGTGGTCGTGCAGTTGTAGGGCAGGAACGTGGCCGCGTTCCGGTGCGAGCCTACATGGACCGAACGCGCGATGAGCTCTTTACCCGTACCGCTCTCTCCCGTGATGAGAACCGTCAGGTCGTTGCCCTGCATGCGCTGAATCTGTTCCACCACGTGAGCCATGGCGGTGCTTGCGCAGACAAATCCGGGCAGCAGCGGCTCGAGCGACCGATCGACCGAGACGCCCGGTCGCTCCGTGGAGCGGTCCCGGGCGGCGCAGAGCGCATACCCCTGGCGCGCCACCAACGCAATCATCCGGAGGCGGCGTGTGACGAGATCTCCCAGCGGTCTCGGCGACGCGACGGCCGCATACCGCGGACCATCGGGGTCGCGGCCGAGCGGCTCCACAACAACGGCCGAGTGACGCCCGGACTCGTGATCCGAAGCCGTTCTTGCCAGCACGCGTGCCTCATCGGCACTGCATCCTGCGAATCCGAGCAGACGCACGTCACCGGTTGCGGGCCGCACAAAGACGACGCTGGCGTCGGCGGTGGCGGCTTCGAGCATCGCCTCGGCCGTTTCACGGCCCAGCAGTTCGGGCAGAGCTGCCGCGTCAACAATCCGTCTCACGAGCGCATCGTCGGCCGTTGCGGGCGAGATCGTGTATTCGCCCGCATGCGGGACCTGCAGGAGGTCTGTCGCGGCGTCTGTGTCAACGCGGTCCCGTTCGGCGCCGAGCTGCTCGAAAACGTCGTGGGCTTCGGCGAGATGCCGCTGGGCGACCGAGCGGGCACCGGCTTGAGCCACGAGGCGGCCCAGGGCAAGATGACTGAGCGCCGCCTGATAGCGCTCACCGATCAGATCGAGCAACGTCGTGCTCTGAGCGAAGGCGTGGTACGCGTCGGCGGCGCTGCCGTGTTTGGCATCGAGCGCGCCGCGCAGGCGCAGATACTCACCCCAGGCGGCGGGAGCGGTCCGAGGATCGAGCTGCTCGGCGGCCTGCGCGAGACGCTGTTCCGCATCCGCGAGTTTGTCGGCGGCGATCAGTGCTTCGGCCGCGATCAAGGTGGCCTGCAGCCGGTCGAATGGTGGGGCATCGGCCCGGAGGATCTCGTCCGCCAGGGCGACTGCCTGGTCAGGGAGACCGCGTTTGAGTGCAATCCGTGCGCTGAGGATCCGGACGTTCCACTCGTACCACTGGCTCGTCTGGTGTCCATACGCGCCGTACGCCTCGCTGGCCCGCGTCAGGTAGTCGCTGGCGGCTTCGTAACCACCGCGCATCAGCTCGATTTGGGCGAGTGTATCGAACACGGCGCCGGTCGTCTCGTGGAATTGAATGGGGCTTCTGACGTCGAGCGCGCGGTGCAGCACCTCGGTAGCCCGTGTGAGATTGCCAAGCCTGACGCAGATCTGACCGAGTGTGGCCAGCGCAACGGCCAGGCCGTGACCGGCGCGGTGCGCTTCGTGAAGCGACACGCTTCGCTCGGCCAGCGCGAGCGCCTGATCATAGCGATGCTGCAACATCATCACGTTGGCCTGATTGCCGCAGACGGTCGCCTGTACGTCGCGGGCATCGACCTGGGACGCAAGCCGCTCGGCGTGGCGCAGGGCGGTCATGGCCTCGTTGTACTGGCCCTGCTGAGCAAGCGAGATCCCCGAGAGTGAGTGCAGCAGCGCCAGCTGCCGCCGGTCGCCGGCGGCCTGCAAGGCCGAAGCGGCTTTGCTGATGTGTTCGCGGACAATGGCCACGTCGCCGACCTGTCGGTAGCACTGGGCCAGTTCGTAGTGCGCCAGGCCGATGGCGCGCGAGTCGTGGGCCAGCTCCGCCTGCTTGAGCGCGCGTCCCTGCAGGGCGATGGCGCGCGACTGGTCGCCCTTGGCCGACGCGAGCCGCCCGTGAAGCCTCCACAAGGTGGACAAACGTCCAGCCGACACCGTTTCACGCAGAGTGTCGGGCGTGCGCCCCAGTGCCGTAGCGGCCTGCTCGAGGTCGTCCTCGAGGAGCCAGGCTTCGGCGAGGGTCGACCGAACCGCGAGATCCTCGTCGCGAGTCAACGTGGATGATCGAAACAGCGGGGCGACGAGTTCGGCGGCGTCGGCGCCGCGGCCGCGCTCGAGAAGGGCGGCGGCCCGCGTCAGCAGCGCGCTCAGAGAAGTGGAGGGCACGCTAGGTGCGGTTTCGCAGCGTCGTCAGGAACGGCCGGCCCCGCGTGGCCAGCCGCGCCTCGAGGCGAGCGCTGCAGTCACAATCGCCGCAGGCCCACGGCTCAGTACCCGTTCTGGTCGCGGCAGCGGCTGCGCGCATGGGCGTCTTGAATCTTGTCGAGGTGGAAGTACTGTTCCCAGTAATCTTGCTCCTCCGCGAGCGGCGTCGGACAATAGCAGACTTCCACCCACTGCACCCGCCCATCGTCGTGCTCGCGAGCATCGGCCATGTTGCGAATGTACTCGTCGCCGGCCACCGATCCCCGGCCGAGGATGCCGGTGTCGATCGCCCGTCGAAGAGCGCCGGACTGTCCGGTCTTGACGCGGGCAGTGACGAGATAGCGCATGTCGGTCAATTGTCGCCGATTTCCAGCAAGTCGTCATCCCCGGAGGAGCCGTTCCGCCACTTCTCGCAGCAGCCCAGGATCTGGTTGTGGGAGGTGGACGTGCAACGCGCGCCGCCCCGCCCGGTCAAGCGACGTGAAGTCACCCAGTCCCTGAGCGAGCTCGAGCGTACCAAAGGTGAAAGGCTGGCCGGGGATCGGCACGTCCTCACGTGGGTCCGCCGTAATCAGGACGAAGAGTCCCGTATTGCTGCCGCCTTTGTGCAGCTGTCCGGTTGAGTGCAGGTACCTCGGCCCATACCCCAATGTGGTGGCCGCACCGGTCCGGTCGCGAACCGCCCTGCGAAATGCCTTCAGCTCCTCTTCGAATCCGCCTTCCGGGTTCACGTACGCGAGTACCCCGACGTAGTCAGCAGCGCGGACCAGGGTCAGGATCGATTCGGGGCTCCTGCCGCCGAGGCCGTTCCGGGCCTGTTCGGTTAATGAAAGTGCCACGCCATTCTGCAGCCGGATTTCCCGGGGATCCCCGGGCAGTCGGCCCGTCGTCTTGAACTGGCCAAGGAGCGCACTCGTAGCGTCTTTGGCCTGCTGCACGTTGGGTTCGTCGAAGGGATTGACGCGCAAGACTGCACCGGCCACCGCCGTGGCGATCTCCCAGCGGACAAACTCGGCCCCGAGGGCGGTGGGCTCGGGCATCTCGATCTCCACGACGGGCGCACCAGCCGTCTGGAGTTCGCGCACGAGGTGGTCGAATCCGTCAGGCTGAGCGCCAATTCTTGCTCGAACGAAGAGGCGGTCGCGCCCATAGCTGCTGGCGGGGCCCGTCGCTTCGCCGACAACGGGAACGACGCCGACGCCGTTCTTGCCGGTGCTCTCTGCAATCAGCTGCTCGACCCACAACCCGAACGGCTCGATCGAAGGCGGAAGCAGGAGAGTCAACTTGTCCCGGCCCGATCGGGCCGCGGCCCCAATCGCAAGACCGAGCGTCATTCCACCAGGCGCCAGTCCTGCCGGCTCGGACAATGCCAGCATCGCCAGGCTCCAGCCGACCAACGCATTGAGATCCTGGCCCATCAACGCCGCTGGTACGAGACCGAAATACGACACAGCGGAGTAGCGGCCGCCGATGTCGGAGGGGTTGATGAATACGCGTCGAAAGCCGTCACGGCGGGCCCGTTGCGCGAGTTCGGTTCCTTCATCGGTAATGGCGACGAAGTGATCGGCCCAAGACGGAACACGGCTCTCGAGACGCGATCGAAAGTAGGCTGCCAGAGAGTTGGGCTCGATGGTGGTGCCAGACTTGCTCGCCAGCACGTACAGCGTCCGTTCAGGTGGTGTTTCTGCGGCGCGAACCGAGCCCGGGTCTGTCGAGTCCACCATGCGGAAGGCGGGAAAGCCCGGCGCGACCCCAAGGACTGCTCGCAGCACCTCGGGCGCCAGGCTCGAGCCGCCCATCCCGAGCAGCACCACGTGCTCGAGACCGTCCTGCTTGACGGCCGCACCAAACGCCCGCAGCGCGGTGATCTCGTCCGCCATCAACGCCGGAGAACTCAACCAGCCGAGCCGGTTGTCGATGCGCTGACGGGTGGCAGCATCCTGGCTCCAGGCGGACGAATCACGCCGCCACAGCGCAATGAGCGCCTCATCAGCCAATCGTCTGTCGGAGTCGTCGATGCCTGAAGAGCCGAGATAAAAGCGTATTGAGCTGCGGAGGCGGGACTGCTTGTGTGCGACGTCCAGCGAAGGCCAGAGCGAGGCCAGTTCGTGCGCGTCGTGCATTTCTCTAGCATACTATTGAGGCGTGCGTCGATTTCTGCCGATGCGTCGGCTTGTCGTAGCTGTTGCGGTCCTCGGTACGATCGGATGCGGTTCGCGCGGCAGCGATCGCGGGAACCTCGAAGAAGCCGCGGCCTCTCCTCGCGAGCCTGATCTGTCCGCACTTCGGCTGTCCGCAACGGGACCGCGGGTCGTTGTGCTCGGGGACAGTCTGACCGCGGGCCTCGGTCTGTCTTTGAAGAACGCGTACCCGACGCTCTTGCAGGAACGGATCAGCGGCGAGGGACTGCGTTACACCGTGGTCAACGCCGGTGGTTCCGGAGATACGTCAGCAGGTGGCCTGGCGAGGCTTGACTGGGCGCTCGATGGCGATGTTCGTGTCCTGATTGTCGCGCTCGGAGGAAATGACGGCCTTCGTGGGCTTCCCCCGAGCGAACTGGCCACCAATCTGTCAACAATCATCGAGCGTGCTCAGGGTCGGGGAATCGCCGTCATCCTTGCCGGCATGGAAGCGCCGCCGAACTTCGGTCGTCAGTACACCGACGAATTCCATCGTGTCTTTCCCACGCTAGCGGGGAAATACAAGCTGCCGCTGGTACCCTTCCTACTGGAAGGCGTAGCGGGCATGGCCTCGCTCAACCAATCGGACGGCATCCATCCCACCGCGGAAGGCGCGCGGATTGTGGCAGATAACGTCTGGAAGGTTCTCAAGCCCGTTCTGGAAGCAGACTCGCGACACGCAGACCGGGGAAGGATCCCCGGCTCATGATCGAGCTGCGCGAGGTCTCCAAGACTGTCACGAGCGGCGATGCGCCACTGACCATTCTCCATCCGCTCTCCCTCGAGATCCCGCGGGGCCAGTTTCTTTCCGTTGTCGGACCGTCCGGCAGCGGCAAGTCAACGCTTCTCGGATTGATCGCGGGACTGGATGCTCCGACGTCCGGCACGGTCCTTATAGACGACGTGGACATCACCAGGCTCGACGAAGATCGGCTCGCGAAGCTTCGGGGGGAGAAGATTGGGTTCGTGTTCCAGTTCTTTCACCTCATTCCCTCGCTGACAGCCGCTGAAAACGTGGCCGTGCCGATGGAAATCGCCGGGATGAAGGACGCCCACCGACGAGCCGATGTGCTGCTTCGCGAGGTCGGCCTGACTGGACGCGCGCATCACTATCCGTCGCAGCTGTCGGGCGGAGAACAGCAGCGGGTGGCGCTGGCGCGTGCGTTGGCCAACGAGCCGCCCGTCCTGCTGGCCGATGAGCCAACCGGCAACCTGGACTCGGCCAACGGACGCCACATCATGGAACTGCTGCGTCAGGTTCACATCGGTCGCAAAACGACGGTCGTGCTCGTCACACACGACGCTCAACTGGCGGCTCTCGCTGATGCGCGAATCGGACTCAAGGACGGTCGCGTTGTCGAAAGGGTCGGGGGATAGTCCGATGTTCGTGGTTCGCATGGCGCTGCGGGAAACGCGGGCAGCCTGGAAGCGCCTCCTCTTCTTCTTTCTGTGTATTGCCGTCGGCGTCTCCGCCATCGTCGTTCTGCGAAGCGTGATCCAGAACATTCGCGAGGTCTTCGGGCGCGAAGCCAGGTCGCTCGTCGCTGCCGACGTCCTGATCTCGTCGCCCACTGCGTGGTCGCTCGAGGCCAAAGAGACGATCCAGCGGCGACTCACCGAATTCGGCGCTCTGGTTTCCACCGAGTCCATCGAGACGCCGACAATGTCGCGTCCGGTGGACGGCCGGCCAGTGGCGCGGATGGTCGAGCTGCGGGCCGTTCAACGCGAGTTCCCCCTGTATGGCGCGGTCGGGCTCGGGGACGGCCGGCCCTATTCGTACGCGCTGCTTCAGAACCACGGCGTCCTCGTCCGTCCCGAATTGCTGACCACACTGAACGTTAAGGTCGGCGACCAGATTGCGCTCGGGCAGGTCGCCTTCACGATTCGCGGTGTCCTGACGACCGAACCGGGCCGCCGCGTCGGAGGATTCAGTCTCGGGCCGCGTGTACTCATAGCCAGCGACGACCTCGAGTCGACCGGATTGATTGGCGTCGGGAGCCGAGCCCGGCACGTGCTTCTCGTGCGCACGCCCGAAGACCGTATTCAGCCGCTCGTTCTGGCGCTCCGGGCTGATTTCAAGGATCAGGTCGTGAACGTTCGCTCTTATCGATCGGGTGATGACGAAGTTGGACGCGACTTCGATCGGGCCGAGAACTATTTGAGCCTGGTCGGGCTGGTCATTGTGATTCTGGGCGGCATCGCTGTATCGAGTGTCACCCGGGTGTTCATCGCGCAGAAGATCCGCGGAATTGCCGTCCTGAAGTGTGTCGGTGCCCGGAGCGGTCAAATCATGACCGTGTACATGCTCCAGGTGATGGCACTGGGGCTCGCCGGCAGCCTCGTTGGACTCGCGCTGGCGCAGGGCGTGATCGCGGCGATTCCGTGGATGCTGGCTGGTGCGCCCTCGTCGGTTCTGACCGACGCTCATTACGCCATCGCCTGGAGCGCGGCTGCGCAGGGTGTCGCCGTCGGCCTCCTGGTGTCCGTACTCTTTGCGGCCGTCCCGTTGATGCACGTGCGCCACGTGAAGCCGTCGCTCCTCCTTCGTGACGAGCCCGTGCGCCGCGGGTGGGACTGGCCCAGGATTGGCGTGATCGCGCTCGTATCGGCGGCCCTCGTGGCGATTACCGCATGGCAAGCGTCTTCGCTGCGGGTTGGACTGATGGTGTGCGGCGGGCTGGTCGTGCTGGCGGTTGTGCTTCAGATGGCCGGGCGGTTGCTGATTGCCTTGATTGCGCCGCTCAGTGCGTCGTCGTCCTTTCCCCTTCGTCATGCTGTGCTGCACCTGTCGCGACCGGGCAACCAGACCCGCGTGATCCTGTTCGCCGTCGGCCTGGGTGCGTTTTTCGTGATTGGCGTTCGCGCCCTTCAAGCCAGCCTGCTCCAGGAGTTCTCGATCCAGCTGAGCGCCGACGCCCCGGACATGTTTTTGGTCGATATTCAGCGCACGCAGGTGGACGGCGTGCGCGCCTTTCTGGCCGATCCCTCGCACGGCGCCAGCCATGCGCAGCTCATCCCGACCATGCGAGCCCGTGTGATGGGGGTTGACGGAAGCCGGACGAAGCTCGACTCGTATGACGATGTGCGGGCACGCGGGTCGCTGTCGCGGGAATATACAGTTACCTACCGCGATCACCTGGAACGGAACGAGCGCATTGTCAGCGGCACGTTCTGGAACAGTCCTGCGGAGAGCCCCGAGGTGTCCGTCGAGCGGGAAGTGCACGATCGCTTCGGCATCAACGTCGGCGACACGGTGCGCTTCGACTTGCTCGGCCGTGCGATAGCAGCGCGGGTCACCAGCATCCGTGAAGTCGACTGGAAAGATTCCCGGGGCGGCGGCTTCATTTTCGTGTTTCGTCCAGGGCCGCTCGACAACGCCCCGCAGACATTCATCAGCCCGGTGAAGGGTCCGGACGGACTGGAAGCGAGAGCCCGCTTTCAGCACGATCTGGTCGAGCGGTTTCCCAACATCACCGTGATCGACTTTCGCGAGATCCTCGAGACCGTGCAGGGCATCATGTCGAAAGTGACGCTCGGCATCACGGTCGTCGGCGCGCTGGTGCTGTTCAGCGGCGCGCTGATTCTGATCGGCGCTGTGGCCATGACGAAGTTCCAGCGAGTCTATGAGGCCGCAGTCCTGAAAACGCTGGGCGCGAGTACGCGAACGATAGGGAAGATGCTGCTCCTTGAGTACGGCGTCCTGGGATCGCTTGCCGGCATCATTGGCTCGCTGGGCGCCGTCGCACTGACATGGAGTGTGAGCAGGTACGCGCTCGACATTCCGTGGCGCATCTTTGCCCTCGAGCACATCGGCGGGGTACTGGCCACGGCGGTGCTCGTCGTCGTCATCGGTGTGGCAGTCAGCCTGGACGTGCTGCGACACAAGCCGCTGGCCACGCTGCGCGCAGAGTAGGGCGCTCGGTGTGCCGGGGTGGCTCGAAAAACGATTCGAACTGGCCGCACATGGCACCAGCGTGCGGAACGAGGTGCTCGCCGGTCTCACCACATTTCTGACGATGGCCTACATCGTGTTTGTGCAGCCGGCTGTACTCGGCGCCGCTGGCATGGACACGGGTGCCGTGCTGACCGCGACGTGCCTTGCTACCGCGTTCGCGACGTTGTTGATGGCACTCCTTGCGAACTATCCCGTCGCGGTAGCGCCGGCCATGGGGCACAACTTCTTCTTTGTTTACACCGTCGTGCTCGGCATGAAGGTGCCGTGGCGCGTGGCGCTCGGCGCGGTTGCAATAGCGGGCATCGCGTTCATTGTGACGGCCGGGTTCGGTCTGCGTGAGCGGCTGATCACGGCCATCCCCTCATCAATCAAGCATGCGATCGCCGCGGGCATCGGACTGCTCATCGCGATGATCGGTTTGCAATGGTCTGGCGTCATCGTGGCCGCGCCCGGAACTCTCGTGACGCTTGGCGATCTTCACAGCCCGCCGGTTGCACTGGCGCTCGTTGGGCTCGCGGTGACGGCGGCGCTCCTGGCTCGGCGCGTTCCGGGCGCCCTGCTATGGGGTATGGCGGTCACGACCGTGATCGGTCTGCCCATTGGCGTGATCCACTATCAGGGGATCGTCGCCAGTCCGCCTTCGGTGTTGCCGACCTTGCTGCAGCTCGACATCCCCGGAGCCTTCGCGCCCGGCATGGCGGCGGCGGTATGCATATTCTTCCTGTTGGCGTTGTTCGATTCCGTCGGCACTCTGGTGGCGGTTGGTGGGCAGGCGGGACTCATGAAAAACGGGACCCTTCCGCGTGCCCGTCAGGCGCTGCTGGCTGATGCCGTGGGCACGGTGGTCGGCGCGATGCTCGGGACATCAACCGTGACCGCTTACATTGAAAGCAGCGCGGGGGTGTCGGTTGGTGGACGGACAGGATTGACCGCCGTTGTCACTGCGGCGCTGTTTCTGCTGTCGCTTTTCGTCCATCCCCTCGTTCGCATGATAGGCGGAGGAGTGACGGTCGGCAGTTCGACACTCTACCCGGTGCTCGCGCCCGCGCTGGTGCTCGTCGGCACGCTGATGATGAACGGCCTCCGTCAGATCGAGTGGGGCGATGCGACGGAAGCCATACCGGCATTTCTGACCATCATCATGATGCCACTCACAGTCAGCATCACTGAAGGCGTGTCCTTCGGGCTTCTCTCGTACGTCGTGGCAAAAACGGCGGCCGGACGCACACGGGAAATTCATCCGCTGATTTTCGTCTTTGCCGCACTGTTCCTCGCCCGCTACGTCTTCCTGCGCTGATTAGGAGCGCCGCGCGTGTGTCTGACACGCGTCCGACCCTTGCACGGAAATGCTATGATGATGTGTTCTGGCGGTCCTCAGGGCCGCGGGATCCGAGGAGAGCCTAGGGACATGGACGAGCAGGACTACAAGGACGCGTTGCTCCGGAAGCGTGGCGAGATCGTCGGGACCGGGGGGATCAAGCCGCTCCAGGCGTCGATGGAGAACAACACCCGTCAGGGCGATATGGCCGACCAGGCGAGCGGCAACAACGAAGTGCACATCCAGCTGAAACTGAAGCAGACCGACGCGAAGATTCTGCAAGCGATAGAGGAAGCCCTGTCGCGCATCGACAAAGGAACGTACGGCGTGTGTCGCGACTGCGGCGAACCGATTGCTGAGGCCCGCCTGAAAGCGATTCCCTGGACCAGAGTGTGTATCAGCTGCAAGGAAAAGCAGAGCGCGTGAACGGTCTTCTCGACCTTCTGCAGGAGTTCTACCGTGACAAGCTGACGATGCTGTTGCGGCATCAGGCGTCAGCTCAGGCGGTGAGTCAGTACGACGCCAACAATACGTACCAGTACATTATCGCGAGGGAAGATGTGCAGCTGACGTGGGTCGCCCAGGCGATTGCCGACCTGGGAGGCGCGCCCGTCGACGTCGAGGGCAGCCCGGCGCCGCCTGCAGGTCGTTCATCCGCGCAAACGGTTCTGCAGGAGGACGCCAGGGATGCGCTTTCGTTCGTGGAACGATGGCGTCCGCGTGTCGAGGCTCTCGGTCACGCTCGACATCGCAACATGCTCCGTGTGATTCTGGGCGAGGTTCTCGAGCAGCGCCGGTTCTTCGAACAGGCGCTGGCGGGTCGCACCGATCTGCTGGGGCGGCGCTCCGAGCAGGTGGGCCCCCTCCAGGGAGGCGTGCTACCCACTCGGTGGATTGAGTAGGTGGACGAATTACCCTATGCCAACGGCGGCAGTGAGCTTGGGAAGCAACCTCGGCGATCGGCAGGCTCACCTCGATTACGCGGTCTCCAGGCTGGCCAGCCTTCTCCAGAATCTCGCAGTTTCCGCCTATATCAACACCGTGCCCGTCGACGTCTCAGGCGATCAGCCGATGTTTCTGAACGCCGCGGCCGTCGGGGTGACGATGCTCGGACCGCGGGAGCTCCTGAATTCGCTGCTCGCCATCGAGCAAGAGCGCGGGCGGGAGCGTCCGTCTGCGCGCGCGGCCCGGACTCTCGATCTCGATCTGGTTCTGTTCGGAGATCAGGTGATTGACGAACCCGGGTTGGTCGTACCTCACCCAAGATTCCGCGAGCGGCGCTTCGTCCTCGAACCTCTGGCAGCCGTTGCGCCGGACCTCGTTGATCCCATCACTGGCGCCACGGTTGCGGAACTGCTGAAGCGAGCTTAGCGCGGTTTGCACTTCCGCGTAGTCGACCGTGCCTGGTGCAACGTGCCTGGTTCCTGGAGGGTTCCTGGTCAACCATCACCCTCGCGTCTTACACCGATATGGAAAGCGCTCTCGTCAGTGCGTTCCCGCGGCGACATAGGCCCCGCCGCGCGCCCGCCTCGTTGTCCGGCGGCGCATCAGCCAGAGCCGCGTACTCTCGATGTACACGTAGTACACGGGCGTGATGTAGAGCGTGAGCAGCTGCGACACGAGGAGGCCGCCGACCACCGCCAGGCCGAGCGGGCGGCGTGACTCTGCGCCGGCGCCAAGGCCGAGAGCGATAGGCAGCGTCCCGACCAGCGCCGCCATCGTCGTCATCATGATTGGCCGGAAGCGAACGAGACACGCTTCATGGATGGCGTCCAGTGGAGACTTGCCCTCGTTGCGCTGCGCCTCGACTGCGAAATCGACCATCATGATCCCGTTTTTCTTGACCAGTCCAACGAGCATGATGATGCCGACAAACGCATACAGACTGAGCTCGGTCCTGAAGACCAGCAGCGTAAGCAGTGCACCGAAGCCGGCGGATGGCAACCCTGAGAGAATCGT
>CAVRXZ010000031.1:0-181443 GCA_963725105.1 uncultured Acidobacteriota bacterium
CTCATGGCGAGCCAACTGCCTTGGAGAATGCCCTGAGCGTAGTCGAAGGGCCAATTCGATCCCCGGGTGGCACTCCACCAGAACGTCAATCATTTCAAACACTTCCTCTCGGGAATACCTTCAGTTCAAGTGGAAACATCGGACTTCGCAGCCCATTCATCAGATCTCGTCACTATTATTGAGTGAACTCTGAGATCGTAAAGCCATAGCGCTTGAGTGACATTTCCGAGCAACATTCTGGCTGGCCGAGTCTAAGAAGGTGCTTGGCAGCCGATGGCTGAAGATCAGTCACGTCGGATCTGGCGCCACTTCGGTAAGCCCTTCGCGACTGAACGAAGCCGCTGGCGCGGCGGCCGACGGGCAGCCGGGTGATTCGTAGGACGGAGGGCGTAGCGTGCGTCACAGGAGGTATGACCTGTGACGACACTGCTCCAGCGGATGCACGACGAACTGGTCCGGCGCAACTATGCCGCGACCACGATTCGCACCTACCTGCACGCGCTTCGCACCTGCGAGCGCTACCACCGCGGCCGTCGCCTCGATCAGCTCGGCGCCCAGGCTCTTCGGCGGTATCACGCCCACCTGTTTCGTGAGAAGAAGCTCGCCGTGGGGACGGTGGGCCTCCACGTCGCCGCCCTGCGCTTCTTCTTTGTGCGGGTGCTCAAGCGGCGCGAGCTGAAGGAGGAACTGCCGACCCCGAAGCGCCATCGACGGCTGCCCACGGTCTTGAGTCCCGACGAAGTGCGTCAGCTGATTGCCGGCGCGAAGAATCTCTACCACCGCACGATGCTGATGACGCTCTACGGCGCGGGCCTGCGCCGCAGCGAGCTGCTGCAGCTGAAAGTCGCGGACATCGACAGCCAGCGCATGGTGATCCGCGTCGAGCGCGGGAAAGGCGGCCACGGGCGCGAGGTGCCCTTGAGCCCGACGCTGCTGACGGCGCTGCGCGAGTACTACCGGTGGATGCGGCCGAAGACGTACCTCTTTCCAGGGCAAGAACACGGCTGGCGCGCCGACAGGCCGCTGACGTCCAGGTGCATCTGGGACGCGGTACGCTTCGCCGCGAAGGCGGCCGGCATCGATCGTCGCGTCAGTCCCCACACGCTGCGCCACTCGTACGCGACGCACCTCCTGGAGGCCGGCGCAGACCTGCGGACGATCCAGGTCCTCCTGGGCCACGCGGACCTCACGCACACGACGGTGTATCTGCATCTGTCGCAGCGACATCTCCAGGCCGCGCCGAATCCGCTGGAGCAGCTGCAGGTCCCGACGCCCGTGGTCCTCCCGCGGTCGCGGCTGAAGCGGAAGCCGAGCCGGCATGAGCCGGCCTACCGTGGAGGTGGCCGATATCCTCCACGCGCAGGGTGACACCTTCGTCGAGC
This sequence comes from uncultured Acidobacteriota bacterium, assembly GCA_963725105.1. GTDB lineage: Bacteria > Acidobacteriota > Vicinamibacteria > Vicinamibacterales > CAVVIG01 > CAVRXZ01. The sequence goes on from CAVRXZ010000031.1 coordinate 1,383, forward strand.
AGCATCCGTGGCTCAGCGTGCAGCAACGGACCGTGCTCCGCGCGATCGCGCGCTGTCGGACCGCCGCGCTCGGCGGCCATGTCGATCGGTGTGACGCCTGCGGGCATCAGGCCATCTCCTATAACTCGTGCCGCAATCGGCACTGCCCGAAGTGCCAGGCGCAGGCCGCGAGAGCGCTGGCTCCACGCGCGCGAGCGCGAGCTCCTCGACGTGCCGTACGTGCACGTCGTCTTCACGCTGCCGCATGCGCTGCTGCCGCTGGCCTATCGGAATAGCGCACGCCTGTACACGTGGCTCTTCCAGACGAGCGCCGCCACGCTCCGCGAGGTCGCCGCCGATCCGCGACATCTCGGCGCGGAGATCGGCGTGCTCAGCATCCTCCACACGTGGGGGCAGACCCTGGTCCGCCATCCGCACGTGCATTGCGTCGTGCCGGCCGGCGGACTTGTCCCCCGATCATCAGCGCTGGATCCGTCCGAGTACGCCGGCTTCTTCCTGCCGGTGAAGGTGCTCAGTCGCGTCTTTCGCGGGAAGTTTGTCGCGGCGTTACGACACGCCTACCGCGGACGAACTCGATCTCGCCGGTGGCAGCGAGCACCTGCGGGACCCGCGCGTGGCGGGCCTTCGTCGATGCGCTCTTCGAGACCGACTGGGTGGTCTACGCCAAGCCCGCCTTCGGTGGGGCGTCAGCCGTCCTGCGTACCTCGGGCGCTACACCCATCGCGTCGCGATCAGCAATCACCGGCTTCTCGCCTTCGATGGCGAGCGCGTGACGTTTCCTACAAGGACTACGCGCATGGCGACCAGCGCCGCACGATGACGCTCTCCGCCATGGAGTTTCTGCGCCGCTTCGTCCAGCACATCCTGCCGCGCGGCTTCGTCCGCATTCGGCAGTCGGGGTTTCTCGCGAACACCTGTCGGACCGCACGCGTCGCCCTCGCGCGCACGGTGCTCGGCGCCGCCGCACCTGGCGCCACGGCGTTGATCGCGACCGACTCGACGACGGCCGCCGTGGGCCTGTCCGCGCTGCGGAGCCGCGATGATCGTCGGCCCGATCCTCTCGGCGCTCCACTGACGACGATCACCCTCGGTTTCGACACCTCATGACTGCGATCCCACGCCTGACCCACCGCACCTTCGTCGACGTGGTCACCCACGTTCGGAGATCGTGCGCCTGAGCCGGCGCTGCGCCGCCACCCGTCGCCTCCCCGAGCGTCCACACGCCCGGCGTGGCGCTCGTGCCGCCGTTGCACTCACCCCGAGCACCGATGCGCTGACCCCGACACCGGGGAACCTGGCTTGTAGCTCCATAGCCGGCCGCCGCGCCAGCGGCTTCCTTCAAGTCTCGTTATCGAAGGTGTCTCGGCATCCGGATCGAGGCTCGTCCAGCTACTCGCGCCGAGACACCTCCGATAACGCTAACGACTTACGCATCATTTGGCCCAACCCATGCGGACGTGGATCACGTCAGACTCGGGCTGCTCCACGGCCTGCGGGATATAGAAGCGCGAGCCGTCGCGCGACACGGCCAGAAAGTTCAGATCCGGGAACGTCGTCGCGGGAAGACGAACGGGAAACAGGGGCGACGGAGTTCCTGCCCGGAACTCACTTCCCGCAGCGGTCACGGGAACCGACCAGACGTAGTGCCGGCCCTGATATTCATCTAGTACACGATTTCCCGGCCATCCTTGCGCCACACGGGATAATTGCCGCGGCTGGTCACCGTCTTCCGAAACCCGGCCCCGGGTACTCCTGCACATACGTACCTTCGCCGCTATACAGCCCTCCGGGGCCACTGCCGGCGGAGACGGTGTATACAATCCACCGCCCATCCGGCGAAAAGCGGGCGTGTGAGATCACCTCACCCGTCTGCACCAGGGGTTTGGGGTCTTTCTGCACGTCATCCAACGCCACCGAGACACCGCCGTATCCATGGCGTTTCGACTGAGCAGCAACGTCTTGCGGTCCGAAGAGATGTCTTCAAGATGCCGCATTCCAGACGGCTTCCCCAGATCCCGAACTACTCCTTCCCCAGTCACGGACGTTCGACGACGGTTTCCGCCCGAGGAAATTGAATCGAGGAACGTCGACCGATCTGGCGACCAGAGGGTATCTTCAGACCCCTGCGGCAACCGTTGCTGCCTGGTCGGCCGGGTTCCAGGAGCCACGCGGTGGCATTGAAGCCAATTAGCAAATGTGTCTCATCGGGAGCGAGCCTGAGCGTCTGGACGACGGTGGGAGAACCTGCGGTTCCGATCTCACGACCCTGTCGGTCAAAGATGGTCACCTGCGACAGGCCGGCCGTTCCGGGACGCCAGGCCACCACGCCGGTACGGGACACAGAGAAGTGCGCGACGTGGAACGCGGGCGAGGACGCGACGCTCTGCTGGACCAACTGGGGTTCGCCCTCAAGTTTCCTGGCCGTGCGGTTCAGCGTTTGGGCATAGAGGTTGTCATTCCGAACAAACAGGAGGCGTCCTCCTCCCGCTGGCGTATAACGTGCTGCGGTGGCATTCTTCATCAGCAGAACAGGATTCACCGCACGTCCGTCGCGGAGGGTGGCGAGGTAGATTTCAGACTGGTCAATCCCTCTCGCGAGCGATTCTGAAAGAACCAGAAATCCTCGCTGTCCGGCAGGAACTCCGGCCAATAGAATAATCGAAATATGTCTCGAACGACAGTCCTGTCACGTCGATTGGTTTGGCGACTCCGCCGGCCGCCGAAACTGCATACAGACCTGAAGGCGTTGGGACCAGAAGCGTGCCATTGTTGCTCCAACTCCCCCTACCAGGGCAGCGCCTCATCGAGAGGAATCGCGCCGCGCGCGATCCGCTGCGACAGGTCCTCGCCCTCGACGAGTTCCATCACCAGCGCGGAGACGCCCGCGCCGTTTTCCTCGAGGCCATAGATGGCGGCGATGTTCGGATGGTTTAGGGACGCGAGCACTTCCGCTTCGCGCTGAAAACGTACGAGCCGATCCTGATCAGCCGCGAGCGAGGCCGGCAGAATCTTGATGGCGACCTGGCGTTTCAGCTTCGTGTCGGTCGCTCGATACACTTCGCCCATGCCCCCGGCGCCGATCTGGGCCGTGACTTCATAGACGCCGAGGCGAGTGCCGGGAGTTAACGCCAATGGTGCCGTGAATTATACGGGTGAGACGGAAATGCGGACGGGATTAGTCGCTAGTAACGCCGCAGTGGCGAGGTGTTTGGCCCGAGCGGTTAGATTAGCCAAGCCGTTTGCGGCTACCCCATTGGCTATTTGGCGTGGAATCGTCCACGCGGCCCATCGCATTCACGCGGTGGATCGTCACGCCGCAGGTGGGCGGCCTGCATCGCCGGTACGACCGCCAGGCCGCCTGACTCGTTCCCTCAGTCCTGATTCTTCCGTTCTTCTGCACCGTGCGATCGACCTGCGCAGGCTGCCATCGTCGCCGTCAAACAGCGACGGTCAGAAGGCGAACGATACGGCCAAGCCTTTCGCGTGTGAAGAGAATAGCGGCACGACCATCAGGCCCACGCGTCAGGTCTTGCGAAGGCGACGACTCGTAGACCACGCGCAGCCCAAGGGTCATCTGCCCCGTGCACCGGGGCGGGCGGGAGTCGCATACCTGGGATTTTCGGAATTCGGCTATTCTCTTCGGGTTCGAGGTTTGCTGGGCGCCGGATCGCGCTCCGCTTTGCCGCTGCGGTTCTCGGTCATCTTCGAATACGGAGGGTTGATTCCGTGAGTAAGCCACATCGCTCGTTCCTTCTTGCTTCGCTCCTGCCAGCATTCCTGCTCGTCAGCGTATTCGCTGTCGTTCACGCCCAGGAAGGGATCGCCGTCGGCCAGCCGCTGGTCTGATGCTGCCACCTGGCCTGACAAGAAGGTGCCCGCCAAAGACGACGTGGTCACCATTGAGAAGGATATGAACGTCATCCTCGACGTCAGTCCGCCGCCGCTGCATGGTATCAAGCTCAACGGCACACTCAGCTTCGCGGATAACAAGGATCTGGAACTGACCACCGAGTGGATCATGGTGCACGGGGAGTTGGAGATTGGCACGGAAGCCAAGCCCCACACGCGCAAGGCGACAATTACCCTCACCGACAACGTCAAAGACGAAGATATCAGTGGAATGGGTGGAACGAATGACCGCAGTGACCGCGGGATCATGCTGATGGGTGGAACCCTGAACCTGCACGGTAACCGGACGAACTCCTGGACGAAGCTGTCCAAGACCGCCGACGCAGGCAGCAACTCGATTGAAGTCCTGAACGCCGCTGGCTGGCGGGCCGGCGACGTGATTGTCCTCGCGTCAACGGATTTCGATCCCCATCAGGCAGAGCGGCGAACCATTGCCGCCATCCGTGGCAATACGATCACGCTCGACAAGAAACTGGACTACATGCACTTCGGCAAGATCACCTTCGACGTGGATGAACGCGGCGAAGTCGGCATGCTGTCGCGCAATATCCTGATCCAGGCTTCGCCTGACGCAGACACGACGCTCTTTGGCGGCCACATCATGGCGATGGGCGGGAGCAAGATGTTTGTCGAGGGCGTCGAGCTCAATCGCATGGGTCAGAACATGCATCTGGCCCGGTATCCGATCCATTGGCATCTGATCGGCGATGCGCAGGGGCAGTACATCAGGAACTCCGCCATTCACGACACCTACAGCCGCTGCGTGACCGTGCATGGCACAAATTACCTGGACGTTGAAAACAACGTGACCTACAACAACATTGGTCACTGCTTCTTCCTCGAAGACGGCGTGGAGCACGACAACCAGTTCGTGCACAACCTGGGGATCCTGACCAAGTGCCATCCGGACGCGCCGTGCGTCCCGACAAACCTCGCCCCGTTCGGATCGACGGGCGGCAAGAACTTCGATACGGCCGGCCAGGACGCCAAGGATATCCTGATCCCTTCCGACAACACGGCGTCGACTTTCTGGATCACCAATCCGGACAATATTTACCGGGACAACGTGGCCGCGGGGTCCGACGCGACAGGTTTCTGGTTCGCCTTGCCGGAGCATCCGACGGGTAAGTTCGAAGGCACGGAGATCAGTGCGAATACCTGGCCACGTCGAATGCAGGTGCGGGAGTTCAAGGGCAACACCGCCCATTCGAACTTTGACGGTTTCATGTTCGACCGCGGCCCCAGGGCCGATGGCCATTTCGCCGTCGGCGGGTATATTTCCCTTGCCAATCCCGCTGACGCGAACAGCCCTCAAGTGGAGTCGGTCTTCGAGGATTTCACCAGCTACAAGAACCGCAATGGCGGCATCTGGGCCCGCGGTGAGATGCACCTGTTCAAGAACCTGAAGATGGCCGACAACGCCATTGGCTACACGCATGCGTCCGGCAACTTCGGTCGTTCCGCCTATACGTCACGGGTGGTTGACTCGCTGTTCGTGGGCGAAACCGAGAACATCGGCAACCCCAGGACGCCGGCGGAAATGGCTTACGGCCGCAGCTTGCCGGAGCCCGAAGTCGCGGATTTCCCGATCCGCGGCTACGAGTTCTACGACTACCATCATGAACTGGACAATGTCACCTTCGTGAATTTCCAGGACAACGCCACCCGCAAGACGGGAGCGATCTCTTACCTGCTGTATACCAGCTTCGGAATGAGCTCCAACAACACCATACAGCGCGCGAAATTCATCAACGCCAAGCCGGTGTATTTCCCGCCGATGGAGCATAGGTGGAGCAACGATGATTACGGCAATGGGAGCTACAAGACCTCGGTGTTCCACGACAAGGACGGCTCGGTCGGCGGTGTCCCCAATTCCTTCATCTCATCAACGAGAACGACGGAATCGCCATCGACGAAGCCTGCGAGATCAAGCCCACCTGGAACGCTGCGGTGTGCAAGGGCGATGTCGGGCGCATGACTGTTGGCGACGGCGGTGGTCCCGGTGGTTTCAGCTTGGCGGTCCTGGCGGACCTGCTGCTCGCGCTGGTGGGCCGGTTCACTGGTGCCGGTGGTCCCGGCGCCGCTCCCGCAGGAGCCGGAGCTCCCGGCCCTGGCGCCGCCGGTCGTGGTTTTCCTGGTGGTCGAGCCGGAGGTGCCGCTGCACCTGCGCAGCCGCCAGTCGTTCTCAGCCGCAATGGCAAGGATTTCCCCGTCACCGGAGAAACCAACGTACGCGCGGGTACCGAGATCAAGGTGACCACCGAAAGGCCGTCCCTGTCCCTCAGCGTGAAGGAACTGGATGCCGGTTCGTGGGTGATGTTCGAGCTGCCGGGCTTCACCACCGCAGCCTCGGGTACGGCGCAGGACAGCCTGGATGCACTGCGCAAGGCCAGCGACACCTCGTACTACAAGGGCAACGGTTCGCTGTGGGTCAAGCTTGTGTCCAGCGGTGACGTCCTTGGCAGCGGCCCTGGCAGCGGCCCTAGTGGCGGAGCCAGCCTCCAGGTCAGCCGGTAAGCAGCAACCCTGCTGCACGAGCAAGAGCCCCCGGCTGTGCCCGGGGGCTCTTTTACTTCGTACCGCAATCAGCCAAGTCCGGCGCGCGTGTTCATTGAGTATACGTCCCACGGATTGCTTTCGAGCGCCTCGGCGATCTGCTTCGCAATGCGCAGCGCCTCGTCGAGCGGCAACGCGCCTTGCGATGCGATCCGCGAGCGTCGGGCCTTCCACGAGTTCCAGGACGAGCGCGTGCGTGCTGTCGGAGTTCTCGAGGGCGTCAGTGCCTGGGGTGAGCGCCACGGAAACGGCTGGGATTATAGGGGACCGCGACAATTCAATCCATCGTGGCAACGGACCACGATCGCCTGGACCGCACAGGGGCAATCGCGGACAACGACCTGAGACACGCGCATCTCGCAGACTATTGATCGTCGTTCGCCGATTCCCATTTCCAGAACCCTGCCGGCGCCAGCACTCGGATACCGTGAAAGGGATCCCGGACTAACAGATCCTGATCGCCCGTCACAATCGCCTCACCTTCGCCGGTGCGGGCGGTGGCTAACACCACATCGTCATCGGTGTCGCGACAGATCGGCGGCTCGAGCGCCTCGGGTACGACCAACGTGAACGTCTCTTCGAACAATCGAACAGCCGCTCGCACGTCAACTGGGCGCTGATGGAATTTTCGAGTCAGGACATCCTCGAGCTCGTCGAGCAGCGGTCGAGAGGAGATCACGACGTGACGGCGGACACAGTGCTCCAGAAGATCGCTGCATGCGCCGTGCGCCACGAGCGCGGCGATCAGCACGTTCGTGTCGAGTAGCAGTTTCACGAGACGCGGGTGAACACGTCCTCGTCTGTGAAGATGCCCTGTGCCTGAGCGGCGGCCATCATGCGCTGGCGTAGCTGTCGAAATCGGCGCACGAAGAGGAAATCTTCCAACGACTGCCGGAGAACGTCGCTGCGGGAGACGCCCTCTTCTTTGGCGACCCTGTCCAGCTCGCGCCGAATCGCGCGGGGCAAGCTGATCGTAACGGTCTCTCTCATGATGTATTAGATTCTAATACACAGCCCGACATTCGGGAGTGAGCGCGATCGGAAGATGGCTCCGATGGCGTACGCCGCGGAATCACAAACAACTGAACACTAAGGGTTTAGGAGCACCCCATCTGCGGCGTGCAACGCTCCGTCGTCGTAAGTGACTCCAATGGAAAGACTTAGTGGCTGAGTGGGTTCCGCCGGCACCCTGGGGCTTCAAGAGATCACACAAGTCTTTTATTTGATGTGGTTTAGTGTTGGCGGAGAGGGTGGGATTCGCACCACTGCCGGTTGTTGAAAACAAAGAACTTAACGGATTCTGACTTCCTCACGATCCGCTCGAACCGCACGAAAGCCGAGGTAGAGGCACGTATTGAGCACGCGGCGCCATATACGACAAGTATATGGCACAATGGCTGTGGAGGTTCTTCACCGCCATGCCACGCACCGCCAAGGTCTTCATGACCAACCGCAGCCAGGCTGTCCGGCTGCCGAAGGAGTACCAGTTCTCGACAGACGAGGTGTTCATTCGCAAGGAGGGTGAAGACGTCATCCTCTCACCCCGGCCGCGAGACTGGCGCTCGTACCTCGAAACCGCTCCGGCGGCATCCGACACATTCATGAACGGTGTCGAAGACCTGCCGGTCCAGGAGCGCGAGGGCTGAATGCCGCGCTTACATGTTGGACACCGACACGTGCTCGTACATCATGAAGCGTTCACACCCACTGGTGCTCAAGCGTCTGCAGTCGGTGCCGGTCGGCGACGTCTGCATGTCAGTTGTCACGAAGGCGGAGTTGCTGTACGGCGTCGAGGTCTCGCCCCGACGCGCTCAAGATGCCGCTGCTCTTGCCGCATTCCTGCCATACGTGGAGGCACTCGACCTGACGGACAACGCGGCGATTCACTACGCCGAGATTCGGGCCGACCTGAAGAAGCGCGGAGAGATGATCGGCGCCAACGATCTGTTCATCGCCGCTCATGCACGGTCGATGGGGCTGACGCTGGTGACGAACAATGTGGCGGAGTTCGAACGGGTGCACGGCCTGTCCCTCGAAAACTGGACACTACCGTCGCGCCGGCGGCGGTGAGCCGGCTGGAGCGTCCCAACGTCCAGATCGTGAAAGAGAAGACACGTAGCTCGTTCGGCCATGGCCGCAAGCACCACTGACAAACTCTCACGGTCGGAGCGCTCCGTTTCGCCTACCCTCGTGCAGGAAGTCGATGCTACCTACTAGACCGGACGTTTCTTGGCCGAAGTCAAACGGCGCGGCGGCCCTTCTGACTCGATCCGCGAGTGTGGCCCACTAACCCGCTGTCAAGTTTTTCGCGGAGGCGGCGAAACGGCATCTGAAGGCCGTAACTGATTGCTGATGAATAGGTTACAGATTGGCGGAGAGGGTGGGATTCGAACCCACGTGTCCCTTACAGGACAAGACGCTTTCGAGGCGCCCCCGTTACGACCACTTCGGTACCTCTCCGTGAGGTCAAACGCTCCCGAGACCGACCCTCAATTATATCGGTCCATTCGACCTTCAGCGGCGCGCCTTGAAGAATTCCTGCATCAACTCGCGGCACTCGGCTTCGCGCACGCCCGAGACAATCTCGAACCGGTGATTGTGGCCCGGCAGCTCGGCGCCGCGCACGGTGGAGAGAACGGCGCCCGATTTCGGCTCGGCTGCGCCAAACACCAGCGTGCCGATGCGCGCATGGACGAGCGCCCCGACGCACATCAGGCACGGCTCGACCGTTACAGCCAGCGTCGCGCCGGTCAGCCGGTAGTTGCCGACGCGCAGCGCGGCGGCGCGAATGGCGACGATCTCGGCATGGGCCGTCGGGATCGCCCGATGAAATAGGTTGATTGAAGCCGCGCCCGACGATCTCGCCATCGATCGCAACGACGGCGCCGATGGGCACTTCGCTGGCGTCACTCGCCCGACGCGCTTCTTCGAGGGCCGCTGCGATGAGCTGTTCGTTCGTCACTTTTCACGAAGGCACGAAGCGTGAATAGGTTTCCTACTTTCCGTAGAGCTCTGCTTCGCTGATCACGGGGGTCGGCGAGCCAGTCCCTCGTCCCGCACGCGTGCGCGACGAAAACATCGGCCCGCGTGCTGGTTTGAGCGGCGCGAAGTTCATCATGCCAACCGGCTTCGGGACATCGTCGTAGATGACTTCCATCCCGCCGCGCATGAAATACGTCTCGTGCCAGAACCCGGTGCCGCCTGAATCGCGCAGAAAGTTCTGCCACCAGATACGGTGCGGCTCGGACCGCGACCAGCGCTCAAGCGACTCGAAGTCGCGCCAGTACTGGCGCATGCCGACGTGCAGCGGAAAAAACGAAAAATACATCTTCTCGTGCAGCAAGAGACCGTCGGGCTTGGCCGCGACCGACCCGTCAATCTGCGGACCGAGTCCGAGAACCGTCTTCAGACGCTCGCCAAGGCGTTGATCCGCATGCCCAGGTAGATGACGACGAGATCGGGGTAGGCACGATAAGGTCGACCGTACGCCGTTCGACGGGCATGGATCCCTCCTCTTTCGGATCCGGCCGGATCCGGAACCTACATTCGTGGCTTCACGCGCGGCGCGAGAATGACCTCGCGCGCCACGAGTGTCAATAGCAGCACCAGGACAGCAAACGGAATCAGCGAAAGCACGTCCGATCGCGGTCCTTCGAAGAACGGATTGTTCGCGGTCGACCATCGGGTGATGCGATCGGTGAAATCGGCCGTCACACCGGCCATGAACGCGATCAGGATGCCGGCAATCGCGCCGCCCGCGATGTAGCCGGACGCCATCAGCACGCCCGGGCTCTTGTCGCCTTCTGCCGTCAGCTGCTCCTCGGTGAGGTTCTGGCCGCGGTGCTTCTTCCTGACGTAGCAGATCGCCGAGCCATCGCACCATGCCGCCGATGAAGATCGGGCTGGAGGACGACAGCGGCAGGTAGACGCCGACGGCGAACGCGAGCGAGGGCACGCCGGACATCTCGAGCACGAGCGCGATCATCACGCCGAGCAGCACCAGACCCCACGGCAGCTGGCGGTTCAGAATGCCCTTGATGATGTAGGACATCAGCGTCGCCTTCGGCGCGTCGAACTTCGCGACGCCGCGCAGGCCGTCTGGCGTCACGCGATGGACGCCGTTGATGCCGGGGTCGACGAAGAAGACGGGCGTACCGTCGGAGTCGACCAGATACTTCCCGGCCGGACCATCGTCGGTCGACTGCTTGTGCCAGACGAGATACGACGTTCCCTCGTACGTCTCCCGGTCCTCGAGCGTCGACGGATCGACGCGCAGCGTCGCCGGGAAGTTCTCGACGTCTCGCAGCGTTCCGGCCGCGCGTCCCTCCGCCACCGGCGCTTTGCTGACGCGCGGCACGTAGACGGTCGCGACGTCGTTCAGCTTCAGCAGAATCGGCCCGAGCACCAGCGCCGACACGAGCGCGCCGACGACGATGGCGATCTGCTGGCTGCGCGGCGTCGCGCCCGACCAGGAAGCCGGTCTTCAAATCCTGCGACGTCGTGCCGCCGTTCGACGACGCGATGCAGACGATGGCGCCGATCGACAGCGCGGTGACGTAGTAGGTCGGCCCGGTCCAGCCGACGAGCACGAAGACCAGGCACGTCAGCAGCAGCGTCGCGACGGTCATCCCCGAGATCGGATTGGACGACGATCCGATTTCGCCGGTCAGCCGCGACGACACGGTCACGAACAGGAAGCCGAGGACGACGATCAGCACGGCGCCGACGAGGTTCATGTGCAGCGGCGCGCGCCAGCATGATCGCGACGACGAGCGCGAGGCTGCCGAACACCACGACCTTCATCGACAGATCGCGTTCGGTGCGGATGACCGACGTGCCCGGCGGCCGCGCCGCCCCGGAAGTCCTTGAGGCCCTCCTGCAGGCTGCTCCAGATCGTCGGCAGCGAACGCAGCAGGCTGATGATGCCGCCGGCGGCAACCGCGCCGGCGCCGATGTAGAGGATGTAGGCGCCGCGGATCTCGTCTGGCGACATCTCGCCGATCGGCACCGTGCCGGGCGCGAGCGCGGTCGTGGCGGCGCTCGAGCCGAAGAACTTGATCGGCCGGAATCAGCACGAGATACGCCAGCACGCCGCCGGCGCACATGATCGACGCGATGCGCGGGCCGATGATGTAGCCGACGCCGAGCAGCTCCGGCGAGATCTCCGCCGCAGATCGATCCGGCCGCGAACGGCGCGCCGAAGATCTTCTGCGGCACGTCCTTCCAGCCCTTGAACGCGACGTTCAGCGCCTTGTAGGCGAGGCCGACGCCGAAGCCCGTGAAGATGGTCGTCGCGCTCGTGGCCGCGCCGCCGAGCGCCGCCTGCTCGCGCTTGGCCGCCTCCGACGCGGCCGCGCGCGACTCCGCCGACGCGCCCGCCTTCAGCACCTCGGCGCAGGCCGTGCCCTCCGGGTACTTCAGGATGCCGTGCTGCTGCACGATGAGCGCGCGGCGCAGCGGAATCATCATCAGGATGCCGAGCAGGCCGCCCAGGATCGGCGACGAGCACGACGCGCAGTGATCTCGAGATCGAAGCCGAGAATCATGATCGCCGGCATCGTGACGCCGAGGCCGAAGGCAATCGACTCGCCGGCCGAGCCGGCCGTCTGCACGATGTTGTTTTCGAGGATCGTCGCGTCGCGCCCGCCGAGCTTCGACAGCAGCCGGAAGAGCGTGATCGAGATCACCGCCACCGGAATCGACGCGCTGACCGTGAGGCCGACCTTCAGGACCAGATACAGCGACGACGCGCCGAAGATCGCGCCGAGGAGCGTGCCGATGATGAGCGGCAGCAGCGTCAGCTCGCGAAGGTGAGCCGACGCGGGGATGTAGGGCTCGAACGCCAGGCGGATGCCCCAGATCTTGCGCATCGGCGATCGTTCGCTGCGGGACTGCCATTCGATTGATCCGATTTCTTACTGCTCGTGGGGCCCCACCCCGACTCGCCCAACAACGGCTTCGCTGCTCGCCTCGACGGCTCGGCCAGCGTAGGCGCTGCCCTACTCGAATCGCTCAGGCAACTCGAACACCGGGTCGACGTCCACCGGCACGTCTGACGCTGCGGCCAAAGCCTGCTTGAGCGCCGCCGGCATCCGATCATACTTCGCGAACCAGGCTTCGGTCCGAGCGCGGTCGCCGGTCGCTTCCTGCTCGAGAAGCTCTTTGGCCAGACGCTCGATCGCCCCAGGCATCTTTGCGTAGTCCACCCGGTACCGGCCGCCCACCTGGACGATGGCGCCCTGCTCGGACAGCACGTTGAATTCCATCATCTCGGCGCGCCCGTGCGCTTCGCCGGTTCCGAATCGAACCGTGCGAAAGATGCCGGCGACATACGACGCGTAATACTCCTCGAGACGGTCGACTGGAAGCACCTCGCGATCGACGAGCCACTTCAGCGCGAACATGCCGACGACGTCGGCCTTGGCCTCTTCGAGGCCGGAGTAGGTCGAGCCGATCGCTTCGCGAATGTCCACCTGCTTGCCGCTCTGTCGGGCGAACGCCGGGCCGAGCCCGTGGCAGATCTCGTGCATCACCGTCGATGCCATGTAGCCTTCGGCCGACGCCTGCTTCGCCTGGGCGGGCTCCAGGATCCGTGCGGCAAGCGGCAGGATGATCTCGTTGACGCGCGCGTCCATGAAGTTCTTGAAGAAGATCTTCTTCGTGCCCTTCACCTGATGAATGCGCGGGTCGTTCGGCAGGTTGTCGGCGACCGCCTGGTAGCCGTGCCGGAGATCGCCGGCGCGCAGCGGCGCGTCCATCACTTCCATCGGCGTCACGTGGCCGCGCACCGCTGGGCCGATCGGCGGCCGGGAGCGGCAGCGCATCCTGAATGTCAGGCACCCACTGCTGGTACTTCGCGAGGTTGCGGCTTTCCGCGTTCGTTGCGAATCAGAATCGCGGCGCCGTACGACGCCTTCACGCCGAGCAGGTCGTCGAGATACGTCTCGTACGGCGCGAAGATGACGTCGAACTTTGGATTCTGCAGCTCGAGCCAGGCGACGTCGCTCGCATAGTAATCGTCGTCCAGCAGCGCATCGGCGCGGAGCTTCAGGAACCTGGCGAACGCCGCATCGTCTGAGAGCGACGCGGCCTGGCGGAGCGCGCTCACAGCGGCGTCGACGAACGGCTTGAACTCGACGTGGTACGGGCGGCCGACCAGATCGGTTCCCTGCCGGCGCACCATCGTGTACGGATCGTAGATCTGCGCCTTCCTGTCTGGATGGGCCCTGATGTAGCTCTCGACATCGGCGCGAGTGATGTCGGGGGATACAGTCCATGGCCCGGCGGCATCGGTTTGATGCCGACGAACGGGCGGTTCTCGTCCACCAGGTCCCACCGGCTGCCGTTGATCACGAGGTAGCGGCGGAGATTGCGCGCAAGCGGCGTGTCCATCCCGGCCAGCGACTTGTAGAGCGCGAGACCTTCAGGATCGCTCTGGCGCCAGTAGATGCTCTCGAGATACCGGCAGGCAATGGCGAGCTGATCGACCATCTGCCGCTCGCGGTCCGAGAGTCCCGCCGTGTTGTAAGGCATGCGGATCGACTTGAATCGCGCGAGTCGCCGATCCAGATCCGGCACGACAGACTTGAGCGCCGCCACGGCGTCAACCGTCGGAAGAGACCCTGCTAGCGTGGCGCGTTGCGCCGTCAGACCGGTGCTCAGAAGCACCGCCACCGCCATCCCGGCAATACCGACTCTACCCTTCATCCAGCAATCCTCAGCAACTCCGGCATTATAGCGACGGGATGGCGCTGTCCCCGGCCTCCGTCTAGAATCGCGCCTATGCGGCAGTTCAGAATCTCGGGCTTCGTCACAGTGGGCGTGATCGCCCTGACGCTCGCGTCTTCGTCCGCTCAGCAGTCACCTGATCGCGGTCAGCCGGCGTGGGTCGCGAAGAGCAACGAGTACGCGCAGATCCTGTTGAACGTACGCGCGAAATACTCCCCTGAAGATGCGGGCCGCAACGGAGTGGCTGGGCTCGAAGAAGCCGTGACCCAGTTGCCGCCGGATCGCCGCGTCCATCTCAACGCCGACACCCGGGACGCCCTGGCGCAACTTCGGCGCCAGCTGGATGACGACAGAGATCCACTCGTTCGGCAGGACCTCCAGATACTCATCGAGGCGGCGCAGGAGTCACTGGAGGGGCAGGAGATCGACGACAAGTACTCGACGCCGTACATCAACGTCGCGCAGCTGGTGTTTGGCGGCATTCGAGGCCTGCTGGACGATCAGGTCCCCGCGGCCCGGCGCAGGGCGGCGCTCGTCAGACTGCGCAAGTACGCGGGAATCGAGCCGGGCTTCGAACCGCTGACAGCCCAGGCCCGTGCCCGCACCCGTGAGTGGTCGAAGCCCGGACAGCAGGGCCCGCCGAGGGTCCTGGTTGAAACCGATCTTGCGCGCGCGAACTTCTTCCTCGATGGTCTGGACGAGCTCTTCGCGCGATACAAGATCGAGGGTTATGAGGAACCCCTCGGACGACTGAGATCCCAGGTCGTGGAGTACAACGCGTGGGTCAAGGACGAGATCCTGCCCAAAGCCCGGACCGACTTCCGCCTCCCTCCCGAACAATATGCGTTCGCGCTGCGGCGGGTCGGCGTCGACGTGCCGCCCGAAACGCTCGCGGCACAGGCCCATCGTGCGTTTGACGAGTGGCAACGGGAAATGCAGCAGACGGCTCGGCAGATCGCGCAGGCGAAGGGACTCCCGTCCGCAGACTACCGCGACGTAATCCGCGCGCTGAAGCAGGAACGGCTCGTCGGCGACGCGATCCTTCCCCACTATCAGCAGCACCTTGCGGATATCGAAGGCATCATCCGACGCGAACGCCTCGTGACGCTGCCCATGCGGCCGGCGCGAATCCGTCTGGCAACCGCCGCAGAAACGGCCCAACAGCCGGCGCCCCACATGGTGCCGCCGCCGCTTTTGAACAACACCGGCGAGCAGGGCGAATTCGTGCTCCCGCTCAACGTCCCGACACAGCCGGGGTCGTCGGCCACCGCACAGGTCGACGACTTCACGTTCGATGCCGCCGCATGGACGCTCATTGCGCACGAAGCCAGGCCCGGCCACGAGCTGCAGTTCGCTTCGATGGTCGAACGCGGCGTGTCCCTGGCACGCTCGCTCTTTGCCTTCAACAGCGTGAATGTCGAAGGATGGGGACTCTATGCGGAGCACATCACGAAGCCCTTCGAGCCGCTCGAGGGCCAGCTGATCGCGTTGCAGTTCCGGCTGCTGCGCGCGGCGCGGGCGTTCATCGATCCCGAGCTGCAGAGCGGCAAGCTGACGCCCGAAGACGGCATGCGGATCCTCACAAAGGACGTCGTCTTGTCGGAAGCATTCGCGAATACGGAAATCGAACGCTACACGTTCCGCATGCCCGGACAGGCGACGTCGTATTTCTACGGCTACATGAAGCTCCTCGATCTCCGAAAGGAAGTCGAGGCACAGATGGGCGCGCAATTCGACCAGCAGGCCTACCACGATTTCATCCTCGCGCAGGGCATGCTCCCGCCCGACCTGCTGCGCGCGGCGGTCATGGACGGATACGTGCGGCGCCCCACGACAAAGGATCAGCAATGAAACGAAGCACCAATCGGATCCTCACGAGTCATGCCGGCAGCCTGCCGCGCCCTGACGATCTGCGAGAGCTCTATCGAGGCGGTGCACCGGCAGACAAAGTGGCGTCGCGTCTGCGGTCGGCGGTCACTGACGTCGTGCGACACCAGATCGACGCCGGTCTGGACGTGGTCAACGACGGCGAGTTCGGCAAACCGATGGCGGAAGCAGTCGACTATGGCGCCTGGGCGACGTACGTGTTTCAGCGCCTGGGCGGCTTCGAGATGCGCGAGGTGCCGCCTGATGCCAATGTCTTCCAGCAGATCATGGGCAAGAGCAAGGATCGGTTGAACTTTGCCGACTTCTATGCGAGCGACGAAATCGGCATCCCGCGCGGCGGCAGTCTCCCGCGGCTGCCGGTCAGCACCGGCCCCATCAAATACGCAGGTCAGGCGCTCGTGCAGCGCGACATCGAGAACCTCAAGGCTAGCGACCTCCGGCAAGACAGTGGAAGAGGCGTTCATGACCGCCGCAGTCACGAGCGTTCAGATCGTTCCCAGCGAGTACTACAAGTCAGCGGAAGAAGAAGCCGTCGCGGTGGCTGAGGCGATGCGCCAGGAATACAAGGCCATCACCGACGCGGGCCTGAGCGTCCAGCTCGACGATCCGATCATCGTGAACGTCTATGAATGGCAGTATTCGGTCAGCGGCGATCTGACCGCCTTCCGCAAGTGGGCCGCGGCGCACGTCGAGATTGTCAACCACGCGCTCGAAGGCATTCCGGAAGATCGCGTGCGGTATCACCTCTGCTGGGGCAGCTGGAAGGGGCCGCACAGCACCGATCTGCCGCTCCGCGACGTCATCGACCTCGTGTTGAACGTCAAAGCCAGCCAGTACTCAGTCGAAGCCGCCAATCCTCAGCACGAGCACGAATGGAAGGTCTGGAAGGACGTGAAGCTTCCCGACGGCAAAGCCGTCGTGCCCGGCATCGTGACACACAAGACCAACGTGCTCGAACACCGCGAGGTCGTCGCCGATCGCATCATCCGCTACGCAGACGTCGTCGGCAGGGAAAACGTGATTGCCGGCACCGACTGTGGATTCGGAGGCCGCATGCACGCGCAGTTGGCTTGGGCCAAGCTGGAGGCGTTGGCTCTCGGCGCCGCACTAGCCAGCAAACAGCTTTGGCTACGAAGCCGGCCCGTGCGGGTACGCGCTGCAGCGGCAGATCACGACGGCCCGGATCGCGTGCGACGTCATCGCGCCCGGCGCTTGATGCCGCGGAAGCCGGGCGAGCGCGTCAAGACGAATCGGCGCGACGCCCGCAAGCTGGCCGAGCTCGGGCGCGCGGGACTGCTGACGGTCGTGCAGCCGCCCACGCCGGCCGACGAGGCCGTGCGCGATCTGGCGCGGGCGCGCGACGACGCCCGCGAGGATCTGCAGCGGTGTCGCCATCGCCTCGGCAAGTTGCTGTTGCGGCGCGGCCTGCACTACGCGGGCAGAATTGGACGCAGGCGCATCGTCGCTGGGTCGACAGCCTGACGTGGACGCACGCCGCCGAGCGCGCGGTGGTCGACGACTATCAGCTGGCCATCGATCACACGGAGGCCCGGCTGCTCGAATTGGACGCGCGCCTGGCGGAGCTCGCCGAGCAGGCGCCGTATCGCGAGCCCGTCGGGTGGCTCCGCTGTTTTCGCGGCATCGACACGCTGACGGCGATGCTGATCCTCGCGGAGCTGCATGACTTCCGCCGCTTCGGCTCGGCCCGGGCGTTGATGGCCTTCCTGGGCTTGGTGCCGGGCGAGGACTCCAGCGGCGAGAAGCATCGGCGCGGGCGCATCACCAAGATGGGCAATGCGCTGGTCCGCCGGATCCTGGTGGAGGCGAGCTGGCACTACCAGCATCGCCCGGGCGTCGGGCGCGCGCTCAAGGCGCGACGCACGGGCCAACCGGCTCGGGTGATCGCGATCGCGGACAAGGCGCAACAGCGGTTGTGTCGACGGTTTCGACGGATGCTGGCGGAACACAAGCCGGCGCCGAAGGTGGCGGTCGCGGTGGCGCGGGAGCTGGCCGGCTTCATCTGGGCCGCCCTGCAACCACCCGTGGTCGCGTAGCGGACGTGTGACGCGGTCGTGAACGACGTGACGCGGCGCGCGCGTCGCGAAGGTGACGGATGCACATCGGCACCCTAATGCGGTTTGAACGTCTCGGCCGAGCCGCGGGCTGTGAAATCGACTGACTTGCCCCCGACGCTGCCGCTCACTTGATACGCCCCGCCGAGCTGAAGAAAATCCAGAGGCACAGCCCCCGGTCCACGCGTCAACCCCATCGAGCTGCGAACGGTTTCGTCCGCAGCAAACCTCATCCGCAGATCGAGCTCCCGTCCTTTCGCGCGAACTTCGACGTGTCCGGCGGTGGTGTCGTCGATCGTGACGTTGGTCGAAAAACCCAGCGGACCGTCGGCACCGAGCACAGCCAGGAAGCCTGGCACACGCGACGGATCGGCGACATCCGCGGGTGGAAACACGCGGCCGTACACCACCGAGATATCGTCGTGCGCCACCTGCCCCCACTGCCAGCTCACGCCTTCCCAGAATCCCCAGTTGTGATCGTGATAGCCGGCCGCGTCGTCCAGCGTCGAGCGACTCGCCGCCGATCTTGAGCGTGCCGCGAATCGTCCCGGAGAGAGCCGGGACGACGTAGCCGGACACCCATCCGTCGGCGCCGCGAATGGCGGCCGGTGGCAGCGATCGCCCTGGCGCGGCGTCGAGCACAAGATCGCCGGTGAGGCTCTCGGCAGCGCGAGCGTGATTCGATACGTCGAGGCCGTCGAGCCGGACCCGGTTGCCGGCGATCTCCAGGTCCGGTGCGCGGCGCGAGCACCGACGCCTCGTCGACCTCACCGCGGGCCGAATAGTGCGCTCGACCGGCCGTCGCGCTCGAGTTGCAGGCGCACGCCGGCCACGCGCCTGCCCGGCGTCGTCTGCGCGCGGCCCCACGAGGAACGTGAGGTAGAGGCGGAGACGGCCGTCCGCGCGTGCGCGCCGTTGAAGTAGAGCCACTCGGCCCACGATCGCGGCGCGAGCGGCACGTCGGGAATCGGGTGGAAGCGGTCCATCGCGCGCAGGACGTCCCCGGCATCGGGGTGCGACCACGGTTCGTCACCAGACGCATCGCGCCACGCGGCAACCTGAGCAACTTCCGGATCGCCGACCGCGCGTTCGAGGCTCGGGATGCCGCCGTCGGGCGGACACGGGCACGGCGCGTCCGGAGGTCATCAGAAACAGCCTGGCGTGCTTCGACGGGGACGCAACAGTCGACGCGCGGCGCGAGCATCGGGCGCATTCGAGCACGCTCGACATCACGAACCGCGCGCTCGTCACCGAACCGAACCGGCCCGTACACGACCAGGTCGCCGCCGCCGTGCAGGCCGGGCGACTGCGCCTGCTCGAGCATCACGTGCCCCACACCAAGCAGCTCCGCCATGACGGCGATGCCGAATCCGAAACCCGGCAGCGAGCACCGCAGCGCGCACCGGACGCGTCATGAGCGATCGCCAGGCGATCCGAAGCATCATGGCGTCCACTCACCGTTCCCCGCTTCATCGTCAGGTGTCGTCTTGCGCGGCGAGCCAGCGTCGGCATTGTGCGTGACGACGACGATGGCCGTGCCGTCGGCGTGGACGCGATCGAACAGATTCGCGATCTGATCGCCGGTGTCCTCGTCCAGCTCGCCGGTCGGCTCGTCGGCGAGCAGCAGGGCCGGCCGGTTGGCGAGCGCGCGCGCGATGGCCACGCGCTGCATTTCGCCGCCCGACAGCTGCGACGGCCGATGATGAGCACGATCGCCGAGCCCGACGTACTCGAGCAGCTCCCGTGTTCGACGCACGACGTTCGGCTGGAGCAAGGCGCCGACTTCGGCCTGCGGCAGCTCGACGTTCTCCCACGCGTCGAGCATCGGCAGCAGGAAGAACCGCTGAAACACGAAGCCGATGCGCGTGAGGCGGATGCGGCTCCGCTCGGACTCGCTCAGCTGCGACGACGTCGCGTCCTTCGAAGAGCAGCGATCCGCGCGGTGGGCGTGTCGACGCACCCGAGCAGGTGCAGCAGCGTCGATTTGCCGCAGCCCGACGGCCCGGTGATGGCGACGTACTCGCCGGGCGACATCGCAGATCGACACGTCGCGCAGCGCCGTCACCGGTCCGGACGGCATCGGAGAACGTCCGCGTCAGTCCGCGCCCTTCGACAATCGGCGTCACGAGACCGTCTCGCGCCGGAGCGTCGCCGCAATCGGCAGACGCGTCGCAATCCAGACCGGATAGACGACCGCCGCCGACGCCGGTCGCCGCGAGCAGCGCGAGGTGCAGCACGGCCGCGCGTCGGTTCGAAGACGAAGAAGTGCACGCGCTCGGGAATGCCGGGCATGTCGCGCAGGATGCGATCGAGTCCCGCGGCAAGCGCCCAGCCGATCGGCAGCGACAGCAATCCGCCCACGCCGACGAGCAACGCCGGACTCCCACAGCAGCGTGGCGGCAATCCGCCGGCGCGGAAAGCCGAGCGCGCGCAGCGCCGCCACCTCGCCGAGCCGCTGGTTCACCGACACGGTCAGCAGCGTCGCCACCAGCAGAAACGCAAAGCCGAGCGTGATCGACGAGAGGACGAACGAGATCTGGCGGAAGTACGCGAAGCCGTTCTCGTTGAACTGCGCCACGAGCTGCTCGTTCGAAAACGCGCGGACGTCCGGACGTCGACTGCTGAATGCCGCGGCAGCCGCGGCGCGCCGGATCCGCCGCGAGACCGCACCAGCATGACATCGGCCTCGTCGTACCGACCGGGCGGCGTGCGCGCGCGTCGAAGCCCGCCAGCGTCGTCGCCGCCGTGAACTCGTCGGCGGTCTCGAATTCGAAGTCAGCGATGCCGACCACGCGAAACGGCACCGGCGGCATCGCCGAGGCCGCACCGGAAGCGGCGACGCGCAGCGGCAACGTCGAGCCCGGAGCTGAGCGCGAGCCTTGCGGCCAGTCGCTGACTGACGATCAGTGGCGGCGATCCGGCGATCGGATCCGATGTCTCAGATCCTTCGCCGGACACGATCCGCCAGGACGCGGCTCGGCGCCCTCGGACACGTTGAGGAGCGTGACGCATCGACGTGCTGCGCCCGGCCCTGCACGAGGACGCGATCACGCCGAACGACCGCCACCTCTTGCACCTCAGGCAGGCGCGCGATGTCGTCCTCGGCGAGCAGCCGCGTCGCGAATCGGCACCCGAAGCAGCACAGCCGTCGGTTGCGACAACCCGGACGTCGTACCCGGCTGTGTCGAGCAGATCGCGAAACGACACGAGCAGTCCCCGCGAGAGCAGCAGCATGTCGAACAGCAGCGCGCCGATGACCGCGACGCCGGCCACCGCCAGAAAGGCCGCGCGGCCGGCTCGGCCGCCACGGTGCGCCAGGCCAGGGCTCGCGATGTCATCGGCGCGATGAGCGACACGACGTCGCGGCGGAGCAGCGTCCACGAGGCGGCGAGGCCGGCGAGCGACACCGAGCGGAACGGCGAAGGCAACCGATTGCCAGGCGATGACGCGGTGACGCGCACGAACATGAGCGTCGTGTCGTAGCGCCACTGGAAGAACCGGTTGACGAGCCCCTGCGCCGACTGGCGACCAGAATGCCGAAGACCGCACCGGCCACCGCAATGAGCAGCCCTTCGAGGAGCACTTCCTGCGAGAATCGACCGCGTCGGAATGCCGATCAGCCGCAGGACGCCGATGATTTCTCGCCGCTCTTCGGCGCGCATCACCATCAGCGCGAGCAGAAACGCCGTGCTGCCGACCACGGTCACGATGGCGATTGCCCAGTGGAACCTATCAAGCACGGCGAATGCGTCGGCACCGCTTCGTGGCTTCGCGGTCGACTCCACGATCAACCCAGGAACGCGAGTCGTCAACGCCGAGCTCACGGGCGCGACGTCGTTTGCATGGCGCACCGCGACGTTGATGGCGCTGACCGACTCGGCCGACAGCGGCTCTTCAGGGTCGTTGGTAAGGACCAGGAGATCGGGAAGGTGGAGGCGCGCTTCGAGCCGACGGGCGGGAAACTTTCGCGGATCCGGGGTCGGCTCGTACACACCTGCGACGCGGAATTGCCTGGCCGACCGACCGTTGGCATCGGCCGCGAGCGTCACCAGGCTGCCAACGCTGAGATGTTCCTGTTCGACGAGCTGGCGCGATAGCAGGACGTCAGCCACAGGGGCGTCGGCACGAAGCCGGACCGCCAGCCCGTAGCCAAGCGCGGCGACAAGCGCACCAACACAGACGGGAATGAAAACGTACGTGCCGCGCGCCATCCGCCACCTGGGCCCGGTCACACGACGTGAGCGGCCACAGCTTTCGTGATCAGGCCGTACCCGAGGCTGTCGACGAGCGCCTGCAGGCTGGCTTCAATAATGTTCTCGTTTACGCCGATCGTCGTCCAGGTTGACGTCCCGTCCGTCGACTCGATCAGCACCCGCGTCCGGGCAGCGGTCCCGACGGACGAGTCGACAATGCGCACCTTGTAGTCGGTCAGGCGAACAGCTTGAAGCTCCGGATAGAACGTGACCAGCGCGGACCGCAAGGCTGCGTCGAGGGCGTTGACCGGGCCGTCGCCGTCAGCGACCGTGTGGGCGTGTGATTGGCCCACCCGGACTTTGACAGTGGCTTCGCACACCGACTTCTTGCCTTCCGATCGCATCGACACGTGATACGCGTCGACATGGAACGGCGTCGGTTCGTCGCGCAAGGATCGACGAATCAGAAGGGTGAGCGATCCGTCCGCCGCCTCGAACTCGTACCCCTCGTGCTCGAGCGCCTTCACGCGCTTGAGCATCGCGCCCAGCTCGGGCGTGTCCTTGGTGACGTCGAATCCCAGCTCGCGCGCCTTCATGATGATGTTGCTGCGTCCGGCGAGCTCGCTGATCAGCACCTGCCGGCTGTTGCCGACAACCGCCGGATCGACGTGTTCGTAACTGCGGAGCAGCTTCTGCACAGCCGCGACGTGAATTCCGCCTTTGTGCGAGAAAGCCGTCGAACCGACCCAGGGCTGGCGCGGATTCGGGCGCAGGTTCGCGACCTCGTCGAGGAACTGCGACATTTCCTTGAGCAGCGGCAGCGACTCGGAAGGCACCGAAGGTCGCTTCAGCTTGAACTCGAGATTCGGAATCAGCGTCGTCAAGTTGCAGTTGCCGACGCGCTCACCGTAGCCGTTGAACGTCCCTTGCACGTGCGTCGCGCCAGCGTCAAGCGCCGCCAGAGCGTTCGCCACACCGAGACCGATGTCGTCGTGGGTATGAATACCGATGGCTGTCCGGAGCTTGCCGCACGCGGCGCGCGTGATGTCGGCGACCTCCGTGGAAATCGACCCGCCATTCGTGTCGCAGAGAACGACGAAGTCCGCGCCTCCGCGCTCGGCGGCCAGCCACGTGGCCATCGCGTACTCGCGATCGTCTTTGTACCCGTCGAACGAGTGCTCGGCGTCATACACGACGAAACGGCCCTCCTGCTTCAGATAGCGGGCCGTGTCCTCGATCATCGCCAGGTTCTCGTCCAGCGTCGTTTCGAGCACCTCGCGAACGTGCAGCGGCCAGGTCTTGCCGACGATGGTGACGACCGGCGTTCCGGCAGCCACCAGCGCCCGCACCTGTTCGTCATCAGCCGCACGGACGCCCTTGCGTCGCGTCGATCCGAAGGCGGCGAGCCGGGCGTTCTTGAAACGCCGACGCCGGGCTTCAGCAAAGAACTCGACGTCCTTCGGATTCGACCCGGGCCAGCCTCCCTCGATGTAGTGCACGCCGAACGTGTCGAGCCGTTCCGCAATGCGCAGTTTGTCGGCGACTGAAAACGACACACCTTGCCCCTGACTGCCGTCGCGGAGCGTGGTGTCGTAAATCTCGATGCGTGCCGTGGCCATGGACGTTGACTCGAAAGAGGGGTGCTCTGCGATGATAGCCCAGATGCGGCGGCTGGCGATTCGCTCCCAGCCGCGGCCCATCAGCCATCAGCCATCTGCCATCAGCCATCAGCCATTGCGTGATCCACCCAGTCAGGCCATTCCGCGTATCAGCTGCGTCAAAGCGGGAACCTTGCCGACCAGGCGGGCGTACAGAGCAAGCTGCCCGCGATGGTAGTCCTCGTGCGAGATCCCGTGGTTCATCCACGCAAGGCGCGTCCCGAGCTCGCCGTCGAATCTCGTGATGCGCTGAAGCATGAACACCTCGCCGGCTGCACGGATCTTCCGCTCGCCCTCGGCGTGCGTCTGTTTCAAGAGCTTGAGGAGCGGCGTCTTCGTGGCCGACTCCGGCAGCTTTCCCGCATGCTCCTTCAGGATCTGCGGGTACGTCTTCCTTCGAAAGTTGCCGTCAGGCCTCGTCAGCTCCCCAGCCATCATCAGTCCCGATTCGACTATGTGGAGGCCAATTTCGACGGCAGTGCGGCTCTCGGGGTGAGGGCGGAACTTCAGGTCTGCCTCAGACAGGTTCTTGAGTTCGTCGATGACCCCGGCGCGGGTGTATTGCCAGGCTTCGAGGACTTCTTCAAGCAGCGTGGTCAAGGGCATGCGGCATTATAGATGGGTGTCGCGCGAAGGGTGGGTCCGCCACCGCTACCTTGTCGCCTTTCTTGGATCGTTCGCTGTTTACCTGTTTCCGCTCGTCGGACCGCACGCGATCTGGCTGCTCGGGGAAGAACTCGTGCACCAGTTCACACGCACACGCCATCAGGAGACCGCCTGGATTCTGGCGAACGTGCTACTCGCGCTCGGCGTACAAGTCGTCGTTTGGGTGGCGCTGGCCTGGTCGCTCGGAGGAAGCGTCGTCAGGCTGCTTTTGCCTGTCGCGCTCATTCCGGTGCTCTTCTTCGTCGTTGAAGCCGCGTACCTCGAGGTCATCCCGACCTGGTTCCTCGTCGAGGCGGACCGTGCGGCGGAGCGACAGAGTTGGGTCGAATCGTGCGTCGCTCCCGATGCGTGGCTGATGCCGATCAGAATGCCGACCACTCAGTCTGAAGATCTGCACGAGCGGTGGGTGCAGCGGTCAGACGGCCGCCAGGCTCTGCTGCGTGTGCCTTCGTGTGACGTGATTGAAGCGAACATTCCACGGCCGACGCTTCAGCCCGGGGGCCGCGTCGACTTCACGATCGGTGTCGTCTTCGCAATTCCGGGTGGTTCGGCCATCCTGCAGCGGCTGGATATCGCGACCTCCCGGCAAAGCTGGTGGCTGCTCGCCCGGCCCGAGGCAATGCCCGTCCCGATCGAGGGGCCGAGCGAGAAGAGCGGACCGCCGATTCTGTCGAACGTCGGTGATGCAGTTGCCTGGATGCAGCCGATCGCCGGCTCGACTCCGCCGATCAAGAAGGAGGTGCACATCCAATCGACCGCACCGGAGGGCGGTCCGCATCTGGTGGTCGATCTATCTCCTCTCAATCCGACACCAGACGTCCTGCTGGAAGTGGACACGGCAAGGCGCGAGATCTTGCTCTGGCAGCGGGAAGCCCTGGTGACGGTTGGATTCGATGGTGGCGTGCTGCGGCAGTCGCCGCCGACCGATTCCATCCGCCCGCAGTCGGGAACGTATCAGATTGCGGGCCAGGGCTGGCTTGCGTGGGATGCATATCAGGAGGATGCGGCCTACCAAGTGCGCTGGTCGCTGGCGGATGGCATCGGAATGCACCGTGCCGCGAAGGGCCGCGGGATTACGGACGCAGCCGTCGATCCATCAGGCGCCCTCATCGCGGTCAGCGAGACGACGATGCTGTCGATTGGACGAGCGCCGGATGTCGTGTACGTTGTGCGGGCGCGCGACGGGCAGGATGTCTTTCGCCGCTATCTGCCGCGGTACAGTCGAAGCTCGGTCGCCTTTTTCGGTCCCCGTCAGTTCGCGTATTCGGACGGGAGCAGCACGCACGTGCTGAACGTCTCAAACTGAGCATGTCCCCACGCCCGCAGAAACTCCCACGAATCGTTCGCCGGCGATCGGTTATGCACGGCTACGGCGTGTTTGCGGCCGAGCCCATCGCCAAGAACACCCGGATCATCGATTACGCCGGCGAGCTGGTGCGGAACGGCGACGAGTGCGAGGCGCGCGAGGACCGCTACCTGGCCGAAGGCTGCATCTGGGTGTTTCGCGTCAACCGCGCCTGGAGCCGCGATGCGGCCGTCGATGGCAACATCGCGCGGTTCATCAACCACTCGTGCACACCGAATTGCTGGTTCGAGGTAGTCGACAAGACGATCTGGATCCGGGCGGCGCGAGCGATTCGCCGCGGCGAAGAGTTGACGTACGACTACTCGACCAACGGCGAGCCGACGATTCCATGCCGATGCCGGCCCGGATGTCCGAACAAGATCTGAAGCGACTGCGCCCCGGGGTTTCACGAAAAGCTGCCCACCGGCTTCCCTCCGTCACGCAGGGCGCTAGCGATCGCGGTGATGGTCTTCCAGTTGCGCGTGGTCACCGGCACGCCGAAGAGCCGGTCGACCTTGCCAAGGTAGCTGATGACCTTCATGCGGCGCCGGTACAGTCCGAAGACGAACCGGTTGTCCCGTGCGAGGATTTTCAACAGCCACGCGCCGCTCGAAGGAAAGCTCATGGGCATCGATGGCTCCAAGCGGGGACGTCCGGACAAGACGCTCACGAAGCGGACGATGTCGGGTCGCACGGGCTGGCCCGCGAAATGATTGTGAGACATCAGGCGGACAATCTCGCGGCCCTGGCAGATCATGATCTCGGTATCGAAGGGCAGCCTACGCGCCAACTCGGCGCGGAGTTGCACTCGGGTGACTGGCTGACGGATCACGAAGGTGCCTGCCGCGCCAATGTTGACGGCATCGAGGTGCTTCAGCTGTTGGCGAGCGTCGTCGGTCGGAAGGTCCTGTGACCGCCAACGTTGACCCCTCTCAGGAGAACCACAAGTGCCATTTCAGGGAACCGTCTCAAGAAAATCCGGCTCCTCGAGAAGCACCGAAGCCAACATGGCCTCATCGTCGCGCCTCTTGAGGCCGACCAGCCCAAGCAGCCGCTCCAAGCCTCTCCAGAACCGGCAGTCGTCGAGAATGGGATTCAGAAAATTTGTCAGAACACAGTAGTGCGAGTCCTTGCCGCCGGCATGATGTCGCTGGTGGTGGCTGGGCGACTGAACCAACCAGAGTCGCTGCGCCAAGACGATCAGCAGGCCGTTCTCAGCCGCCGTGCGATGGCTCCATTTGTGAACCTGATTGGCATTGACTCCAAGCACGGCACCCAGCACAACCATCGGACTCAGTCGGCCAAGCAGCCACGCAACGACCACGGCCGCGACACAACTGAATAGCAGCAGCTCGGAGCTGGAGTACCACGAATTCGATACAAAGGCTCGCGGACGAAAGTGATGGCGAAGATTTGGCTTCGTGATGCGCCGGCCGACGTACGGAGCGGACGGACGCCCGTAGCAGTCTTCGCACCAATGAACCACGCCGGAGATCCAGTCGACCACCAGCCACGTGGCGACAACCCTTAGCGGGAGCTCAATATCCAATAGTTCGGGCAGGCTCGCAGGCTAATCAGGCACGCACAAGGAGACCATGCTCACGACGCCGGCTCGATCCGCAGCAACGCGCCGTCGTCTTCGTCGGTGAGCAGATAGAGGAAACCGTCGGGGCCCTGACGAACCTCCCGGATTCGTTGCTTCAGCTCGTTGAGCATCGATTCGCGGCGCAACTCCTCGGTCTTCGCGTTGAACACGATGCGTTCCAGGTGACCCGTTCCGGGGATGCCGCCCGTGCGCAGGCTGCCGACAAAGACGTTGCCCTTCCACGCCGGGAACCGATCGCCCGTGTAGACCGCCATCCCGGCGACCGCGATCTGCGGCAACCAGACGATGAGCGGCGACTCGAATCCTTCTCGGGTGGGATGCTCGGAGATGCGCGCGCCCGAGTACTCGCGGCCGAAGCTCACGAGCGGCCAGCCATAGTTACGGCCCTGGAGAATGATGTTGATCTCGTCGCCGCCGTTGGGGCCGTTTTCGTTGTTCCAGATGGCGCCCGTCTCGGGATGAACGATCAGGCCGAGCGTGTTGCGATGACCGAGCGTGAAGATCTCCGGACGATATCCGGTGCGACCCACGAATGGATTGTCGGGAGGAACGGAGCCATCGTCGCGGAGACGCAGGATCTTGCCACGCAGGCTCATGGGGTCCTGGGCGATCTTGCCAATGTTGCCCCCGGTCGACAGGTAGACCATTCCGTCACGTCCGAACACGACACGGCCGTTGAGGCCCGAGTTGCCTTCATACGCTTCAGGCGCCAGGAGATCGCGAACGTCCACGAGCGTGCCGCCCTCGAGCCGGCCCCGCGCAAGCGACGGCGTGCCCTTGCCGTTCTCGACAGGCTTGGTGTAGGTGAAGTAGACGAGACGGTTCTCGGAGAACCGCGGATGGAGCGCCACATCCATGAGACCGCCGTTGCCGTCGGTCCTCACGCGCGGTACACCGCCGATGGGCATCGGATCGAGCACACCGTTGCGGAGGACGCGGAGCCGGCCGACGCGCTCTGGTATCAGCATCCCTCCGTCGGGGAGAAAGGCGATGGCCCACGGGTGCGACAGCCCCCTCGCGACAACGGTCACGCGGATCTTGTGCTGTTCGGCCGTGTCGAACACGAACGGCCCGGCGCCCAGGGGAGGGACTGGAGCGCCGATGCTCTGCGGCTCTTGCGCACGGACGGACACGAACATGCCGAGCAGGACGAACACCGTCCCCCAGGTGGAGAGCTTGACCGTCATGAGCGTCCTGCCTCGCGTTTGTCGTGCCGGGGTGTCCTCAGATAGCAGGCGTCGAGGATCGAACGCGCGACTTCTGCAGCGCCTTACGGAGCGACGCGAACGTTCTCGGCACGCGGACCTTTCGGTCCCTGCCCGCGTTCAAAGGTCACCGGCTGACCCTCGCGCAGTTCGTCGAAGCGAGTGCCGCTGCAAGCGGACTGATGAAAGAAGTACTCATTGCCGTCGCTCGCGGCAATAAAACCGAATCCCTTGTCTGTCAACCGTTTCACCGTGCCATTCATCGTCGCCATTGTCGCCTCGCTTCACCCCTCAGGGGTGGTTAACCGCAGGTTCAAGCTGTTCTCCGGGCATCGCCAGATCGGGCATCGGTTTCCCGAGGAACAGGCGTCGGCACGCGTGACCGAGCCAGCGTGCCCATCTCGTTGATCGCTGCACGCGCGCGCTGTCGGTCGCGATTCCGGTGTTCGCGTACATTTGACGGTACATCTTCGAGATCAGGACGAACGCGATCCGCGCGCGGAGCGATTCGACCACCCGCGATCGGTTCCAGACCTGACCCCAGCTGTAGAAGTTATCCCACGCGCGCTGCGTCCCGAGCCTGATCTCCTCGAGCGACATCGTCGGATGGGGCGAGTACAGGCGTGGTCGCCGGCTCTCGGGAATCAGCCAATGCCGCGTAAGCGGCACGCCGTCGACCATCGTGCCGCGACGCTTCTCTTCCGCCTCCCACTTTTCGAAGTCCACAGTGCCGGGGAAAGGCGTCAACAGGACGAACTGCGCGAACGCCAGATCGGCCTGCTTCGCGAGCGCCACAGTCGAGTCGAACGTGTCGCGCGTGTCGCTGTTCAGGCCGAAGATAAACGACCCGAGCACGTGGATGCCGTGACGCCGGAACGCACGAAGCCGCGCCACGAGCTCGTCGCCGTCCAGGTTGAAGCCTTTGTAGACGTCCTTGAGACCTTCCCGCGTCACCGATTCGACGCCCACGAGCGCGCCGAGAATTCTTGCGCGCTTCATGGCGATCAGGAATTCCGGATCCTCGGCTGCTTCCATCGTGATCTGCGTGTAGAAAACGAGGTCGTCGGGCAATTCGGCGAGGCGTGCCATCAACGCGAAGCGTTCCTCGCGCATGGCTTTCAACTCACTGACCCGTGTCGTATCCGAGCGGCGACGCGCTTGAGCGAGATCCGCAAAGGTGACCGGATAGAAGTTGTCGTCTGCGAGCGCGATGAACCGGAAGCCGAGACGCCGCAGCTCGACGACCTCGCGGACGACGCGATCGACTTCGCGCTGCCGCGGTTCCTGACCGTCCGTGCGCCAGACTGAGCAGAACGAACAATGCTTGGGGCAGCCGCGGACCGTCTGGACCGATGCCCACATGTACCGACGCTCGGGCAGGAGATCCCAGCGCGCCGACATGAATTGATCGGCGGCAATCCGGCCGCCTTCGTAGACGCGTTGCGGCCGCTTCGCGAGACAATCATCGATGACCTGCTGCCAAATCAGGTCGCCGTCGCCGAGCACGACCGCGTGCGCCAGTCCCTGCTCCACGGCTTCGTCGGGAAACAGCGTGGCGTGAATCCCGCCAAAGACCACCCAGGCACCGCGCTTGCGAACCTCCCGACCGATCTCGTACCCGCGGAGGGCGTTGCCCGTGTGAATGCCAATACCGACGACGTCGCCGTCAGCAATCGTGTCGAAATCCAGCGGATCCAGTGTCTCATCGGTAATCCGCGGGTCGCCCCAGCGGTCGCCCGTCGCTGCCGCCAGCACGTACAGCCACCGTGGCGTAATCACCGCCACGCCAAACGACTTCGTACTCGGGTTGATCAGATGGATGCGGGGCGTCGGCATCCGCTACTCCACGGCTCCGGAAGCGGGCTCGACCACTTCGGTGGCTCGTGTCACTTTCCGCTCTGCGACCTCGTGCTGCGCAGTGACCGCCACTTTGCATGCTTGCGCGACACGCGGTGTGCATCCACGGTGCAATTGCGCGGCACGAAGGCCGGATAGCACCGCGAATTCGAACGCGTTCATGCCGTCTGGACGTTTCACCATGATGAGCCCTTTCGTCGCGGCAAATGGCGTACTGATTGCCGCATCATGCCCTCACAAGCGCCAAGGCTTTGGTGAGGGCTCGGGCCAGAGGGGCCGAAGGCTCAGAAAAGCAGCGGTCACAGTATAGTCGAAACCCGGAGCCGGCACGACGAGACGTGACCCACGTAAACGATTTGGCTGGGGGGTGGTGCGCCCTGCAGGACTCGAACCTGCGACCTCCTGGTTCGTAGCCAGACGCTCTATCCAACTGAGCTAAGGGCGCGTTATGAGGCCGGACGAACTTCTTAGTTTACTACAGCGGTCATTGATAGAATTCGGCGCATGAGCCATATCGAGCACAAGGCTCACGCGCCCCGGTCCGTACGCTGTTTCATCCTGACCATCAGCGACACCAGAACCGAAGAGACCGACACCGGCGGCCGCGCGATCGACGAACTGCTGCGGTCCGCGGGGCATCAGATCGTCGGCCGTGCCATCGTGCGAGACGATGCCGAACTGGTGCGGCAGACGGTCGACCGCCAATTGGGAAACCCTGATGTCCAGGCCATCATCACGACCGGCGGAACGGGCATCGCGTCGCGCGATCACACGTACGAGGCACTGGCGGGCCTCTTCGACAAGACGCTCGACGGATTTGGTGAGCTGTTCCGGATGCTGAGCTACGAGCAGGTGGGGCCGGCCGCCATGCTCAGCCGCGCGTGCGCCGGGCTCGTACGAAAACGGATCGTGGTCGCGCTGCCGGGTTCGGAAGCCGCGGTGAGACTGGCGATGGAACGGCTGCTCATTCCCGAGCTCGGACATCTGGTCGAGGAAGCCACTCGATGATGCGGCCGTTCACGTCTACGATCTCGCTCGACGAAGCACGTCGGCGACTCGCGGGTGAGGCGCGCCCGATCACGCGAGTCGAGCGTGTGCGCGTTTCGAGTTCGGCAGGACGTGTCATCGCCTGCGACATCACGTCAGCCCTCGACGTCCCTCCGTTCGCCCGTTCCGCGATGGACGGATATGCGGTCGTCGCCACCGATACACAAGGCGCGACGAAATCGGCGCCCGTCGCCCTTCGCCTCGTGGAACGCATCTACACCGGACAGATGCCGAAGGCATCGGTCACACCGGGCACGTGCGCGGAAATCGCGACCGGGGCGCCTTTGCCTCCGGGCGCCGACGCGGTCGTCATGGTCGAGGACACGTCGGCAGCCGGCGACGATCGGATTGTTGTCCGCGTTACGGCGAACCCCGGCCAGCACGTGGGACGCCGGGGCGCCGACATCACGGCCGGCTCAGTCGTCGCCCGCGTTGGCGATCTCCTGACGCCGAGTCGCGTGGGATCTCTCGCAGCGATCGGCCGCAACGAGGTGGACGTCTTCGCGCGACCTCGCGTGGCGATTCTGTCAACCGGCAATGAAGTCGTTGAACCGGGTCAGCCGCTCGCGCCAGGACAAATCTTCGACGTCAACCGCTTCACCCTGTCGGCGATTGTCTCTGCTCACGGAGGGGTTCCGGAACCACGCCCTCCCGTCCCGGACGCCCTTGACGCATTGACAACGGCCCTGGACGATTGTGCTGATACGGACGTGATCATCTTTTCGGGCGGCAGTTCTGTGGGCGAGCGGGACTTGATTCTGGACGTGGTGAACGCGCGCGGCCGGATGATCTTTCACGGCATCGCCATCAAACCGGGCAAGCCAACTGCGTTCGCGATCGTGTCGGGCACACCGTTCTTCGGGATGCCGGGCAATCCGACGTCGTGTCTCTCGAACGCGTATCTCCTGCTCGTGCCGTTTCTTCGAACCATCGCGCGCCAGCCTCCCTTCAAACCGCACGTGGCGCGCGTACCACTCGGGCGCCGGATCGATTCGCCAGCGGGCCGTCACCAGATCTATACCGTGCGGCTGACCGACGGCACCGCGTATCCGGCGTTCAAGGGGTCGGGAGAGATCACGAGCCTGTCGCAGGCCGACGGCTATATCGAGATTCCTCCGGATCAGAGCGTTGTTCAGGAGGGAACCCTCGTCGAGGTGACGCTCTTTTAGAGGACTTATGTTCGCACAGTCTCTGCTCGAGTACGGCGCGCTCAGCACCAGGACCACGCTCAACGAATGGCTCTACAGCTTCCAGGACTGGATCCAGAACGCCACGTTCACGACGTGGCTCTTGATCGGCGGCCTGTTCATGATCGGCCTCTGGTTCAGTCGAAGACGCAGGGGTTAGGAGAAGTGTGGAATTGGGGAATTGGGTAATCTGGTACTTGGGTAAGGCCTCTTCAGCGACCACGCCGATCCGAGCCGTAAACTCCGGATTTTGCCAGCTGCCGCTTGATCGTTGCGGCGGGCTCTGTAGTCGGAAGAAGTTTGATCAGCTCGAACACCGCAAGCGCGAACTGCTTGGTACGTCTCTTCAGCGCTTCGGCCTGCTCGCTCACGTATCGGCAGGAAGCACAATTCGTACCCCATCACCCGATTACCAGATTACCCAATTACCCAATTCCATGGCCTCAACGACGTCCAATCTTCCGCTCGTACTCCTGTTCGAGCACGTCGGCTGTGTGAAGGTCGAACGCCGCGGCGGTCCGGCGGTACGCGCCGCGAAATTCGCTGTGGCAGCGGTAGCAGACGGTCACGTCCTTCAGCATGCTGTAGATGAGGAGATCACCGAGCGCCGCGGCAGCCAGAATGCTGTACGCCACGAGGTCGCGGCCATACCAGTAGAACACTGCGCTGATCGCGCCGCCGATCACCACGACGGTCAGCCCGACCTTTGGATCGAAGTCCTTTCGCAAATAGAAGTCGGACCCGCCACAGCCGGGACACACGTCCACAACCCGGTCGTTCCGAACTGATTCACTGATGGTCAGCGGCATGTCGCGTTGACAGCGCCCACAGCGGATCGCGGCGCCGGCGTCGGCGGCCGACACGAGCAGCCCCGCATCGCATTTCGGGCATTTCAGGACGATGTTCATCGGTCTCACAGTTCCAGGGTTCCTAGGTTCCACAGTTCCAGGTTCTGGTTTCACCGTTGTTTGCCTGGGTAGAACGACGGGAGCGGCAGGTCGCGCATTGTGTGCAGGCCGGGCGCTGCGTTCAGCACTTTTGGAATCGAGTTGACGATCATCGATGCCGTGGCGACGTCGCCTGGCAGGCCGCCGGGAATCCTGAGCGAGAGCGGTGGCGCCCCTTCGATGTCGACTGCATCGTACGACTCGGACGCTCCGAGATACGCCTCCATATGCAGCCGTACAAGCGCTTCTCCCTTTCGAAACCCCACGCCGTCCTGCATCACGCCGCAGACCTCGCCTGGGGCCACGGCCAGGAACTCACTCGAAACCGGCGCTGCCGCAATCTTCGGCTGGACGCTGTCTGTGACGCGATCGAGCTTCCAGCCCATCGTGTCGGCGATCATGGCGATCGATTCGGTGAAGCCGACGTGCCGCACCGTCCCCTCCTTCACCTGGCGCTCGAACTGCTTGGGCGTCAGGCCCGCGCCGATCTTCCGCTGAAACGGCAGCCTGCGAAACCGCGCATCCTGAATCCTGGTCACCGTCACTCGATCGACGCGCTGGCACACCGCCGTCAACGCGATCGGCAAGGCGTCCATGGCGAACCCGGGATTCACCCCAGTACCAAGGACGGCAACCTTCGCGTTTCGGGCCAACTCGTCGATCCGGCGAGCCGCCCGCGCATGCGTGCGAGCCGGATACGATAGTTCTTCTGTCGTCGACACGATCGGAATCTTCGCCTTCAGAATGATTGCGATCTGCGGCATCACCTTCACGATCGACGAGCTCGTGCACAACACGACAACGTCCGGCCTCGTGATTGTCAAAGCGCGCTGCGGATCGCCCCACACTCTGACGCTCGATCGCATGGTCAGCCCGACGACCTCAGCCAGCGGGCGATCCGCCTTTGTCGGATCGATATCGACACCGCCGACGCTCTTCAGCCCGGAACGACTGGCGATCTGTTTCGCGACGGCCGCTCCCACCGGGCCCAGTCCGTAATGCAG
The DNA here is from genome assembly GCA_963725105.1 of uncultured Acidobacteriota bacterium. Classification (GTDB taxonomy): domain Bacteria; phylum Acidobacteriota; class Vicinamibacteria; order Vicinamibacterales; family CAVVIG01; genus CAVRXZ01. Next base: position 36,250 of record CAVRXZ010000031.1, read on the forward strand.
GACACGAATCATGGACATCAGTTTATAGTCGTTGGTCGCTGTCGTTGGTCGTTGGTCATTCGTCGTTGGTCGACTGACGACCTATAATCCGCGCGTGCGCCGCTTGTTGTGGCCGGCCGGCTTTCTGATCGTCGCGGCCTCCGCGTCCGCTCAGAGCGTCCCGCCGGGTTCGGTCGTGCCGCCGGCATCGCCTCGCAATGCCAGCTACACGATTACCGCGCGGCTCGATCCGGCTACTCGCATGATCACCGGATCCGAAATCATCGAGTGGCGCAACATCACGAATCGAACCGTCGACGATCTCCAGCTCCACCTGTACTGGAACGCGTGGCGCGACGACCAGTCCACGTGGCTCCGCGATGCCGCACTCGGCGGCCAGCGGTTCCATATCAGGGACAACGAGCGTGGCCGCATCGACATCACCTCGCTTCGCCTGCAGGCACCGGCGGTCGATCTGACCGCGAAGGCTCGCTTCATCGCGCCCGATGACAGCAACGAAGACGACCGGACGGTGATGCTGGTTCCGCTGCCGGAACCGGTGAGGCCCGGCGGCAGCGTGCGCCTGGACATCGCCTGGACCGCGCATGTGCCGTACCCGATGGCGCGAACGGGACTCATCGGCCGGTTTGCGTTCATCGCACAGTGGTTTCCGAAGCTTGGCGTGCTGAAAGACCAAGGGTGGAACTGCCATCAGTTTCACTACGCGACCGAGTTCTTTTCCGACTACGGCGTCTACGACGTCACGCTGACGGTGCCGCGAGGCTGGACCGTGGGCGCGACCGGGGTGGAGCGCGAACGACGCGACAGCCTCGAAGGGACATCGACTTATCGCTTCTACCAGGAAGACGTTCACGATTTCGCGTGGACCGCAAGCCCTGACTACATCGTGCAGACTGCGCAGTTCCAACATCCGACGCTGCCCCCGGTCGAGATGCGCCTCCTCCTTCAGCCCGAGCACGCGTCCCAGGCGCTGCGGCACTTCGACGCCACAGCCACTACCTTGAAGCACTACGGTGAGTGGTTCGGCCCCTATCCCTACCGACATCTCACCATCGTCGATCCGGCGTTTCAAAGCGGCGCTGACGGCATGGAGTACCCGACGCTCTTCGTGGCTGGCAGCCGGTGGCTGGCGCCGCTCCGGGGCATTCAGCCCGAGGGGATCATCATTCACGAAGCCGGCCATCAGTTCTGGTACGGTCTCGTCGGCAGCAACGAATTCGAGCACGCGTGGATGGACGAGGGTCTCAACACGTACTCGACCGCGCGGGTGCTCGGTGAAGACGATCATCCTGTTCATCCGGTCGCCCGGTACTTCGGCGGCTTCATCCCGTACGTCTTCCAGGATGTGACCTACCGCCGTGAAACCGATTTCAATCGGCTGCCGGCGTACCGTTTGATGGCCACGCGGGAAGATACGTCGCGATCGACGTTCACCTTCTTTCCGTCGCGGCAGGTCGGTAATGCGCTCTCGTACGGAAAGACAGCGCTGTGGTTGAACACGCTGGAGCGGTTTCTGGGGTGGCCAACGCTTCAGAAAGGGCTTGCCGCCTACTTCGATCGCTGGAAGTTCAAGCACCCCGAGCCAGAAGACGTCTTTGCCGCCGTCGGTCAGACAGCCGGACGAGATCTGACGTGGTACTTCGATCAGGTGTACCGCAGCTCGAACGCATTCGACTACGGCATCGAGGATCTGCGAAGCACCGGGGAAGGCGGCAGATTCCGCACCTCGGTCGTCGTGCGCCGCTTCGGCGAGGCGACGTTCCCGGTCGATGTCCGCACAACATTCGCCGACGGCGAGAAGACGGTGGAACACTGGGACGGTCTAAGTCGCTGGACCGCCTATCGGTACGATCGGCCCGCTCGCGCCGTGTCCGCCGAAGTCGACCCGGACCGTGTCTTGCTGCTGGACATCAACTACACCAACAATTCAAAAACGCTGTCGCCGCGGGGATCGGAGGCAGCCACGAAGTGGGCGGGGCAGTGGATGGTGTGGCTGCAGGACTTCCTTCTGTCCGTGGCGTTCCTCGCGTGACCTCGCCTTTTCACGCGTGCCGCGACGGGATCCGCCGCGTCAACCGCGCGCCGTCCGTCCTGATCGGCGCCTGGATTCTGAGCGTGCTGGTGAGTCTTCCACTCGCGCTCCTCATGAGCAGTCTCATACAGGAGCACCTGGGCGGCAGTCTCGCCGCCGGTGCGGCGGCGGACGGCGTGAATGACGACTGGATGCAGGAGTTCGCCGCGCAGTCGGGTGATCTCGGCTCGACCTTGCGGCCCGGTGTGATTGGCTTCGCTGCGGTCGTCGACAACCTGAGCGCCTTTCTCGACAACTCCGGCCGGCCTCTGGCGCTCATCATGGCCGCGTGGGTGTACGTCGTCCTCTGGCTGTTTCTGGCAGGGGGGGCAGTCGACCGGTACGCGCGCGACCGCGCCACACACGCGCACGGATTCTTCATGACAGCCGGCGTGTTCTTCTTTAGATTCCTGCGGCTGGGCGTGCTGATGGCCGTCGTGTACGGTCTGCTGTTCGGTCTTCTGCATCCGTGGATGTTCAACCGCGTCTTTCCTCGGTTCATTCACGACGTGACCGTGGAACGGACGGCGTTCTTCATCCGTGTCGGTTTCTATGCGGCATTCGGGCTGATCCTGGTTGCCTTGACGATCGTGTTCGACTTTGCCAAAGTGCGGGCCGTCGTGGAAGATCGTCGAAGCATGCTTGGCGCAGTCGCATCGGCGATGCGGTTTATCGGCCGGAACGTACGCGCGGTCGTCGGTCTTTACCTCATGAACGCCGTGCTCTTCCTGCTTGTTCTCGCTGTGTATGCCGTGATCGCCCCCGGCGCGGCGGGGTCCGGATGGCACACGTGGATGGCGGTGCTCGTCGGACAGCTGTACGTGCTGGCACGCTCATGGGTGAAGCTCGTGTTCTGGGCGTCGGAAACGGCGCTCTTCCAGAGCCGCCTGGCTCACGCCGGTTACGTGGCCGCGCCGCAGGCAGTCTGGCCCGATTCACCGAGCGTTGAAGCGGTGGAGCGATGAGGTGATGAAGAAGTGGCAGGCATGGGTCATCATCGCCGGCCCGGTGCTGGTGTATGCGATTGCGAAGTGGCTCTCTCGATGACCCGGACGAGTCTAGTGACGACCCTGCAGCCGGATCACATCGTAGAGGACAGCCAGCAGGTAGCTTAGGCCAAGACTACCGACCAGCGCAGGTTGAAGCACGACTGCGGTAAAGCGGTCCGGCCTAGTGGAGCGTTCGGCCCGCTGCTGACGCCGATTGAGCATGTCGCGGCAGCGAGCGCGGACCCGCTCGGCTCGGGCCGGATCAGGCTCGAGTACCGGCAGCCGTCGAAGCCGGCGCAGTGTTGCCTCATCCGCTTCGTCAGACATCATGCCTTCACCTCTTTCAGCGTCGTGAGGAGCGGTGCCTCACCTTTATCGAGACGACGGGCCAGCAACGCGCGCCCACGGCTCAATCTTTGTCGCATGGCTTCTGAGGAAATGCCGCACACCGAGGCCGCGTCTGCGGTGGACAACCCTTCGACACCAATAAGCAGCACCGCTTCCCGGTAGGCCACTGGAATCGCCGCAAGGGCAGCCTCGAGGCGCCGCTCGCTTTCGGTGGCTGCAGCCAGCTCGAAGGGAGAACGTCCCGGCAATCCGCACGGCCATAATCCCATCAGGCCGGCGGCATGCGAGTCTTCTACGAGTCGTGACCGGCGGTAGCTGACATGGAGATTACGTGCCACCGTGAACAGCCAGGGACCAAGGCGCGTATCGCTACGAAGCGCCGGCGAGCGGGCGACGAAACGCAACCACGTTTCCTCAAGAAGATCCTCGGCGACATCGCGCCGGCGAACCAGTCTGGAGAGGAAATTGAACAACGGGGTGTTGAACCACTCGTACACGACATCGAATGCTGACGCGTCTCCAGCGCGCACGCGGACGACGAGAGCGAGCTCAGACTCTCGATCCATACACGTCTTAACGCCCAGAGCAGCGAATCGTGACAAGCGTCACATCCCGGCCGTGTCGGCGTTATATCGGATCTGAGGAGGGAACGAAATGCTCTTCCAGATTCTGAGGCAAGCGAGCCTTGTCGCCTTGCTCAGTCTGATTGTCGGCGTCCTGCCCCTGGGTGTTGGCGTGGCGTACGCGATTCGCCCCACCGAGCAGCGACTCGCGCTGATGCGGCCGCTGTCCCTCGCTGGACTCTTCGGCTCCCTGGGAGGCCTGTTGTCGGGCGCCATCAATATCCTTCGAACCATCGGGGTCAGCGAAACGCCTGTGGACTTCCGGTTCGTGGCGATCGGGCTTGCCGAAGCTCTCGTCCCGCTGTTCGTCGCGCTTGGCTGTCTGACGGTGGCGTGGCTGTGCGCAGCGGTTGGCCTTCGACGCCATCCGTGAAGAGCTACCGCAGTGCCTTCATCGCCGAAGGCCTTCTGAACGCGATGGCCTGAACCATCTCGATAATGTGGCGCGCCGAAATGCCGTAGCGCTCGAGAAGCTCGGCGGACTTCCCGCTCCGTGGAATCTCCCGAACGGCAAGCCGGTGAACCGTGAACCCTTCGTCGGCGACCGCGTTCGCCACCGCATCGCCGATGCCGCCAGCAGCGTAGTGATCCTCAACGGTCACAAGGCACCCGCCTGTAGCCCGGGCCGCGGCCACAAGGGTCTCGCGGTCCACCGGGGACACCGAATACAGGTCGATCACACGAATCGTCGTCCCGGATTTCTTCAGTTCCTCGTAAGCCGTCAGGGCCTCGAATACGGTGACGCCCGCACCGATGACCGTCGCAACGTCTGCGTCGCTTTGACGGAGCACTTTCGATCCGCCAATCGCGAACGTGTCGTCGTTCGAATAGATCACAGGGGTCTTCGGCCGGCTCGTCCGGATGTACGCGGGCCCGGGATGGTAGGCCATGAGCGTCACGAGCTTTTCCGTGCTCACGGCGTCGCACGGGTAGAGCACCGTGAAGTTCGGCTCGGCCCGGAACATCGCGAGATCTTCGAGGGCCATCTGCGAGGGGCCATCCTCTCCGATTGACACGCCTGCGTGCGAGCCCGCGAGCTTGATGCCGACATTGCTGATCGCGGCCATGCGGATGAAATCAGCGGACCTGGACAGAAAGCAGGCAAACGTGGACGGGAACGGAATCGCGCCGCGTGCCGCCAGACCCATGGCCGCCCCGACCATCACCTGCTCCGCGATGAAGTTCTGGTAGAACCGATCGGGCAGCGCCTTCTCGAAGCCTTCGCTGAATGTCGAATTCTTGACGTCGGCGTCGAGCGCGACAATGCGGTCGTCGGCTCGGCCCAGCTTCACGAGCGCAGTTCCGTACGCTTCACGTGTCGCGACTTCCGCGCCGAGCGAGTACGCAGGAGGCTCTGGTGTCGATACGGTCGCTGCTGCACGCAGCGACGCTGAGGGACGGGCAATCGTCCGGGCGAGATTGACACCCTGCAGCGATGGCTCGAATTGACGCTCGAGCTCGGCGAGCGCCCGGTCGAGCTCCTCGCCCTTCTTGAAAGGCCGGCCGTGCCAGCCGTCCTTGCCTTCGACAAACGACACGCCTTTGCCTTTCATGGTGCGCGCAAGGATCATCGTCGGCCGGCGCCTGGTGTCGCGCGCCTGAGCGTACGCGTCCAGCAGCGCGGCCATGTCGTGTCCGTCGACCACGACGACCTGCCAGCCGAAGGCCCGCCAGCGGCGCGCAAACTCGTCCATGTCGTGCTGCCACATCGTGGGCCGACTCTGGCCGAGCGCGTTGACGTCGGTGATTGCGCAGAGATTGTCCAGCCGGTCCATCGCGGCGACGTCGGCGGCCTCCCAGACCGATCCTTCTGCCGACTCGCCGTCGCCGAGCAGGACGTACGTGCGATAGTCGGAGCCGATACGCCTGGCGTTGAGCGCGCTGCCGACGGCCGCGCAGATGCCCTGGCCCAGCGAGCCGGTCGCGACATCGACAAAAGGAAGCCGGGGCGTCGGGTGACCCTCGAGATCTGAACCGATGGTTCTCAACTTGAGGAGCTCGCGACGATCGAAGGCACCTGCTTCAGCCCATGCGGCGTAGAGCAGCGGCGCGGCGTGTCCTTTCGACAGAACGAAGCGGTCGCTGTCCACAAGCGCCGGGTGCTGCGGATCGAAACGCATTTCGGCAAAGAACAGCGCGGCCACGATATCTGCAGCCGAGCAGCAGCTTGTCGGGTGGCCGCTGCCGGCTTCGGATGTCGAACGCAGCGACTCAATGCGGAGCCGGGTTGCGATGTTCTTCAGAGCCGGAACGATTGAGGCCTGGTCCACGGTCGACTCCACGAAGCGATGGCGAATTCCGGATGGCCGATTCTAGTCACATCGTCAGTGCAAGGCCAGCCATTCTACGAGTGCGAGGCCGTACGCGGCGCTCGCCAGTCCATCTTCCTGATAGCGCCGGGCCTCAGTTGCCAGGAGACGTTCGGCGAGATCGGCGTACCCGATGCCGGGCGCGACGGACACGGCTTCCCGGTAGTCGGGCGCAGCACGCAAGACGGCCAAGCGGCAGAGCACACTGATCGCCCGGCAGCTCAGCGCGAACGATGCGGTTTCGCCGGAAGCCGTGACGCGAAACCGCGACCCCTCATCGTCCCAGAGCGCGCGACGCGCAAATTGCATGAGCTCCTCGGCCAGCATCGGATACGGCAGCCGCCCTGTCGTGTCGTAGGCGGCGAGCAACGCCGAGGACAGGCCGACGTGATCCGCAAGATAGCCGCGTTCCCGGCACGATCGGCTCGGCAGTCGTGCAAGGCCTTCCTCTGGTTCGTAGGCCGCTGCGGCGATTCGCTCGAGCTCGTCGACTGCGGCAACGACGAGATCGTGGTCGTAACCACGGCCCCACACCAGGCACGCCTCGACGGCCGCGGCGGCCGAGTCCACGGGAGCAGATCGACCCCAGTCGCGCCGCAATGCCGACGCCAGGCTCTCGGCTGCGCCACGAAGCGCGTCATCGTCGCTCAGGTCGGCCGCCTCGGTAAACAGCGTCAACCACTCCGCGCGCGAGCCGGGCGCGCTGTCGTCAAGGTGCACGTCAAGGCCCTGTGCCAGAGCCGGCTCGAGCAGGGCATGCAGATCGCCGCGGCCCGTGGCGCGATAGCGGCGCAAGAGGAATGTCAGCGGCACGGCGCCAATAGCGTCGCGGCGTTCGAGCGCGCCGACGACCGCGTCAGTGATCCACTCGAGCGTCGCAGCACTCATGATCGGGGAATTGGGTAATGGGGTAATCGGGTAATCGGGTAATGGACGGTTGTCATCAATTCCACAATTCCATTATCCAATTACCCGATTACCCAATTACCCGATTGACGTGCCTTACTGGTATATTCCGGTGACCGATGCACGACGAGATTTCTCAGGCCGTGCTGGCGCACGAAGAGGTCGTCAAGTACCTGAACGGCGCGTTCGGAGGCGAAGGTGGTACACGTGCGCGCGAACGTGTCTATGCGTACCTTCAGGAATTGCGCACCACGCAGCGATACGCCATGTACCGCGCGCTGCAGCATCCTTTTTACCCGATTCTCCGGAAGATCGAGCGGATTCCCGAGCATCTGAACCACGTCGCATCGGCGGTCCAGCACCATCGACTGGTGTACATCTCGAACCACAAGAGCCACATCGACTATCTCATCGAGCCGCTGCTTCTCGACGATCACGGGATCCGGCCGCCGCTCATTGCCGCCGGGATCAACCTGTTCGGTGGAGCGCTCGGTCTCATCCAACGCCACGTGACCGGCGCCATTCCGATTCGGCGCAACACGAAGGATCCGGCGTATCTGGTCACGCTCAAAGCGTATGTCGGCGAGATCCTCAAGAAGCAGGATTTGCTCTTCTACCCCGAAGGCGGCCGCAGCTACAGCGGCGAGCTGAAATCGTTCAAGACCGGCCTCATCAACAGCGCCCTGCTGGCTGACTGCTCGAACCTGGCCATTCTGCCGACCGCCATCGCCTACGACCTGGTGCTCGAAGACCACATCCTGTCGCGCCAACGGACCAAGAAGCTGCAGCGGCCGTTTTCGCGCGAGCTGGCCGAGATGGTCCGGTACGCCGTCGGGTATCGATCCCGGGCGTTCGTGACGTTCGGCGCGCCCATTGAGGTCGATCACCGCGCCGTTCAGTCGCGCAGCGAGGCGCTCGAGCTGACGCGGCTCGTGCGCCAGCGAATCGGAGAGCTGTTCAAGGTGCTGCCAACCGCGGTGTTCGCCGCCGCCATGCGGCCGTCGATCACGCGCCGGGATCTCGAAGGCCGGATCGACCAGATTCTCGGCGAGCTCGAGGTGCGGCGGGCCAACCTTGGCGTCATGAGCGGTCGACAGGCGATCGACGAAGCGGCTGGTCCGCTCGAGACACGCGGCATCATCGTCAGCGAGCGCGGCCGGTTCCGCGTCAGGGAGCGGAGCGTGCTGCGCTACTACGCGCGCACGATCGATCATCTGCTCATCTCTGCCGGCCGGACGCATTGATGCTCGAGCGCGTCTCGAAGAACTTCTTCCACCTGCTCGCTCAAAGCCGTACCCTGCAGCGCCTCGCATCGCGGATCGGCATGCGAAGCCCGACGAGCTTTGCGAGGCGCTTCGTGGCCGGCGAGACCTTGGCCGACGCAATTGCCGCGGCGCGGGCCGTCGAGGCTCGCGGCCTCCTCATGACTCTCGATCACCTTGGGGAGCACATCATCAGCCTGGAGGCTGCGAAGTCCGCGACAAATGAGTACCTGGCGATTGTCGACGCGATGGTTCAGTCGGGCATCGGCCGCAATATCTCGCTGAAGTTGACGCAGCTCGGGCTGGATGTGGACAAAGCCAGTGCCGTGGACCATCTCCGCAGGATCCTGGAACGAGCAGAGCCGGCGGGCTTCTTCGTGAGGCTCGACATGGAAAGTTCGCACTACACCGACGTCACTCTCGAGATCTTTGAGACGTTGTGGCAGCAAGGTTATCGCGGACTGGGCGTCGTGCTGCAAGCGGCACTCCGGCGGAGCGAAGCGGACCTCCAGCGCGTCACCGCGCTCGGGGGAGGAGTGCGCCTCGTGAAGGGTGCGTACACGGAGCCGAAGGAGATTGCGTATCGGAAGAAGGCGGACGTCGACGCTGCCTACGCGCGCATGGTCAAGGTGCTGCTGGCCGAAAGTGACTACCCCGCCATTGCCACGCACGACGAGCACATGATCGAACTGGCGCGCCGCTGCGCGGTCGAGTCTGGCGTGACACCCGATCGGTTCGAATTCCAGATGCTGTACGGCGTGCGCCGCGACCTGCAGATGATGCTGGTCGAAGCGGGCTATCGAGTCCGCGTCTACATCCCGTTCGGGCGCCAGTGGTTTCCTTACTTCATGCGACGGCTCGGGGAACGCCCCGCCAACGTCTCGTTCATCATGCGCAGCGTGTTCAGTGAAAATACGTGATCTTGGGTTCCAGGTTCCAGGTTCCGGGTTCCGGGTTCCGGGTTCCGAGGTTCCGGGGTTCAAGGGTTCCTGGAAGTCAGCGAAATCGCGGATATTCCGCAGACTCATTCAGCCCCTTCCGTAAGGAATTCAATGCTCGAGCTACCCTCAAACCATTGACCGCCAGTCGATTACAAATCTCTACCGAGCAAGTAACTCCGGCACGTCGTTTGAAGTCTGAATCCATACCGTCCCATTGAACGTCGTTAGAATTACGCGGCGGCAGCGTTGTAGCCGCTTACGGACGGTCGATGGACTGGAAGGAGCAAACCATGGCGAAACTGCTCGAGTCAGTGGGCGAAATCTACTGCGGCCTGCGCGGTCACAACATGCTGCGGCAGTTCGAACGCGATCGCGTGTATCTCCGGTGCGCCTCGTGCGGACACGAGTCGCCGGGCTGGACGCTCAGCGAGCAGCGTCCAAAGGTTTCCGTACCGGGAGACATCCGTCGCTTCGCGCTTCGCCCACGCCTCGTCGACATCCGCCGCGTCGCGTAGCGCCAGCCCGGAGTCGCCGCGCTGGCCCGATGTTATGCTCGGGCTCTGGAACAGCGCGCCGCCCATCCGGCTGTGCCCGATCCCCTGAGCAGGGTCCGGGAAATCGCGACCGCCGTCCGCGACGCCGGCGGTCGCGCGCTGATCGTCGGCGGCTGGGTGCGCGATCGCCTGATGGCGCGCGCCTCGAAGGACATCGACATCGAAGTCTTCGGCGTCGATGCCGCCGCATCTGCGCCGCCTGCTCGAGCCGTTCGGCCGCGTCGAAACCGTCGGCGAGAGCTTCCAGGTCTACAAGGTCGGCGACATCGACGTCTCGCTGCCCCGCCGCGAATCGAAAGCCGGCCGTGGCCATCGCGGGTTCGACGTCAGCGGCGATCCGTCGCTGTCGATCGAGGAAGCCGCGCGCCGGCGCGACTTCACCGTCAACGCAATTTCCTGGGATCCGCTGACCGAAACGTACGAAGACCCTTTCGACGGCCGCGGCGACATCGCCCGCCGCCTGCTGCGCGTCGTCGATCCGGCGCGATTCGCGGACGACAGCTTGCGCGTGCTCCGCGCCGTCCAGTTCGCGGCGCGGCTCGAGCTTCACGCTCGAGGAACAGACCCGCGAGCTGTGCCGCGCGATTGCGCTCGACGACTTGCCCGCCGAGCGCGTCTGGGGAGAAATCGAGAAGCTGCTGTGCGGCGCCGCGTCCGTCGATCGGCTTTGCCTCGCCATGGATCTGGGCGTCGTTGCGCGGCTCTTTCCCGAGCTTCACGCGCTGGCTGGCTGTCCGCAGGAGCCCGAGTGGCATCCGGAAGGCGACGTCTGGGTTCACACGCTTCAGGTCGTCGATCGAGGCGCGTGACCGTCGTCGATGATCTCGAGCGACCAAAGCAGCTGGCCGTCATGCTCGGGGCCGTCTGTCACGACTTCGGTAAACCGGCAACGACGGCGGTCATCGACGGCCGCATTCGCTCGATGGATCACGAAGAGCAGGGCGTCGCACCCGCCACCGCGTTTCTGGATCGACTGAATGTCCAGTCGATCGACGGCTACGACGTCCGCCAGCAGGTGCTCGGGTTCGTCGCGCATCATCTCAAGCCGGGCGCGTGGTTCAAGGTGCGCGACGAGGTGGGCGACGGCGCGTTCCGTCGGCTGGCGCAGCAAAGTCGATCTGGAGCTGCTTGCGCGTCTCGCGAAATCCGATTGTCTCGGCCGCAATCCAGGGCAGTTCAACTGCACCGCGATGGACTGGTTTCTCGAGCGTGCGCGAGCGCTCGGCGTCGAGCATCGACCACCCGCGACCCATTCTGCTCGGTCGCCATCTCGCTCCCGCTCGGAGTGCACGCCAGGGCCGCGTATGGGCGAGATTCTGAAGGCCGTGTACGAACAGCAGCTCGACGGAACGGTGACGAATCTGGACGAGGCGATCACGGCCGCGAAGAAGATGGTTGGGTAACGTTCCAAAGTTCCAGGGTTCCGGGTTCCGGGTTCCAGGGTTCGGTTCAAGGTTCCAGGTTCCCGGTCACAAGTGAAGTCGTCCGGGCAGCTGCGACCAAACCCTTCCGAACGTGTCGCGGGGATGAAGAGCATCATTGCGCGAAGCCCAGCCGTGCCGGTGCACTTTGGAACGTGGAACCTGGAACCTGGAACGCTGGACCTGCCCGGAACCGCTACACTAGAATGTCGCTCATGTCCCGTTACACCCTCGTCTACGGCGTGCGGCTCGTTCCCGAAGGTTCGCTGAAGGGACTCGAGGACGCGAAGATCACGCTTACCGACGGCTCGACCGCGGCCTCACGCTGCACACGATCGACGGCACCGATGCCGCAGCTGCGGCGCGCGCTCGATCGGAGCCTTGATGCGTTTTTCGATCTGCTGCCGGGCGCCGAGGAGGACGACCTCGAGAAGTTCGGCGATTGACTAGCCGACCCGCCCCACGTGCCCTACCCGCGTTACGTGCCCTACGCGGTGCGCAGCTTCTGTCCGCGCCACTCTTCGAGCAGCCGAGCGGCGTTGCTGGCGACGGAGTGCAGCGAGGGCGTCCAGCCCAGCGCGCGCGCTCGCGGGCTGCTCACGACCTGGTCCAGAGCGAGCGCATCGGCGTACGGACCCATCTTCGCGCGCGCTTCTTCGATCGGGACGTGTCGCACGTCAGGCCGGACCGGCAGGTAGGCGAAATCGACGCCACGATATCGTTGACCCGCTCATCGCCTTCGTCGTTGGCGTGGAAGATACCGGTTGCGGATTCGTGGTTGCGGCGAGCCGAGCGTAGAGATCCGCCAGATCGCGGTCGTAAATGAGCGGCCAGTGATTGTGGCCGTCGCCGACGACACGGACCAGTCCGTTGGCGGCGGCACTTGAAGACGTCGCCCGACTTCCCCGGTTCCCGCCGTAGACAAGGCCCGGACGCAGGACAATCGTGCGCAGTCGATCGGTCGCCGCCTCCAGCACGAGACGCTCGTGCGCCGGGCGATACGATGAAATCTCCGGCGCATGAAGCGGCGCTGTCTTCAGTCGCGGGATCCGGCGTATTGCCCAGAACCCAGAGTCCGGAGGTGAAGATGACAAACCGACTGGACGGCGTCGATGCGCCGGCGGTTCGCGGCCGCTTCGCCGCCGCCAAAAGCGTGTCGATCGCGATGCGCTCAACCGGCTGCGCACGGCCTGGCGCTCGGTCGATCGCCGCGTGGATGTAGCCGTCCTGTGCCTCGGCGGCTGCGCGATAGGACTCAGGATCGGCAAGATTGCCGATAATCGGGTGCGCACCGCGCGCAGCAACGCGCGCTGCCTTCTCGTTGTCACGCACGAGCGCGGTCACGTCGTGCCCGGCGCGCAGCAGTGCGTCGAGCACAGCACCGCCGACGTAACCGGTGGCGCCAACGAGAAAGATGCGCATGAACGCGGTAGCTTATCACGTCGGTTGAACGACGTTTCCATCATAATTCAGAACGTGCCCCGCGACACGCTGATCGACTTCTTCGACGATCTTGCCAGCACGCACGGCGAATTCTTGTGCACGACGACGGTTTTCGCAGTCGGCACTACAGCTACGAGCACGTCGGCCGCGCCGCGCGCGGGTTCGCGCGTCTGCTCGGCGAAGCTGGTATCACAAAGGGCGACAAAGTCGTCGTTCTGGTCGGAAAACCGTCCGGAATGGATCGTCGCCTTCTGGGGCTGTCTTCTCGCGGGCGTCGTCGTGGTGCCCGTCGACTACCGCGCTTCTCCGGATTTCGTGTCTCGCATCGCTGACATGGTTGCAGCGCCGCTCGTCCTGGTGGGCGACGATGTGCCGACGGGCGGATTGAGCAGCCGACGAGTCTGGACGCTGCACGAGCTCGACTGGACCGCCGGCTCAGACGGTTTCACCCCCGTTTCAGCCACCGGCGATCAGGTCGCTGAAATCATCTTCACCTCCGGCGCCACCGCGGAGCCCAAGGGCGTCGTCATCACGCATCGCAATATCCTCGCCAACATCGTCCCGGTCGAACAAGGCGTCATGAAATACCGGAAGTGGGGCTGGCCCGTTCTCGCCGATTCGCTTCCTGAATCTCCTTCCGCTCAGTCACATGTTCGGTCAGGCCATGGCCACGTTCGTCCCGCCGATGCTGGCAGGCACTGTGGTGTTCATCCGCGGATTCAATCCGGGCGAAATCATCGCCCAGATCAAGTCGCGGCGTGTATCGGTCCTGGTGTCGGTCCCGAAGATCCTCGACGTCCTGCGCGAGCACGTGCTGCGTACAGCGCCTGAGGCGGCAACGCCCGGCCCGAAGCAGCACGTGGCCCTTCGCTGGTGGCGCTACCGCCGCATTCATCGCCTGTTCGGCCTGAAGTTCTGGAGCTTCGTCGTCGGGGCCGCGCCGCTCGATGGGGGACTCGAAAGATTCTGGGCTGAACTCGGCTTTCTCGTCGTGCAGGGATACGGGCTGACCGAAACGGCGCCGATCGTCACGCTGAATCATCCCTTCAGTACGGAAAAAGGATCGGTCGGCAAAGCCATCGCCGGCGTCGAGATCAAGATCGCTCCCGACGGCGAGATCCTGGTGCGTGGCGAAAACGTGACCACCGGGTATTTCCACGCTGCGGGCGAAACGGCGGGCGCCTTCGAGGACGGCTGGTTTCACACGGGCGACATCGGAGAACTGCGTGCAGACGGTCAGTTGTACATCCGCGGACGCAAGAAGGAAATGATCGTCACGCCCGAAGGGCTGAATGTCTTTCCGGAGGACGTCGAGCGCGTGCTAAACGAGGTGCCTGGCGTCCGGGACTCGGCCGTAGTCGGCCTTGCAACCGGGGGCGAAGAACGCGTGCACGCGGTCCTCGTCACCGATCCGGGAATCGATCCTGATGCCGCAGCGCGCGTGGCCAACGCGCGGTTGGCCGACCATCAGAAGATCCGGCGCGCGGTGCTCTGGCCGGAGCAGGCGCTGCCGCGGACCGAGGGCACCGCCAAGCTGAAACGCGCGGCGATTCGCGAGTGGCTGCGCACGGGCGCCCAGCCGGAGAAGACCAGCGCAGGCACGGACAAGCTGCTGGACCTCGTCTCGAAACAGGCGGGCCGCGCCGGCATCGCAGCCGCCACCACGATCGATGAGCTGGGGCTGAGCTCGCTCGAGCGTGTTGAACTGATGGTGGCGCTCGAAGACGCCTTTCACACTCATCTCGATGAGACCGCCTTTGCCAGCGCGCACGATGTCGGCCAGCTGCGGTCACTCGTCGATCGCGCGGCGGCCGGTGAAGCAGCGGTAACCGAGCCAATCGTGTTCCCGGAGTGGAATCGAAGTCGAGCGGCGCGGCTCGTCCGCCGCCTGTGTCTCCCGACATGGCTCCTGCCGCTGACGCGCGTGTTCGCCTGGATTCACGTCGAAGGTCGTGAGCACGTGACGTCACTGCCCGGACCGGTAATTTTCGCGCCCAACCATCAAAGCCTGATGGACGTACCGGTGATTCTGGCGGCCTTGCCGTCGCCCTGGCGGTACAGCGTCGCGTCGGCCATGGCCAAGGAGTTCTTCAAAGCGCATTTCTTCCCGGACACCCATGGACGCCTGGCGTGGTTCACAAGCAGCCTGAACTACTACCTGGCCGCCCTCATGTTCAATGCGTTCCCGCTGCCGCAGCAGGAAGTTGGCGCCAGGCAGACGCTTCGCTATGTCGGCAGCCTGATCGAGGCCGGCTATTCGGTCCTGGTTTTTCCTGAAGGGGCACGCACCGAGCACGGAGAAATCCGGAGCTTTCGACCCGGGATTGGCATGATCGCGTCCCGCCTCGGGGTGCCGGTGGTGCCGGTGCGCCTTGAGGGGCTGGACAAGGTGCTGCATACGAGCTGGCGGATGGCGCGCCCCGGCCGGGTCCGTGTGGCATTCGGCGCGCCGATCTCCTTGGTGGGCAACGACTACGAGGCGGCCGCTCGGCAGGTCGAAAACGCGGTCCGAGCGCTTTGAATTTGTGTACGTGCTTCCCCTTGTGGCACACTATTTGTTTAGGCAGAAAGGATTGCTAGCTATTTGAGCAAGGACGACCTCATTGATATGCAGGGCACTGTCGTGGCGGTGCATAGTGGCGGCCTCTACCGCGTGCAGTGCGACGCCGGCCACGAAGTACTGGCCCAGCTCAGCGGCCGAATGCGCCGCTTCCGCATCAAGGTGGTTCCAGGGGATCGGGTAACGGTTGGCGTCTCGCCCTACGATCCGGTCCGGGGCATCATCACGTTCCGCGCCCGCTAGCCAGAAACATCAGTTGGACTCAAAGACAACCCATAGCCAGCGGCCACGCCGACGACCGTCAGGTCCGCATCGGGGTCCGCGCCGCGCGCCCCACGTGTCGCGGCCGGCGCATCCGGGCGTACCGCAACCGCCGACGCTCGAAGCAACACCCTGTGACACCGTGCCGGTCCCGTTTACCTCGTTCAGCTTGGACGCACGCCTGCTCGAGGGCATTCGCGACCTGGGATTCACGGAAACTCGACCCATCCAAAGCGCGGTCATCCCGCTCGTCCTGACGGGCCACGACCTGATTGCCTGCGCGGAAACTGGTACCGGAAAGACAGCCGCGTTCGTCGTGCCCATGCTCCAGTGGCTGCTCGCTGGACCGAATCCAGGCGCGGCCAAAAGCCGGGTGCTCGTCCTCGCGCCTACGCGGGAGCTCGCGGTTCAAATCGAGGACGAAATTCATGGGCTGTCGTATCACACCAGCGTGACGAGCGCCGCGGTGTACGGCGGCGTCGAGATGGGCGGGCAGGAGCGTGCGCTTCGTGCCGGCGTCGACATCATCGTGGCGACGCCGGGGCGCCTGATGGATCACATGCGTCAGCAGAATGCCGACTTGAGCGGCATTCAATTGATCGTGCTCGACGAAGCGGACCGCATGATGGACATGGGCTTCTGGCCCGACGTGCAGCGGATCATCTCGGCGCTCCCCGCTGAACGGCAGACCCTGCTCTTTTCAGCAACGATGCCGGACGACATCGTGCGTCAGGCGCTCGAGATCATGCGCCGCCCGAAGTACGTGCAGGTGGGCGAGCGAAGCGCACCGGCCAGCACCATCACGCACCGGGCACACGTGGTGGCGGCGGGCGCAAAGCTTGGCTGGCTGATCGAACATCTGCGACATCCGGCGGGACCGGTGCTGGTGTTTACGCGGACGAAGATCGGCGCTGATCGGCTGGCGAGCCGGTTGAGCGCCGCCGGCATCAAGTGCACTGCGCTCCATGCCGATCGATCGCAAAGCCAGCGCCGCGCCGCAGTCGAAGGATTCCGTGGCGGCCGCTATCAGGTGCTCGTGGCGACCGATATCGCGGCGCGCGGCCTCGACATCGACGGCATCCATACGGTGATCAACTACGAGCTGCCCGATTCGCGCGACACCTACGTACACCGGGTTGGACGCACGGGACGAGCGCACGAAGCCGGCCACGCGCTCACGCTCGTCGAGCCTGACGAGCGGCAGGCCCTGGCGCTTCTGGAAAAGTCGGTTGGCGTTCGCTTAGAATCGGAGCGTCATGTCTGATCCGTTTTCGCCGTCGCCGACCCCAAGCGGGGCGACGCCGGCTCCCGAGTTGTCGCCCGCGGTGGCACGGTTCAAGTCGTGCCGCTGGCGACGCCCGCCCGAAGACGGACCCGAGTGCTGCGGCCATCGCGACGTGCTGCCGCTTGCCGGAACGACCGGCTTCGATCCCGAAGCGTGGTGTCTGGACTGCGTGTTCTACAAATTGCGGCGGACACCGAAAAAGCGGGATCCGGACGAATACCGTACTGACGGATTCGTTACTCAGAGAACTCCTTCGCAAGTTCCACCCACTCCCCGTTGGGCGCAAGCTGGCGATAAGCGCGCCAGTGCGGGCGCGCGTCCTGAGGCAGGCCGATCTTCTCCAACGTCACGGCCATATAGAAGTGGCCGTCCGCGTACGCAGGATTGAGCCGCAGCGCCTCGCCGTAGCAGGCCTGCGCCTCGGCGAAGCGGCCAAGGTCGTGATAGATGTTGCCCAAATTGAAATGCGCCTCGAAGAAATCGGACTCCAGGCTGATCGCGCGCTCGTACAGCGCCTGGGCCTCGGCCAGCTCGTCGCGACCGTAGTGGATATTCGCAAGATTGATGAGCGCCGCCACGAGATACGGATCCAGCTCCAGTGCCTTGCGGTACGTCGCCGCCGCCTCTTCCTGGCGCGACTCGTCGCCGTCATCCAGCAAAGATGCCGAGCGGAAATAGCTCACCGCCAGTTCGGCATTCCCGGCTGATGCGACACGCGAGGCGCCCCGCATCTCGGGCTCCGGTTCGACGGCTACTCGACGCTTGAGTTCCAGCACACGCGCGGGCGCCGCATCAAGACGGAAATCGAAGGCAAGCTGGCCCTGACGCTGAGCCAGCAGCGTCCGAACCACACTGCGAAATGACACGCCGTGACCGAGTTCGTCGTTGGCCTGCTTGATGGCGGCGACGTCGGAAAACCCGAAAAACGTGTCGGCGTTCGTGCGCAGCACGGGATGAAGCAGGCCGCACTTCACGAGATACCGCAGATGGTCCTCCCGCAGCGCCCGGTACCGCGCCATGAGATCGCGCATCGCGTGATACTGGCGTTTCAGCGTTTCTGGTGTTGGCACACCGACCAGCGCGCAGAAATCGTTTTCGCCGAGAATCCGGATTCGACCGTCGAGCGCGTTCAGCTCTTCTGCTCGTTTCAGTTTGTTGCTCTTCTCGCGGAGCGGCCCATCAGCCTGCGATTGCGGACCGAATCCCTCGTCGCCAACGACCAGCATCGTTGTCTTGCCGCTCACGTCGTCTGCTGTCGAACCACCCAGCCGATGGACGAGCGCCTGCGCCTCTTTCCGGCCGAGCGAGCTGAGTTTTCCCGTGAAGACGACAAGATGCCCCGAGAGTGGCCGAGGGTCGGTCAGGGCTGGCGAGGGTACGAGCAAATAACCTCCGCTCCGACTGGGGACGCCAAAAGATGCACAAAGATGCAGGAGAATGATACCGATGTCAAGAGAACTTGCGACTTGGCAACGAACCGTCGGGTCGCTCGCCCTGCTTGTGGGTCTGGTTGCGCCCGCTGCGGCCCTCGATCCTGAGGTGGGCATCTGGAAAGCGAACCTCGCCAGATCAACCTACTCGCCGGCCGATCTCACCCCTCGAAGCGCGATCGTGAAGATCGAACCCGTCGACAACGGGCTCAGAGTCATCGTCGACATCGTCGACGCCGCCGGCAAGGCGGTCAAGTACCAGTACGTCGTGAAGTTCGACGGCAAGGATTATCCGGTCATTGGCGACGCCAGCCGCGATGCGACCGCGGGCAAGAAGGTGGACGAGTACACACTCGAGCAGGTCAGCAAGAAAAACGGCAACATCAATGCGACCAATCGCATCGTCGTGGCACGCGATGGACAAACCCGCACGCAGACGATGGACGGCGTCGATGCGCGGGGCCGAACGATCCACAACGTCGTCCTGTGGGAGCGGCAATAGGTTGCTCCGGTGGTCGCGGCGATTGCCACGGGCGGCCGTATTCGAGTACAAGTCTTCAAACAAGAGCTGAGGTGCACATGCGAACCCGAGTAAGGAAGTTGATCGTGGTGTTGGCTGCCGGAGTTGCGCTTGCCGCTGCGATGGCCACATCTCAACCGCGGCCAGTCCAGGCGCAGGAGCGCCAGGGTGGACCGCCGCCACCCGGACGCGGCCGCGGCTTCAACCTGCCGCCGCTGCTGATGGAGACCGACGCGTTCGCCGACGGCGGCATCGTGCCTCAGAAATATGCGGGCCGCGGCGGCGTGCAGCCGGGGTTCAAGTTCTCGAATGCGCCGATGGGAACCGTCAGCTACGCGATCATCTTTCACGATGTCGACGTCGCGCTGGGGGGAGGCACAAACGACGTGCTGCACTGGCTGGCCTGGAACATCCCCGCGTCAGCCAATGGCATTCCGGAAGGCAAGCTGCCCGACGGCGCGGTGAACGGCAAGAACATCACAGGCCAGAACAGCTACATGGGACCCGGCGCCCCGGCCGGCCCGCGTTATCACCACTATGTGTTCGAGCTCTACGCACTCAACGCGATGCTCGACATTCCGGCGACCGCCAGCAAGGAAGACTTGATCAAGGCGATGGAAGGAAAGACCGTCGCGAAGGCGGCGTACGTGGGCCGCTATCGCAGCGGCGACGCGCCTGCTGCTGGGCGGTAACAACGAACCAGGTTCTAACGAACCCTTTACTCGATTCGAGTTGCCCGCTGATCGGTGTCAGTGTGCCAGATGACGGCCGTAGCGCGGCCGCCCTTGTCGACCTCGAACGTCAACTGCGCGTCGAAGAGTTTGAGTGGCGTGA
Organism: uncultured Acidobacteriota bacterium; assembly: GCA_963725105.1. Taxonomy (GTDB): domain Bacteria; phylum Acidobacteriota; class Vicinamibacteria; order Vicinamibacterales; family CAVVIG01; genus CAVRXZ01. The sequence continues at coordinate 56,007 of CAVRXZ010000031.1, forward strand.
ACCGCCGTTCGGTCAGGGCGACCAGCTCAAACGGTGGAAGGCCGGGTACTTCCCCAAACAGCGTGTCATTCTGACGCGTGACGATGATGATCTGGCCCGGGCGGATCTGATACCGTCCGACGTAGAGTTCGAGAACCTTCGCGTCGACCTTGACGCCTCCGGCAAACCCCGGTCCTTCCTTGCCGGACATGTGCTGCGCGGACTGTTCGTTTTCGTTGCAGATGAATTCGATCAGCTCGCCGTCCGGCAGGAAGCGCTGGTAGAAACGGACGGTGAACGGCCGCGTATAGGCTTTCGGATCGTCGATCGTCACGTCGATCTGCAGAGTTCCGTAGTTCAGGCGTCGGAAGCGCTCGGTGAGCTTCGCCTTATCGGTCAACGGGCTGCCCCAGATATCGAGCCATCCCTCGTCGCGGAATCCGGTCGATTCGACAACAAGCGTGTCGCCTTCCCATTTGCCGACCGAATAGCCGTACCACCACGGCTGCGGATCGTTCGTCGGCAGCGGCCGGCCGTCCAGGAAGATCTGCCGCAGCCCGTAATTTGCTTCGTAGATGATCACGATCACCGACGGCGTCTGCACGATCTTTCGCGGCTGCGGATGCTCGTGAAACTGCAGCAGGCCCATCGGCAGGCAGTGTGCGTCAGGATTGTCCTTCTGGTTGTCTTCCCGCCGCTTCTTCAGCAACTCCGCCGCCCACGGTTGAAACGGCAGGCCGTCCTTGAAGCCGGCACCGATGTTGAAGAAGGTCGCAAGCGGCGGCTCGTTGGCCGGCCGGTCCTTCGCCGCGCCCTGACCGCCGCCCGGCGGCGGTCCGTTCTCCCACACCCCAGACAGATCCGGTTTGCCGTCGCCCGTTTTCGGCGCGGGCGCCGATAAATCAGGCTTCCCATCAGCCGTTCGCGGCACACCCGATGGCACGTACGGGGGCCACTGCGCGGACACCGAGGGCATGACAGCCAGGAGCAACGCCATGACGCCGACGATCTTCACCAACCACTTCATGCAGGAGCCTCCCTCAACACGTCGCGAACTCTCCTAGTGCCCCGATCCCGCAAGCTCCTTGACCAGCTCGCCGACCACGTTCTTCGCATCGCCGAAGAGCATCCACGTGCGATCGGAGAAATACAGTTCGTTGTCGATGCCCGCGAAGCCCGGATTCTTGCTCCGCTTGATTGCAAACACTGTGCGCGCCTTGTCCGCCTCGATGATCGGCATGCCGTAGATCGGGCTCGATTTCTCGGTGCGCGCGGCCGGATTCACGACGTCGTTGGCCCCGACAACAAGCGCGACATCGCATTGCGGCATGTCGCGGTTGATGTCGTCCATTTCAACCAGATCAGTGTAGGGGATGTCGGCCTCCGCCAGCAGCACGTTCATGTGTCCCGGCATGCGGCCCGCCACCGGATGGATGGCGAACTTGACTGTGATTCCGCGCTTCTTCAACTGATCGTAGAGCTCCCGCACTTTGTGCTGGGCCTGCGCCACCGCCATGCCGTATCCCGGGATGATCACCACGAAGTTCGACTGCTCCAGCACCTGCGCAGCCCCTTCGGTCGTTTCCGACTTGTACGACTTCTGCTCACCGGAGGTTTGCGCCTTCTGCACCTGACCGAACGCGCCAAACAGCACGTTCGTGAACGAGCGGTTCATCGCCTTGCACATGATGATGGCCAGGATCAGTCCGCTCGACCCGTCCAGCGCGCCCGCAGTGATCAGCAGCTTGTTGTCGAGCACGAAGCCCATCGCCACGGCCGAAAGGCCCGCGTACGAATTCAGAATCGCAATCACCGTCGGCATGTCGGCGCCGCCGATGGGAATGATGAGCAGGACGCCAAACGCCAGCGCCAGCAGGATGAGCACGGGAAAGAAGACAAGCGACCAGGCCGCGGCCGGCTGAACAACCAGCGCGCCGGCCACTGCCAGGGCAACGCCGAACAGCACCAGGTTGGCCACATTCTGCAGAGGATACGTGACGGGGCGCTGCGGGACCCACCTTACCTCCTGCAGCTTCCCGGCCGCCATCAGACTGCCTGTGAACGTCAGGTAGCCGAGAATCACCTCCGTCACGAGCGCGACCATCCGAAACGGTGTGAGGTGTTCCGGCCCTTCGAATACCTGAAGGTAGTACTCGGCGGTCCCGACGAGTCCGGCCGCGAGTCCGCCAAACGCGTGCGACAGCGCCGTCCGCTGCGGCACGGCGGTCAGCGGCACGCGCGACAGCGGCACGCCAACCAGGAAGCCGGCCGCAATGGCACCGACAATCCACCAGTGGTGCACGACCGACGGCTCCAGCCACGTCACGATGATGGCGATCGCCGTGCCGGCGATCCCGGCGTACACGCCCTTGCGGGCGGTCGCTGGCGTATTCATCCAGTGCAGCGCGAAGATGAAGCACGCCGACGCGATGATGTACGCAAACTGACTGACGCCGAACATCATGAGGGCCGGCTCTCGGTTCGTTTGTCAGTCTTGAACATCTTCAGCATCCGATCCGTGATCAGGAATCCGCTGACGATGTTGGTCATGGAGGCGAAGAGGGCGATGGCGCCGAGAATGCGAATGCTGAGAGGAAAGTCTCCACCGGTCATCAGGATCGATCCAACCACCGCGATAGCCGAAATTGCGTTCGTCAGCGACATCAGCGGGGTATGGAGCAGCCGTGAGACGCGGCGAATCACGCCGAGGCCGATGAACGAAGCGAGGACGAACACGTAAACGGTCGACCAGAAATCCATTCTCACCTCTCGCGGGGAGCTTTCTCTTCTTGCGTGGGGCCCCACCCCCACACTTGGCTCAAGGCTGCCCCCGCTCGCTGGCAGCGCTTCGCAGTCCCTCGGCCTCGAGCGTAGACTCTCGGCCTCGGGTGAGGAGCGACTCTCATCAGCCTGCTTGCTTCGCGATGGCGTCCCGCACGCGTGTATTCACCACGTCCCCGCCGTGCGTGATGATCGCGCCCTTCTGAATGTCGTCATTCAGATCGAGCTGAAATGCCTTGTCCTTCGTAAAGGCCTGGACGAATGCCGTGAGGTTTCGCGAAAACAGCAGGCTCGCATGATAGGGCATCGTCGCCGGGAGATTCAGGGGCGCGATGATGGTAACGCCGCCGACATGCGTCGTCTGACCAAGCACAGACAGCTCGCAGTTGCCGCCGCCGTCGGCCCCGAGGTCCACAATCACGGATCCCGGCTTCATCCGCCTGACGGTGTCGGCCGCAATCAGCCGCGGCGCGAACACGCCGCCGATGAGAGCCGTCGTAATCACGACATCCGACTGGGCACACTCCTGAGCCAGCAGTTCGGCCTGGCGACGCCGGTCCTCATCCGACAGTTCCTTGGCGTAGCCGCCGCCGGCGGCGGCGCTTTCCTTCAGCTCGATCCCCACGTATTTCGCGCCGACACTCTCGATCTGTTCCTTCACTTCTGGCCGGACGTCAGTCGCCACGACGTTCGCGCCAAGCCGACGGGCCGTGGCGATGGCTTGAAGGCCGGCAACGCCCGCGCCAATCACGAACACTTTCGCGGGAAACACCATTCCGGCGGCGGTTGTCAGCATCGGAAAGTAGCGGTTCAACTCGACGGCAGCCAGAAGCACCCCTTTATAGCCACCGAGGTTCGCCATGGACGACAGCGTGTCCATCGACTGCGCGCGCGTCGTTCTCGGGATGGCATCGGTCGCGAAGGCGGTCACTTTGTGTGCTGCGAGCGCGCGGACCGCGTCGAGATTGCGCAGCGGCATCAGCGAGCCCAGGTAGATGCTGCCCGCTTGCATCCAGGCGACCTCGTTGCGCGCACCGGCATTCGTGCCGGGAGCGGTGACCTTCAGCACAAGGTCGGCGGACCCGACCGCTGCCGCGGGATCCGGATTGACGGTGGCGCCCACCTCACGATAGGCCTCATCCGGAAAGCCCGCCGACTCTCCCGCCAGCGACTCAATGTCGAGCTCGTAACCGGCCTGAATCAGCTTCTTGCACGATTCAGGGACCAGGGCCACCCGCCGTTCGCCCGGTGCGGTCTCTCTGGGAACTGCGATTCGCATGTTCAAAAGCCGCTATGATATCAATCTGGCGTGGCTGAAGTGACAATCCGGCTGAACGGCGAGGCGTACCAGGTTGATCGGCCGCTCACGGTCAGCGAGCTGCTCGACCAGCTCGATGTGGATCCGAGGCGCATCGCCGTCGAGCACAACCTCGTCGTCGTCAAACGACCCAACTTCGACACGACGACGATCCACGCAGGCGACGAGGTCGAAATCGTCAATTTCGTCGGCGGCGGATAGACCGCAAGACGTGGGGGTGGGGCCCCACGAGAATTGATGGAAGACAGTCTCATCATCGCGGGCCGAGCGTTTGCCTCGCGCCTCATCGTCGGCACCGGGAAGTACTCGTCGCCGGCGGTGATGGTGCGGGCGCACGAGGCGTCGGGCGCCGAAATGATTACCGTCGCCGTCCGCCGGGTCAACATCTCCGATCGCAACGAAGGAATCGCTTCTCGATTACATCGATACGTCAAAGTACTTCCTGCTTCCAAACACCGCCGGGTGCTACACGGCGGATGAAGCCGTGCGAACGGCTCGACTCGGGCGCGAAGCCGGCCTCTCGCACTGGGTCAAGCTGGAAGTCATCGGTGACGAGCGTACGCTTTTCCCCGACAACGAGGCGCTGCGTCGAGGCCACGCGCATCCTGGTCCGCGAAGGATTCGTCGTTCTGCCTTACACGACCGACGATCCGGTCGTCTGCCGCAAGCTCGAGGACGCCGGGGCGGCCGCCGTCATGCCGCTCGGTGCACCGATTGGATCGGGGCTCGGCATCCAGAACATCAACAACCTGCGAATCATCCGCGAGTTTGCGCGCGTCCCGCTGATCGTCGACGCTGGTGTCGGCACTGCATCCGACGCTGCCGTCGCGATGGAGCTCGGCGCCGATGGCGTGCTGATGAACACGGCGATTGCAGGTGCGCAGGATCCGGTGGTGATGGCCGAATCGATGAAGCTGGCTGTTCGCGCCGGCCGCCTCGCGCACCTCGCCGGCCGAATCCCGCGCAAGATGTACGCGACCGCCAGCAGCCCGGTCGAGGGACTCGTCGGACGATAGCGCCCGGGCGCGACCTCGTGATCGAGCCGCCTTCCCGGCAGCACCTCCTCACCTTCCTGCTCTCGCTCGTCGTGATATACGGAGCGCTGCTGCGCTTCGAAGCCTTTCACCAAACCTACGGGCCCCTGGGTGACGGCGAGCAATCGGTCCGTGTTCAAAACGGCGTCGCCAGTCTTGCGTCGCATCTACATCCGGCGACGATCACGTTTACGCGAGGGCTCTACCCGTACCGCTTCGATCCAAAGAGCTATCTCGATTCCGCTCGAGAAATGAAAGGCTTCTACGAGGGCCGGCTTCGAGAGCCGGCATTCGTGCTGCTGACCAAATCGGCGCTGTGGCTCACCGGCGGTCAGGACATCGCGGTCAGTGCAGTCTCGGCCCTCGCTTCGACGTTGCTGGTGCCGGCCACCTTCGTCCTTGGTTGCTTGCTCGGCGGCCCCGTCATCGGCCTGCTCGCCGCCCTGATCGTGGCGCTCGATCCTGATCTGATCAGCTGGAGCGCAAAGGGGTACAGAGACGACTTCTTTGCGCTGGTGACCGTACTGTTCACCTGCGCCTGCGTGCTCTGGATTGGGAGGCCATCGAGGTGGCGAGCCGGTCTCGTCGGCATCGCGGGCGCAGTCGCGTGCCTGACAAGGATTACCGCGCTCAGTTTCGTCGCCCCTGCGTTGGTGTTTCTGCTGTTCTCCCAGGGGCGGAAAGAGTGGCGCCGGATGCTGCCACTTGTGGGAATCGCCGCCGCGCTCACCATCGGTCTGCTGGCGCCCTATCTCATCGGCTGCTGGATCAGATACGGCGATCCGTTTTACGCAATCAACTGGCACACCGGGTTCTACCTCAGGAGAGAGTTCGGCGACCGGCGCGGCGGAACAGGCATCGGCTCCTATCTGACGGTTCGACTGGGATCGGACATGCTTCGATCGACCGACACGCTGATCCGTGGCATGACGACCTACCCGCTGGCCAACAAGTGGCATGGCGTCGCCGATCACTGGAGCAGCTGGCTTGCCTGGGGTCTGCGGGTGTTGTGCATTCCGGGCCTGCTCGTGTGGCTATGGTCGCCGAAGGGCCGCGTGACGCTCGTCGTGCTTGGCGGGTCGCTTCTGCCATTTGCGGTGACATGGGAGGTGTACTCGGACTGGCGTTTCACGCTTCACGCCATCCCCTTCCTGGCCGTTGCTGCCGTCGCTGCCTGTATCAACGCTTTTGAAGGGCTGGCGGCTCTGCGCTCAGGCAAGACCATGACGAACGCTCGAGCCTGCGGAGGACGGGTCCTGCTCTCTGCGGCCCTGGTTGCCGTGATCGTCGCGGTCACGTACGTCCTGCCCCTGGCCATCTTCGCGAGTGACCTTGGGCAAGGCCAGCCGGCCGGAATCGGCGCCGGCCCCCGCGACTTTCTGTTCTTTGGTCGGAGCTGGTTTCCACCAAAGAAGGAGGGCAACGTCACCTACCGCTACGCCAAAGGCAATCACGGCTCGGTGCGGGTACCACTTACGCGTGCCGGGGCCTATACGTGCCTGCTGCGGATGGACCCGACTCCGGCAACCGCCGCGCAACTCGCGCTGGACGTCACGGTAAACGGGCGCCACGTCCGGCGATTCGTGCTCGAGTGACGACTCGCAGCAGGTCGGGCGCTATCAGTTCAACATCCCGCGTGGAGTCCTGCGGCCGGGTTTGAATACCATCGAATTTCAGGCTCAGCCGGCGAGCACGGAAACCCGACCCGCCGTCTCGGCATTTCGGCTGTGGTACCTGCGATTCACACCCGGAGAAGCAGCAGACAGCGCCGGGTGAGTTCCGGCCGTCACTTCTCGGCGTACACGACAAAGCCCAGCGGAAATCTGGTGTGCCGGCTGTGCAGGCGCGCGATGAGCGGATTGAACACGTTCAGCACGACGCGGCTCTTCCCACCGGCGTTGATGATCTCCCACAGCACCTGCGCGCGGTTCCCGTGGTGATGAACCTCGACGTGGCTGAATCGCCTGAACAGGTAACCGAGTGAGTCCCAGGTGAAGCGATAGTGATCCTCCGGATCGGGATGGTACTCGGTAGAAAAAACGCGTCGAGAGGATGCAGACGCCGCCCGGCCTGAGGACGTCGCACAGACGATCGATCGCGCGCTGCGGGTCGTAGAGATGCTCGAGAATTTCGATCGCGAGAACGGTGTCAATCGACTGGGCGGGCCATTGAAGCTCGTGAACGTCGCAGCAGATGTCGGGCGCTCTCGAGGGGTTGACGTCGAGCCGCAGGTACCGTGTGGACGGCACGTGCGAAGCGTAGGGTGCGGCCTTGGCACCCACATCCAGAACCACGCCCGGCTTCAGGCGCGCGAACTGGCGCAGTAACTCACGGTCCAGTGTAAGTCGGTTGACGGAAGGAATCCTGAGCGTCGGAATCCGCGGCCAGACAGACGATCTCAGGTGTCGAATCACGGTGTCGCCGAACGGGCGAACATACAGCATATCCGCTACACTGCACCACGACGATTTTGATCCCCGAGGCCTCGTGGCGCCGCCGTTAGCCTCAGACGCAGTCGACGTACCAGCTTCCGGATCCGGCCTGCGGGTCGCGATGATCATTCAGCGGTTTCGTCCCGATTTCAGCGGGCAGGGCATTCAGATGGAAGAGTTGTGCCGCGCCCTCGCCCGTCGTGGTGTGCATCCCATCGTGCTGAGCTCCACCCGCGGACAACGCTCGGAGTGGGAGGACTGTGACGGTTATCGCGTTCGGCGCCTCCGCGCCGATCTGCTACCAGGCTCCCGTACTCGGAGCGGCCTGTGGATGCCGACGTTCGGCGCGCGGGTCCTGATCGAACTGCTGCGTCTCGGGCCATTCGATATTGTCCACCAGCACGGACTGAACGACGGCATCTACGGTGCCTTCCCATTCTGCCGACTGCGGCGGGTACCGCTCATCTTCGAAATGACGCTGATGGGCGTCGACGATCCGGAAACGGTCCTGCAGACAACCGAGCTCCGTCTCGGTGCGCGGCGCCATGCTTACCGCCATTGCGACGCCTACGTGGCGATGTCGCGAGCCTTCGTCCCGTCGTACACCGCGTCTCCTCTGCCCGCCGATCGCCTCCATGTGATTCCGCAGGGGGTCGATACCCGACGCTTTCACCCGCCTTCAATCGAAGCCCGCGCGGCCGTGCGGCGCGAGCTTGGATGGGCGCTTTCAGACCCCGCGCTCGTCTTCGTCGGATCACTGATCGAGAGGAAAGGCATTGACGTTCTCCTCGCAGCCTGGGCAACCGTGCATGCGCTGCAGCCGGCTGCACATCTTCTGCTCGTCGGGCTGGACGACTTTCCAGCAGGCAGCGAGGAGCAGCGATTCCTCGATCACCAGCTTTCGCTCCTGCCTGAGGGGGCGCGTGCCGCCGTTCGACGAGTGGGACTGCGCGACGACCCGGAGCGATTCATCGGGGCGGCCGACGCCTTTGTCTTTCCGTCGCGCCGTGAGGGCTTTGGATCGGTGATCATCGAAGCCATGGCTTGCGGTTTGCCATGCATCGTGGCCAACCTAGCGGGCATTACCGACTTCGTGTTCTCGTCTCCTATCCGGGAAAACGAGCCAGGAGCGATCGGAGACGGCATCGTCATCCCGCAAGGCGATGCCGCGGCGCTCGCGAGCGCCGCGTTGATGCTCTTCAACGAGCCTCGCCGCGCGGCCGACATCGGCGCCGCTGGCCTGCGACGGGCTCGGGAGCGGTTCGACCTCGATCAGATCATCGCACCCGCCTTTCTGAAGCTCTACGCTGACACGATCAAGAGAAGACGGCAGTGACCGGCGAACCGCGGGCCGACAACGTTCTTCTGCGGCGCGTCTCCAGGGCCATGTTTTGGAACGCGTCGATGCTTCCCGTCATCATCGCCGTGAATCTCGGCGGGGCAATCTTGATCCGACGCGGTTTCGGGCTTGAATCTGGCGCCTATGACGTGGCGCTTGGCATTCTGAACACCGTGCTCGCCCACTCCGCGCTCGGCATGCCATTCACCATCGCCCAGTACGTGCCAAAACTCGAACGCGCTGGGGGACGCGCGCAAGTTGTTCGCTTCCTCGGCTTCGTCGTCCGACTCCGCTTGGCCCTGCTCGTGATCGTGCTGCTGCCTTTCAATCTGTTCGCCGGCAGCATCGCCGCGGAGCTCCACATGGGCGCCGACGGCGTGTGGCTGCTGCGGATCTTGTCGGTGCTCGCCGTGTTTCGCGCCTGTTCCGACCTGGCTATCGATACGCTGCAGGCGCTGCTGCGTCACGCGCGCGCGAATATCGTGCAGCTGACCCAGGCGGCCGCGCTGCTGGGAGCGGTCGCCTGGACGCTGTCAGCCGGCGGCTCGATCACCACTCTGTTCGCGTGGTTGTCTGCGGCGGCGTTCGCCATCGCCATTGCGTCCGTTTGGCTTGCCCGGCATCAGATCCGGACGTTGAAATCCGGTGCGGCCGTGACCGAGGGCACGGGTGTACCCTGGTCCGATTTCTGGCGATTCGCGCTTTTCATGTACGTCGTACAGGCGTCGGATTACTTCGCAACGCCCGCCTTTGCCAGCCCTGCCCTCGCCGCCGTGTCGGCCGGGCGCGCCAGCATCGCGTTGTTCAATGTGGCCTACCAGATTCCGTTCATGGCGGTTGTTGTTCTGCTCACCGGCTTCCAGGGCTTGTACAGGCCACTGTTCGCTGGTGTGGTGTCGGAACACTCCCCGGAGAGGCTTCGCACGACATTCACGGAGGTGAGCAAGGTACAGGTCGCGCTCCTGTTTCCCGCTGGCGTCGGCCTCGCGCTCCTGATGCCCGAGTACATCGCGATGCTGTTCACGACGCAATATGCCGCCGCAGGGCCGCTCGCAAGAGTGTTGTGCGTGTTTCTCTTCGTTGAAGCGATCTTGAATCTGGGCAACATCATCCTGTCGGCCGATCACCGATACGTGTTGTCTCTGACCGCGCAGGCTCTCAGAATCGCAGGCGCGCCGCTTTTCGTGTGGCTCGCCATGCACGGCAATCTCCTTCTGGCAACCACTGCGTTCGGCACCAGCCGACTGCTGGCCGCCGGCCTGGGGTTCGTCGTCGCCCGTCGCCTTTACGGTCTGCGCTTCCCCGTGGGTTTCAGCGCGCGCGTCGGCCTCTCCGCTCTCACGATGGGAGCCGCAGTGGCCGCAGGCAAGCTCTTCCTGCCTTCTTCCCCGCCCGTTACGCTCGGACTGACGGTTGTCGGGATCGCGGTGATGCTGGTTGCGGTGCGGTGGTTCGGTGTGTTCAGCGCCCGGGAACTGGACGTTCTGGAGCGGACGGGTCTGCCGGGGAAGGCGATTCTGATGTGGTGGCTCGCCCGACGTGCGAATCCCTCGGACGATACACCCTGAATTGGCCGACATTCTCTGACAACTCGTACGAATCCAGCATCGCGCCGAACGAAGCCCGGCCCGAAGATGCGCGCCTCCAGATACGCGCCAGCGTCGCGCAACGGATCCATCGTGAGCACGATCGCCGAAAACTCGTGCTGGCGCAGTTCCGAATCCAATCGCCGCATGATCGACTGGTCGCGGGCAGCAATGAGCCGCAGCATCCAGCTGTCCAGCACGTAAGGGCGCTGGCCGGCAACGATCGGAACGAGCGGATCCTGAGACAGGATCGGGCCATCACGTCCCTGGATGGCCGCCACCACGTTTCTGACCTCGGTCCGATGAGATTGCCCGATTTCTTCGCGCCAGGCATTCGCGTGTCCCATGGCTGCGACCAGGCTGATGACGGTCAGCAGTCCCGTGACCAACTCGCGCTGCATGTGCCCAGCGACGCCGAGCCAGACGAGAAACAGGATGGCCATGACGTTCAGATCGAGCAAGTGGTTGTAGTCCGTTCCCGGTGTGGCAAAGATGACCAGGGTCATCAGAAAGGCGGCGAGCAGCGCCAGCGTCGGCAATTCCTTCCTGATCTTCTGAAAGAGCCCCAGCGCTGCCGCAGCGGCACTGACCACGAGCGCGAGACCGATTGGGTCGTGGCGGACGTAGCGTGTGACAAAGCGAACCGGAGCCAGAAGCGCGAACTCGGAGTCCGTCCCGCCGGCAAATCCGGTTCGGAACACGGGGAACACCCGCCCGTCGCTGAGCACGTAGATCAGCGCAAGCACGAGGAAACAACCAGCACCGGTGAAGACGATGAGGCGCGCGGATTCTTTGTGGTCGCGACGAATCATCAACGCAAGGACGCCCGCCCCCGCGATGAAGACTGCCGTCGGCTTTGCCGCGAAGGCGAGCACAAAGAGAAGGGACGCGAGAGCAATCCGGCGACCGCCGCCGGCAGGCGGACGAAGCAGCATCGCGAGGCCCAGAACATTCAACGCACAGGCCAGCACGTCGCCGCGGATGTCGGTCAGCGCGACGTAGGCGGCCGCTGAAGCCAACGATGCAATCGCACCCGCCATGGCCAGTTGGCGATTGGCGTCGACTCTTCTCAAGAACACGTAAACGGACCAGGCCAGGAACACCGACCAGACCACGCTCGTCAGAAGACCGGCGACGATGGGATCGGCACCAAGCCGGATGAGCGCGGCATGACCGGCAAATTGAAGCGGGAAGTACCGGGTTCCGCCGAATCCGTTCGGCGCGACGAGCGGCCGGTACAACTGCCCGGCCGCCAGATCAACCGCCAGCGTCGTCCAGATGCCGGACACCCAGGTGAACGAATTGAGCCTCGCAATGGTCTGGCTCGCATGCAGCGTCAGGCACGCCAGCAGCAGCACGGCCACGGCGGCCATGATCGTGCCCGGTGATATATTCAGCCGTTGTTTCTCCACAATTCCAGGCGACGGAGGACGCGAGATGGCTGAGGCCAGAAGAGTTGGATGCCGGTAACGCCGTCTCCGATGACTTCTCAGTCGCGTCGGGCCGCTCGATTAGTTGCCGGTCTTGCCTTGTGCGTGTACATCTCGACGGCCGGCGGGAGCCTGACCTCGACTGACGCGGTGATGACTTACGAAGTCACCAAGAACCTCGTGGAGCACGGTTCGGTTGCCGCATCTTACAACGTTAAAGGCATGGAGCAACACCGGGGGGTTGACGGCCGTTTCTACGCGCCCTTCGGGATAGGACAGTCGCTCTTCAACATCCCCTTTTACCTCGCCGGACACGCGGCGCAGCGCGTCATCGGCATCAGGGCTGGCAAGCCTGACACCGTGGACAAAGCGGCAGTGGCTCTCGGCAACACGGTCGCAGCGGCCGGGATCGTGTGGGTGGTGTTCCTGTTTGCGTGGCGCCTCAGCGGAAGCATGAGCGCCGCGATCTGGACCACGCTCTCACTGGCGTTTGGTACGCTCGTGTGGCCGTACTCGAAGTTTGGCTTCAACGCCCTGCTCACGACGTGGTGTCTGACTGCCGGTATCTACGCGGCGTGGCTCGGCGTGCGATCCGACCGTCGCGCGTGTCTGGTGTGGAGCGGCGTCTGGCTCGCCTGCGCGTTTCTGACACGGCACGAGATAGCAATTGCGATCCTCGTCGCCGCTGCCTGGGTACTCTACGAGTCTCGCCGCGACGGACGGCAGGCTGCCATCCGGATTACCTTGATGGGCGTCGCGCCCCTCGTCGGGGTCGTGTTCTGGTTCTGGTTCAACTTCATCCGCTTCGGCAACCCCTTCAACACCGGTTACGCGGGCGACTCCACGATCGGCTTCGATTCGTCCATCCTCACTGGCATGTACGGACTTCTGTTCAGTCCCGGCCGGTCGCTCTTCGTCTACGTCCCGCTTGCGCTGGCGGGGCTGCCCGCGCTGTTTGCGCTGGCGCGCCGAGACTCGTCTCTCGCCGCACTGTTCACGGCCCTCGTCGGATCGCTGCTCGTGTTCTACAGCTCGATGCCAAGCTGGGAGGCTGGACGCTCGTACGGACCGCGCTATCTCGTGCCCATTCTTCCTTTTCTCATCACACCGATTGTGTGGTGGCTGGAGCCTCGACGCAGTTGGGGGCGGCGAGGGCTCATCGCGCTCGCGCTCTTCAGCGTCCTCGTGCAACTTCCAGGCATCCTGGTGGATTACTCGAAAGTGTCAGTCGCGGCCGCCCGCGCGGGTAGCGATGCCTCGCGGCAGGCCACGCTCTACAGCTGGCGCCATTCAGGCCTGATTCTCAACACGCATGCCGCGCTGACGGGCATTCAGAACAACGTGCGGTACCTCGCGAACCGCGAACGGCCCGCCACAATGCCCCCGTCGGGCGAAGGCGACGACGAGCTGGGGCAGCGATTGGCGTTCAGTCTCGATTTCTGGTGGCTCTATCTCTACTTCCTTGGCGCGCTCTCGGCGTCGGCCGCGATCGTGCTCGGCGCCGTGCCACTCCTCGCAGGATCGCTCATCGGGCGGAAACTCTGGAGTAGCCCGTGATAGGCGCGCACTGGGGCACGAACGAAGTCTGGCAGCGCCGGATTCTGATGGGCATGACGGCGGCCATGGCGCTCGTCTATATCGTCGGCCTGACGTTGACGACCGGCCGTCGCGGTTCCGCAGTGAAGGGAGACGCCCGCTCGTACTTCGCCTACCTGCCTTCGATCGTGATCGACCACGACCTGGACCTGCGTAATCAGTTCGCCGTGCTCAAGCCTGAAGGAGACTCTGAATATCCGTTCGGGGTCGGGCCCCGCGGACGGGCCAAGAATGCATTTCCGATAGCTCCCGCCCTGCTGTGGCTTCCCGGGTACCTGATCGGCCTTGCCACTGATGCCGTCGTGGGGTCGAAGGCTGGTAACACGCGTCCCTTCGGTTACGGTTTCGGTGCTGTGTTGGGCACGGCGGTCTGGTCGATTTTGCTCGTCGTCATCGGGGCCGAGACCTCGCGCGGGCTGGTCCAACGTGGCGTCGGGATGCGCGAGGCGCTGCCTGCAACCATCATGGCGTGGCTTGGAACGCCCGCCCTCTATTACACGGTCATCTCACCGTTGTACTCCCACGCGCCGGCGTGGATTGCGGTCGGGCTGATGTTGTGGCTGACGTGGCGGGCCGATGAGATGGGAGACCATGTTGGCATCTGGATCGCGTCGGGGCTCGCCTCAGGATGGGTTGTCGCTGTCCGGCTGCAGGACGCACCCCTGCTAGTCGTACCCATGCTGTCTCTGGCGATGACGCTTCGACGCGTGGACTCGGGCCGCGAGGCCCTCATCCTCCCAATCGCGTGGTCGATTGGGACTGCGCTCGGTTTCCTGGCAACAGGGCTCACCTACTATTGGACCAACGGTTTCTGGGTGCCACTCGAGCCCGGGTCGCTCGGGTCATTCAAGCTATCAACGCTCACGGCCGTTCTGTTCTCGGTGGAATACCAGGGCTGGATCAGCTGGACGCCTATCGTGCTGCCCGGACTCGTCGGGCTGGTCCTCCTGGCTATGCGGCCCGGTCAAGAGCGCGTACGTCGATTCGCGGCAACCGGACTCGCCGGTGTGCTGGGCATTCTCTTCCTGGACGTCGTGAATCCATTTGGCGCGGGTGCGGCCTTTGGAGGCCGACGATATGTTTCGGTCACGCCGCTGATTGCGCTCGGACTGGCCTACCTGCTGGCGAATGGAGGCCGTCGCATGAGGACCGCGGCCTGGACGGTCCTTCCGATTCTGACCGTCTGGAATGTGTGGCTCATGATTTCCTACGAGCTCCTCATCCACCATGGTCTCTATCCGACTCTGCTGCAGGCAGCCCGACATGCGCTGGGGCTGAGCATCTCTTGATCGACGCAGGGCCTCCAGCGACCGCTGACCGGCACCGCATGGCGCCGTGGCTTGCGCTCATTGTCGTCTTCCTCATTTCACTTCCCGCCGTCACGCCGCGCTTTTATGCGTCGGACGAGATCGAATACTTCGCCTATCTCAGGTCGCTCTGGTTCGATCACGATCTCTCATTCGACAACGAGTACCGCTATTTCTACGAGCATGGCGTCGCACAGGGAGCGAGACCGCGTGAGGATGGGCCCGGCTACTACGGCAGCGGCTTTCACGAGACGTTCCTCGAAGCCACCACCGAAACAGGACTGCGGATCAACTTTGCGCCGATCGGCACGGCGCTGCTGTGGTCGCCGTTCTTCGTGGTGGCGGACGTCGGCGTGCGACTGGCTCGCGCGTTCGGCTCCAGCGTGCCTGCCGACGGCTTCTCGTTCCCGTACATCGCGGCGGTCACATACGCATCAGCGTTCTATGGTTTCTTGTCGATCGTGCTGTCGATCGTCGCGGTCCGCCGGATCATCGGCACCTGGGATTGGACGTTCGCCGCGGTCTGGTTGGGTACGCCGCTCATCTTTTACATGTACGTGGCACCGGGTTTTTCCCACGCCTGTTCCGCCTTCGCGGTCGCGGCTTTTGTCGTCATCTGGCTCGACGTCCGGCGCGAATGGTCGTGGAGCGGCGTGATTGCGCTGGGCGCAGCCGCGGCGCTCATGGCGATGGTCCGGGAGCAGGACGCGTTCGTGGCATCAGGCCCAGCCGTCGATTACGTGATCGCGTCCGTGCGTATGTTCAGGGGCGGCACGCGAACCATGCGCACGTCAGTTCTGCGCGCGGTCGCCGGAATCCTCGCTTTAGCCGTGTGTTTCCTGCCGCAAGCGATCGCGTACATCGTCCTTTACGGCCGCCTCGGACCGTCGCCTACCGTCGCTCAGAAAATGGACTGGATGTCGCCGCACGCATGGCAGCTGCTGACATCCACGGAGCACGGCTTCTTCTTCTGGACGCCGCTCGTCGTGCCTGCAGTCGCGGGACTCTTCTGCCTGGCCCTCGGACGTGTTCGCCGCGTTTCGATCGCCGATCAGACCGGGCCGGCCGCGTGGACGGGCGTCCTGTGTCTTGTCATGGTGGCCTCGCAGATCTATGTGGCCGGAAGCTTGAGCACGTGGATGGCCGCGAATTCCTTCGGGCAGCGTCGCCTCGTGGGGTTGACCGTGTTCCTTGTGGTGGGCCTGGCGAGTCTCCTTCAGAGCGTCAGTTCGACCTGGATCCGGCGCGGGTTCTCCGCGCTGGTTCTCGTCTGCGTCTGGTGGAATCTTGGTCTCATCGCGCAGTTTGGCACGGGGCTGATGAATCGCGACAGGCTCCAACTTTCCCGCAACGTCTACGACAATTTCGTCACGATTCCGCGTTCGATGCCAAGGCTCGCCTATCGCTACATCTTCGACCGCCGGTCGTTCTACCAGACCGGAGCGCGCCAGCAGGATGTCCGGTGAAGATCCTGTACTCGGCAATTGATCAGGCGATACCAGGGACTCATGGTGGCGCTGTGCATGTCGCCGCGGTGGCGGAAGGGCTCGCCGCGCTGGGGCACGAGGTGCATGTCCTCGCAGCGCCCGGGGATCAGCCATTTCCGACAGGACCCGTCCATTGGTGGCCGATGCGCCCGCCGTTCGGCGCGAGGCGGCTCAGGTTCTTGCGCGCAGGTCGCGTGCTGCGGATCGCGGAAACGCTGCGACCGGACGCGATCATCGAGCGCTATTACAACTTCGGCGGTGAGGCCATTCTTGCGGCTCGGCGCGTCCACGCCGTGGCCGTCCTCGAGGTCAACGCCCCGGTCATCGACTATCCAGGCTCTGCGAAACACACGCTGGACCGGCTCCTGCTCGTTGAACCCATGCGGCGCTGGCGCGAGAGACTCTGCGGATCGGCTGACCTCATCGTCACACCCAGCGCGAAGATCCTTCCGCTATCTGTGCCCGCCGGGCGCGTGCTGACGACCGAGTGGGGAGCCGACACGATGCGCTTTCATCCGGAAGCCACCGGGATCGTGCCGTTTTCACGCGCACCTTCAGATACCGTGGTCGTCTTCGTCGGCGCATTTCGCGCGTGGCACGGCGCCGTTCCCTTCGTCGAGGCAATCCGGCACCTGCGCAAGCGCGGCCGGCGCGACATCAAGGCCGTCCTGATCGGGGATGGACCGGAACTGGGCCGCGCCCGCGAATCGGCGGCGGGCCTTGACGGCATCACCTTCACCGGGGCACTGCCGCACGAGCAGATGCCGGCATGTCTCGCGGCGGCAGACGTGGGAGTCGCGCCCTTTGATGTAGCCGCGCATGGACCGCTCGCCTGGGAATTCTACTGGTCACCGCTCAAGATCTTTGAGTACATGGCCGCCGGACTGCCGGTCGTGACACCGCGGATCGAGCGCCTCGCGCACGTCGTTCGAGACGGCGTGGAGGGCGTACTCTATGACCCGGGCGACCCCGATGCGCTTGCCCGGGCACTGGAACGACTCGCGACGACCGACGCCCGCAGGTCACTTGGCGCCGCCGCACGGGCGCGCGCGGTTCAACTGTTCAGCTGGCAGCGTCACTGCGAAAGACTTGACCAGGCAATCCGGAACGCGCGCGCGGGGGCGCCGAGCGTAGCCGAATGCGCATCCTGATCGCGACCGACGCCTTCCCGCCCGTCTGCGGCGGCAGCGGGTGGAGCACCTACGAACTGGCGCGCGGGTTGAGAAGCCGCGGCCATCACGTGGTCGTCGTGCAGACGCATGAGCACGACGAGTCGCAGATCCCCGTCTACGATGGATTCGGAGTGATTGGGTATCGGGCGTCGGCCCCGCCTGTTCCGTTCGTCCGCAACTACCTTCGGAACGAGCGGCTCTATCCCCGACTGGGCGCGTTCCTGAGCGAGCTGATCGATCGCGAACGGATCGATCTGGTCCACGCCCAGCACGTATTGACCGGCCCGGCCTCAGTGATTGCCGCGCGTGCCGCGCGGGTACCATCGGTCTGCACCGTGCGCGATTACTGGCCAATGTGCTACTGGGGCGACCTGATTCAGGATGTGGCGACTGGAAGCCTCTGCCCCGGCTGCTCCGCCTCGGCCATGAGCAGGTGCATTCGGCCCCGCACGGGCCGGGCCTGGCCGATGGCGACGCCGGCAATTCCCTACATGCGGGCGAATCTTCGGCTGAAGCAGCACACGTTGTCTCAGGCCGACGCCGTCGTCGCCGTCAGCCACAAGATGGCAGACATGCTGCGGGAACGGGCCGAGCTGGGCCACGCCAGAGTCGAGACGATTCCGAACGCGGTTGACGTTGCTCGCCTTCGGGCGCAGGCCGATGGATCGCCGCCTCCGCTCGATCGGCCGTATGCCCTGTTCGTAGGTAAGCTGGCCCCGAACAAAGGGGTAGACGCCCTGGTCGACGTGATTGCACATGCCGGTCTGGACATCCCGCTGGTCGTGATTGGCGAGGGTCCTGAGCGCCGACTGCTGGAGGAGGCAGCCTCGCGCACGAAGCGCGAGATCCTCCTCCTCGGTTGGCTCGATCGAGAAGCCGTCTTTCAGTGGCTTCGGCACGCGCGCCTGCTGGTGTTCCCGTCGGGCTGGCTGGAACCATTGAGCCGCGTCCTCCTCGAAGCAAGCGCCCTGGGCGTCCCGATCGCGGCCACGGACACCGGCGGCACGTCGGATATCTTGATCCATGAGGAAACAGCGCTGCTCTCGCGAACAAACGGCGAGCTGACCAGAAGCGTCGCACGACTGGCTGGCAATGCGGAGCTTCGGGAGCGCCTGGGGAGCGCGGCCCGGCTGTTTGCGACGTCACACTTCGATACGCCCGTCGTGATGGAGCGGATGGAACGCTTGTACTTAGACGTGCTCGAGCAATTCCACCGCCGCGCCGGAACCTAGCATGCCGACCCCTTCCAACGTCGGTCGCGGCGTTTTGCTGGCACTCGCCCTGCTTGCGGCGTGGCTAGCCTTTGCGATCCTCATCGCGCCTCCGCTGATCATTCGCGCGTACAGCGACCCGAACTACGGACTCTTCAGCAGACTCATTGTGGGGCGAAGCAGCCACCAGCTGTCGGAGTACCTGCGGTACTGGCGCAACGTGACGTGGCTGGTCGGCTTCTGGTGTCTGGCATTCGGGTTCGTCGGGCGGCTGCGCGAATGGATTGCCAGCCCCCGATTCTTCGAGCGTTTCGTTGGACGCGCAACGCCAGGCGCTCTGGGCGCGATTCGATCCTGGACGTGCGGGATTCTGTTCGCGATGACGGTATGGGAGGACCTGGCGAGCACCGCGCTTCTGCCGAGAAGCATGATTCATCCGAAGGGCGTGCTGCATCTGTTGCACGCGCTACCCATCGGGTTCGACCGGTTCCTCGCCAACGCCGACGCTCTGCGGACGTTCGAGCATCTCACGGCGTTCCTGCTGCTGCTCGGCGTCGTCGGTCTGGGGTCGCGCATCGTCGTTCCTGCCGCCGCGCTGTGCTACCTCGTCATGGCGGGAATCCTCCGCGAATACGCCTGGTTCTACCACACCGGGCTCATCCCGATTTACGTGCTCGCGATCCTGTCGTTCACACCCTGCGGCGACGGCTGGTCGTTTGATCGGATCATTCGTCTCGCCCGTGGCCGATCCGTACCACCCGCTGGCGAAGCGCGCGCGGTGTATGGCTGGTCGCGATACCTCGTCTGGACGGTGCTGGCGATCGCCTATGTTGCGGCCGGGCTCAGCAAGCTGTATTACGGCGGGCTCGCATGGATGGGCCGGGACAACACACTGGCCACGCTCCTTCGGACCACGCTGGCCCCGATGGAATTCGACGTCAGCATCTCACTGCACCTGGTGCAGGCGCCTGGAGTGATTCTCATCCTGCTGGCCGCCATAGCGCTGTTGACCGAACTGCTGTTTGGCTTCGTGCTCTTCTCGCGCGTTGCCAGACGCGTTCTTCCCATAGCGATGGCAATGACGCACGTGGGCATTCTCTTCCTGCAGAACATCCTGTTTCCCGACCTCATACTGCTGCAGGCGGTCTTCTATGACTACTCGGGACCACGGCTTGCGGTTGGCCGCTGGCTGACGCGCAGCAATGAACAGGTTCGCGTGCTGTTCGATGGTCGCTGCGGCCTGTGCCAGCGCGCGATGAAGATCGCCGCCGGGTTGGATTTCTTCCACCAGCTCTCGTTCCTGGATTTCAGGACAACCGATGCAGCCTCATGGGGACGTCTCGAACAGGTTCGCGTCGACACGGCCACGCTCGAACATCAGATGGCCGCGATTTCCATCGGTCGTTTGGACTGGGGCTTCTCCGCGTACCGCCTTATCGCATGGCGGCTCCCGCTCCTCTGGGTCGTGGTGCCGTTCTTGTACCTGCCGGGCGTTCGACAGCTCGGCGACGCCGTCTACAGAAGTGTTGCGGAACGGCGGCACGACGTCTGTCGCGTGGACTTCGAACCGGTCACCTCTTCTACTGAACCGCGCTCAGTGCACCTCCGTGGCGCGAGTGCGTGCCTGCTCGTGGCGGCCTTTCTCCTCTCGTGGTGGACCACGCACATCGAGTTCTATCCTTTCACGACCATGAAGATGTTCGCTGCGCTGAACAAGCCTCAGGGAAGAATCACGTACGTCAAGCCGGTTGCCATCTACGATGACGGCCAGCGTCGACCCGCCGAATTCGACCAATGGATCGGCGCGATGGCCGACTCACGCTATCGACAGATCATCGCGGCCCCCTTCCAATCGAGGCCCGAGACCGCCCGGTGCGACGAGTTTCTCGACGCCTCGATACGAGCGGCCAACCGCAAATCGAGCATCGGCGGCCACATCGTCGGGGTCGAGCTTCAGTCCTGGGAGTGGGATTTCGTCGCCGAGGCGAACGACCCGCAGCACGGCCACCTCGTGGACAAGTACGTGTACTACGCGGTCGCTCGACCATGACGCAATGAGCCCCGGCGCAGCTCGACCGCTTCGTGTGGCGGTGCTCACGAGAGCCCTCTATCCCCTTCACGGCTACGGCGGGCTCGAGCGCCACGTATTCGATCTGGTCCGCCATCTACTTGACAGGAACGTGCACATCACGCTGATCACGCAGCGGGAGCGCGCGGACCGTTCGAAGGACACTGGCGCTGACGCCGTCTTGCGACACCCAGGGCTGCTCGTCAAGACGATGCCTTATTGGACGTTTCCCCTTGCCGGCCGGCGCGGGACAACGGTTCTCGATCGAGGTACAGCGTACCTGCTGTTTGGCTGGCGCGCGGGGCGGTTCGCCGGACAGCTCTCCAGCGCAGGCAGTGTGGACATCGTGCACGGACTGGGCGCGAGCGCGCTCGGCTATGCGCTCGGACGGGACAGGTACCCGAGCCCATTCGTCTTCAACCCCCAGGGGCTCGAGGAGTTCGGCGCGACAGATCCTCGACGCGCACCGCTCAAGCGGCTCGGGTATTGGCCGCTTCGCGCGGCGGTCCGGAAGTGTGCGCAAGCGGCCGACCGGGTGATTGCAACGGACCGCGTCCTGGTTCAACCGGTCCTGACACACCTGGGCGTCGCACCCGATGTCGTCCGCGTCATCCCGAACGCGATCGACATCGCGGCGTGCGATCGCCCGGATTCGCGAACGCGGGCGATCGCGCTTCGCGCACAGATCGGCCTCCGGCCTGACGATGTGCTTTTCTTCAGCGTGGGCCGGCTCGAAGCGAACAAGGGCTTCGGCGTCTTCATCAGAGCTCTTGGTGAACTGGTAGGTAGCGGCACATTGACGGGATCGGCGTGGCGGTGGGTTCTCGCGGGCGATGGGCCGCAGCGGAATGCACTGGAGCGTGAGATCGCCCGGCATCGCCTGGACGGACGGGTACAACTGGTGGGCCGTGTGTCCACCGACGAGCTGCATGGCTGGTACGAGACAGCCACGCTCTTCGTCCATCCAACCTTGTACGAGGGAAGCTCTCTTGTAACGCTGGAAGCGATGGCCCACCGGCGCGCGGTTGTGGCCTCCGCAGCCGGCGGCCTGCCCGACAAGGTGAAGCCCGGTCTCAACGGGTGGTTGGTACAGCCGGGCGACGTGTCAGGGCTGGCCAGTGCCGTGCAGGACGCGTTGTCAGACAGGGGCCGGCTGACTCGGATGGGGGCCGAAAGCCGCGCGCTGGTGGAGCGTGAGTTCTCGTGGGCGGCGGTCGTGGAGCGCCAGCTCGCGCTGTACGACGAACTGCTCGCTTCCTCTACTCGGCGGCCTCGAGCGGGCGGAGCGTCCAGCGATTAGCCGTCCCGAGCAGTTCGTCGGCCGCCTGCAGCACCTGCGGCACTTCAATGCCGGCGAGGCAATCGGGAACATGGCCGACGCATCGTGAAGGCGGCTTTCTCAGACGATTGCAGGGGCTGCAGGGCAGGTCGATTCGAACCACACGGGCTTTGGGTGAAAGCGGCGCGTACCGCGACGGCAGAGAGGGACCGAAGATCGCAAGAATCGGCGTCCCGACCGCGGCAGCCAGATGCATCGGCCCGGTATCACCGGTGATAAACAGCGCAAGACGTTCCAGCACGGCGGCCAGCACCACGAGATCGGTGTCCACTGGTACTTCGATCATCGCCACGTCCGCGGGCCAGTTCGCCTTGACCGTGTTGAGCGCCTTGAGGTCGCCGGCCGATCCAATCAACAGGAAGACGACACGCCGCCCGCGCGCGAGAGCGGCGCCGACGCTCGCAAACCGGACAGGATCCCACTCCTTGATCTGCCGGCCCGTTCCAGGCTGAATGCCAATCAGGATGCCACGATCTTCCGCGCCCGCCAGCAGCTTGGCCGCGCGCTGACGGGCGTGTTCGGGAACGATCAGGCGAGTTGCAGCCCGCGGCGCTTCGGTTGTGCCCCGAACCTGCGCCGACGATTCGCTGACAGCGCTCGCGACCAACCGCGCCGCGTTTTCGGCCACATGCGACGTGGCGTCGTATTCGAGCGCGCGAGTGAGCAGCGGTCCGCCGCCGCCAGACAAGTAGCCTAGTCGCCGGGCGGCGCCGGACAGGCCGACGAGCAGGTTGCTCCGAATGTCGCTTTCGAAATTGATCGCGAGGTCGTAGTGCCGCGATCGCCAGCTCCATGCGTTCCGAACGAGCGCAAGCCAGGACTCACCAGGGACTTCCCTGGCCATCCATGGGACGTCCAGCGACTCCACCGAATCGATCCCGGGAATCAACCGCGCGAGAGAGGTGTTCCAGCTGCCCACAACGAGATCGATACGCGCCTTCGGCGCCTGCGCTCTGAGATCGGCCAGCGCTTCAAGGACCATCAGAAGGTCGCCGATCCGTTCGAGACGGAGCACCAGGATGCGTTGCGGGAAGCCGTCGCGGGCGCGCCAAGGGCCGAACAGGCGTCTAACCGCTGTCAGGACGCTGAGAGCCAGATCGGCGAGACCGACCAGCCACCGCTCCCGCCAATCGGTGATCTGAAGATAGCGAAACACGCGCGAATCTGAGCTTAGCGCAACACCCCGCGGTACAACCGGCCTTTCGCCGTGGTGTCGATCCGTTCGAGTTCGTACGCTCGATCGGTCAGCGCCTTCAGCACCTCTTCCTCATCCCCGCCCGTGCGAAACGCGACATACCAGACGCGTGAAGGCCGAGTTTCGCCCAGAAAGCGGTCGACCGCGGGCCCAGGCTCCCCGCGTGGAGGCAATTGAAGCGTGAGCTCACGCGCGATTCTCGCTTTGACACCGTCGGCGCTCTCATTGGCCGCCGCAAACCTGACGGGCCACATCCCATAGTAAGCGGCGAGGTACGTGCCGTTCGGTGAGAGGATGAGGCCATCGGCGGGGGCCAGCGAACCGGACACGCGCTGGATCAGTCGAGCGTCGTTCACGCGCCAGTATTCAGCGCGAATCGGGGCGTAGAGCGCGAACCCGACCGCCGCCAGTCCCAGAACCGCCCGGACCATCTCGCGCCTCGAAAACCATTCAGTCAACAGGTGAAGCCCCATGACAAAGAGGCAAATGAAGACTGGAAAAGCAAAGATGCTCCGTCGATCGGTGGTCAGGGGGTACAGCTGCGTGTAGGTGGCCACCAGAAATGCGGTTGCGAATCCGAGAACGATAAGCCCCAGTGCACGGGTGGATCGTCGAGCGAATAGCCAGATGAAGCCTGCGCCAACAAAAGGCAGCGTCCACGATACAGTCTCGAGCTGCCAGACTTTCGTGTCCTGCCAGCTTGGCAGACTCATTTCGACAACACGCCTGCCTCGCGTCGCCAGAAAGATCAGGAGGTCGCTCGGCGAGTGCAGCCGCATGAGCGCTTCATTCATGTCGACGCTCATCAACTCGCGGGTTCGACTCCGCAGGAGTACAGTAGGCACCGGCGAGAAGCACCGCAAACATCCCGATCGACAGAAAGGCGATGGCGCCCCGGTGGCGCGAAGTCAGGCGAGCACGCAGGGCCACCACAATCACTGTGGGCAGGCTCACGAAGATTGACACCACCGAGAACAGCACACCAAGTCCGGAAAGAATCGCGAGCCGCGCAAGCTTCCGGGGATCGATTTCGCGGCCGTCGAGCATCGATGCCGCGGCAAGGATCAGGAGCGCCGTGACCAGGAAATCCAGGGTGTACCGCTTGACGAACACCGTGTAATGCGCGAGCAGCGGATTAAGCGCCGTGAGCCCCGCCGCCAGGAGAGCCAGTCCCCGACTCCGCGTGAGTTTCCACGCCGCCGCGGCCATCACCGGCACTGACGCGATACCGCACACAAAGGGCAGCAGCTGCTGAGACCATTCAGGATCACGGAAGAGGACGCGGAAGACCCACAGCATGGCCAGGAAACCCGGCGGCGCATGGGTCGCCGCGCGAAAGATGCTCGTCAGATCCTGAGCGCGGGTAATCGCAGCCCAGGCCAGATCGTCGTACCAGAGCGATTCCGGATTCAGACCGGGCAGTCGAGCCAGACACGTACTGAGCGTCAGCGCCGCGAGCGCCGCCGCCACTCCTATCTTGCCGGCGCCCGCGTACTGTTCGGCGTGTGCCGCATAGTGCATTCGGATTCGATCCCAATGCTGCCTCAAGAGCCACCCGACGCAGACGACGGCGACGATCCAGGTCAGCAGCCAGGACACGATCGCCAGGCGTCGCACGACGACGAATCGTCGAGCGGCCGACAACGTCTCTGCGCCGGGTCGTTCGACAAACAAGGAATGTGAAGCGAATGGTCTGGCGGATTCTCCGACCGGCGCCCACAGAACGTTCAGAAAGGCCGCGCCGCGGTCCTGCATGTACTCCACCGTCATCGAGTGCACACCTTCTGTCATCGGGAGGGTGCGAGCGACAGTGGACGGGTTCGGAGTACCTCGCTCGAGCGCCAACTGGCCGTCCACGAAGAATCTGACGCGGTCGTCGCCGCCGGCGTAGACGTCCACGGCGTCTCGGGCGCCGATGTCCCAGAAGCCTTCCCACCGCACGGAAAAGAAACGCTGCGGCAAGCCGGAAGGCGAAGCCAGCGACGACAAGTCAATCGCATCGACGCGCCGACGAAGGAGCGGGGGATCCTTGAAGTCTGGGATTACCGAAGACGGTTTGGATCACACCAGCGGTCGAGGCCAGACGTCGCTCGAGCGTGCCAACGTACTGGCGCAATCCAGCTGATCCAGCCAGAAGAATCGCCAGCACGGTCGCGATCTTCCACGTCGACACGTGCGGCTGCAGCCTCACTCGGAAGAACGCGGAAACACGCTTAGACCAACGTCCTCTTCACCTCGACGAGACGCTGGTAGGCGGAGGGGCTGTTCGTGCTGGCGTAGGTCGGACCTTCCTGCAGGCAGTACGGCACCGCGAGCCCAACGCGGGTCATTATACGAGCGAGACGGCCGTTTCTCAGGTCGGTCAGAACCAGACTGTGCCGGAATCGCCTCGCAAGGAATGCGCGGTAGCCGATGTCGGTGAATCGCCGGAAGTGCGGATCTTCCCATTCGGCGTGGCCCGAGTGAAATTTCACGCTCTCGCCGCGGCCCATCATGATTCGAAACATGTGCCTGGGGCGGAATTCGTTCGGCACGTGGCTGAGCAGAATCCCCTCGGCAGCCAGGGTGTCGGCTATGCGGTCCAGTGCGGTGGCGGGGCTCATCAAGTGCTCAAAGACATCCGAGCAGACGACAACCTCGGCCGGACCAAGATCGGACAGATCATCGCGCTCGATGTCGCGGCACGCGAAGGCGATGCCGTGCGCCTGAAACTCGTCGGCAAAGCGTTGACCGATGTCCACCGCGATTCGTGAGACGGCTGCCACCTGATCCAGAAAGTCCGGCGACCCCGCGCCGATTTCGATCACCGAGGACGGCGTAAGCGCCGAAATCAGCCGCAGGTAGATCGCGCGCCAGCCGCCGATGCCTCTGCGTTCGAAGCTTCGGTCCAGGTAGCTGCGGGCGTCATATGACAGGGCCGCCTGCGATGACATGGGGGAGGACGTACGGTACCAAGAAACCGCGAAGCCATGCAAGAAAAGTCACGGCGATTGCCCCACCTGGGGCCGGGTGATGACGAGCGCGAGCGAGGCGTGGCGCACCGGGACCGCCAACGTCCACAGGGCGCCTGGTTCGCCGTCGTAGGCGACCGGCTCCACCTCCTCGCCCGTCGCAGCGTCGCGGAACGAACCCGACATGCGCGCTGGGAGACGCAGGTTGATTGTGGCGCCCGGTTGTACATTCTTCAGGTAGACAAACAGTCGATCGTTCGCACAGTAGTTGTGCTGCTGGTTCACGCCAAAGGAACCGCGGACAACTTCGTTGCCGCAGACGCGCATGTCCCACCACCTGAGCCGCTGAAGGAGAACGCCAACGGTCTGGCTCTCGGCCTCGGTCCACACCCCGTCCCGGTTGAACAGGTAGCGCCTGAAACTGGGCGCAGGCACCTGAGCGAACGTGTAGGTCGTGCCATGTCGATTCGCATAGCACATGACGAGCAATTGCCGGCACCTGGCCGGCACGAACGTCGGAACACAGGGTATGGGCCAGATCGGTACGTCGGGGCCGCGTCCTTCGAACAAGATCTTCTCGCACCCCTGCGTGGCGACTGGCAGGAACCATGGCATGTCGCGGCCTCGAAGGCGTTCGACAAAGACTTCGGGTAGAGGTCGATCCAGAGCCGGATGATTCGACCAGAGCCAGGCGGCCACCCAGGTTGGCTGCCCACCACCCTGTGGCCATCGTGGATGAAACGCCACCAGGCTCCACAGAACGGACGCCAGGACCAGGCATGCTGCCGCTCCACGAACCAGGTTCGAAGCGGCGAGCTCATCGAAACGTCGAAGAAAGGGGACCGTCAGCGGAATCAGCCAGAGTGCGTAACGGCTCATGCCGGGAGTGCCACCATGGTTGAAGTTGGTGGTCTCGGCGAAGGTGACGAGCAACATTGCCGCTGTTGCCAGCGAGAACCCGACATCGACGGCCAGAAGGCGCTTTGGCGATCGCACGATCAGGAATCCGACGGTTAACCCAACCGCCAGCACCAGCAGCGGCGCGTTCGCCACGAGGCCGATGTTCGAGTCGCGCACGACGCCGAACAGCTCGTCGATATTCGGAACGCTGCGGTGCGTCCACTTGGCAAGCGGAAACAGCGTGCTGCTCCGGAACCAGTAGTAGGCCGGGGGCAGGGCGGCCGCGGCCAGTCCTGCGCCAGACAACACGACGAATCGCCGGTCGGTCAGCCTGGCGCTACGTGCAGCCAGAAGCATGACGCTCAGGAGAACGGCAAACGCCGCAATCGGAGGATTCTGCGTCCCGGCGACACCGAGACACAAAACCGCCCAGCCCGTGTTGACCCCGGGTTCATGCAGGATCACCACGGCCATCGTCAGGAGCGAAAATGTGAAGACTTCCGTGTGAGCCTTATCGATCCACCAGACAACGGGGCTGACGAAGAGGAGCAGAAGGACCTGTCGGTCGAGCGCACGCGACGCGACCCAGAAGGCGGCGCCGATGAGAGCGACGTTCAGGAGCGTGAAACCCACAAGCGGCTGAAGACCGAACAGACGGAGCGTCTGCACGAAGGGTGCGGCCAGTGCCGAATAGAACCAGAAATGCGCGTAGGTTGACGGCGGCGGAAGGGCTGCGATTTTCACCGCCATCTCGAGGTACTCGCCGCCGTCGCCGACGAATCGGATGCTCGAAGTCAGAATCAGTCCGACGAGCAGCAGCAGATAGGCGGCCAGCCATTGCCGGCGGGTTCTGTCTGAGTTCACTTGAGCTCGATGCGATCGACAATCACGCCAAGTTCCCGGTCGTCACCACCGCCAAGCGCCCGCGATGGATTCCATGTTGAAGAGACCACTCGCAGTTCCCCACCCTGGTCGGATCCAGCGATTGACTCAATCAGATTTTCGGGCACCTCAAACTGATAGGGCCGCAGATCGGACGCTACCGTCACGGCACCAAGAGGACGCTCGTTCAGGAACAGCTGAACGTTCGCTGGACCAGCAACATCGGGTCGGTTACCACTGCTCATCCAGAGTGTCAGCGTTCGCGCCTCGTCTCGTATGCCGACAAGCTCCACGTAGGACACATTCTGCGTCCATCTGAACGTGAAACCGTTCGCTCGCCGCTCCGAGGCATGAAACCGCCTGACGAAAAAGACGTCGTCGTCACCAACGTCGACAATGAAATCACGCCCGGCCACCGGACCGTCCTTAAGTTCGTACACACCGTAGCTGAATACCTTGTTCTTGACGCGGCGCGGATAACCATTGAGCACGGATTCGTATTCGGGAACCTGAAAGTCGTCGTGGCTGACGCGCCGGGCCGACACATTCGAAGACAACAGCGTCGTGCCGCCGCCGCCCACAAACAGCACGCGACGATAGCGCGCCCGTGCCCAGACGAGAAACTCGTGGAAGCCCTGCTCTCTGAGGTCAGCATTCACAAAGACCAGGGCTTTGCGCGCGTAGACGTACGCCATCGGAAGCGCCAGCACGTGCACGTCCGATGCGGCCCGTGATTCGAATAGCACGAGGTCTTCCGCGCCAACCGTCGCGGCCAGGGTCTCGAGGTGCGGGATCACTCCAGCATATTCAACATGACGAAGGATTGACTCGGACGCGCTGAAGTATCTCCAGCCGAGCAACACGACGAAGATCAGCCCCGCGGCATGGCGGGCGATGCCAATGCTTCGCCGATTCAACCCAAGTCGGGCGACAGCAGCCGACCGAACGGCCGTGAAAGCCGCCGCGCCCACCAGCAGCAACGACCCTGGAAGAATCACGCTCAGGAAACGGCGGGCCGCCCAGAAATGCTCCGGCACGACCCGGATCTTGTAGAAGAACACCGCACAAAAGACGCTGACCATCAGGAGAAGCGGTGCACTGGTTGAAAACGACCGCGACACAAACGCGAAACCGATCAGCGCCGCGACAAGCGCGGCGGGGGTCAGATAGAACCGTGCGAAGGTCCGCAGGCTGTCGGCGTCATGCGGCGCCAGCGGGCCATTCGCCACGCGATAGAACCAGGCGTATGTGGCAAGCAGCCACACCACGATGGTCAGTGCGAGCGGCACCCAGGGCGAGTCGTGCCCGGTCGCGGCGCGGCGGGCCCGGTAACGAACACCCGCGCCGGCCAGGGCCAGTATCGCAACGCTCAGAACAATGTGGAGCGGGCGAATGGCGCGGAGATATCCCAAGGGGACCTGGAAGTAGGGCGACAGATACCAGGCCAGGTACATCAGCGCCGCGCATGTGCCGGCGACGAGCGGCACGGCGAATGACAACCGAAGTCGTCCATCCTCGATGAACGCCAACAGAGCCGCGATGCCTATGGCCGCAACAGCAACCGCTCCCGTGACGTGCGCGAAGACGCTCAGCGCGAACAACACGCCAGCAGTGGGAGCGAACAGAGAGTCACCGTCGTGCTCGGCATGCAGGTACGCGAGGAGCCCGCCGAACACCAGCGGCTGCATGACGAGCTCGGCATTCGGATACCGTGCATACCAGATCTGCAGAAGGTTGACCGTCAGCAGCCCGGCGCCGGCCGCGGCAGCCGGGCGCCCAAGGATCCGCGCTCCAGCGAAGTAGACGGCCAGCACGCCGAGAACCGCCCAGAGACCCAGGACCATTCGCGCGCCTGTCAGGCCGTTGACCCCGTATGCGATCGCCACCCACACTGGATAAAGGTGCGGGAACTGTCCCACGACGATGCCGCGGTCCGGATCGATGAGAAAGAAACCCATGAAGCGGCCGCCGAAATAGCTCGGATCGTCAGAACCCGTGAAGAACATGCTCCGGTACCTCGGAGGGACCGCACGCGCCACTTCGTCTGCGATCACGAGCGTGCCGCGCTGCGCAATCTGGATTCCTTCGTTCACATAGGCGCCAGGATCCTTGCCGCCGATGATGTATTCCGAGGGCGGAACGAAGAAGTTGAGCCAGAGGCTCCCGGCCACAAGGGCGGCAGGAATGAGAGACGACCATCCTGGCTTGGTGGCCAACCTTCCCAAACGCAGATCGCCTCGCGCAGCAATGCCAATGGCGAGACTGGCTGCGGCATCGATCCACAGGAGGCGACTGAATCGGTACCATCCCGCAGCCGCAAGGCCCAGGCCGAGGCACGAGGTCAGGGCCAGACTCAGCAGAATGCACCAGAACACTCGTTCTTCGGCTGGCAGCCGGGCCCGGCGGTCGCGGTTGCCGATCGGCGAGCGAAAGATCAGCTGACCGGGGAGATACGCCAAAAGAAGAACTGCGCCGACCTGCCAGGCGATCATGCCGGCCTCGAGTCTGGCGCGCCTGCACGTTCCAGGCGGGCGTATATCGTCTCGAACTCGTCAGCAACTCGCCCCCAGCTGTACTGGTTGCGGACCACTTCGCGCGCCCGCCGGCCGATCTCCGCGCGCACGGATGGATTCCGCAGCAGCTGGTCGATGGCATCAGCCAGAGCAGGAGCGTCGCGCTCCGGCACAATCCGCGCGGTCAGCCCATCCGACGCCACTGCGCCAATGCCGCCCACCTCCGTTGCGACAAGCGGAGTACCCGAGGCCATTGTTTCCAGCACGGTGTTGGGCAGGCCGTCGACGTTGCCCGCCTCGTCGTGAATGGACGGCGCCACGACAACGTCCGCCGCCGCAAGGAGGCTGGGAACGACCTCCTGCGAGACCACACCAAGCCACGAGATACGGTCGGCGACGCCGGCCGCGGTGGCGCGCGCCCGCAGTGCGGCGTCGAGATCTCCCTGGCCAGCAATCGCGAGACAGAACGGGGTCTGACGGCCCTTCAATAACCCGGCCGCGTCAACGAGATACTCAAACCCCTTTTTTCCTACCAGACGTCCGTACGCAAAAACGACCGGGACGTCGTCGCCGACGCCAAGCAACTGCCGACCGGCGGACCGCGCGGCGGGATCGGGTTGGAAGAGCTCGCTGTCCACGCCGTACGGAACGACCGACATCTGATCGCGCCGGGCACCCAAAGCGATGGCTCGATCGCGCAGGTCGCTGCTGCACGCCGTCACCCAGTCGGCGCGATCGAAGGCGCGGCGAGCTGCCCGGCCTGCCAGACTATGGCGCTCCGCGATGTACACATCGGAACCGTGCAGGCTGATCACGAGCGGACGCCGGCCTGCCGCAGCGGCGCCGATGATGCCGCCGGGAATCACCCAATGGGCATGAACGATCGAGGCACGTGTCTCGGCCGCAACACGACGCGCGCAACGCCAGCCGGCTATCAGGGCGAACGGCGCCACGCCAATCGCCGATGCCCGCAGCCGGACGTCGGCGCGCATCGCCGCGGCGTAGCCGAACACATTCATGCCCGGCAGGGGTGCGTATCGGAAGAGATGAAAGTGCACGCCATCTTCCGAATCGGCGCGGCGCCACTGTGCATTCCATGGAGCCACCAGATGGACGGCGCGGCCTCGCGCGGCCACCCCGTGTGCGATCGGCTCCATGAAAGTCGCAATGGCATCGCCCGGAAACCGGGGGTATGAGCTCGTAACCATGACGACGGGCGGGCGGGCTTCGGACACCGACATGACCGGAGGCTCAGCGGCCAAACTACCGATCGCGACCTTCGAAACGCAGCGCGGCGATCTGTTCCGAGATCAGGCCGAGCAGCAGTACGACGACGCCCAGCACGATCAGCAGCACCGAGAGATTCGCGATGTGTGACTGCGTCACGACCGTCCACAGTCCGTAACCCACGCCGGCGGCCAGCGCCGCCAGGCTGAACGGGGCGAAGATCCGCAGCGGACTGAAAATCGTGACGACACGCAGAATGATGAGCAGGAACTTGCTGCCGTCTCTGGCGAACCGGATCTTGGACGAGCCCTCGCGTCGCGCCGCTTCGGTTGGCTCGAACACGACGCTGTAGCCGGCTTTGATGAACACCAGTGTTGTTGTCGTCGGCGTGGAGAATCCGTTCGGCAGCAGATGCAGAAACTCGACAAGCGCCGCGCGCCGCGCTCCCCTGAAGCCTGACGTCAGATCAGGAATGGTCTGACCGGTCAGGCTGCTTGCCAGCCAGTTCAGCGCAGAGTTCCCGAGTCGCCGCGACCAGGTTGCCTGCGTCGCGCCCGACCGTGCTCCCACCACCAGGTCATATTCGCCGAGGCGCCCGACCAGCCTAAGAGCATCCTCAACACGGTGCTGGCCATCGCCGTCGATGATCAGGACATACTCGCCCGTGGCACGTCGAATTCCAGACTTGACCGACGCGCCGTTGCCCTTCCGGTACGGATGTCGAATCACTGTAGCGCCGGCCGCACGCGCCAGTTCGCCCGTCTGATCCGTCGATCCATCGTCGACGACGAGGATTTCGTGCCATGCGCCGGCCGCCGCGAGACCTCGAACGACGCCGCCGATGGCGGCGGCTTCGTTAAGCGCAGGAATAATGACGGAGATTGTGTCAGGTGCGGCCACGTTGCACGGGAAACGTACGCCGTCCTCGCAGTGAAGTCAATGAACGGACGCCATCGTATAATCGCCCTCCCGTTGCAACCCTCACACCGGATCCTCACTGCAGCCGTTGTCCTCGCGACGGCCCTTCTGTTCGTTCGGATTGGTGGCGCAGGCATGACGTGGCTCCCGGATCCCCTCTGGATCGGGGCACTGGTCGTGCTCCTGCTGATCGTCCAGGCCGCTGCCCGGTCAAAGTGGTTCAGCCGCTTTCCCGATCGGTGGCGCCACATCTTCTACCAGTACCGATTCGGCATCGGCGTGGCCGCGTTCATGCTGCTCAGCGTCGTGATCCGTCTGCCGCATATCAGTGGCGAGCTGTGGCACGCCCCGATCGACATTGATGAGAATCGTCTAGCAACCAACGTCAGACAGTTTTTCGTCAACGGCACGATTGGCCATGAAACGGTCGAACACTATCCAGGCGTGGTGTTCTGGATGCTCGTGGGATCGTCACTGCTCATGTACCTGTGGGGGCTGATGAGTGGCGCCATTCAGAGCGTCCAGCAGATGCCAGTCGAAATGTTTACGCTCGCCGGGCGCCTGACGAACGTGTTGATTGCCGCGGCCACGGTGGCCTTCTCGGGTTTGATCGGGCGCGAACTTTCCGGAAATGCCGTCGGTTTCCTCGGCATGCTCCTCGTGGCTATCGTCCCGCTGTCGGTCGACACGACGATCCTCCTGCGCAACGATCCCGGACAGACGCTCTTCATCGTGGCGGCGGTCTACGCCGCCATGGTCGCGCACCGATCTGGTCGCTCGGGGGCATCGACCATGGCCGGCGTACTGGCCGGCCTGGCAACGGCCATCAAGTACACCAGCGTGCTGGCGCTTGTGCCTGCGCTGCTTGCCGCTTTACTGAACGGATCGCGATCACAGCGGGTCGCCAAAGTGGCGATGGCGCTGGCTGGCTGCCTCGTCGCGATCGCACTCACCAACCACTTCGTGTGGGCCGACTTCCCGAACTTCCTCAAACAGCTCTCCGACCAGGTGGCTGTCTGGGGACCCAAGACCTGGTCGATCGAACGGGATCCCGCGCGTCTCCGCACTGCGTTGCTGGGCCAGTTCGGTCCTGGCCATGTCCTACTCGTACTTGGCGCCGCATACGGCTGCTACAGCCTGGCCATCGGCGGCGCCAGAGCGTGGATTTTCTGGAGTTTTCCGCTGCTATACAGCTGGCTCACGATGCAGCGCCCGACGCTTTTTTCCCGATGGGTGTACCCGCTCCTGCCCTTCGCGTGTGTTGCGGGGGCAGCCGGTCTGGGGCTGGTCGCCGCGGCGGTTGTTGAATGGTCCGGTTGGAAACGACTTGGCGGTGGAAGAACACTCCGGTTCCTCGCACTGGCACTCGTCCTCGCGGCGGCGCTGCAACAGCCGGTCTGGGGCGGGACCGTGAGCCTCAGCCGGCGACTCAGAGCGCCCACGCATCAAATCGCGGAAGCGTGGCTCACCGAGCACGCCAAAGACGGTACGGTGCTCGTGGAGGACGGCTTTCTGGACCTCACCGGAACGGGCGTGCGCGCGCATCGCGTGCCTAACCTCCGTACAGCATTGCAGCGCGGGCGCCATGCGCTCTACGCGAACGACTGGGTTGTTGTCCAGGAGTCGAGCAGGCACCTTCCGGAGCTGTCCCAATTGGTGTTCGCCGCACGCATCGATGCAGGCCAGGGATTTCGCGGGAACACGGGACCTGATTACGACATTTATGCGACGCCGCAGCTGCCTGTCAGCACGACCGGCGACGATGTCCAGCTCGGCGAGGAAAGAGGTCGGCCGTTTCTGGGACAGGAATGGCTGGTCGGCAGCTCGTCCGAGGGTGGCCTCGAATTGCCCAAAGGCGGTGCGAGCCTCTTTCTTCCTCCGTTTGCGCGCGAGTCCGTCAACATCGGGTTCGAGCTGCAGGCCGCCCCAGGCGACGATCTGCCAGTCATGGTGAGTAGCAACGGCAGGTCGATTCCACTGACACGGACTCGCGCCGGCGGGGCCGGCCTCATCCGACTCGAGGGCACCGTCACGCTTTCCAATCCTGCCAGGGTCACTGAGCTACGCCTCCGGCGTGGACGGACCGACTCGGTTCGAGTTGTGCGGTTTCAATTCGACTGATTCTCCACGTGCAGCCTCGGCGTCGCCACGAGGTCGATAGACCACGATGTAGTATGTTGTGGCCGCCGTCGTGCCCATGAAGGTCCAGCGAATCGCCGTGTGCGAAGCGCAGGTCCCGTTCGTCCGGGGCGGCGCCGAGTACCTCGTCCGAACCCTCGTCGACGAACTGCGACGACACGGTTACGAGGCCGATCTCGTGTCGGCGCCGTTCAAGTGGTATCCCAAGGACGAGCTGCTGACACACGCGGCCGCCTGGCGTCTGTTCGACCTGAGCGAGAGCAACGGCCGCCCTATCGACCTCGTGATCGCGACGAAGTTCCCCACCTACTTCGTTCGACATCCCAACAAGGTCACCTGGCTCGTTCATCAATACCGTGCGGCGTATGAGCTGTGCGGTTCCGAGTACAGCGAGTTCAACCACACCGAAGGTGATGTCGGGCTGCGTGAGAACCTGCTGCGGCTGGATCGAGAGATGCTGGGAGAAAGTCGACGGCTCTTTTCGATCTCTCGAAACACCTCCGATCGGCTCGCGACGTTCAACGGGTTGACGGCTGAAACGCTGTATCCTCCTCCACCATTCGCCGACAGACTGGAGCCCGGACCGTCGGGCGACTATGTACTGTTTGTAGGCCGTCTCGAGTCCATCAAGCGACCGGACCTGGCCGTGCGCGCCATGTGCGATGTCAGCCCGTCGATTCGTCTGCTCGTTGTCGGAGATGGCTCTCGCCGGGAAGACACGGCGGCACTCGTGGAATCGTTGGGACTTGGCGACCGCGTGCAGCTTCTGGGAGGCCTCGAAGAACAGGAGGTCGTGGAGCTGTACAAGGGAGCGCTCGCAGTCCTCAACGTGCCGTATGACGAAGACTACGGGTATGTCACCCTCGAGGCGTTTCTGGCCCACAAACCGGTCATCACAACGACAGATGCCGGCGGGCCGCTCGAGTTTGTCGAAGACGACGCGAACGGCTTCGTCTGCCTGCCCGAGTCCGCCTCAGTTGCTGCCGCGATCAACCGGTGCGCACAGGATCGCGCCCTTGCGGCGCGCCTTGGGCAGGCCGGCTTCGAGCGGGCGCGTACCGTGACGTGGGACGGCGTCATCACAAAGCTGGTTGGATAGCCCATGGCCACCAAGCTCATCATCCAGATTCCGTGCCTCGATGAAGCGGCCACGCTCCCGGCGACGCTGCGCGATTTGCCCCGAGCTATTCCGGGTATCGACATCGTCGAGATCCTGGTCATCGACGATGGCTCGACGGATGAGACAGCGAAAGTGGCCCGCGCACTTGGCGTCGATCACATCGTGTCGCTGCGGCGGACGCGAGGGCTGGCGGCTGCTTTCATGATCGGTATCGACACCTGCCTCAAGCTTGGCGCCGATCTCATCGTCAACACGGACGGCGACAATCAGTACCACGGGCAGGATATTCCATCGCTCGTGGCACCCCTCCTTCGGGGTGAAGCCGATATCGTGATCGGCGATCGCGAGGTCCAGGCGCTTCGGCATCTCTCGTGGAGCCGGAAGTTTCTGCAGCGGCTCGGCAGCTGGACCGTGAGACAAGTGTCAAACACGCGAGTCCCCGATACGACAAGCGGCTTCCGCGCGTACACGCGGGAGGCGGCGCTGCGAATGACCATCGTCTCGGAGTTTTCGTACACGCTGGAATCGATCATCCAAGCAGGGAAGAAGCGCATCGCGATCGCACATGTGCCCGTTCGAACGAACGCACAGATGCGGCCGTCACGGTTGTTTCACAGCGTCTCGAGCTACCTGAAGCAATCGGGATCGACGATTGTGCGGATCTACACGATGTACGAGCCGCTCAAGGTGTTCACCACGATCGGTGTGGTGACAGTGGCAGCCGGGCTCGCGATGTCGCTCCGGTTCCTATACTTCTATTTCACGGGGTACGGCAGCGGGCACGTGCAGTCGCTGTTGCTGGCGGCCGTTTTCCTGATCGTCGGCTTTCAGATCATGCTGATGGGACTCGTCGCCGACGTCATTTCCGGGAATCGCAAGCTGCTTGAAGATCTTCTGTACCGCGTGCGCTCGCGCGAGCTGGCATCCGACCTCAAGCCGGGAGAGCCAGTTGGCGCCGGCATCTGGTCGAAGGATCACGGCGAGTAGAGCTCTTGTCGGGGCGCCACGCGACGTCGATCATCGCCGGAGCGGCCGTTGTCGGACTTGTGCTGCGGCTGGCGTTTGGGCTGAGCGTACTGGGTCGGCAAGCCCCTCACCAAGGACGAACTGGAGTATCTCTCGCTCGCACGCAGCCTGGCCCGGGGGCAGGGTTTCGTCTACGACTCGAACCTGTTTGCGGGCCGGGCCGAACCGGTCGGTCGGGCTCCGGGTTATCCACTGTTCCTCGCGATCGTCGGCGGCGCAGGCCTGCCGACGGGAGACGTCCCCACGCCGGTCAAGGCCGCGCAATCGCTGGTCGGTGCGCTTGGCGTCGGCCTGCTGGGCGCCGTTGCAGTCAGGCTGGCTGGACTGCGCGCTGGGGCTGTCGCGGCAGCCGTCGCGGCCTGCTATCCGCCGCTCGTCTGGGTCTCGGCGTACGCCCTCAGTGAAACGCTGATCTGGCCGCTCGCGCTTGCACTCGCTTGGCTGTTCGATCCGGGATCGTGGACAGGGGGACGCGGACGCGCACGGTGTGCCGCGTGTGGAGCGCTGGCCGGCATCGCAGCGCTGATTCATCCGATCATGTTGTTCTTCATGCTCGCGGCCACCCTGTGGCTATTATGGCGGCGGTTGTTGGCGGCAGCCGGCGTCTTCGCGCTCGGCGCGCTGCTGGTGATCGCACCATGGACAGTCCGGAACTATCAGCATGAGGGACGACTGGTGCTCGTCGCATCGGAGGGTGGACTCACCTTCTGGACCGGGAATCATCCGCTCGCCACTGGCGAGGGTGATATGGCGGCAAACCCTCAAATCGGGCAGGACAGGCAGGCGCTGCACGCGCGCCATCCGGACCTCAGTGAGCAACAGATGGAACGTATCTACTATCGAGAGGCGCTGGGCTGGATGCGTACGCACCCGCTCGACTGGGCCCTTCTTGAAATGCGCAAGCTCGTCTATTTCGTCGTGCCAATCGGACCTTCGTACCAACTGCACTCGCGCCTGTACTCCGGCGCGTCGGTGCTTTCCTATCTGATCGTTCTGCCTGTCGCCCTGGTCGGCTTCGCTCGCCTAGGCAGCAGGCGCGAGCGGTTGCCGGGCTTGTGGCTGCTGCCTGCGACCAGTCTTCTCGCGGCGCTTGCCTTCTTTCCGCAGGAGCGATCAAGAATCCCGTTCATCGACCCTGTCCTGGTCGTGTGCGCGGGAGCCGCGTTCGCAGAACTGAATGGCTCGAGAACTAAGGGCTGGGCCAAGGGTGCGTTGCACAATTGACGTAGTGCGGGGCTTCCAGCCCCGCCGTGTCTGGCAGGCCTGAAGGCCTGCACTACATCCGGCTAATTGTGCAACGCGCTTTTGAGGGCAAAGGGAGGGGACGGATGTGCTGAATTTCGAGTTCCTGATGAACATATCCGCCGACGTGGGCGACATCGTGCTGCTGGGCCGCCGGACCGCTCGGCGAGCGCCGGATGGTCGGCATTCTCGGCGGAACGTTCGATGGCGCCGGAATCCGCGGTGAGATCCTCCCCGGCGGCGCCGACTGGCAGATCGCGCGTAAGGATGGCGTCCTCGACCTCGATGCGCGGTACGTGCTGAGAGAACAGGCTGGCGGGCTCGTACGTGTGGTGAGTCAGGGCTATCGTCACGGATC
This sequence comes from uncultured Acidobacteriota bacterium, assembly GCA_963725105.1. Taxonomy (GTDB): domain Bacteria; phylum Acidobacteriota; class Vicinamibacteria; order Vicinamibacterales; family CAVVIG01; genus CAVRXZ01. Next base: position 94,557 of record CAVRXZ010000031.1, read on the forward strand.
GAGCGAGGTGCTCGCAGCGCTGGCACGCGGCGAAGACGTCGATCCCGCCATGTACTTCTTTCGGACGACGATGCGATTCGAGACGGGGGCGCCCTACCTGGAATGGCTAAATCGCACCATTGCGGTCGCCACCGCGAAAAGAGAGGCAAGGACGGTTCTGATCACCGCCTATAAGCTGCTCTGAGTGTCCGCGTCTGAGAACAAGATCCGCTACAGGCGTTCGCCGACCGCGGCGTAGTCCAGGTAGGTAAAGAGCAGACCGTTCAATGTCTTCACGTTCTCGTTGAACGTCCGCATCAGCGTCGCCAGCGGATCGGCGTCAGCGTCCGCGGCAACGTCCAGCAACGGCGCGTCCACCGGCTGCAGCTTGTCCTCGTCTGGAAATGGAGCCGTGTAGCGAACGTCGACGCGTTGAAATCCGCTGGCAACGAGCAGGTAGCGCAGTGTATCGGGATGAAGCGGACGGACGTGCGTAAAGTCCCGAATGTAGCTTGAAAAGAACGCGTACCAGCACGCCGGGTTGATGGTTTCGAGGATGATCCGGGCGCCGGGCTTCAGCTTAAGGTACGCCGTGTCGAGCAGGCGCATGAGGTGGGCCGGCTCGAGATGCTCGACGACCTGGGCCGCAAACAGGCCGCCGAGTGAGGCATCGGGCAAGGAGCGAAGATAGCTCAGCGCGTCGGCTGTGGTCGCCTCCAGACCGCGCTCCCGGCAGATGGCGGCCATCTCAGGATTGAGGTCGACGCCGCGGGCCTCGATACCCCGTTCCCGGAGCAGCTCCAGAAACTCGCCGCGGCCGCACCCTACATCAAGCACATCGCGGGCGCCTTCGAATTCCGGAATGTAGGCCGACAGGCGCTCCCGAATCTGCTGCGGCGATCCGCGGAACTGATCCTCGAAGCCGACGTACCTGTAAGAATCGAGCGCAGAGGGTGAAACGGCCCCGTCTGAGGGCGCGTCCGCGTTCTGGTCGTGCCCGGGCGAACCGGGCACCTCGACTCGCGTCAGTTCCCGCTTGAACGTCTGTACAGCCCGCTGCAGGACACCGACGATGCTGCGTATGTCGGTAACCTGAGCCTCGTAGCGCCGCTCACGCGCAAGCATCGACTCCCAGCGCTTCTGCTGTTCGTCGCTCAGGCCGCTGATCGCCGCGGCCAGGCCGCTCGGCAGGCCCGCGATGTAGCGGTCCTTGGTGTCGACGTACAACGTGATCTGCTGCGCCCACAAAATGAGCTTCGTCTGGAACGTGACAAGACGCTCGAGTTCCTCCCGCACGACAGACAGCATCCCGGCGATGGACTCTGCCGTCTGGTGATGCGTGGCGACATTATGGTTGAGATGCTCCACGATCACGCGGTTGAAGGCCTGCTGTCGCTCGAAGAGCGGCGCGACCGTCGCCCAGGCGTGCGCGCGAAATCGCCGGAGCCATCCCGACCCGATGACCGGCGCTGCCCGCAGCACGTCCCATTGTTCGTTCAATGCGCCCAGTCGGGACTCGTCATACGCGGCCGGTGGCTGCGGCAGCTCGCGCATCCGCTGAACCGCGCTGTCGAGGGCCGTCAAAGCGTCGTTGTAGAGACGATCTGCCTCCTCACGCTCACCCCGAAGGCGTGCGAGATCCTCAGCGCTGCCCGGCTGCATCGACTTGGAGACCGTAGAAGGCATGTTCAGGGAGTACGCAGTCGGCAGATCCGGATATCCGGACCACGCACTTTTCTGGTGCGTGTAACGGTCGGCAGGCATTCGGCCGCGCCGTCGAGCAGCCGACGATAAGCAGCGTATGTCGCCGAGTGCTGATCCGGCCGCTCATACGCCTGGCCGAATGCATCCGAGGAGGCGACAAAGAACGAAACACCGGACGAAACGTACTCTTCGAGGGATCGCTCCGTCAAGCGGTGAACATCAACCTCTCGATACGCGGTGTCGGGGAGACGGAGGACGGCATGCTCCACAGCAACTATCGAGTGGCCCGGGATGAATTGCCGAATCTGCGCGTAGGCCATGTCCTGCGTGGTCGTCATGCCGTACGATTTCGACCACTGGGTGCCCGCTCTCACCATGTGCTCCCCAATGAGCACGAGCATCGCGGCGACGACCGCAACGCGAATTGCGCGCGGCCGGTCGAGGCTCGAAACCCAGGCGGCGGCATCGGCGACGACACCCGCCGAGACCAGGCACACGAACGGTAGGATCGGCAGCATGTAGCGCGCAAAGATCAGGTGTTTGGTCGCGATCAGGTGAAAGTAGAGCAACGGAAACACCAGGACGAGCGACCACTTCGTGAGTTGGCGGTCGCGGATCGCATGAATCACCGCCAAGACGACGCCGAAGATCAGGGTAATGAATGCGGGCCATCCGGCCTCTTGCCAGAGCGCGTGCAAGTAGAGTCCGGCGCCAGATTGGAAAGAGCGCGGCCTGTACGACATGGCCATGCTACCGAAGCCATTCAGGAATCCTGGCAGGTCGAGCAGTGTGTATGGCGCGCCAATCGAGAATACGGTAGCGGCGGCTCCGGCCGCCGCAAAAGCCCTCCCGGACTTGACCGCGGAAGGCCTATCACAGCCAACGGCCGCAAGAAGCGGCATGACAAGAGCGACGGCGCCGCCGTACCTGGTCGCCGCCGCCAGACCAACGCTGGCCCCGGCCGACAGGAACCAGACCATGCGCCCGGTCTCGTACGCGCGCAGCGACAACATCAGCACCAGGGTCGTCCACATGGTGAGCGGAACATCGGTCAGCGCAAAGTGTGACTCTCGGATGTGGTTCGGCCACACGGCCAGCATCGCTGCGGCGATTAGCGCAGCTCCTCGCCCCCATCGAAGACCCGCTCGATAGACAATCAGCAGAGTGATCGTCCCGAAAGCTGCGTTGACAAGGCGCGTCCAGAGAAACATGTGTTCGGGGCGGAAGTCGTCAAGCGACCGCCACAGTCCGTCCATCGCTCCCGTGAGGAACCGAACCGATCCAATCAGGACCTGCATGTAGAGGTACAGACCGGGGTAGTCAAAGAAGTGCGGGTTGAAGCTCCCAGACCGCATGATGGCGATCGCGCGCTCGGCGATGACCGGTTCGTCCACTCCGACACGGTACGGAAGTCCGGCGGCGATGTTCCAGAACCGGAGGCCCGCGCCAACGGCAAGAATGCTCGCAAGCCCGATCCGGATCGGCCAATGCTGTCGGGATGGCCGGCCACGCAAGCCGGCGCCGGACAAGAGGACATCACCCCATTGTGGGGTCGCTAATCGTCAGAGGGCGAATAAGGAGTTTGCAAATCGGCGTCAGAATGCCAGATGGCTGCAATGCGTGACCGAGACAGCCCCATCCGCTGCAACAGGCGAGTCGCGTCCTCGGCCCCGTTCGTCATGAAATGCGCGGGCAGGCGCTCGCGGAGCGTCGCGTCCGACGCCGGCATCATCACCGCCGCATCGATAGCTTCTCGGTAGCCAGACACCATGCGGTCGAGCGAAAACCGAGTCGCCCACAGTTCGCGCGCGGAGCGGCCCAGCGCGTCGCGCAGCCGTCGGTCGGCTGCCAGCCGCCGCATCGCCAGCCTGAGCGAATGGTCCTCGTCCAGAATGTCGATGCTCACGCATGCGGCGTCGACAGGACTGGCACCCTCACCGGTCGCGGGCGGTGCGTACTGAAGCGACCACGTTCGGGGATCGAGACTCGGGATGTCCACTGTGTGCGCCAGATCAGTGATCACGGTCGGCCGACTCGCTGCCAGACAGCGCAACCACGCGGCCGACGTTTCGTGCGATGTCGGCCACCGCATGCAAAGCAAGACGTCTGCGCTCGCGAGATAGTCATCCACGTCTTCTTGCGACACCCAACCCGTTGAGGTGACGTGCCGGCCGACGCCGAGGCGGGACGCCTCCGCCAGCGGGTCGTAGACCCGACCGTCTCCCCGCAGAGCATCAGGTGAATATTCGGGAGGGTCTCGCGGACGGAATCGAGAGCCCGAATGATCTGGAATGTCCGCTTTTCCGGCGTCACCCGGCCAAACGAGCCGAACACGACCGCGTCTTCCGGAATTCCATGGCGCAACCGAATGCGCTCGCGGGCGCCAGCCCGGACCTGCGGCGCGCGAACGCCCATTTCGACCACGCGTACTTGGCTGGTCGGCTGCTCGTCCAGAATCTCAAGAGCGAGCCACTGGTTGTGGACGACGACCAGGCGGGCCGACTCGATAACAAGTCGACGCATCGGAAAGAGATACGTCTGGTCTCCCAGGAGGCCCGCGATGCCCAGTTCCGGCAGGTTCGCAGCGCTACCCGGATGGTTGAACCGAAATTCGCTCCGATAATCGTCGGCACGTCCCTGCGCAAGCAGAGCTCTGGCCCGCGCATGATGAAGCTGACCATCGTGCATCACCACGAGGCCGGGATAGCGCACCAGGTAGGCCCACATGTAGTCGTGACAAGGCGCATTGCCCAATTGATAGACGACAAGGTCGTAAGGCTGTCGAAACTGCTTCCAGACAAAGTCGTGGGCACTGTAAACGCGCGGGCCTGGTGCCAGGCCTGCAAATCGATCGGGACGGCCGTCCACGAACACGTCGATCTCGAAGGCCGTGGCCAGACCCGGCAGCAACTCGACGTTGTAGGCAGCGACGCCCGATGTTTCGGGCGGAAGCGGCGTGAACCACGCAAGCCTTCGCGCCGCGCCCACATCGTATTGGGACGCGCTCACGACACGGCGGGAAGCCGCCTCAAGCGAAGCTGGAGGCGAAGAAGATCAACGGAGCGCTCCCGGCACGTCCGTTCGAGTGTCTGCAGCCGATCGGCGTCAAGCAGGTGAGTATTCAGGACCACGCAGTCCACGTCGCCCCTGGAGATCATGTCGAGCGCCGTGGGATAGCCGCCGAGTACCGGTACCCGCCAACCCGCAGCCGGCGGCGTCTGGGGTCGTCATCCACGAAGCCGACAATCCTCAGCGCGACATCGGCCCCGAATGCCTCGCGAATCGTCGCGAGGCTTGCGCCCTCGGTGCCGTAGATGACGCAGCGCCTGCCGAGCGCGCGCCGGCGCAGGACGAACTCGCCAATCAGGCGAAACGAGGCACGGGTTCCGACGAGCAGAAGCAGCAGCAGTGCAGCATAGATGACGAATGCCGCTCGCGAATAGCCGCGAAACCGATAGACGTGAACAGGATGACGATGAGCGCCGCACCCGTGCCGAACGCAACACCCTTCGCAAATACCCAGGCATCCATGAGGCCGAAATGACGCCAGGTTCCGCGGTAGCCGCCGACGAGAAAGAGGGCCAGGAGCTGCACCGGGAGGACGACCGGCAGTGACCGAAGGAACATCGAGTAGTTGGCCGCAAGCTGACCACCTTCAAATCTGCAGCCCGTACGCGGCGTAATAGGCGAGCGGGATGAGGCAGGCGTCGAGCAGCACTTCGGCGACGCGCCCCGCATACGTGAAGTTGACGACAAGCGGTGTCACCGCGTCGCCGAGCCGGGCGGCTTCGTGCATCCTCATAGACGCGGACCCGTGCAAGGTAGACACCGAAGATGATCATCGAGAGCAGCGAACATCGACCCGACGAGGATGGCCCAGCTGTGATCGCGGATCTGCAGCAGCATCGAGGCCATCCCGCCGGCGGCCGCAAGCGCCCACAGGGTTGCGACGGCGCGCGGCTCGGATAGGCCGATGGCCACAAGCCGATGCGACACGTGATCGCGCCCACCCTGGGACGGGCGGCGGCCCGACAGGAGCCGCAGCGCGGTCACAAGTGTCGTATCAAAAATCGGGATGAGCAGCAGCAGGACGGGCGCAACTACGACGGATACCAGTCCTGAGCGCTCGGGCGAACCTGGATTGGCGAGCAGCGTGATCGCCGCCACGTTCAGTCCGAGAAACAGGCTGCCGGTATCGCCCATGAAGATGGATGCCGGGTGGACGTTGTAGACGAGGAAGCCCGCCGTCGCTCCGAGCAACGTCGCGAAATACAAGGGCCGCTGACCGGCGCCCGCGTCGCCCGCCAGCGCGGTCAGCAGAAATGCGCCTGCCACCAGAGTCGTTCCGGCGCATAAGCCATCCATGTTGTCGAGCAGGTTGAACGCGTTCGTGATGCCGACAATCCAGACGAGCGTCAGCATGGCATCGGCAAACGCCGATTGCGTCCAGCTGAAGGCGATAGCCGAAGAACAGGAGCAACGAGGCGATGGAAATCTGCGCGACGAGTTTGGTCGAAGGCTTGAGCGTAAAGAGGTCGTCGGCGAAACCGCATGCGGCAATGGCCACGCCGCAGCCGAGGAGCTCGAGCAACTCGGCGATTGGTCTGAGGAAAACCGCAGCCGCCACCGTTGACATCACGATCGCGACGCCGCCGAACACAGCCGTCGGCCGCTGGTGCCACCTATCGGTTTTCGGCTGTTCGACGAGTCCAAGGCGCCGGGCCGCAAAGCGGCACGCGGGGGTCAGCACCAAAGAGATCCCCAGCGCCAGGAAGAACGAAACAGCCGTGTTCATCGAATGGTCGGGCGAATTGTACCAGACTACTCGCCGTCCCGCCTCATGATCACCATTTCAGGGTTGATGTTGTCCAGGTTGGTGAAGTCCTCGTCTTCTCCGTTGCTGAATAGTGAATCGTACCGAAGGACGGCCCACCACGGCAGCGGCCGGCGCATCCGCCACACCTCCCGGTAACCGAGGTATGGCAGCTGTTGCACGAGCGTCTGCGTCTGGTCCCGCTGATACGGCCGTGCAAGGACTTCCGTATTGAGCACCAAGTATTCGGGGCGATCGTCGAGAAATCCGTTGCGCGCCAGCCGCAGGTGGGCGGCAGGAAGGCCGTGAAATCGAGGCATGTAGACAGCGACGCCGAACCAGCCGATACGGTTCACCGGCGGTCGGCGGTCGCGAAGCCACTGTTCGGCCGCATACCGCGTATCGACCATCATCATCCAATCGATCGACGCGGCGGCCAGCAGAGCGTACACGAAGGCTAACGCTACGATCGCCTGGCGGATGACGATGTACCGGCCCGGGCGCGACACGAGCGTCGCCGCCAAGCGGCCGCCGAATAGTGCCAGGGTGAGGCAGACGCCCAACAGATACCGATCGTAGACATACCCGAACGGTCGAAGAAACGTCAGATAGTAGGAAAGCGAAGGAACGAGGAGCCAGACCGTGACCCCGCGTGACTTGGGCGTGGCCAAACTCAAGGCCAGGCCCGTCACGCCACAGAATGAACAGCGGCCACCTCACAGACCATCTCAGCAACCCGACCGTCGTGAGTAGGGTACGAACATCGACATCGCTGACCGGCGGCAGACTTGCCCCCAGCGCCCGACTCAATTGGAAGTGCCTCACCGCACCAGCCCAATTGAAGGGTACGTTGTAGGCCGCGACCACTACCACAATGGCAACCGCTCCGCCAAGCCAGAGTCGGCCGTCGAGCAGAGCTCGGATGAGGCGGCGTGGGATCGTCAGATCGCCCTCACGACGCATTGTCGCGGCGACGAGCGCGATCGGGATCAAGGTGTAGAACCCGAACATTTGATCCTTCGTGCACACCGACAATGCGGCCGAAGCTCCCAGGAGGGCGTAGTCCACTGCTCTTCCGCCGAACCAGATGCGAAGGTACGCCCACAGCGACCAGGCCAGCCAGAATACGGCGGGCACGTCAACGTTCGCCGTTTTGGAGTAGTAGACAAAGGGCAGCGACATCGCGAGGATCAGCGCCGCAAACACGCCCGACGTGTGATCGAACGCTCTGGCGCCCACGAGGTAGGTGGCCACCAGAGCGCCCAAACCCATCAGAACGCTCAAGCTTCTCGCGGCCGCGAACATTCTGGTCGTGCGAGTGTCGTCGGCGGGCGCGGCCTCTTCCCCGGCATCCGGGAGGAACGGCGCAATGGCGGCGCCAATGAGATAGAAGTGAACGGGAGGATAGGGATCGTGCCAGCCGCCGAAAAATGCCGGCTAACACCCTTAGCCACGCGATCGGGCGTGAGCTCGTCCGGGGCCCACGCCGCGGGAACTCCCCACCGGATGCCCCAGACAGACACAATGAAAGACAAAGCCAGCGCCGCGCCCAAGCCCACTCGGTTCGGCGAGAACAGGCGCTTCACGACTCTGCGTCGCCCGGGATGATCACGACATGCGGATGGGCATTGTTGGGTTCGTGGACCCTGTGGCTTCGCAGATGATACTGCGCGTGCTGATCAATCGGTCAGCCTCGTTTTTCGGCGAGCCCTTCGCGATAAAGCGCCTCCACATCTGACACAAGCCGCGGGTGTCGATAGTGGGCTTCGACACGCCGACGACCCGCTTCGCCCATGCGGCCGCGGAGCCCAGGATGGGCCGCCAGCCGGACGATCGCATCACCGAGAGCCTCTGCGTCACCTGGCGGGACCAGCAGCCCAGTCGTATCCTGTTCAACGAGGTCCGGCACACCACCGACGGCTGTCGCGACGACGGCCTTCCCAGCTGCCATGGCCTCGATAATCGCCACGGGCGTGCCCTCGTTGAGCGACGACAACGCGCAAAGATCCACCGTTGCGTACACGCCGGAAGATCCTGGGTCCAGCCGAGACACCTCACCCGATCGGATACCCCCAGCTCGACGGCCAGCGATTCGAGCGACGCCCTCGCCGGACCATCGCCGGCCAGCAGCAACCACGCTCTGGGCACGGTATGGACCACCCGCGAAAACCCCCGCACGAGCGTAGGCAGGTCTTTGATCGGCACAAAGCGGCCCACGTACCCGACCACGAAGTCGTCGACGCCAATGCCGAGTTCGCTCCTCAGGCCGGACGACTTGAGATTGAGCAGCGGCTCGAGGTTCAAGCCAAGTGGCACGATAACCGTCCGCGCGGCGGGAGCGACGCAGAGCGTATGGACGAGCTCGTGGCGCTGACCCGGCGACAGCGTGATCACGCGATCGGTCCCCAGGGCCAGGCCGCGTTCGACCCAGCCGATCAGCCGGCTCGTCGCGGCCGGAAAGTACCCGGTCAGAACATGGCCATGGAATGTGTGCACGACCAGGCAGCGCCTCTTCCGTCTTCGCGTCAGGTTGAACGCGATCGCCGCAATCCTGCCGAGCGCGCCTGCTTTGGCCGTATGTGTGTGCACGATGTCGGGCCGCTCGCGAAACATGACGCGCATCAACTTCCACAGTGCGCAAGCATCATCGAAGGGGCGGATGCGGCGGCCCAGCTCCGGAATGAAGATCGCCGCCAGCTGGTGCTCGCCTGGAAGGTGTTCGAGGCTGGCTTCGTCCTCATCAAGCGATCCGTGCACAAGCAAGGTGTCGAACCCTCGGCCCGCAAGACCGCCATCCAGAAGCACGGCGTGACGTGCCGGCCCGCCGACGTTCATGCGCGCGATGATGCGAACGACCTTGGGACGCACCTCGCTGACCACTGCGGCGGCTGCTGTTTAGAGACGGAATATCGTGGGGCGGGACATCAGCTTCAGGGCGTTCCGTGTGTCGACGACCAGCGGCATCCCTGCGATGCAGCGATAGTCGAAGGCCGTGTGGTCCGTCGTCACGACGGCGCAGTCGTACGCGGTCTTCACCGCAGCGTCGAACGGGACCGACTCGAGGCTCTGTCCGGCGTAGGCCAGTGTAGCCACGTAGGGATCGGGTATAGCTGACCGTTGCACCGTGCCGCGTCAAGAGCTCGAGAATGTCGAGCGCCGGGACTCGCGCAGGTCGTTGACGATCGCGCTTGTACGCGACGCCAAAGAGGTGAATGCGCGAGCCGTTCAAGGGCTTTTTGACGGTGTTCAACGCTTCACCAATCCGCTGGACGACGTGCGCGCGGCATGGCGCTGTTGACCTGACCCGCCAGCTCGATGAACCGGCATCGAAGCCGTTCTGCCGCGCCTTCCAGGAGAGGTAAAACGGATCGACCGGGATGCAGTGGCCGCCGAGTCCAGGCCCGGATAGAAGGGCATGAAGCCGAACGGCTTGGTCTTCGCCGCCTCGATGACCTCCCAGACGTCGATGTCCATCTTGTGGCACATCAACGCGATTTCGTTGACCAGTCCGATGTTGACTGCGCGAAACGTGTTTTCGAGCAGCTTGACCATTTCCGCAACGCGCGTGGAGCTGACCGGCACGACCGTGGTCACGACCTGGGGTACAGCGCCACGGCCGCCTCGGTACTGATCGGGCCGTACCCCCGACGATTTTCGGGATGTTGCGCGTCTGAAATGTCGCGTTGCCTGGATCGACCCGTTCTGGCGAGAACGCGAGACAGAAATCACCCTCTGCCTGAGTCCTCGCGCCTCGAGGAGAGGCAGCGCGACCTCCTCGGTCGTCCCGGATAGGTCGTCGATTCGAGGATGACCAGCTGTCCGCTTCTAAGGCTGGCAGCCACCGCCTCGAGGGCGCTGGACGACGTATGAGAGGTCCGGATCTTTCGTTTTGCGAAGCGGCGTCGGCACGCACACATCGGCCGACGTCCATCTTCGCCAGCTGCGTCATGTCCGTGGTGGCGCGAAAATGCCCTGAGCGGACGACCGCGGCGAGATCCGTCTCGGCCACGTCGGGAATGTAGCTGTGGCCGGCGTTGATCTGGTTGACCTTGGACGTGTCCACGTCGAATCCGGTCACGCAATAGCCGGCGCGTGCGAATTCGACCGCGAGCGGCAGGCCGACATAGCCGAGGCCGACGACACCGACGGTCGCTTGTTTCGTCCGGATGCGTTCGATGAGCTCGGAAAAAGGCACTCGCCTTACCGGGCTGACTGACTGGTGGCCACCGGTCTCGACCGAAGCCGTTCAAGGTCCGCATCGACCATCATCTCGATGAGCTGCTTGAAGTCGACCGTCGGCGTGCCAGTCCAGCTCGCTGCGCGCCTTCGACGGGTCGCCCAGAAGATGGTCCACTTCGGCCGGCCTGAGCAGCGCGGGATCGACGACCACGTGCTTCTGCCAGTCGAGTCCGACGCGCCTGAACGCAATCTCCACGAGCTCGCGCACGGAATGGGCAACGCCGGTGGCAATCACGTAGTCATCGGGTTGGTCGCGCTGGAGCATGAGCCACATCGCGCGCACGTAGTCGCCCGCGAAGCCCCAGTCGCGCTTGCATCCAGATTGCCGATGGTCATCGTATCGGCGAGTCCCAGCTTGATCCGCGCTGCGCCGTCGGACACCTTCCGGGTCACGAATTCGAGTCCGCGGCGTGGCGATTCGTGATTGAAGAGCATGCCGGATACGGCAAAGAGATCGTAGCTTTCGCGGTAGTTCACCGTGATGTAGTGCGCGAACACCTTGGACACGCCGTACGGGCTGCGCGGATAGAACGGCGTGCGCTCGGTCTGCGGCACCTCGCGCACCTTGCCGAACATTTCGCTCGACGATGCCTGATAGAAGCGGATCGACCGATCGACGCGCCGGATGGCGTCGAGAATCCGCGTCACTCCCTGCGAGTTGAATTCCCCCGTCAGCATCGGCTGATCCCAGGAGGCAGGGACGAATGACATCGCCGCCAGGTTGTACACCTCGTGCGGGCGTACGTCCTCCAGCAGTCGCAGAATCGACAGCTGATCGAGCAGGTCGGCGGGCTTGAGCGTGACGCGATCGAGCAGGTGCTCAATTCGCGTGAAATTGGGCGCACTGGAACGACGGACCATACCGAACACGTCGTACCCCTTCTCGAGGAGGAATTCGGCGAGGTACGAGCCGTCCTGACCGGTGATACCGGTAATGAGCGCCCGTCGGGTCATAGAGGGTTACACCTTTTCACAGAGTCGACAATCCCTCAGATTGTACGCCGATCGAGCGAAGTAGAATCCGAGCATGGAGCAGATGGACGTCGCCATCGTCGGCGGCGGCGTTGTCGGACTGGCGACGGCGCTGGCAGTCGCGGAACGCGGGTTGTCGGTGTGCGTGCTCGAACGCCATCCGCGTGCCGGGCCTCGATACGAGCACCCACAACAGCGGCGTGATCCATGGTGGCATCTACTATCCCGCCGGGACGCTCAAAGCAGCGCTCTGCGTCGAGGGACGACGCCTTCTGTATGCGTTTTGCGAGGAACACCGAGTACCGCATGAGCGCTGCGGAAAGCTGATCGTCGCGCACGATGCCAGCGAACTTGGCGAGCTGAACGCCCTGCTGTCACGCGGCGTGGCCAACGGCGTCGAAGGGCTGGAACTGGTAGACCGTATCTTCATTGTCCGACGCGAGCCTGCCGTGCGCGCGGTCGCGGCCATCTTTTCGCCAGAAACGGGCATCGTCGACGCGGAAGCTCTGGTCAGGGCGCTGCAACGGGCGGCTCAAGCCAGGGACGCGATCTTCCTGGCCGGCACCAGACTGATGGGCGCCGACAGCGGACCTGACGGTCTTATGCTCACAACTGAACGCGAAACCATCAGCGCGCGGACCGTGGTAAACGCGGCAGGCCTCCATGCAGATGAGGTATCGATGCGGCTCGGCGGGGAAACGTTTGTGATTCATCCCTGCCGCGGTGAATATGCGGAACTGGCGACCAACCGGCGCGGACTCGTCAACGCGCTCGTCTATCCGCTGCCCCACAAGCATGGGCTCGGCGTCCACTTGACCCGGACGATCGGCGGCGCAGTGCTGCTGGGTCCGACCGCGCAGTACCAGCACAGCAAGGACGACTATGAGAACGACCGTCTGCCGCTCGACGCATTTGTCGAGCCTGCGCAACAGTTGCTGCCCCAGGTGACACTCGCGGATCTCAGGTTGTCAGGAAGCGGCATCCGGCCGAAACTCAACCCTCCCCACGAATCGTTCGCGGATTTCATGATTCGGCGCGACCGGCAGAATCCCCGCGTGGTCCACGCGGCAGGCATCGAATCACCAGGGCTCACCGCTTGTCTGGCAATCGGAAAAATGGTCGCGAGTGTGGTGGTTGAAGGAACTGACTGAAACCCTTCAAGGTTCAGGGTTCAAGGCGTAGCGGCGGAGCGCGTCCTGCCAGGTCGGCATCGCGATGCCCGCGGCCAGAAGCTTCCGGTTCGACAGCGCACAGAACTGTGGGCGTTCGGCACGAAACGTGGCGTCCGCCATCGACATCGGCGTGAGGTGAGGTGTGACGCCCAGCTGACGGGCGAGCGCTTCGGCAAACTCGAGCCAGGTGCAGTTCCCCGAGTTCACGCAGTGGTAGAGGCCGGCCGGTCCACCTCGTTCGACCAGTGCTCGAGTTGCCCGAGCGGCATCAGGAACGTATGTCGGCGACACCGTACGGTCGCGGAAGACCCTCGCGACCTCCCCGCCCTTCATCTTCTTGACGAAGCTGGCGATTGTCCCTCGCGGTGCCGGACCGCCTTTCACACAGCCGAACAGGCTTTCAACGCGCAGGACGTAATGGCGCGGTGCGTCCGCGGCAAACCACTCACCGATGAGCTTGGACGCGGCATACACAGATCGAGGGCGGGGACGATCTTCCTCGGTGTAGGGCTCCGTCGCGGCGCCGTCGAACACGAAATCGGAGCTGTAGTGGACGAGGATCGCATCGTGTTGAGCGGCCGATCGAGCAAGCGCGCGCACGCCAAACGCGTTGACATCCAGCGCCGCGACCGGGTGATCTTCGGCGCCATCCACGTCGTTGTACGCCGCACAGTTGACGATCACCTCGGGCCGCAGGCTCGACATCGTCGCGACGACGGCCCCGTCTGCTGCGATGTCGAGCCTGTCGTGTCCGAGTGCTGTGACGTCGTGGCCCGACGCAAATGCTGCGGCCACTGCCGCACCGAGCTGGGCCCGACCACCCACAACGACGACGCGCATCAGGCGGCCTGATAGCGTCGCGCCGCGGCAAACGCTTTCATGCGGTCATCGTCGAACACGCCTTCCCAGCGGGCCACGACGACGGTCGCCAGACAGTTGCCGACAACGTTGACAGCCGTGCGCCCCATGTCGAGAACCTGATCGACGCCCAGCAGAACCGCGGCGCCTTCGAGCGGCAGGTTGAACTGGGTGAGTGTGGCGGTCAGGACGACAAGGGCCGCACGGGGGACGCCCGCCACACCTTTGCTCGTCAACATCAGCGTGAGCATCATGACGACCTGCTGTCCGAACGTCATGTGCACACCGGCCAGCTGCGCCACGAAGAGGCTGGTCAGCGACAAGTACAACGTGGTCCCGTCCAGATTAAACGTATATCCGGTGGGCAGAACGAAGCTCACGATGTTCCGTGGCACGCCAAATCGCTCCATCACATCGAGCGCTCTGGGCAACGCGGCTTCCGAGCTCGCGGTTGTAAAAGCGATGAGAAACGGCTCCCGGATGGCCGAAGCGAATGCAGAAACAGGCACGCCGGTCAGTAGCGACACCGCACCGACGATGATCAGCACGAAGATGGCCAGCCCGAGGTACATCAGCGCGATGAGCTTGCCCAGCGTGATGAGAATGGCAGGGCCGTTGCCGCCCACGGTCGCGGCCATCGCGGCGAACACACCAAGCGGCGCACACATCATGACGTAACCGGTTATCTTGAACATGACGCGCGCCGTCGCATCGAGCACCTCGACCACCGCCCCGCCTCGGGGGCCAAGCGCTGCCAGGCCCAGACCGAACAACGTGGCGAACACTACGATCTGGAGGATGTCGCCTCGGGCCATCGCGTCAAAGAACGACGTGGGAATCAGGTGCAGGATGATGTCCCACGGTCGCTGTCCGGCCGCGGACAGTGGTACGACCGCGCTCTTGTCGGCGCCAATCGTCAGCGACAGACCGGCGCCTGGCGTAAACGCGTTGGCCAGACCCAGACCCAGCAGCAGCGCCACGGTCGTCGCGATCTCGAAGTACAGAATCGCTTTCAGCCCGATGCGACCCATCGCTCGCAAACTGCCGGTCCCCGCAAATCCGACGACGAGGGTGGAGAAGACGAGCGGCGCCACGATCATCTTGATCAACCGCAGGAAGGCATCGGCCAACGGTTTGGTCGCGATGCCAAGGCCCGGCCAGAAATAGCCGACCGCGACGCCGGCAAACAGCCCGACCAGGATTTGCGTGGTGGGACCGGGAACGAAGCGACGACCAGGTGCGCCGCTCACGAAGACCGCCGGGCACCGGACGTGCCCGCCCCGGCGCGACCGTGGACGAACTGGGCGATCGCATCCACGACCATCTGCTGCTGGTCGCAGGTCAACTCGGCATAGATGGGAATGGCGAGGCTCTCCCTGGCTGCCCGCTCAGCCTCGGGGAAATCGCCTTCCCGATGCCCGAGCGCAGCAAACGCGGGCTGGAGGTGCAGCGGAAACGGGTAGTAGATCTCGCTACCGATGCCGCAGGCATCAAGGTGCTCTTTGAGGCCATCGCGCTCCCGGACGCGGATCACGAACTGGTGATAGACGTGGTGCCGTCCGACCGGTTCGACCGGAAGCGAAACGCTGCCGTCGAGTCCTCGATCGCGAAACATCTGGCGATAACGCGCCGCATTCACGCGGCGCGCTTCGTTCCACGCTGCAAGGTGTGTGGCCTTGACGCGAAGCACGGCGGCCTGAAGCGCGTCCATCCTGAAGTTCCCGCCGACCAGCTGATGCACGTACTTTGGTTCCATCCCATGCGTGCGGAGAAGGCGTACGCGCGCACCAAGCGAGGCGTCGTTGGTCGTGACAAGTCCGGCATCTCCGAATGCGCTCAGATTCTTGCTGGGATAGAACGAAAAGCAGCCGAGAGCGCCACGGCTTCCGACGACTTGCGATCCGTACGTGGCGCCAATGGCCTGCGCAGCATCCTCGATGACCGCGATTCCGGTCGTCGACGCGAGCGCGAGAATCGGACCGAGATCGGCGCTCAAGCCGAACAGGTGGACCGGCAGAAGGGCTTTCGTCCTTGGCGTCAGGGCGGCCGCAATTTTCGTCGCGTCGATGTTGTAGGTATCCGGCTCGATGTCAACGAAGCGCGGTCTGGCGCCGAGGCGGACGGCGACACTGGCGGTCGCGAAAAACGAGAATGCAGGAGTGATGACTTCGTCGCCCGGACCGACGCCGAGGGCCATCAGAGCGATCAGCAGCGCGTCTGTTCCCGATGAGACCGCGATGGCGTGCCCTCCACCGAGCATCCGCCCCAGTTCGTTCTCGAGGGCCGCGACTTCGGGACCCTGAATGAACTGCTGGCTGTCGCAGACCCGCGTGACCGCCGCCAGAATATCGTCCCGCAGCGGACGGTACTGCGCCTGCAAGTCGAGGAGAGGGACCTTGACCGACATGCAGCGCTATTGTGCCACGTGCCGCTTGGTTTCGCCCGCGCACGCCGTCCCTGTTCAACGCCGATCGTAACTTGATTTCACAGCCGCTCGGGTTTCCCGTTCCGTTTCGCGCCGCTTGATCGTCTCACGCTTGTCGTACTCCTTCTTGCCCTTCGCCAGACTGATGGCAACCTTGACCCGTCCGTTCTTGAAGTACATGCGAACGGGCACGAGAGTCAGCCCCTTCTCGACCGTCTTCCCGACGAGCTTGCGGATCTCCTGGCGATGGAGAAGCAGCTTGCGGCGTCTGAGCGGCTCGTGATCCGCGTAGCCGCGGTGACTGTACGGGCTGATGTTCACGTTGTACAGATACGGCTCGCCGTCGTCGATTCGGGCGAAGCTGTCGCGCAGATTCACGCGGCCCTCTCGAATCGCCTTGACCTCGGTCCCGAGCAGCACGAGGCCGGCCTCGAACGTTTCGAGCAGGTGATAGTCGTGGTGCGCCTTGCGGTTCTCGGCGATGTTGGCCTGCGCCAGCTCGCGCTCGGTCTTCTCTTTCATGGGCACTGAAACGTCGACGCGTTCGTCAGGCGGAACCCCGGACCAGTTTTGCCGCGAGCAAGGTGGCGGCGATCATGCTTCCGGCATCGGCCACTCCCCGCCCCGCGATATCGAACGCCGTGCCGTGATCGACCGACGTCCGGACAAACGGCAGGCCGAGCGTGACGTTCACGACCTGGCCGAATGACAGGAGCTTGACCGGGATGAGTCCCTGGTCGTGGTAGCAGGCCACGACGATGTCGAATTCGCCGCGGCGGGCGCGGACGAACAAGGTATCGGCCGGAAACGGGCCGGAAACATCGATGCCGGCGGCCCGGCACGCGGCAATGGCTGGAGCGATGATCGTCTCTTCCTCCCGGCCGAACAAACCGTGCTCACCGGCGTGCGGGTTGAGCCCGGCCACCGCGATGCGGGGCCTGGGATAACCGAATCGCGGTAACTCGCAGGCCGTCAATCGAATGATCTCCTCGAGCGACCTCGAGGTTAACGCGGTCGGAACGACCGCGAGCGGAATGTGGATGGTCGCCAGTACCACTCGAAGCGCTTCTGAGTAAAACATCATCGCCACGGTCTGGACGCCGGCGAGATGCGCCAGCAAGTCCGTGTGGCCGTTCCATGGCAGCCCCGCCAGCCGGAACGCTTCCTTATTCACGGGCGCCGTGGTGATCGCCGCAACTTTCCCGCTCCGAACGTCATCGACGGCACGGAGAATTGCATCGTAGGCGGCTCTACCCGCTTCACCGCTCAGGCAACCCGGCGCGAACGATTGAGACGCCAGGGGCTCATACAACACCGGCTCACACACGTCGAGCACGCGGGCGTCCAATGCAGCCGCCCGGGCCACTTCCGGACCAATACCGGCTGGATCACCAACGGTGAGGGCAATGCGGGGTTTCATGTCAAACGTGGTGCTGGGTGCTGGGTGCTTAGTGCGCTGACGTCCGACAATTGCACGAGGAGCCGCAGTTGCCGGCGCCACAACCTGAAGGATTGTCGCAGCCACCTTCGCTGCCGCATCCGCCGTGCACGACGCCTTTCGCGTTCGGCAGCTCGTACCGAAGGCAGCACTTCAATCGGCCGCACAACCCTGACAGTTTCGAGGGATTGAGGCTCAGATCCTGCTGCTTGGCCATCTTGATCGAAACCGGCTCGAAGGACGTCAGAAACGTCGTGCAGCAGAGCGGGCGCCCGCACGTGCCGTAGCCGCCCAGCATTTTGGCCTCGTCGCGGACGCCGACCTGGCGCATTTCGATCCGCGTGTGGAACTCCGAGGCGAGCTCTCGGACCAGGTCGCGAAAATCTACGCGGCCGTCGGCGGTGAAGTAGAAGATCATGCGCGAGCCGTCGAGCGCTGACTCGACCCTGGCCAGCTTCATCCCGAGGCCGCGTTCCCGAATCTTGAGAAACGCCACGCGTGATGCTTCGCGCTCGCGTTCCTGCTGCTTGGCGTGCGCGGCCAGGTCCTCGCGCGTCGCCAGGCGCACCACGCGCGACTGACCGGTCATCGCGCGCCTCTTGTCCTCGAGCGCAGGAATCGACCGAACCACCTTCGCTAGGGCCGGCCCGCCTTCGGATGAGAGGACGATGTGGTCGCCTGGGGCAGGTGCAGGGCCGGTGGCCAGATCGGCGGGCTGCACGGTCTGAACCCGGCCGACCGGTGTCAGTTTCACCGAGACGACGCGGGCCGTGCCTGAGGTACTCATAGCTGCAGCACCAGCCAGTCGGCGACGATCTTCACGCCGGCATTTCGATCCAGCGCCATCAGTGCGCGATCGACCGCGTCGAAGGCGCGAGTGCCGCGATTGCCGTGATACACGCGCGCCAACTGGTCCAGCGCCGGGCGTACGTCGGCATTGGCCAGCGCGCCCCCGTCCCCGCCGGTTGCCAGCAGCCCGGCGTCCCGTATGAGCGATGCCATCGCACGCAGGTGCGCCGCCATGTGAACGCGGTCCATGCCGCCCGTGCCGCCGACCCAGGCTTTTGCCCCGTCGATCCGCCGCCGAGGATCGTCGCTGGACGCCGCCCCCGCAAGAACCTGGTGCGCAACCGCGCGCGCCTCCAGCAGATCGTCGGCGCTCAACTCGAGCGCGCGGCCCAAACTGCCCTCTGCCGACGCGGCAAGAGTTTGGGCGCGCTCCGCCGACAGGCCGCGTGCGATGAGCCCCTGCACGACGAACCGTACATCCAGGGGTCGAAACGCCAGACGGGGACAACGTGATCGCACGGTCGGCAGCAGCAAATCGG
Organism: uncultured Acidobacteriota bacterium; assembly: GCA_963725105.1. Taxonomy (GTDB): domain Bacteria; phylum Acidobacteriota; class Vicinamibacteria; order Vicinamibacterales; family CAVVIG01; genus CAVRXZ01. The sequence goes on from CAVRXZ010000031.1 coordinate 113,485, forward strand.
ACCGTGCGCTCACCAGAATGAACGACGACGCCGACGGCGGCTCTTCAAGCGTCTTGAGCAGCGCGTTCTGGGCGGAGGCGACAAGCGCGTCAGCCTGGTCGATGATCACCACACGGCGGCGGCCCTCAAACGGCCGATAGGCCGCCCGATCGATGCACTCCCGAACCTGTTCGGTCTTGATTGATCCGCTGTCTCCAGGCTCAATCAGGATCACGTCGGGATGCACGCCCCGCGCGATGCGTGTGCAGGCGGGACACTTCCCACAGGCGTCATCTACTACTTTCGCGGGGGCCCACCCCCGCTCGCTGGCGCGGCATTCCTGTCGCTCGGTCTCGAGCGTAGACTCTCGCCCTCGCGTGAGTGGTGCAGGCAATTGAAGGCTTGTGCGACCGCAATCGCGGTGAGCCGCTTTCCGATCCCCGCGGGCCCGCCGAAAATCAAGCTCGGCGGCAGCCGGTTGTCGCGGATCGATCGCGCCAGCAGCGCGACGAGACGATCGTGTCCGATGACGTCCCTGAACGGCATGAGGCCTGATCCGATCCGAATCGTATCACGCCGGGATCAGGAGGACTTTGCCGGTCGTCTGCCGGCCCGCGAGCGCCTGGTGGGCGAGCGCAGCATCCTGGAGGAGAAACTCGAACTCGGTGCGCAAGCGAAGCTTTCCGGCGCCGATCCAAGCCAGCAGGTCGTTTGCGCGCGCCTCCAGTTCCTCACGCGTCGCGATGTAGTGCACGAGCGTCGGACGCGTGAAAAACAGTGAACCTTTCTGGCTCAAAATCAGTGGATCGATCGTCTCGACGACGCCGCTCGACTGACCGAAGAGCACCAGCATGCCCCGCATGGCGAGGCAGTTGATGCTTTTCGCCACAGTGGTCTTTCCAACCGAGTCGTACACCACCTGCACGCCCTTGCCGCCAGTGAACTCCTTCGCGGCAGCCTCGAAATCCTGCTCACCGTAGAGCACGACCAGATCCGCACCGGCCTGCCGGGACAACTCGGCCTTCTCTTCTGTCGAGACAGTCGTCATCACACGGGCGCCGCGTACCTTGGCCACCTGCGTCAACAACAGGCCCACCCCGCCCGCGCCGGCATGAATCAGACAAGTGTCCCCGGCCTTCAACGGATAGGTGGACGTCGCCAGATACTGCGCCGTAATCCCCTGCAGCATCATCGCGGCACCCTGATGCAGGGTGACATGCGCCGGGAGCATGACCAGTCGATCGGCGGGTACGGCCGCAAGCTCTGCATATGCGCCCTGCACGCTGGTCCACGCCACACGATCGCCAATCTGCACGCGACTAACGCCCTCGCCAACCGCCGTCACAGTACCCGCGCCCTCCATCCCCAGCGTGAGCGGCAGCGGCAGCTTGTACACACCCATCCGCTGGTAGATGTCGATAAAGTTCACGCCGGCAGCACCAACCTTGACGATGGCCTCACCCGGTTTGGGCGTCGGCTCTGGAACATCTTCATACTTCAAAACCTCGGGGCCGCCGAGTGTGTGCACGCGAATGGCTTTCACGGGCGTCTCTCCTCTTGGAACGCATACTACAGGGTTCTAGAGAGGTTGAAGAACCTCTTGAACTATGAAGGGTCTCAACTGTCCGATGCTGACCGGTTCAGGGGGTTTGTCCTGGCAAAGCACTCTGCTGGTCGAGGACCTGCCCGCTCGGCAACGTGATCGACACGAACAGACCGCCGGGGTCGCCGTTTTTGAAGGGGCGGACGACGATGCTCACCTTGTCGCCCGGCTTGACGGAGTTCGATTTCCATCCGGCCTTAACGAGGAAGCTGGGTGGCATCATCTCGATGTTCCAGACGTCGCTGCCGCCTTTGTCGTTCGGGACGTCGAGCTCCATCCACGAGTGCGGGTTCGCCCACTTGAACTGTCGTACCGTCCCGACGACGGTAACGCTCTTGAAGCGGTCAATGCCGGCAGCCGAATGGTGAGCCCAGGCAGGCACGGCTATTAGAAGCGGGATCACCAAAAGACACGCCTTGACTAACTGCTTCATACAACCTCTCGTCAGCGGACGTTGGCTTTCGACTGCGTCGACGGCATGTGCTCGTTGAGATCAGGCAGGCACGACACTTCGGCGATCTGCTGATCGTCCACACGATTCCAGCGCTTCGTCATCTTCCAGTCGCCTTCCCAGCTCTTCGGATCGGTCAATCGTGTATTCGATCGAGCGTCGCCTCGTTCTTCGATCAGGCGCATGCGTTCGACGATGTGCAGCGCATCGCTGGCGGGAATTCCCTGAATCAATCCAGTGATGATCCGGACGAAGTAGTGGTATCGACCACCAGCGTGTCTCCTTCCCAGTGTCCGATCGACTCGCCGTTGAAGCTGACGCACGATGAGTCCGGGTCGGTATGAGGCCGCGGCCGTCGAGATAGATGATGCGCAGGCTGTTCATGAAGTCGCTGATCATATGAATGGACGTGGGCAGCTGGATCATGGCAATCGGCCATACGCGGGTCATGATGAGCGGCAGACCGGCGGGCCAGCACTGACCGATATCGTCGCGGTACACCTTTCCTTCGGCCGGCGGCCTTTCGCGACGCGTCGTAGTGAACCTGCGCGTCCGGTGTGAGCTTGAATCCTTGGGGAGAGAATCGCCACCTGTTATTCGGTGCCGCCTCCATGCAGCCAGGTTCCCGTCAGATCGAACGGCGGCGCTTGGGACGCGGTTTGGCAATATTGGCCGGCGCCAGCGTTCAGCGGCGCAGCGTCCGATGGAGCCGACAGGATCGACGCGGTGAAGACGGCGCATTGCGGCAACTACGATCGCACTTCGAACCAAAGTGACCGGTGCCGATTGAAGGCTGTGCTAGTCTGCTCATCGTGCCTCTTCTATTACGATTGTCCCGCAGTTTCATGCGAACGACACCATTTTCATCGACGAATTCCCGGTTGTTGTCGCAGACGAATTCGACCATCTCGTACTCGGGCAGACGGCGATACGCCAGCGTGTAGGTGATCGGCTTCTCCAGAATGACGGGATCCTCGATCGTGATCTGATCGTGCAGGACGTCGGGCGCGACCAGCCGAAGTCGTTCGGTGATGCGCATCTGATCGCTGTGCGGCATGCGCTGGTATTGCACCGTCGTCTTGATGCCGATGGTGTCGACGACGAGCGTGTCGCCTTCCCACTGTCCGACTGATCGGCCGAAATACCCGGGAGCCACATCGTCGAGCTTCGCCTGCGGCCGGTCGAGGTAGACACGCCGCACTTCGCTGAACGCTTCGCCGATGATCGTCACCTGCTGCGGCGTTTGCACGATCTCAATCGGATAGATGGCGACCGACATCATCCGCGGCACACCGTACGGCACGCAGAACGTACTCGCGCTCGTCGGCGAGCCGCCGCGCTGAATCGCAGCCGCATCGGCCGCGCGGCGCGCTTCGTACACTTTCGCATAGTCAGGCTTGAAGACGAGCGGTCCTGCGGGAGGTGGCATCAACGTTGGATCGCTGCCGCGGCCGCCGCGGTAGGGACCCCACACACCGCTCAGATCACGCGGATTCGAAATCGCCTGCGCCTGCGCGACAAGCGGCGTGGCCGCCACCAGCCAGCAGGTGAGACCAAACACGCGCGTCATCGCGGCGCTGGTGCCGCCGGACCGGGGCCGGGGCCTCCTCCGGGCCCGTTGCCGAGCACGCGTCCGTCCGGCAGCGTGGCCCGCTGGAGCAGCCCGCCAGGCTGGCCGCTCTTGAGCGGGTTAACCACGAGCATGACGTGGTCGCCCGCTTTGAGCGCACTGAACTTCCAGCCCGCCTGCTGCAGGATGCTTGGGCTGCCGAGCTCGATGCTCCAGTGCTTCACGGAGCCTTTGTCATCAGGGACGTCTATCTCGATATAGGAATGCGGGTTGGTCCACTCGAACGTCGTCACGGTTCCGCTGAGCGTCACCTTGTTGGCCATGTCGAACATGGCAAATGAATGATGCGCCAGTGCGGAATCTGCGACACCCAGAACGCCGGCCGCAAGAAGCAGCAAGCGACATAGTTTTCGCATGCCGGCGATCTGTACACGACGCTACAATACGCGCGTGAAGGCTGTCTGGGCCGTCGCGTTCGTGCTCTTCTGCGGAACGGCATCACTCGTCGCCCACCACTCGTTCGCCGCAGAGTATGACGGCGCTCAACCCGTCACGATTGGCGGCGTCGTCACGCGAATCGACTGGACGAACCCGCACTTTCATTTCTACGTGGACGTGAAAGACGACTCGGGCGTTGTCGTGCAGTGGAAGTTCGAAGGCTATCCTCCGAACATGCTGATCAGACAAGGATGGAAGCGTGACGTCACGCTGAAACCGGGCGACGCTGTGACGGTGTTCGGCTGGAAGGCTCGCGCCGATCCTGTACCTCGGTGCCGCTCGCGAGATCACGTTCGCCGACGGACACAAGATGACCGCCGGACCTCCGGCGGGGACAGGCGGACAATAGGCGCCCTCGAATGTGAGGATTTGAGAATTTGAGGATCGCAAGAGTGATCTTCGGCGCTATGGTGCTCGTCGGCGCGGGGTCGCTGACGGGATCGGCGTTCGCCCAGGCAAATACGGCTCAGGCGGCGAATACTCAACCGATTCCTCGGGCAGTAGACGGCAAACCCGATCTCTCAGGCATCTGGATCACTGGCGCGTTGGCACTGCAGATCGGTGAGAAAGAAGCCAACGCGATCCTCCAGGCCGACAAAGCCGCTGGGCGTCCAACGCCCCCACCGCGCGAACCGCCTCCCTACACGCCCGCTGCGGAGGCCAAACGTCAGGAATACCTCGCCCGCCGCGGCATCGACGATCCGATGGCGCGGTGTTTCATCTCGGGCGTGCCGCGCATTACCACGAGACCACTCCCCTTCCAGATCATCCAGATGGCGGGACAGGTCATCATCCTGTACGAGGCGCACCACGCGTTCCGCATCATTCCGACCGACGGCCGCCCACATCCCGACGACATCGATCCGTCATTCCTCGGCGACTCGGTCGCCCGCTGGGACGGCGACACGCTCGTGGTCGACGTGATCGGCTTCAACGAAAAGACCTGGCTGGCGGGCGTTGGGACCATCCACAGCGACAAGCTCCACGTGACGGAGCGCTATACGCGCGACACTCACGACACGATCCGTTACGAGGTGACGATGGACGATCCCGAAGTGTTCACCAAGCCGTGGCACGAATACGAGATCTTCCGGCTGCGCCCGAACGAACGGCTCCGCGAATACGAGTGCATCGAGAACAACGAAGACCTGCTCCGGTTCGAAAAGCTCCTGCAGAACGAGTCGCTGTTCAAGAAGTAGAGCCGATCGTCTACGGCTTCTCGACGATGTCGGCCTTCATGGGACCGAGGGCGCCGAGGAGCTGGTCCTTCTCGTGCGCGCCGACGTTGAACTTGTCCAGCGCGCCCACGAGATCCTCGACGAGTGCCGTGAAATCGGCGCTGCTGATGCCCATCCCCATGTGCGCGGCCTTCATGTCTTTCCCCATGTACTTGCAGGGCCCACCGCTCGCCTGGCAGATCTGATCGACCAGATTGCCCTTGAACGTCTTCAGACGTGCAGGGTCACCCGCCGTCGCGGCAAAGTACGAGTTGATTCGCTTGTCGCCGGCGACGCGCCCGACGAACTCGTCGACAACCGCCGTAATCGCCTTCTTGCCGCCGAGGCGGTCGTAGAGTGATTTCTCCTTGGCCGCCTGGCCGAAGAGAGACGCGCTGGACACCGCAACGAGAATGGCGCCGATTGCGCAGATTCCGCAGACAGACCTCTTCATGACATCTCCTTGGCGTTCAGTCACCGAACGCTTACTCGAGTGTTCTACGTGCCAGGAGCAGCTTTGGATGTCCTGGGGGTCTGCGGATATGGGCGCGTGAAAAGGCATCAATGCACCACGAGGTCCTCGGGCTCCTCTGGCTCCAGGTGCGGAATGTCCAGAGCCCGGATGCTGTTCAACGCGGCAAGCAGCGCCGCGTCCGCCTTGCCGCCGCGATGTGACCCCCGCATCTCTTCGCGCATCTGACGGAGGAGCCTGAGCACGCGCGCCCGATCAAATCGCTGTCCCTGACAGTGTTCGCAGAAACTCACGTCCCCACCACCTCTCTCTCGCCAAGCGCCTACCAGACATTTCAGATTCTATCCGGCAACGCCTGCTGGTAGACTCCGTCCGCAGTATGGCCAGAAGACTTGCGCGCTTCGTCAGTGTGGCGGGCATTGCCGCCGCATGTGCCACGGTCTCTACACAATCGCTGCCGCCGGGGTACGTGGATCCGCAGCCCCTGCTCGCCGCCGCGGCCAGAGCCGTCGGGACCGACAACCTGAGATGCGTCACGATTTCAGGGACGGCCTATGACGGCGCCGTGGGCCAGCAGAAGGAGTCTGGCCGCAACATCGACTGGCCGCGGATCGATGCCCTGACGAACTACACGAGGACGATGAACTGGGAAGCGAAGACGTTGAAGGAGGAATTTGACCGCAAGCCCGGGCTGGCGCCTGCGGCGTGGAAATACGGAATCGGCTGGGTCGACGGACCCCTTCAGCAGAACCCGCATCAGATCTTCATGCTCAACGGCAAGTACGCCTGGCACATGGATGGCGCGGGTTCGGCACCGGTCGCCACGCCGCCGGACCTCGCGGACATCTATCAAGTCGAGCTGTGGCTCAACCCTCATGGCTTTCTCAAAGCCGCCGCGCTGCCCGGCGCCAACCCCAGGGCGGTGTGGCGATGGGAGCTTGGCGAAAGCGGCCGAGACGGCCCGGAGGTGCAGCCCGAGAAGATGCACGTTGTCTCCATCATGGTGAGCGGGAAGTACCGCGTGGACGCCACAATCAACAAAGAACACATGCTCCAGCGGATTCACACGATGGTCCCGGATCCGGTGCTCGGCGACATGAACTACGAGCACGAGTTCACCAACGACAGCTACATCGACATCGGCAACGGCATCAAGTTCCCGACCAGGTGGCATTCCCATCAAGGGTGGGACGACAACAACGGCGCTCAAAACATGAGCGCCGGACACAACGCGTTCGGCGGCACGATGAAAGACGTCAGGGCCAACGTCTGTCCCGATCCTGTTGCGGTCCCTGAATCAGTTCGGGCCGCTCCGTTCGTGGAACGGGTGGTCACCCAGAAGCTGGCGGACGGTGTCTACCTGATGGGCGGGTCCACGCACAACAGCATCGCCGTGGACTTCAAGGATTACATTGCGGTCTACGAAGCGCCGCTGGGAGAGGAGCGGAATCTGGCGGTGATCGAAGAGATCGTCAAGCTGCTGCCGAACAAGCCGATCCGCTTCGTCGTGAACTCGCATCAGCATTTCGACCACGCCGCCGGCTTGCGGACCTACATGCACATCGGATCGACCATCATTACTCACTGGAAGAACTTCGAGTTCTACAACAAGGACTTCCTCAACTACGCGCCGAGGACGCTGAAGCCGGACATGGTCAGCCTGTGGCCGCCGACGGAGCTGGCGGAAGGCTACTATTACGAGCTCCTGCGCGAGAACTACGTGTTGAGCGACGGCGTTCGCAACATGAACATCCACTACGTGAATCCCATTCAGCACTCCGAAGGCATGCTGATGGCGTACCTGCCCAGGGAACGCCTCCTCATGGAAGCCGACGTGATCAATACGGACGCGCCGCTCGGATCAAAAGCCTCCGCCGATCAGGTCAACTTTTTCAAGGCCGTCCAAACCCTCAAGCTCGATCCCCTGACGATCGTGCCGGTCCACGGCAGCCCGATCGCCTGGAGCGAGTTCGCGAAGATCGTCGGGCAGTAGCGAAGCCGCCGCGGTCGTCTTCTTGACGAAGATCTCCAGCACAACGGCGGGATCGGTGCCGATGTTCGTGAACCCGTGCGGCGTGCCGCGCTTCATGAAGAAAGCCAGGCCGGAGGCCGCAGCAACGGGTGCGTCCGACCCGACGGTCAGCTGAAGGCTGCCTTCAATGGGGACCCACACGTGATACTGCACATCGTCGTGCGTGTGCACGCGCCGGATTGCACCCGGCTGGAGCTCGACGCGAGTCACACGAATTTCAGCGCGATCGAGCAGGCGCGTCGGTTTGACGCCCGGATCGGGCTCGCCGGCCGCAGTCTGCGCCGCGACAGAGCGACCAAGGCCGATGATGAGTACGGTCCCAAGCACCGCGATGTGTCTTCGCATCACATTCCTCCAGCAAAGAGCGGCAACCGGCAGAGCGCCGCTACGACGTCGTTGTCGCTCGAACGCGCCAGATCTTCCCCGTCACCAGATCTGAGATGTAGAGCGAGCCGTCTGGCGCCTGAGCAAGGCCGGCTGGACGTGCTTTGGCCTCCTCACGCTTCATCAGCGGACTCACTCCGGCGAAACCATCCGCGAAAACCTCATAGCTGCCTGCGGCACGCCCGCCGCTCATTGGCTGAAAGACGACTTTGTAGCCGCCAGCCGGCTCAGGATCGCGGTTCCAGCCTCCCTGAAATGCGATGAACGCGCCGCCCTGGTACTTTCGAGGAAACTGCGAACCTGTGTAGAAGAGGACGTCGCCCGGCGCCCAGTGCCCGGGATAGCCTGCAACCGGGGGCGGATACTTGCCGCAGTCACCAACCTTCTGTCCGTCGCCGCCGTACTCGGGCATCTGAACGCGCTTGCCCTGCTGCCAGTCATAGAAGCAGTACGGCCAGCCGAAATTCGAGCCGTCCTGCACGCGCAGCAGCTCTTCAGCCGGCAGCTCGGCATTCTGCTTCGCGTTGAAGAACTGGGGAAACAGCGTGTTCAGCTGATCGCGGCCGTGCTGCACGGCGTACAGGCTGCCATCGTGCCACGCGAGCGCATAGAACTGCCTCATGCCGGTGGCGTAGCGACGCCCGCCGTTTTCCTGGGATTGGCCTGTCTTGTTCTCGTCGAATCGCCATATGCCGCCGTGCTTCTCGAGCAGCGCGCACGGAATCTGGCCTGGCGATCCCGCGGTCCGATCCTTCTCCTGACAGGCGTTCGAGGGGACACCCACGTTGACATAGAGTCCGCCCCGGCCGTCGAATGCGAGGCCCTTCTCGTTATGGCCGCGCTGTTCCGGCAGCGTCGCAATCAGCTCGGCGGGACCTGACGGCCTGAGCGCTCCAGCTTTCAGGGGATACCTGACAACGGCCGCCTGCTGCGCGTGGTAGAGGTAGCCGTTTCGCAGGCCGATGCCGGTACCGCCTCGATCTCCGAATTTCTCCTGCGCGTCGAAGCGCCCGTCGCCGTTTGCATCCCGAAGTGCGACGATGGCGCCCGGGATGGTCGTGGTGTTCTGCGCTTGATCGCGCAACGAGATGAAGAGGTCGCCGTTCGGCGCGACGGCCATATGTCGGGCCACGCCGAGGTTCTCGGCGACGACTTGTGCGCAGAACCCGGGAGGGAGCTGCAGGCCTCCGTTGTCAGGATCGCACGGCGCCGAGCGGCCCTGCCCGGACAGCCCGACGAGCATTAATCCAGCGGCCGCCACGGCTGAAACCATCGCGACACCAAGACGAAGGGCTCGTACCATGACCTCTCCTCCTCCGCTGAAGCGAGAGCTCTCTTCTGGACGAAGTCGATGCGCGCTGGATCGGAAAATCGACGGAACCCGGAACGAGGAACGTTGGAACCCGGAACCCTGGAACCCGGAACCTTTAGTTCCCCGCCGTGGTCTTGTCTTTCGCGATGAGCTCGCGCAGGAGCGCTGCGGTGCTTTCGCGCACGTCGGGGACATTGCCGCGGCCGCCGGCGCCGAGCGCGAAATCGAGCGGCGTGAGGCCGGCCTTGTTCTTGACGTTCACGGGCGCGCCGTGCGCTGCGAGGAATTTCACGACGCCGTTACCGCGTGCGACGGCGCCGTGCATCGCCGTGTTGCCGGCTGCGTTGAACGTGGAGACGTCCATCCCGCGGTCAACCAACAGCGTCATGGCATCGATGGCGTTCTGCTCGGTCGGCACGACGATACGGATCGCTTCGCCCCGGAGACCCTGATACCCCACGCCAGCCGCGATCATCAGCGCGTCCGTCCGGTCGGGCAGCGTCAGGAACGGGTCGGCGCCTGCGGCGAGCAGCACCTTCATCACAGAGACGTCATTGGTCCGGGCGGCCCGCATGAGCGGCGTGGCGCCTTCGCCAAAATTGAGGGTCGTGCCCGCGTCGTGATGGCGCTTGAGCGGCCGGCTTTTCAGGCGCGCGTTCGGATTTGCGCCGTGATCAAGCAGGACTTTGGCGAGATCCACGGCGTCAAGGCGGTCGCGGAGAATAGGCGCGGGCCGGCCCTGCACCCACTGCATGCTGTTCATGTCAACCGCTGCGTACAACGCGGCCATGCCGGCGATGTCGGCGACGTTCGGATCGGCGCCTTTGTCGAGCAACATGCCAGCCAGGTCGTAATGGGAATTGATGATCGCGAACACGAGAGCCGTGGTTCCCACGCCGTGCTCGGCGGCTGTGACCTCCTCGGGTTTCAGCGTGATGTCGGTCTGCGGCAGCGCGGTGGCGTTGAGATCCGCCTTGAGCTCGGCCAGCGCACGCGCCGAGTCAATCGCACCCTGCCTCGCCGCGAACATCAGAGCTGTCCAGCCGCCGCGCGGGAACGGCGAATTGGGTCCGCCGCTGCGCGGAAATTCGAGGACGGGCGGATCCTGCACCGCGGACCTGGCGTTGATCTCTGCGCCCGCGTCGACGAGCGCGCGAACCGTGTCGCCGTGGTTGTTGGCGGCGGCCCACATCAGCGCAGTTTCACCGAACCACTTCTCCCGCGCGTTCACGTTGGCGCCGCGGCTGAGGAGCAGCTTGACCGCATCGACGCGGCCGGTGCGCGCGGCCGTCAGCAGGACCGGCTCTCCGCCATCGGTTGTCGTGTTGGCATCAGCTCCTGCCTTGAGCAGCGCCTCCAGCGCCTTGGCGCTGCCGTTGGTCGCGGCGAGCGTGATCGGCCGAATCCCGTAGCGGTTGACGGCCTTCACATCGGCGCCCGCGCCAATGAGCGCGGTGACCAGCTCCACGTCGTCGGCCCGAACCGCGAGGTGAAGCGCGGTCGTGCCGTCGGCTTCGGGTCTGTTGACGTCGACGTGACGACGCAGCAGCTCCCGCACAGCCTGGTGATCGCCGCGCTCCACGGCCTCGACGAGCGCAGGGGTGCCTTCCGACGCCGAAAGCCCGGCGGCAACCACGATCAGGAGCAACAGAGTGGCGGCGCGCATGTTGATCACCGTGCCCCTCACAACTCGACCGTTCCGGTGCTCAGGCCCAGGCGATCGATTTCCAGGCCGAATCGCTGGCCCACAGTCAGTTGAACGTTCGCCAGCTGCGTGCCCTTGGGCGCCTTGACGTGTCGGTTGCCCGCGATGCCTGCGCCTTTGCCGACCATCAGGAAGGGCACGTCCAGCGGAGAGTGCGCGTCGCTGTCGCTCATCCCGCTGCCCCAGAAGAGCTGCGAGTGATCCAGCAGATTGCCTTCGCCCTCCGCCGTCGAACGCAGTCGATCGAGGAACTTGCCGAAGAGCGTCATTTGCCAGGTGTTCAACCGGACGAGCGCCGCGAGCTTCTGTGGATCGTTGCCGTGATGCGACGTGTGGTGCCACGGCTCGTTGAACTGCAGGTCAGGGAAAACGAGCTGGCTGGCCTCGCGGTTCAACATGAAGGTGAACACGCGGGTGATGTCCGCTTCGAACGCCAGCGCCATCAGATCAAACATCACGCTGGCGTGCTCTTCCCACGAAACGGGAATGCCGACAGGCGCATTGGGAATCGTCAGCTCGTTGGTCGCCTGATGCTCGGAACGCTGAATGCGCTCCTCGATTTCCCGGACGTGATCGAGATACTGATCGAGCCTCACCCGATCCCTGGCGCCAAGTCCACGCTCCAGGTCGGTCACGTCGCCGCGCACTGAGTCGAGGATGCTGCGATTCTGCTGCATGCGCATCACGCGCTCTTTCGCAGAACCCGGACGGCCGAACATCCGCTCGAAGACGATCCGCGGGTTCGTCTCCATCGGCATCGGGATCGTCGGTGTCTTCCACGAAATCGTGCTCATGTAGGCGCAGCTGTAACCGACGTCGCACGCGCCCACGTATCCAGTCTGGTCCTCCGTGGCGATCTCGAGCGACGGGAAGACGGTGTCCTTCCCGATCTTCTGGGCGATCATCTGATCGATGGACGTTCCGGCGATGAAGTCCTCGGCCTCCGTGCGCTTCGGCGCGCTGCCAGTCAGCCAGGTGCCGGTGCTGACCGCGTGCGTGCCCTGCAGCGGCCGGTCGATGTTGGACACGACCACCACCGAATCGCGGAACGCTTCGATCGGCTTCAGGATCGGACTGAACTCGAATCCGACCCCGGTGGTCGCGGGCGTCCAGTGGCTCGGGCGCTCACCCATCGGCACGAACACGGCGCCGAACCGCTGGACCGGTGCTCCGGCGGTCGTGGCGGCTGCGCTCAGCGCTGGCACCATCGCGTCGAGAAGCGGCAGCGCCAGCGTGGCCCCGACACCACGAAGGAAGGTTCGACGCGGCAACGACATCTTGGTAATAACCATGAATGCTCCTCTGACTTAGCGCGACGCGGCTCGAATGGGTTGCGTGTCACCGCTCGGGGCTTTGATGCGCATCTCGAAGGGAACGCTCTGCACGATACCGAGAATCACGGAGGAAAACCGGTAGTTGTCGGGCTGGGCATCGCGGACGATTGCGCGGACAGCCGGCATGTCGGTGGCGGTCAGCCCGCGGCCGAGGGCGTAGGTCAGCAGCTTTTCGGTCGTCGTCCTGACAAACGTCTGCGGCTCGCGAATCAGCGCCTGCCGGAGCTCCACCACGCCGTTGATCTTCGTGCCATCCACGAGCTGGCCCGACGCGTCGACCAGGCTGCCGCGCGTGCCGCCGTCTCGGGTGCGCCAGGCGCCGGTTGCATCGAAGTTTTCGAGCGCCAGGCCGGCCGGATCGATCATCCGGTGGCAGCTCGCGCACGCCGGGTTGCGCCGGTGCTGCTCCAGCCGCTCCCGCACCGACTGCGGACGCTGCGCTTCTGTATCTTCCTTGAAGGGCGGCACCATGTCAGGTGGGGGCGGCGGCGGCGATCCCAGGATGTTGTCCAGAATCCACTTTCCGCGCACGACCGGCGATGTCCGCTGCGCGTGCGAGGTAACCAGCAGGATCGCACCCTTCCCAAGCAGCCCCTTACGCGCATCGTCCTCGAGCGCGACGCGTCGGAAGTGACTGCCGTAGATGTTCGGAATTCCGTAGTGGAGGGCGAGCCGTTCGTTGACGAAGGTGTAATCCGCGGTCATCAGGTCGACCACGCTTCGATCCTCGCGGATGATCGAGGCCACAAACAGCTCCAGCTCGGTCTGGAGCGACTGACGCAGGTTGTCGTCGAAGTCCGGGAACTCGTGCGAATTGGGCTGTCTGTTCTTCAGGTTGCGGAGCTGCAGCCACTGGTCCACGAAGTTGTCGATGAGCGCCTGCGACTTCGGATCTGCCAGCATCCGGCGCACCTGCTGCTCCATCACTACTGGCGTGGTCAGCCTGCCCTTCGCGGCCAGTTCGAGCAGCTGATCGTCAGGAATGCTGCTCCACAGGAAGAACGACAGCCGCGACGCCAGCTCGAGGTCGGTGAGCTTGTACGCCACGCCCGGCGCCGCGTCCGCCGGGTCGCGTTCGACGCGGAAGATGAACTTCGGGCTGGCGAGCACCCGGCGAAGTGCGAGGTTGATGCCGGCGTCGAATGTTCCGCCTTCGCGGCGGCCGCGTGCGGAAGAACTCTTGCAGCACCTTCAGGTCGTCCGGCTTCACGTCGCCGCGATAGGCGCGACGAGCCAGCGATCGACAGGATGCGGTTTGCGCATGCGGCTTCGTCTGCGGCGCCGCCGGCCGACAGACGAATAGCCGACGGCGGCTTGGCGTGTCGCCCACGCCTGTCGGGTTGAACGGACCGGTGAGGATCACGTCGTCGATGTGCGGGAACCCGAGAAATCGATCGTGTCGGCGGAGCTTCGCACGTACGGCTGCAGGCGGCGGGTGTTGAGCGCGTGAGTCTTCTCGAGGAACGCCACGGCGATTCGCCGCGGACCAGCCTTGAGCGGAACGCGGAACGTGAATCGCTCGTCGACGTCGTTGCCCGTCGTCGTGGGATTCTCGCTCGACTGCCGGATTTCGTTTTCCCCGCCAAGCGACGCCAGATGAACGCGCACACCGTCAACTGAAATCTCGAGCTGCTGCGGGTACTCGAGGCCGCGCATCGTGCCGAGGTTCGTGCGGAAGAGCTTCACCTGAAACCGGTACTCGCCGTCGAGCGGCAGCGTTGTACCGAATAAGGATGCCGCCAACCGTCCCGATCGGCAGCCCTTCGATATGCCGATCCTGCGACTCGTCCTGACGCACTCGATAGACTTCGCCGATCGGAGGGGAACTCATGTCTCCAATGGCAAGCGCGGCAACGCGCTCGGCGGCCGTCAGGTAGCTTTCGAGCAAGACGGGTGAGACACCCAGGACGTCCGCGTTGTTGTCAAAGCCGGAGCTCGAATCGTCCGGGGGCAGCATCGAGGTGACGTTGATATCGAGCGACAGGAGATCACGCACGGCGTTGGCGTACTCGGCCCGGTTCAACCGATGCGCGAGAGGACGCCCGGGATTCGGAGAGGTCTGGGCCGCCCGATCGAGGGTGCTTTCGAGCCACGAGACCAACGTGCGCCGCGTCGGATCATCAGGTCTCGGCACGCCCGCCGGCGGCATCATTCCAGCCCGGACCTTGCGCACGACCTTCTCCCAGATCTCGGCGTGCGCCGCGACCTCGCCAAGGTCGGCCTTGTCGAGCATCAGCCCGGCCGTCTTGGTCCGTTCGTTGTGACAGGTGACGCAGTACTTGTTGATCACCTCGCGCGAGCCAGCTCCGTCGGCCGACGCGGCACGTTGCTCGGCCGACTGGCTCGCCACACGGGGGGCTGCCCAGCCGAGCACGGCCAGCCACACACAAACCGTCGCGACCTTCGACAGGAATCCCCGCATCAAGACACCTCGACGCATCGCGTCTGTCGAGTCCAGATTAACATCATGTGCAGCCTTAGTGAACCGTCAGGCCACGAAAGGCCCCCGGCCACGTATCGATTCGCGCGATTCTGGGCATTGTCACAAACGATTTGGCGCGACCCTCCCGGCAAGCGCATAGTGACGCCAGATGTTATCCGAGAAACCGGCCGGATCGCCGAATCGAGTGGCCGCCCCATCAATTCTGCTGGCGACCGGACTTGCCCTCGCGATCCTCGGCGCCGCTCCCACGGCACAGGAACGGGGACGCCCTGCGCCGTTCGATCCCCACGACTTTGCGGGTATCTGGTCGCCGAACGCCGGGGGATTCGGGGGAGGCGGCCGGTGCCGCGATTGCGGGGACCGCGGCTTCAGTAGCGAGTGGCCGCAGTTCACCCCGGCGGGTCAGAGGGCCTTCGACAAGAACATCCCTTCCTACGGGCGAGGGAAAGACAGCGAGGACGCGAAGGCACATCCCGAAGAACATGTCGGCCGTCGTCGGGCACAGCCGCCCGCGCTCGGCAACGATACCTATGGAACGTGCAACCCCATGGGCATGCCGCGGGCCATTCTCTATCCCGATCCCGTCGAGTTTCTCGTGCTTCGCGACCGAATCCTTCAGCACTTTCAGTGGGGTTACGGTCTGCGGACGATCTGGATGGACGGGCGCAAGCTTCCCAACGCGGACGACGTCGACATCCCGCGCTGGTGGGGGTACGCGACCGGCCACTGGGAGGGCGCGACGCTTGTCGTCGACTCCACCGGATATGACGAGCGGACGTGGATCGATCACTTCGGCTATCCGCACAGCGATCAAATGGTGCTGCGGGAGCTGTATACCCGAACCACAGCCGACACGATCGAGCTGAAGATGACGCTAACCGATCCGAAGTACTACCGCACACCGTGGGTCAGCGAGACGAAGCGCATGCACCTGCTGGCCAAAGACTTCGTGCAGTCGTCAGGATGGACGGGGTTGCTCGAGGATTTGTGTGCGCCGGCGAATGAGCTCGAATTCAACAGGCTGATTCGAGATCCCGCGGGAACCGGCAAGCCCGCCGTGCGATAAACGCCATGGCCAAGACTGCTCTTGTCTCCTCCCCGCTCCGTGCCATCGCCTTGGCGATGCTCTTGTCAGCCGTCCCGTTGGCTCATCACGGGACGCTCATTTCCTACGACCGCTCCAAACAATGGACCGCGAAGGCGGTCGTCACGGAATTCAGATACGTCAATCCTCACGCGCAGCTGTATTTCGACGTGACGGATGAAAAAGGAAGCGTCGCTCACTGGAGCGGCGAGCTCCTGCCAAACCCGGCACAGCTGATTCGAAACGGCTGGACCAGAAAGCGCTCGGCCGAGGCGCTTCAGGCCGGAACGAAAATCACCGTCACCGCCGCGCCCTCCAGGGCCGGCGGGCAGGTCGTGCTGGTGCTCAAGATCGAAAACGAGAAGGGCGAGGAACTCCTCAGCGGCGGCCCGAATGCAGGTGGTCCGGAACCGCCGCCACAGCGCGGCGGCACCCCGTAGAAGCATCGCGAACAGTGTTGGTTCGGCCTCGAACTGTCGCTATGATTGATGCCTCCGGAGAGAGGCCGATGGACCTGCGCGAGTTCAATCTCAACCTGCTCGTGGCGCTGGAGGCCCTGCTCACAGAAAAGAACGTGACACATGCGGGCCGTCGACTGAACCTCAGTCAGTCGGCCATGAGCGGCGCCCTCTCCAGGTTGCGCGATTTCTTTCAGGACGATCTGCTCGTGCCTGTCGGCCGGCGGATGGTCTTGACGCCACTGGCGGAGGACCTCGAGAAGCCGGTCAGAGACGTACTGCTGCAGGTCAGCGGCACGATTGCCACCAAGCTCAATTTCGATCCGGCAACTTCTAATCGTCACTTTTCGATCGCGGTGTCGGACTACCTGACCAGCGTGCTCATGATCGACTTTCTGCGTGACGTCAAATCAGATGCACCGGGCGTCACCTTCGAGCTGCGGGCCCTCGGCCCTCGTGCCAATGCCGACCTCGATCGAGGCGCGCTCGACTTCGTGATCGCCCCGGCCGAGGCATTTCCCGAGTCGCCGCATGCGACGGAGCCGCTGTTCGACGATGTGTTCGTCTGCGTTGCCTGGACGAAGAATGCGCACGTCGGCGACTCGATCTCGCTCGATCAGTACCTTCGACTTGGCCACGTGGCAGTTCGTGTCGTCGAAGAGGGCGCAGGCAACCACGACGAAGTTCATCTCCGGCGTTTGAACTGCGAACGGAGGATCGAGGTGGTCACGCCTGCCTTTGATCTGGCGCCACAGCTGATCGTCGGCACGAATCGCATTGCCACGGTGCCCGCGCGACTGGCGCACAAGTACGCGAAGCTGCTGCCGATCAGGCTGCTGCCGCTTCCGGTGGCCATTCCGCCCCTTCGCGAGAAGCTGTGGTGGCACCGCGCCCACAATCAGGCTCCTGGGCACCGGTGGCTGCGCGGACAACTGAGGACAGCCGTCGATCGACTCGAGTCTCTTGAATCGCCCTCGATTGTCGCCCGCCGCGGGCCGGCACGCGTCCGGCTGCACTCGCACCGCGGCGGTACCGCCCGACGGCGAGCCGCCGCGAGCCATTAATGAACACGAGTTGCGCGAGTTCTCGTGGCCGGCTTGTCGTTGCCCTCGCGCTTGCGGCGGGCCTCCTCCAAGTGCAGGGCCTCGCTCAGCGCGGCGCGCCTCCACCGCCCGGACCACCGCCGACCGCGCGTGCCCAGGCGCCATTCGACGTGACCGGCTATTGGGTGTCGCTCGTCACCGAGGACTGGCGGCACCGCATGTTCACGCCACCCAGGGGTGATTACGCATCGATTCCGTTAAACAGGGCTGGAAGAGCGAGAGCGGACGCCTGGGATCCTTCTCAAGACGAAGCCACCGGAGAGCAGTGTCGTGCCTATGGAGCACCGGGGCTGATGCGTCTGCCCACGAGGCTGCACATCACCTGGCAGGACGAGATGACGCTGAAGATCGAAAGCGACGCCGGTACGCAGACGCGTGTGCTGCGATTCGGAACGCAGAAGACCGACGTCGACACGGACTGGCAAGGCGTCTCGGTCGCGTCGTGGGAAGCTCCCCGGCCGCCGGTTCCTGCGTCGTTCTTTCTCGCGATCACGGGCGGAAATCTCGTCAACCCGGCGATCTCGCTGAAAGTCGTCACGACGCGCCTGCGCCCCGGCTATCTGCGGAAAAACGGCGTGCCCTACGGGAGCGGCGCTTTTCTGACGGAGTACCTTCAATCGCTTCGACGTCCGGGGTGACACCACGCTGCTCGTCGTCGCACAGGAGCTCGTGGATCCCGAGAATCTGGAAACGCCGTTCTGGACGAGCTCACACTTCAAGCGGCAGAACGACGCGTCGGGGTGGCACCCGACGCCGTGTTCCGCGCGGTGACCATCATGAGAGCTTCCGCATTACGCGCATGGTGCACGGCAGCAGCCATCGTCACTCTCGGGTTCGCCGCTGAAGCCCAGCAGGGGCGAGGGCCGGCGAGTCCACGCGGCGAGCGGGTCCGCCGCCAATCGCAATTGACTTCTCCGGCTACTGGCGCCCGTGCTCCACGAGGACTTCCTCGAACGTGGCGCGGGACCGGAGATAGCGGACTACGGCGGCTTCGCGCTCAACGAAGCGGGGCGACTCTGGGCGCTCTCATACGATCCGTCGCGCCTGACGTTGCGGCACCACCAGTGCGACGCGTATGTCACGCCGTACCAGATGCGCGCGGTCGGTAACTTCCGCATCTGGGAGGAACGCGACGCGGACAATCAGCGGCTCGTCGCAATCCATCTCTGGGCCCAGACAACGGAAGGGCACCGAACTATCTGGATGGACGGCCGGCCTCACCCGCCGGGCTGGGCGCCGCACAGCTTCAGAGGGTTCTCGACGGGACGATTCGTCGGCAGCGCCCTTGTCATCGAAACCACTCACCTGAAGCAGGGCTGGCAGCGACGCAACGGTACGCCCGGAGAGCGACCAGGCGACGGTCACGGAATTCCTGGTGCGTCACGGCGATCACCTGACGGACACAACAGTGGTCTTTGACCCGGTGTTCCTCACCGAGCCGGAAGTGCGCACCAACGACTACGTGCGCCTCCCGCTCGATCCCGGCGCGTGGCTCTACGCGTGTGACGATGGGGAACAGGTCCTCGATCGGCCGCCGGACAGCGTGCCGAACTATCTGTTCGGGAAGCAGCCGTTCGCCAGGGAATACTCCGAGCGCTACAAGCTCCCGTTCGCAGCCAGCCTGCCCGGCGCGTCGTCGATGTATCCGGAATTCGCGGCGTGGGCGATGAAGGCCACCGATTCAGACGCGCTTGCCCTGCTGCAGCCGGCGCCGGGCCGTCCGAACGAGACGAGCAAGGCACTCGATCCGGAGCCGCGCGATGGCGAGGTGCACGTCTTCCCGCTTCGCGACGGTGTGTATCTGCTGGTCGGCGATGGATCGAACATCGTTGTGCAGGCTGGCGAGCAGGGTGCGTTCGTCGTCGATACCGGAGAAGGGAAGCTGGCCGAAAAGGTTGTGGCCGCTGTAGGCAGCTCTCACCCAAACCCATCCAGTTCATCGCGAATACCAGTTTTCATGCCGACCATACCGGCGGCAACATCGAGATCAGCCAGGCTGGTGCCGACTTGAGCCTGCCCGGATCGTTTTTCTCTGCCCAAGCGCCCATCGCGGCGACGGGGCTGTTCACGCGGGTCGGAACGGCTGCAACGCTGATGGCGCACAACAACGTGGCCGTGCGTATGCAGCCGCGAAGGCGCCAGACGAAGCGGTGCCACCCGACACGTACCTCGAGGACCGCCGGAGGAAGTCGTAAACGGTCAGGCGGTCGAGCTGTTTCATGAGCCCAGCGCCGTGACCGACGGCGACAGCATCGTGCACTTCCGTGGCGCGGATGTCATAGTCGCCGGCGACATCTTCACGACGACGCAGTACCCGTTCATGACGTGAAGAACGGCGGCTCGGTCCAGGGAGAGATCAAGGCGCTCAACGACATCCTGAATCGAACCGTCTATCAGCACGAGGGGGACGGCGGGACCATTGTCGTGCCCGGGCACGGCTACGTGAGCAACGAACACGAAGTTCTGGATACCGGGACATGGTCGTGATCGTGCGCGACCGAGTCCAGGCCCTGGTGAACGCCGGCGCCACTCTGGATCAGATCAAGGCCGCGCGCGTCACCGCCGACTACGACACGCGATACGGCGCTAACTCCGGGCCGTGGACGACCGCGATGTTCGTTGAAGCGGTGTACCGGAGCCTCACAAAACGGTGACGCTGGTAAAAAGATCCGGAGCGTCAGCGACGGCTGCGCGTGGGGGCAGGACCTACCACAACGTCGCCGCAAGTTCAGCCTGAGGCGTCCATGGCAGGATCCGGAGCGTAAGCGACGGCTACGCGTGGGGCTGGGGCCCCACGCGGAGTAGTCAATGAGGCACTCATGAGAGCCGCTCGAATCAGGTCTCGGTGTCGGGATGTTGCTGACATCGGCGCCGCCGCGCAACTACCCCAGGCGCCCGCGAAGCCGGATTCGCCGGAGATCAAAGCGCTGATCGAACAGACGAGGACCGAAGCTGGCTCGAGGTGGGCGTACGCCGTGCATTTCTGGTGTGAGGAGCCGCGACCGAACCGCCCCGACGATCCGGCGATCGCGCCGACGAAGATCTTCGACAACGTCTACGCGATCGGGAACACCGGCACGACGGTCTACGTGATTCAGACGAATGCCGGCCTGTTGATGATCGACGCCGCTCGGCCCCAATCAAGTCGACTCGCAGCTCCTGCCGGGGCTGCAGAAGCTCGGCCTGGATCCTGCCCAGATCAAGGTCATCCTCGTCGCACACGGCCACGCCGACCACTTCGGCGGCGCCGCGTACTTCCAGGAACACTTCGGCACAAAGGTGTTCGTGTCGGCAGCGGACTGGAACCTGATGGAGAATCCGCCCCAGCGCGGCGGCGCACCGCCCGGCCCGCCCCCACCGCTGCCAAAGCGCGATGGTGTCATCAAGGATGGCGAACCGGTGGTGCTCGGCAACCTGACGGTGACGCCGGTCGCGGTGCCGGGCCACACACCGGGCTCGATGGCGTTCATCTTCCCCGTCCGGGATGGCGGCGCCGCGCACACAGCAGCGCTCTTCGGCGGCGCGTGGCTCACGCCGGGCATCCTGAGCACTGAAGCACTCGAGACGTTTCAGAGCTCGGTGGTGCGGTTTCGGGAGGAGACTCGAAAGGCCAGGGTCGACGTCCTTCTGCAGAATCACATGCTCATGGATCCCATTCAGGAGAAGCTCGACAAACTCGCCGCGCGAAAAAGCGGCGAGCCGATCCGTTCGTCGTTGGCGCCGTCGAGTATCAGAAGTTTGTGGGCGTGATGGACGCCTGCACACGGGTGAACATCGCGCGCCGCAAGCTGTAACGCATCGGCCGAATCCTGTCCGGAGGTGATCAGCGTGATGCGCCATCATCAGACGTTGCTGCCAGCGCTCCTGTCTCTGCTTGTCCTTACGGTTGTCCCCGTGCGTGCCCACCACTCGTTTGCGGCGGAGTTCGATTTCCAGAAGCCGGTCACGCTGAAGGGTACGGTCGTAAAGTGGGAGCTGATCAATCCTCACGGCTGGATCACGATCGACGTGCCGGGCTCCGACGGCAGCGTCCAGCAATGGATGGTCGAGACCGCGAACCCCAACGGATTGCTCAGGCTGGGCTGGAGCAAACGCTCGCTGAAACCCGGGGATCAAATCACCGTCGACGCCTTTCAAGCCAAGGACGGATCCAACACGGCCAACGCTGCGCGGGTAACGCTGGCGGACGGGCGAAAGGTGTTTGCCGGATCGTCCGGGACGCCTGGTGGACTGCCGGAGGCGCCACCACCTGAGGGAAAGTGAGGAATGGCGTGAACCAGCGAGCGCCCATCGGTCCAGGCCCGGCCTTGAGCACGGCAGCCATCGCAGTCTTCCTCTTGCTGAGCGCGGCGCCTTCGATCGCTCAGGCGCCCCAAAGTGCACAAGACAAGCCGAGCGCGTTCGAGCCCACCCGTCTTCCGGGTGGACACCCGGACATGCAAGGCTTGTGGATGAAGAGCGCGGGCGGCTTCTTCGGACTGTTCGTCGGGTCGCTGGACGGAACCAATTTCGCTGCGGTCGATGGCGGGCGTGGCGGCGCGCGCGGTGGCGAACGCGGCGCCGGCGGTGGTCCTCCCGTCGCGAGAGGAATCGGCGGATTCCCGCCTCCACAGGACCAGTACACGCCCGAAGCTGCCGAGGAAAAGAAAGATCGGCAGCGTCGCAAGTACGAAGATCCGGAAGCGCATTGCCACCTGCCCGGTGTTCCGCGTGGTCTGGAGCAGCCCGCCGGACTGTATCCCGTCCAGATCATTCAGGACGAAAAGTACTTCGCCCTTCTGCATGAATACCCCCATGACGCGCGAATCATTCCTACGGATAACAGTCGACACCCACAGAACTATTGGGCATGGGACGGCGATTCGCGGGGTCATTGGGAGGGCGACACGCTCGTCGTGGACGTCACCAACTTCAACGGCCGGACCTGGCTCGACATGGAGGGCAATTTCGTCGATGAGAACGAGCACGTGATCGAGCGATTCACGCTCGTGGATGCCGACACGATTCTCTACGAGGCCACCATCATCGATCCCACCGTCTTCACCAAGCCGGTACATGAGCGCTTTACGCTCAAGCGCGTGCCAAAAGAGCAGCAGCTTCTCGAGGTACAGCTGTCTCGAAGGCGAGCGAAGCCTTCAGCACTACACCGACGAAGACGGCGGGACGAAGCGGAGGCTGAAATGACGGTAGCGGGTTGGCTGCGTTTCGCCGTCGCCGCGGCGATCGGAGCGGTGGCCGTGACGACCGGTCCCGTGACGGCGAGTCAACTGGCCAAGAGCACGGCTCCCTACTCTCCGCCGCGCCTCTGGGACGGCAAGACGCCCGACTTCCGTGGAATCTGGCAGGTCCGTGACACGGCGTACGTGAATATCGAGGGCCACAGAGGCGAAAAAGAGATTGCGCCCGCCAGAAGCATCATCGTTGATCCGTCGGACGGCAAGGTTCCCTACCGGTCCGACGCTCTGCCGCGCAGGCTGAGCAATTACAAAAACCGAGCGACGGCCGACCCATCGCTCCGATGCGCTCAGGCGGGCGTGCCTCGAGCGACCTATCTTCCTTTTCCGCTGCAGATCCTTCAAAGCCCAGGCAACCTGGCAATCGTGTACCAGGAGAACCACGCCATTCGTCTTTTCTATCCCGAGAGCCGCGAGCACTTCGACCGCGCAGACTGGTGGATGGGTGACACGCGTTATCGGTGGGAAGGCGACGTTCTCGTGGCCGATGTTGTCGCGCTGACGGGGCAGCTGTGGTTCGATCAGACTGGCAACTACCACAGCGATGATGTTCATGTCGTCGAGCGGTACACGATGACCGGCCCAGACACGCTGCGGTATGAAGCGCGAATCGACGACGAGGCGGTCTATACGAAACCGTGGACGCTGCGGACACTGCTCTACCGAATCAAGGATCCAGGTGCCCGAATCATCGAGGACGAGTGTCTTGAGGATGAAAACGGCGTCCGCCATCACATCTCGCCGACCGATCCCCGGAGCCTGAAGAAGAGCGACTACTCGCGCTGGAAGACCTCGCGGTAACCGAACGAGCATGGAAACCGCGACCATCAGCTACCGAGTAGCTGACTTTCTGAAGCAGTACCCGCCGTTTCAGGCCATAGCTGAAACAGACCTGATCGACCTCGCAGGGAGTGGTCGAGTCAAGTTCTACGAGCGGAACGAGCACGTCCTGTGGCAGGGCGAAGCTCACAAACATCTGGTCTTTGTCATTCAATACGGCGTCGTGTCTCTCTGGGACGAGGTGAATGGCCGCTTCGAACTGCGCGACGTCCGCGGCCCGGGCGACATGCTGGGCGTCGAATGGCTCAACGGCGCGCCCGCCTGTCTGTATTCAGCCCGAGCGGCAACCGATGTCGTCATTTACGCCTTTCCCACTGAAGCCATCGAGAGGTTGCTCGACAAGTATCCGCACGCGAGGCAGTACGTCGCCGCATACAGCACGGTGACACTGGACTATCAGATTGCCGACGGGCGGCGTCAGCCGGAGCAGGTCTTCCTGCATGACGTCGTGAAGGCGAAGCGTCCGATCAGTTGTCGCGTTGACGACAGTATTCGAGATGCGGCGCAATTCATGCGGCGCCACGGCGTTGACGCGGTCGCTGTGATCGACGCGGATCGCCGGCCGCGTGGCGTGTTGACGTCAAGCGATCTGCTCGCCTGGATCGCCGACGGCGGAGGCAGCCCCGACCAGCCTGTCGCCAACCTTCTCGTGGGACTGCCTCCCGCAGCGGCGCCGGATGCTTCGGTCGCTGACGGAGTGCTGACGATGGGCGCGGCCGACGCGGGGGCGCTGGCCATCACGGCAGACGGAACACCGGGCGGCGAATTCCACGCCCTCGTCACGGCCGCGGATCTGTCGATGGTGTTCGGCGACCAGCCGATGCCACTGTTGCGGGAGATTCGCCGTGCGTCCGGCACATCTGAACTGCGAGCGCTCAATCACCGGGCGCGCGCATTTGCGCTCGAGTACCTCGCGAGCGCTCCTTCGATCGACTGGTTGGCACGTTTCACGAGGCTGGTGGACGAGGCGGTTGTGGGTCGGATCATCGCGCTCGCGGGTGCGCCCGGTTCCGACGCCTTCTGCTGGTCGTTCTACGGAGCCTCAGCGCGGGGCGAGTCGTTGACCAGGCTTGCACCCGAAGTGGTGCTGATCGCCGACAGCCAGCGATCTGAATCCGCTGTCGTCTACCAGCGCGTCGTGGATCTGCTGTCGGACTGCGACTATCTCCCGCGGCCAGATACGCTGTTCGACACACGGTTCTACGCGGCCAGTGTCGAGGAATGGAAGGACCGGTACGCGGCCTGGGTCCGCAATCCGATCCTGGGTGAAATGTACCGGGCCCGCGAGCTCTTCGACCTGCGTCCCATTCACGGCCCACAATCGCTGTGGCGCGAAATCGAGGGCACGCTCACCGGTGCTATGGATCGCGACTTCGTGCGCATCCTCGCCAACGATTGCCTGACGAATCTTCCGCCGTTGACGTTCTTTCAGGACGCCGTCGTCGACGAACTGGGCGAGCGGACTTCCATGTTTCAGCTCGATCGCAGCGCCCTGAAGCCGCTGGTCGATGTGGCGCGCGTGTACGGCATGGCGGCCGGACGCGTGCTGGGCGGTTCGACGCGCGAACGTTTGGCCATGGCCCGGAGCCTGCTCCCGCAGCACGAATCCATATTTCGCGAAGCCTCGGACACCTTCAGCATTGTGCTCTGGCAGCAGGGACGAATCGGCATCAGCCAGGGGACGGGCGGCTCCGAGCTGCCGCCGACCCTGCTGAGCCGGTATGACCATCAGGTCTTGAAGAGCGGCTTTCGGGTCATCCTCCGGTTGATCGAACTGACTGCGAGATGGGAATGGCTCGACGCGCTCTGATGGACGCATTCGTGGAGCGGTATCGGCGGTGTTTTGTCACGAGCTGGAGCGACCAGACGCCAACCGATCGCGTTCGTTTCGTTGTGCTCGACACGGAAACGACCGGCCTCAACCCACGAACCGATCGGATTGTCACGATCGGCGCCATCGACGTACAGGACGGTGAGATCCTCGTCGGGAATTCGTTCGAGTGTCTGCTCCGGGTGCCCCGCAACACAGCGGCAGTTGAAGTGCACGGCGTCACACGCGACGAGAGTGCACGCGGCATCGAGGAACCTGAGGCCTTGACGCATTTTCTGGATTATCTGCGGGACAGCGTCATCGTCGGTCATCACATCGGTCACGATATCGCGGTGCTGAACGCCGCCTACGAGCACCATTGGGGCCTCGAGCTGATGAATCGCCATATCGATACGATGGATCTCACTCTCCATCTCGAGCGCAGCGGCGCGTTCGCTGATCGCGATCGGATTCGCGAGTTCACGCTGGACGCGTTGTGCGATCGGTTCGGAGTGGTTCCCCACGATCGTCATACGGCGGGCGGTGATGCGTTCATCACGGCGCAGGTCTTTCTGAGACTCCTACGGCTCGCGTCCCGGCATGGCCGCGAGCAGCTCGGCCCTCTCTGTGAGCCTTTTCAGGACGAGGTCTCGCGCCCCGCAAAATGGTAGGTGTCGTCGCGGCAGATGAGGTGGTAGCCTCACCTCGTGCCGTTAGCGACCGGTACACGTCTCGGCCCCTACGAAATCATCTCGCTCCTGGGCACCGGCGGAATGGGCGAGGTCTATCACGCCCGCGACACCCGTCTCGATCGCATGGTCGCGATCAAGACATTGACGCCACGTGCAGCCATCAATGCTGACAAGCGCCGGCGGTTCCAGCGGGAAGCCCTCGCCGTCGCGGCCCTGAGTCACCCGCACATCTGCGCGTTCTACGACATCGGACACGACGAAGGTGTCGACTTCCTCGTGATGGAATACCTGGAGGGCGAGACGTTGGAGCATCGGCTGGTCCGTGGGCCCCTGCTCCTGGACGAGGCGCTCCGACTGGGTCGGCAAATCGCCGATGCCCTGGACCAGGTGCATCGTCACGGCCTCGCGCATCGGGATTTGAAGCCCTCGAACATCATGCTGACGAGATCGGGCGCGAAGCTGCTCGACTTCGGGTTGGCGAAGCTGGTGGACTCCTCTTCCCTGTTGGTGGACGGGGCGCCCCCTGCGGTTACCGCGAGCCTGACTGCCGAAGGCACGATCCTCGGCACCCTTCAATACATGGCACCCGAACAGCTTCAAGGCGGACGAGCCGATCATCGCGCCGACTTGTTCGCGTTCGGGAC
The DNA here is from genome assembly GCA_963725105.1 of uncultured Acidobacteriota bacterium. Lineage (GTDB taxonomy): Bacteria > Acidobacteriota > Vicinamibacteria > Vicinamibacterales > CAVVIG01 > CAVRXZ01. The sequence goes on from CAVRXZ010000031.1 coordinate 140,350, forward strand.
TGTGATGTACGAGATGGTGACGGGACAGAAGGCGTTCGCCGGTGCCAGCGCGGCCAGCCAGATTGCGGCGGTCCTGTCCACAGATCCCCCTGCGCTTTCCTCGATTCAGCCGACGATTCCACGCGATCTCGACCGCTTGATTCAGCGCTGTCTGGCCAAGGACCCTGACGATCGCTGGCAAACGGCGCGCGACCTTCTGGCGGAACTGGTCTGGCTGGCCGAAGGAAATTCTGGAATGGATGGCATCCTCGCGGCGATCGCCAACGACAAGCGGCGGCGAGTCGCCTGGAGCGTCGCGGCGATTGCCTGCGTGGTCGCAGTGGCGGCGGTTGCGAGCAGGTTTCTCAACCGGACGTCCAGTCCCGAAGCGGGGGGCGGCGTCCTCCGGTTTTCGGTCGGCCCTCCGCAAGACATGGAGTTTAGCGGCGGCGGTGGTGTGCTGGCTCTGTCACCCGATGGTCGGTTTCTGGCGTTTGTCGCTTCGACGGGACCGGGCAATGACAAGCTCTGGCTTCGTTCACTCGATTCCCCTGAGGCGCGGCCGCTCGACGGAACTGAAGGCGCCGGTCAGCCGTTCTGGTCGCCGGACAGCCGGTTCATCGCCTTTGCGGCGCCCGGCGGATAAAAAAATTGATGTGTCGAATGGCCTGGTGCAGACACTGTGTGAGACATCAGGCTATGCGTTGAGTGGCTCCTGGAACCGTGAGGGCGTCGTCTTGTTCTCTGTGCCGTATCAGGGACTGTACCGGATTTCGGCCGCCGGCGGCATTCCCGCGGCTGTGACCACACCCGATCTCTCGAAGGGCGAACTGGCGCACGCATGGCCTGTGTTCCTTCCCGACGGACGCCATTTCGTGTTTCTCGTCAACAGCACGCGTCCGGAAAGCGCCGGCTTGTACGTGGGCTCGCTCGATTCTCCGGAACGTTCCCGCATCCTGCCCGTGCTCTCGAACGCGCTCTACACGCGTGGGCACCTGCTGTGACCAGCGTCAGGCGGCACTTGTCGCGCAGGCATTCGATACGAAGACGTTCCGCGTCACCGGAGAGCCGATTCCTGTCGCCGAAAACGTGGCGCAGAACCCAGCAACGAAGCGAGCGGTTGCCTCGGTGTCATCAGACGGCGTGCTCGCGTATCGAACAACCGGAAACACGGAGCTGCGGTGGTTCGATCGCGACGGCACTCGACTCGAAACCGTCGGGCCCCCTGGACAATACGGCAGCCCAGCCCTCTCACCTGACGATCGCCAGGTGGTCGTCAGTCGCCTGGACCCGCAGCTGGCTAACGAAGACATCTGGAGTTTTGAAACAGCCAGCGGCCGCGCCCGTCGCCTGACGTTCGACCGTGGGTCAGACGCCGAGCCCGTGTGGTCTCCGGACGGTACGCGGATCCTGTTTGCCTCCAATCGGCGCGGCAGCTTCGATCTCTATCAAATGACAGTCGGAGCAGTGGGGCAGCAGGAAGAGCTGCTGCTGAGCGCGCCCGGAAGCCTGAGCCCACGCGACTGGACCATCGACGGACAGATCGCGTACAAAACGTATCAACGACGCCTGTTCCTGCTTTCGCCGGGCAGCGGGGCAAAGCCCAGGACACTGTTCACCACGGGCTTCGCCGTCGATCACGTCAGGGTATCGCCCGATCGCCGGTGGATTGCGTACTCCTCGAACGAATCCGGCATCGACGAAGTTTACGTGCGACCATTTCTCTCGGCTGCGCCGAGCGTCTGGCAGGTTTCAGCGCGTGGAGGCACCGCGCCGCAATGGCGCAGCGACGAGCAGGAGCTGTTCTACCTGGGGTCCAATCAGACAGTCATGGCGGTCGCCGTCAAGTCTGGCAGCCGCTTCGAAGCCGCGAACCCCCACCCGCTGTTCCATGTCCGCGGAACACAGACGATGGGCCGTCCACTCGACAGCTTTGCGGTCACCCGCGACGGCCGTCGCTTCCTGATAAATCAGCCCGCCAGCGGCGTCTCCCCGCCGATCACCGTCGTCGTCAATTGGGCCGCGGTGCTGGCGCGGTAAACAACGTGGCGGCGCGAGGATCGACGCCTCTCTGGCCGATCTTGCTCGTTCTGACGAGCGCGTCCTCCGTCCTCGCCCAGACCGCGGAGCTGTCCGGTACGGTTCGTGACTCCTCCGGTGCGGCTTTTCCTCACGCGGCAATCGCTGTGACGTCCGAGGAGACGGCCATCAGCTGGACGACGACATCGAATGGTGACGGGTATTACAACATCCCATTCCTGAAGCCAGGCTCGTATTCAGTGGCTGCGGACGCTCCAGCGTTCCGGAGGGTCGTGCAGCCGGGAATCGTCCTTGAAGCCGGCCAGCGCGCCCGGCTGGATCTCATTCTCGAACCGGCGCCCGTCGCGCAAACAGTCACGGTCGAAGGAGGCGTGCCTCCGATTCGACTGGATTCCTCCGCGGTCAGCACCACGATCACGACAAGGCTGGTGGACAACCTGCCTCTCAACGGCCGGACGTTCCAGCCGCTTATCGGACTCGTTCCGGGCGTCACAGCCGCCACCAGCGACGGGCAATTCAGCACCAACGGCCAGCGAGACGATGCAAACTATTTCACGGTGGACGGGGTGAGCGCCAACATCGGCCTCTCGAACTTCCGCAATCTCGGTGAAACCGGGGGCGGTTCGATTCCGACCTTCAATGTGCTCGGAGGCACCCACAACCTGGCTGCGCTGGACGCGATCCAGGAATTCACGGTTCAGACGTCGACATATGCCGCCGATCTCGGTCGGATGCCTGGCGCGCAGGTGCAGATCGTCACACGTTCTGGAACCAATCGGTTTCGCGGCAGCCTGTTCGACTACTTCCGCAACGACGCGCTCGACGCCAACGACTGGTTTGTGAACCGGAAAGGTTTGCAGGAGCCGCCGCTCAACCAGCATGATGTCGGTGGAATCCTGGGCGGGCCGATCCTCAGAGGCCGTACGTTCTTCTTTCTGTCCTACGAAGGGCTCCATCTCACGCTGCCACAGTTCGGCATCGTCAGTGTGCCCTCGCGTGAGGCCAGACAACGTGCGCCCGCCGCCATCCAGCAGCTGCTGAACGCATTTCCGCTGCCGAACGGCCCGGAAGACCCAATCACCATGCTGGGAGAGTTTTCCGCCTCTTATCCGAACACGTCTTCCGCCCGTGCGGCGAGTGTTCGTCTGGATCATGCGGTCAGCAGCGGGCTGAGGCTGTTCGGCCGCTATTCCGAAGCGCGTTCCGACGCCGACACGAGGACGGATGCGCTCACCCATCTCGTCTCCGATCAGGTTAACACTCGATTCGTGACGGCCGGCGCCACCATCGTGCTGTCCCCGACGATCGTCAACGAACTTCGCGCAAACTACAGCGAAAACCGATCGCGGCACCTGAACAGCGCGGACGATTTCGGGGGCGCCATGCCGCCTCCGGATTCGCTCCTCTTCCCGGCCCCGTTTGCGTCGCCTGATTCATCGCGCTTCATCTTCTCCATCGATACCGGCCCGCGGTTTGTCGTCGGACGCAGTTCGGACCATCAACTGGAGCAGGTCAACCTGGTGGACCGAGTGTCCGGTACTCAAAGGCGCACATGCGCTGGGATTCGGCGTCGACTTCCGTCACCTGCCGGTTGCCTTCGGGCCGCAGGACTATGGTCTGGGGATCCGCTTTCTCACAGTGCCGCAGGCCGTCAGCGGAAGACCGCCGATTGTCTCTATCTTCACCTTCGACCCGATGACGCTCGCGTTCAACAATCTCTCGCTGTATGCGCAGGACAAGTGGAGGGCGACTCGGAGGCTGACGCTCGATATCGGGTTGCGCTGGGAGCTGAACCCTGCGCCTCACACCACGGACGGCCAGACGCTCTATCCGCTCGGCGGATTCGGCAACCCTGCCACCCTCAGCCTTGCGCCAGCGGGAACGGCCCTGTATCCGACCACCTATGACAACTTCGCACCACGCCTGGGCGTGTCGTATCAACTATCCGATTCCAGCGGCAGAGAGAGCGTCATCCGGGGAGGGTTTGGCGTGTTCTACGACTTGGGCACCGGTGTGATCGGCCAGGCCACCGAGTCGTTTCCGCATTTTCTTCGAAAGTTCGCTACCGGGCAGCCGTTCCCGCTCGATCCAGCCGTTGCGGCGCCGCCGGCCGAGCCGAGTCTGCTTCCGCCCTACGTCGGCCAGGCTTTTCTGGTGTTCAGCGCGGATCACGTCCTGCCCAGAACCCGCGAATGGAACCTGAGCCTGGAGCAGCTGCTGGGCGCGCGCCACACGCTGACTGTTTCCTATGTCGGTGCGGCGGGTCGAGACCTCCTGCGCCGGGTGCTGACGAACGGCCCGGGCCCGAATTTCACAGGCGGCAGTACGATTGATTTCACGACGAACAGCGCCACGTCCGACTACCGCGCGCTCCAGATCCAGTTTCAGAATCGCTTCTTTCACGGACTGCAAGTGTTGGGCAGCTATACGCTGGCGCATTCCACCGACACCGCTTCATCAAATGTCGTTCTTCAGGGGACTGGGAGCGGGAATGACGTCGGTCGGGATCGAGGGCCGTCGGATTTTGACGTGCGGCACAGCGTCCAGGCTGCTCTGACCTACGACATTCCTGCGACGCACTTCGGACACGCGATAGACACGCTGCTGCGGGACTGGTCCATTGACACGATTGTGCTCGTCAGAACAGCAACGCCAGTCGACGTCACCATCACTCGGTCATTCGGCCAGGAAGTCGTTTCAGCCCGCCCGGATCCTGTTCCGGGGCAGCCGTTCTATGTGGACGATCCGACGGTTGCGGGAGGCCGTCGCATCAATGCAGCGGCCTTCACGGTTCCGGTCGAACAGAGGCAGGGGCTGCTGGGACGGAATGCATTGAGAGGATTCGGGCTGGCTCAGGTCGACCTGGGGTTGGGTCGAACGCTCCGTTTGCCGAAGGGCACGAATGTTCAGCTAAAGGCTGAGTTCTTCAACCTTTTCAATCATCCGAACTTCGCGAACCCAACTGGCTTCCTTGGCGCGTATGTCCCGCCCCTGGTTCCGAACACCCTCTTCGGCGTGTCAACACAGATGGCCAACAACGCAGGGGTCAGCGGCGTGACCAACGGACTGACCTCGCTCTACCGGTCCGGAGGACCGCGATCCATTCAGCTGTCTGCGCGGTTCGGGTTCTGACAATCCTAGAAAACTCCTAGAACGTCTTTAGGACTCGCGCCCGAGCGTACCCGATAGTGGGCGCATGATCCGGTTCATCTCGACGAACCTCCTCGCCACGTTGGTGACGTGCGCTATCTGCCTGATGGTCGCAGGGTGCGACAAGAGCAGCCCGTCGCGATCTCCGACATCGCCGTCTCCCACCACAACCTCTGCGCCCGATCCGACTGGAGGACCCCCAACTGGTCCTTCGGGCTCGGTAACCGGGGTCGTCAAGGATGCTGTGACCAATCAGCCGCTGGCGGCCGCCGCTGTGGCGTGGGCAGGTCTCGCAGAGGCTTTGGGCGATCGCGGCGACGGCGTCCGGACCGGCGTGAACGGCGCGTATCACATGCAAATCGGCCCGCTTGGTGGGCCGGGCAGCCGGGAAGGGCGCTTCGTCATGCAAGCCAGCAAGGAGGGCTACATCAACCGAACGGTTGAGGCGACTCTCGCGGACGGCCTGACCGTGGACTTCAACCTGCAGCCAGCGCCCGCTGCGAACGGAACAATGACCTGGACGTCAATCGCGACCACACGGACGCTTTGCAACGACCTCACGAAGCAAGTAGGTACGACGTATCCCTTGTGGCTGCAGCTTCAGTCGCAAGGGAACTCCGTCATCCTGAAGCTGTCTCACGACGGACCCATCGGCCCTCCGCCGGACGATCCCTCGGGAACCTGGGAAGGAACCCGGACAGGGGACGTCATCAACGCCGCCTACAAGGGACCAATGGGCGGCCTGGCGTGTCCAAGCGACGTGGATATCACGCCTCAAACAGGGGGCGAACTGACAGCAACCAGTTCCGCGAGCACCCTCTCTGGCCGGTACACGGAAGTGTACGGCACGGGCTCGGACGCTGTGACGCTGATTTTCCGATTCCAGGCGAGCTTCTAAGCAAGAGGAATCATGAGGTCCATCTCGCTGGTTGTTCTGCTCGTGAGCTGCGCGGCCTGCCTGACGCTCGGCGGATGCGACAACAACAATCCGATCGGGTCGTCAGGCGGTCAGCCACCTTCGATCTCGATTTCGCCGACGAGTTCACCAGCAGGTGGCGCTGATCTTCAGCTGACCATCACAGGATCACGCTTTTATAACGAGCGTCACCTTCACAGTCAGGCAGTGTGGGTTGCAGACGGGAACGAAACCTTCATGGCCACAACGTTCGTGAGCAGCACACAACTTGTCGCGACAATCACGGCAGGGTTACTCCAGAATCCCGGCATCGTACAGATATTGGTAGACACCTTCGATCCGATGGGCGACCCACCGGGCCAGAGGTCGAGCCCGGTCAGTTTTGGTATCTACGAGACGCCGTCCATCACTTCAGTTTCCCCTTCAAGTGCAACAGCCGGCAGCTCAGCTCTCACTCTGACCGTGACTGGGTCAGGCTTCGTCAGTGCCGAAAGCGTCCACAGCCGCGTGACATGGTCCTACAAGGACGACTCCATCTTGCTCCCCACGACCTTCGTCAGCAGCACTCAGCTCACTGCGGTGCTCTCAGCGAACGAGTTGAGTGTTCCCAGATTCGCCAGGGTCTCGGTTCAAACCTGGGCCGACCGGAGCGGCGAACCTCAATCCGAGTCGAACTCCATAGAGTTTGTCGTCAAGTAGGCTGGCGGCTCACCAGTCCTGGAGGCTTCGTGAAGAACTCGATCATCGCCGTCACCGCATTCGTGGCTTGCGCCACCTGCCTCATCCTCGCTGGATGCGACTCGGGCAACCCACTTACGTCGGGTGCCATGTCTCAGATCACGATCGATCCGACGAGCGCGCCGGCAGGCAGCCCAGACCTCCAGCTGACCATCACCGGATCGGGTTTCGTGACCGGGAACTATCGTAGTGAGGCGGTCTGGGTCCTGAGCGGGCTCGAGACACCGCTGGCAACCACCTTCGTCAGTGCCAGCCGCCTCACAGCAATCGTACCGGCGCAATTGATGACAAGCGGCGGGAACGCCGGAGTCTTCGTGCGGACGACGGGCGGGCCGCAGAGCACGAACGCGGCAATCTTTCGAGTCAGCCCCCCGCCGCCAAAACAACTCTCGATAGTGTCAATTTCTCCCACGAGCGTTCCGGCCGGCAGCCCGAACACGACATTGACCGTCACAGGATCCAACTTCGTGGACGACAATGGCCGGCACCTCCACAGCTACGTGGAGTGGCAGGCGACGAAGAAGGGCGACCCCCAAGGGATGCAGCTGCGCACAACCGTCGTCAGCAGCAGTGAGGCCACTGCCGTGATTCCGGCAACACTGCTAGTCGCGCCCATACACGCGACGATCTCAATACAGAACTGGTACGACATGGACTGCGGGCCGAGTGCCGAGTCGAACTCAGTTGATTTCGACGTCAACTAGCGATGCTAGCCGACCAGGGTTTCTGTGGAACGCCGGGCAGGTCTGGCCCGAAACGTCAGCGCGATTGAACCGGTCCGGATCTCGTCGCCGTCCTGAAGCGTGCACGATCCTGTCACTCGCTCGCCCCTGAGAAACGTCCCGTTCTTGCTGTGGAGATCCTCCAGGAGCGCTTCGGATCCCGTGAAGACGATCCGGGCGTGCTGACGCGACACGCTCGGAAGATCAACCGAGACGAGTGCGGTCGGATCGCGTCCGATGACGTTGTCGCCCCGTACGAGCTGAAACTGGCGACGGTGCCAGACCACCCAGCAGACGATCTTGTCTGCGGCCGGCCGGTCGGATTGGGCAACCTCGATGGCCTCTCCGGCAAAGGCATACCCGAACCCATGGACAGTTCGGATGAACCGGGGCGCGCGCGATGAATCACCGAGGGCAGCTCGCAGTTCGCCGACGAGCACCGGAAGATTCGCTTCCACAACAAACGTCGCAGGCCAGAGTATTTCCTGCAGGTCCGCTTTCGCGAGCGCCCGTGGCCGGCTCTCGACGAGCGTCTTGAGCAGCTCGAAGGCCTTGGGCGAAAGGTGCACCTCGCCCGACCGGGCGAGCAGCTGATGGCTGTCCAGATCAAGAACGAAATCGCCGAAGGTCACGCGCACGAAGACCTCAGTGCGTCACCTTGATGTAGCCCCAGCCGGCTCGCTGCTTTGCCACGAGCTCGCCGATGCCGTCCGGGACGATACCGACGTTCGGCAGGAGCTGACTCTTTTCGACATTCTGGTTTCTCATCGCCATCGCACAGACCTTGAAGGAGACCCTCGGGTTGGCCAGGGCGTCCTTCACTTCGGCGGCGAGCGTCGAGCGGTCTGAGACGACGAGATCCAGACCGCGTCCGTACATCACCACTTCCAGCTCCGTCTCCGGGTTGTACGTCGAGATCTCCTTGATCCATCGCAGGCCGGCTTTCTGATCGAGCACGTCCGGGCTGGTGAGATCAAATGCCACCTTGTAGGGCTGAGGCGCGGAGGACTGTGCACCGAGCGTCAGGGAGAACACGAGCACGAGACACGCGAGAGAGGCCCAGGTTTTCATGGCGTTTCACCCCTTGATGGCCCTTCCGGGCCTGCCGGAAGGAAAGCGTACGGGAAAGACCCGAACCCGCTCAAGTGGGACTTCGCCGGGGCCGATAACCGACACAAGAGCACCGCCGCCACGGTGCCGGGCCCCGTCAGACAACGAGGGAAACGCAATGTGGAGTGGCCTCGCGATCGCCCTGCTCGGATCGGCAGCCCTGGCCATCATCGCCGGAGGGCGGCGTCTCAAGGCCCTCACGAGCGAACTGGCGCAGCGCGAGCGGTCGGCCCGCCTCGATGGCGAGCAGCGGAAGATCCTCGAGCTCATCGCAACTGGACCCCACTACGCCGAGGCGCTCAATTCCGTGACCCACACCGTTGAGCAGCTCTTGAAAGAATGCTCGTGCGCGGTGTTCCACGCAGACCTCGACCAGCGGTCCCTCATGCTCGCCTCCGGCGGCAGCGTGATGCCCAATTGTTTGACCGCCCTCGCCGGGCTGTCGTTGGACCCCGCTGCGTCAGTCTGTGGCACGACGGTCACCTCGAACGAAACAGTCATCGTCAGGGATCTGCCGACGGAGGGCAAATCGGAACGCGAGCGCGACATCGCAAAGCGTTTCGATCTGCGCGGATGCTGGTGCGTGCCGGTTCGAGACGCCAGGAAGAGCGTGATTGGCGTGATGATGGTGTTCAGTCGATCGACCGAGCCCGCTCCGGAAGAACTCGACGCCGTGCACGCCTGCGCACGCCTCGCCGGCATCGCTATCTCGCGCATGCGTGTGGATGAGAAGCGCGAGGCGCACCTTGAAACCGTCAAGCTGGCCGAGAAGGCCGCGACCTTCGGGATTTGGGAAATGGACCTCGTGACGGGCATCGTCAAGGGATCGGAGGCCTGGGCGTCGCTTGAACGCGTCGCGGACGCCAACGTCGGCATGCACGCGGACCTGGTGAGACAGGTCGTGCATCCCGACGACCGCTCCCTGCTGGCTGAAGGATCCGATCGGGCCTTCTCTACCGGCGAGCCGTACATGGTCGAGTTCCGGATCACGCCTGAGCCCGGCAAGATCGAGTGGCGCCGGAGCGCGGCGCGTGTTCAGTTCGTGGACGGCAAGCCAAGGCGTCTGATCGGCGCCTCGCTCGACGTCACCAAGGAAAAGGAAATGGTGGCCGCCGCAGAGGCGGCGAGCCGCGCAAAAAGCGAGTTTCTAGCCAGCATGAGCCACGAGATCCGCACGCCGATGAATGCGATCATCGGCATGACCAGCCTGCTGCTGGACCGCGAGCTCGACGCAGAATCCGCCGAGTTCGTCGAAACCATCCGCGGCTCTTCGGAGTCGCTCCTCACCATCATCAACGACATCCTGGACTTTTCCAAAATCGAATCCGGAAAGCTCGATCTGGAAAGCCAGCCGCTGGATCTGGTGGCCTGCGCCGAAGATGCCGTGGACCTGCTGAGCACCCGCGCCGCGGAAAAGGGCCTCGAGCTGGCGGTTGAAATCGATCCGCGGCTCACACGGTGGATTCTTGGAGATGTCACCCGTCTACGGCAGGTGCTGGTCAACCTGATTGGGAACGCCGTCAAGTTCACGGACGCGGGTGAGGTGGTGCTCAGCCGTCCGAAGGTTGAACGACGAATCGGGTGAGACGCAGCTTCACTTCGCTGTTCGCGATACGGGCTGTGGAATTGCCGCCGATCGTCTCGACCGTCTGTTTCAGTCGTTCAGCCAGGTCGACAGCACGACGACGCGCAAACATGGCGGGACAGGGCTGGGGCTGGCCATCAGTCGACGGCTGACGGAGCTGATGGGCGGCCGCATCTGGGTAAAGAGCCAGCCGGGCAAAGGCTCCACCTTCCAGTTCACGATTCCACTGAACGCGGCGCCGCAGCAGGAAGAGGCATTTGTCGCGGACGGCGGCTGGGCCGACAAGTCCGTTCTGCTCGTCGACGACAACGCGACGAATCGCCGGATTCTGACCGCTCAGCTCCTGAAATGGGGCCTGGAACCGATCTCGGCCGCCACACCCGCCGAAGCCATCGAACTGCTGCGCCATCGTCGATTCGACCTGGCGTTCGTTGATTACGACATGCCCGAGATGAACGGCGTGGAGCTCGTGCGGTACATCAAGCGTCACGGCCTGGCACCGGGGACGCCGATGATTCTCTCGAGCTCGTCGGGCACGACACAGCGGGACATGCTGCAGGACGGCGACGATCCGTTCGACGCGTTTCTGACGAAGCCGACGAAGTCGGCGCATTTGAAGGAGGTGCTTGCTCGCTTTCTGGGTGGCGTGTCAGCCGCGCGGCGTCCGCGGGGCGCTGCGTTCGATGCGAGGCTGGCCGAGCGGCGGCCGCTGCGCATTCTCGTCGCCGAAGACAACGCGATCAATCAGCTGGTCGTGGTGCGACTGCTCGAGCGCATGGGGTATAGGCCCGATGTTGCGTCGAATGGCGTCGAGGCGCTGGACGCGGTCAACCGACAGCGGTACGACGTGGTGCTGCTCGATGTTCAGATGCCAGAAATGGACGGGCTGGAAGCGGCTCGACGAATCACCGCCCGGTACGGCCCGAGCGAACGACCCCGCTTGATCGCCTTAACCGCCAACGTGTTCACCGAAGATAGACAGCAGTGCCTCGCTGCCGGTATGGACGACTACCTGTCCAAACCGCTCAACGTCGGCAACCTCGAGGCTGCACTACTGAGAACTCCACAGTCCAATCCACTTGCGGTCGGCTGACGCGAGCCGATTTCCGGAAGCGCGCGTCTACTTGCGAACCCAGATCTCCGTGCTCTTGCCGGGTTTCTGGCCGCCGCCCGCAAAGGTAACGTCATTGACGACGGTGAGCGTCTTGCCGTCCGCCGAAAGCGTCGCCTTCGAGGTGGCGAAGGGCTGGCCGTCCATCTTGATGACGGTATCAGCGTGAAGCGCGTCCACCCGCTTGATCGCCATGGTTTCGCCGCTTGGCTTGCCACCAACAAGAACAGGTGCGTCGACGCCATCTAACTTCGTGTCGAGCGTCATGAGCGCATCGCTGCGCCCATTGAGGCGGTAGACCAATCGGCGTCCGCCATTGCAGCAGGCTTCGATGGTCATGGTCAGTCCCGCGGTGCTTCCCGATTGCTGCACCCAGGTTCCCAGTTCGAGCTGTGCCCGAAGCGAGGCGGTCGATGCAACAACGCAAGAGGCGATGGTCGCGCAAGCTAGTCGTTTGACGGCCGAGTTTGTCATAGGCCGACCTCCGGAAGGAGACGCGATTCTAGCATCTGCCGTGGATTGACAGGTCTTCTCGCTGACCACTATGCTCCGGCCACGTCATGGATTTCATGAATGTCCTCTATCGCGCGCGAAGCCGCGCGGTTTGGGCCGACCCTGTACGAACGGTTCGGACGCTCGAGGGCTTTTCGAAGACCGAGACGGATGGCGGGCAGGATCTCGTCGCGGCGGCACGACGAGTCACCGACCCCAAGCTCAAGGCGCACCTCGAGCGTCATGCGCGGGAGGAACTGAAGCACGGCGATCTGTTCCGGCAGCGCGCGCAGGAGCTCCGCTCGCAGCTGGCGGCTCAATCGACGCCGGAAGAATCTGACAAGCTCTACGACCTCTCGCGCTTGCGCAAGGACACGGAGCTCGATTCTCACGGCTTCTTCCAGGGCGGCGTCCTCGACGAGCGCGGTGAGATTGCGTACGTCGCGATGCTGAACGTGGCGGAGCAGAACGCGTCCAGCATCTTCAAAATCCACCGGGACCTCAATCGCCACGATCCCGAGACCTCCGCGATTTTCGAAGAGATCCTGCGGGACGAGCAGTACCACGTCGCCTACACCGCCCGGTACTTGAAGGAATGGAAGAAAGAGGGCCGCCAGAAGGAAGTGAAGGAGGCCTTGGCGTACACACGCGGGTCTCGGTTCCTGAGCGCATGGAAGCGCGCTGGTCTCCGGGCCGCCGGCGGTTTCGGCCGAACATTCCTCCTCCTGGTGTACTTCACCCTCGTCATCCCGTTCGCGCTCTTTGCAAGGATGCAGCGTGCCGCGACCGGCTGGCGCACGGCCCCTGCCGGTCCGCGCGCGCCCGATCGCTACCGCTCGTCGTATTGAGCGCGATGGACGTTCTGGGAATCTCTGCCTTCTACCACGACTCTGCCGCGGCTTTGGTGCGCGACGGCGTCCCCGTAGCCGCCGCCCAGGAAGAACGATTCACGCGCCGCAAGCACGACGCGTCGTTTCCAACTCGCGCGATCCGATTCTGCCTCCGGCAGGGGCAAGTCGCACCGAAAGACCTCGACTGGGTTGTGTTCTACGAAAAGCCCCTTCGGAAATTCGAGCGGATTCTCACGACGCAGCTGGCTTCTTTTCCGCATTCCGCGCGCGCGTTTTCCCGCGCGATGTTCCTGTGGCTTGGGGACCGCCTGTGGATGAAGGACCGGATTGCGACAGACCTCGGCGTCGATCCGGACCGGATCCTATTCACCGAACACCACGAATCCCATGCGGCCAGTGCCTTTTATCCTTCTCCATTCGAAGAAGCCGCGATCCTCACGGTCGACGGAGTCGGCGAATGGGCCACGACCACGCTGGCGCGCGGAAAGGGAACCCAGATCGACATCTTTTCGGAGATTCACTTCCCGCACTCGCTTGGTCTTTTCTACTCGGCCCTGACGGCCTTTCTCGGATTTGAAGTGAATGAGGGCGAGCAGAAAGTCATGGGCCTGGCGGCTTACGCGGAGCCGAGGTACTACCGTGAGCTCTCCTCACTTGTTCGATTTCAGGACGATGGGAGCTACACGCTGGACCTGTCGGTGTTTCGGTACCCTTTCGATCCCGATCGTAGCTTCGGCGAGGGCCTGGTGAAGCTCCTGGGCGATCCGCGCTCACCCGAAGGACCTCTCCGTTACCGGGATCCTGATCGTCGTGACGCCGAGGTCGCGGCTAGCGTCCAGGCGGTGCTCGAGGAGTCGCTGCTCCGGATCGTGAGCGATCTGCATCGGCGGGTTCCGAGCGAGAACCTGTGCCTGGCAGGTGGTGTGGCGCTCAACGTCATGGCCAACGCCCGTATCCTGCGCGATGGACCATTCAAGCGCCTTTTCGTCCAGCCCGCCGCGGGCGACGCAGGCGGCGCGCTGGGGGCGGCGCTCCTCGTGTTTCACTCGATGCTCGGCGAATCCAGGCGCTTCGTGCAGGACGACGCGTTTCTCGGCGAAGCCGTGTTCGACGAATCCGACGCGAACGCCCGCCGACTTCCGGACGAGGACGCGATCGTCGACGAAATCGCGCGACGACTGGTCGCGGGAAAGACGGTCGGGTGGGTGCGCGGGCGGTTCGAGTGGGGGCCGCGCAGCCTGGGACACCGCGCGCTACTTGCCGATCCCCGGCGAGCCGAGATGCAGGAGCACGTGAACGTGACGGTAAAGCGTCGGGAGAGCTTCCGTCCGTTCGCGCCGTCCGTGGTCGCGGAACGTGCCGGGGAATTCTTCGATACGCCACCCGGCGGCGAATGGCCGGTGCGCTTCATGCTCCTCGGCGTCCCCGCGCTCGAAGCCGGGAAGAACGCGGCGCCGGCCACGATTCACGTGGACGGCTCGGCACGCGCCCAGCTGGTCCACCAGTCAGTCGACCCGCTCTTTCACAAGCTGTTGACCCATTTCGGAAGCCTCACCGGAGTCCCCATCCTCCTGAATACGTCGCTCAATCTGCGTGGCGATCCGATCGTTCGCGGAGAATCAGACGGGCTGTCGTTGTGGAAGCGTAGCGGACTGGACTGCCTCGTGGTTGAGAATCGGCTCTACGATCGCCGCTGACGCCTGGCCACTACGCACACAAGACCTGCATCCTCGTCGCTGAACGAGGCGAGCAGCCAACCCATACGCAACAAGGCGCCAAGCAGGCCTCGTGGCTCAGGAGAGGGATCGCGAAGGGTGGCTTGCGGGTCCAGCGGCGGAACACTCCTCACCCATTCAAGCCCTCCCGCCCCGATCGACGCCAGCACACGCGGCAACGGCAGGATCCTCTCGAGCGGATGACGGTATTGATCCTCGATCCAGATTCGCTTCTTGTCGTCGGTGAGATCGTTCCGGCGGAGGACCGGGTCCAGAAAGGAAATCGGGCGGCCGACGATCCGCGCCGCACCCCTTCGAATCCGATGAAAACACCGCGCGACGTTCTCGTAGAAGCCGAGAATCAAGAGGCCGTCCTCTGCCACATAGCTGGCGATCCTCGTAATGGCCTCGTACGGGCGCTCGGTGTGATGGACAACGCCTCGCGAAATCACAACGTCGAACGCGGCCGGCTTCAACGGGAGCGCGAACAGATTGGCTCGCATGAGCAGAAGATTGGCCACGTGCGCGCGGCTTCGGAAGGCATCGGCCGCCTTGAGAGACGCAAGGCAACCGTCCACCCCGACCACGGTGCGACCAGATGACGCGAGCGCCAGGAAAGCGGCGACCTGAGCGGTGCCACACCCGCAGTCCAGAACCGTGGCGACGGGGTCGATCGAGTCGTTGAGGACGTTGAGGAAGGGCGTGCGCCTCGCGCGATCGAGAATAACCGTCGCGTCGTCTTCCGGCGCATAACCCGGAAACGGATTGGCTGTATAGAACCGCTCGACCCTCGACAACGCGCCGTCCACTTGAGCGTCGCCGATCACGTCGTAGATGCCTCCGCTCGTGCCGACCCTTCGTCCGCATGCCGCGCAGGCACCGTCGCGAGCCCACGGGCCACCGCATCCCGGACAGCGGAAGACTTCCTCGACGGACTGCATGGAGGCTCTTGAAATGGGTATGGTATCCTGCCCGGCCGAAGGGATGCGTCCGGAAGAAACGCAATGAGAGGCCCATTTCGCCGTGTCCGCGTCGGCCTATCCACGGTTGGCGATCTCGTGCGAGCTCTCTGGCATGGTCCCCGCTGGTGGCTTGTCCCGCTTGTCGTTCTGTTCTTGCCGATAGCAGTGTTCTTCCTGGCCCTGCAAGCGGCGCCGATCGTCGCCCCGTTCGTCTACACGCTCTTCTGAGCGCAGAGTCACCGGCGCTCCCAAGGAGAAGGTCGAGTGCCCCTGACCGGGCAATCTGAACGTTTCGCCCTGCGCGTTCTGACGGAGATCGGTACTGCATTCGTCGGGGTGTTGCTCCTCGCCGGTGCGCTGGGTGCAAATCAAGCGTGGATCGACTCGCACTTCCTGCCTGGCTTCTTCATGTCGCCGGGTAATGAACGGCTGTCCGCACAACTCATCCGTCTCGTGATCGCGGTGCTCGGGGGCCTGCTGGCGTTCGGTGCGCGACCGCACATTGGACGTTTCGTGGCCCGCAGCCCCGTACGTGTACTCGTCACCGGAGTGGCAGCCATTCTGGCGTTTGGTGAGGCAGAGCTCCTGCTACGCCGACGACACATTCGCGCGATCGAAGAGCCGCCCCCCATGCAGGAACCGCGACGCCGGCTCGACGCACGTCTCGGCTGGGTCTTTGTGCCGGCCCGTGTCGGACATCACGTCAAGGGAGATCGCGACATCGAGTACGCGTTCGACCCGTCGGGCTATCGCGTGCGGCGCCTCGAAGAACCGGTCGACCACGATTCGCCCACGATCGTGTTCACGGGCGAATCGATGATCGTCGGAGAGGGGCTGACGTGGGAAGAGACGGTACCGGCCCAGACCGGCAGCCTCATGGGAATACAAAGCGCCAACGTGGCCGTATCGGGATTCGCCAGCGACCAGGCGTACATGAGGCTCGAAACCGAGCTTCCGCGCTTTCGCCAACCGATCGCCGTGGTGACGCTCTTCATGCCGATCCTCTTCGATCGAAACCTCAACGACGATCGGCCGCATCTCGGGCCTGGACTCGTCTGGCAGCCTGCGGAACGTGGCTGGCGTTTGACGGCGATCACGCGGCAGCTCGTGCGCTACCGCACCGCCGACGCGATTGAACGCGGCATCGTCGTGACCTCCGAGACCCTGCGCGCCACCGTGGCGCTGGCGCAGGCACGCGGCGCGGTGCCGCTCATCATCGTGCCGCAGTTCGGGGCCGAGGAACCGCGCGACCGGGAGTTGCGACGGCGGATTCTCGATGAAGCCGGGCTGCCGTACGTGCAGGTAACGCTGGACCCGAGCTGGCGGATACCATGGGACCGGCATCCGGACGCCCGCGCGACTCGTGCGATCGCGATCGCTGTCGCCAACAGGTTGCGGGCGCCGGAGGCCGTCGGTTCAATCGCGTCGCTTGGCCGGGCCGATCCAGCGCGTAAATAGGCAGCTCGTCGAGCACGTAAAGTACCGTAGCGACGCCACCCGCATCGATCGGTTGGCTGGAGACCCAAATAGTGGTGCGAATTGCGGTTCCTGCCGTGTTCCTTACGCTCCTGCTGTCGGCGACGGGCTGCAGCAACGGCACTTCAGCGGCCGGCACCGGTGGAGGTCGAGGCGGTCGGGGCCGAGGCGGAGACGGTGTGGTCCCAATCGTCGCGGCCAAGGTTGTTCAGAAAGATGTCCCGGTCGACCTCAGCGCCATCGGCAATGTGGAAGCGTATTCGACCATCAGCGTCAGAGCCCAGGTGGCCGGACAGCTGATCGACGTCAGCCTGAATGAAGGCGACTTCGTCAAGAAGGGAGACCACCTCTTTACAATCGACCCGAGGCCATACGAGGCGCAGCTGGCTCAGGCCGAAGCCAATCTCAAGCGCGATGAGGCACTACTCACACAAGCGCAGTCAGTCTTCGAGCGTGACGCCTCCAATGCCGAGTACCAGCAGCTCGTGGCCGACCGCCAGAAGCAGTTGAGCGGCCGGGGCATCGTCTCCAGAGATCAAGTCGAGCAGGCGCGCGCCGCGGCCGACGCGGCGGCTGCCGCCGTGAAAGCCGACCGCGCCGCAATCGAGAGCGCACGCGCACAGTTCGTGGCACAGCAGGCCGCGGTTCAAAGCGCCCGCGTGGCTCTCGGCTACACCGTCATTCACGCACCTCTCGACGGCCGAACCGGCAACCTGGCGGTCAAGGCGGGTAATCTTGTGACCGCCAACACCACCGAGCTGACAACCATCGCGCAGATTCAGCCGATCTACGTCACGTTCAACGTACCGGCCATGCACTTGCCGATCATCAAGCGGCATCTGACGCAGGACCCGCTGACCGCCACGGCGACGCCGCAGGACGCAGATTCACGGCCCGTGATCGGTCGCCTCACGTTTGCCGACAACACCGTCGATGCCTCAACGGACACGATCAAGCTGAAAGCGACGTTCGACAACGCAGATCGACGGTTGTGGCCTGGTCAGTTCGCGCGCGTCAATCTTCGAATTGCCATGCTGTCGCAGGCGACCGTCGTGTCGAGCCAGGCAGTGCAGACAGGACAGGACGGTCAGTTCGTCTTCATCGTGAAACCAGACTCCACCGTCGAGCAGCGTCCCGTCGTCACCGGCCAGCGCATCGGCGATGATCTGGTCGTCGAGAAGGGGCTGCAGCCTGGTGACACGATTGTGACCGAGGGACAGCTTCGACTCGAGGCGGGTTCGCGCGTACAGGTCGGGTCGCCGGGGGCTGAGGGCGGCGGGCGGCGGGTCGCGGGGCGAACCGATGAATCCGTCTGAGATCTTCATCAAGCGCCCGATCGCCACGAGCCTGCTCATGGCGGCCATCGCGCTCTTCGGCATCATCGCCTATCGCGTCCTGCCGGTGAGCGACCTGCCGACCGTCGACTTCCCGACCATTCAGGTTCAGGCCGGCCTCCCCGGCGGCGATCCGACGACGATGGCGTCGGCGGTGGCGAGCCCGCTGGAGCGCCAATTCACGACGATTGCGGGCGTCGATTCGATGATCTCCTCCAGTTCGTCCGGCAGCAGCCAGGTGACGCTGCAATTCGATCTCGCGCGCTCGATCGACAGCGCAGCGGTGGACGTGCAGACCGCAATCGCTGAAGCGCTGCCGCTCCTGCCGGCAGGCATGCCGGCGCCGCCCACGTTCCGGAAACAGAATCCCGCTGACCAGGGAATCATGCAGCTCGGGCTGATGTCCAGGACTGTGCCGATGTCGGTCCTCGATGATTACGCGGAGAATGTGATCGCGCCGCGCATCGCGATCGTGAGCGGCGTCTCCCAGGTCCGCGTCTGGGGCTCGGCCAAATACGCGGTTCGCGTGCAGGTCGACCCCGACAAGTTGAGGGGCCAGCAGATCGGCATCAACGAGGTCGATCAGGCCATCCAGAACTGGAACGTGAACGTTCCAACCGGCCAGCTGTTCGGGCCCAACCTCACTTACAACATCAAGGCCGCCGGCCAACTGAACAACGCCGGACAGTTCAAGCCGATCATCGTGGCGTATCGGAGCGGCGCGCCGGTTCGTCTGGACCAGGTCGCCAATGTTGTGGACAGTGTGGAAGACACGCTCAACGCCACGTGGTTCTACACCAGCGAGGGCGGTCAGCGCGCCATCAACATGGAAGTGCAGCGGCAGCCCGGCATCAACACGATCAAGGTGACCGATGCCGTCCGCAGTCTGCTGCCCGCCATCGAGGCGCAGCTGCCACCTTCGATCCACATGACGGTTCGCGGCGACCGGTCGAAGACGATCAGGGCGGCATTCAAGGACATCCAGTGGACGCTGCTCATCACGCTGATGCTCGTCGTCGCGGTCATCTTCCTGTTTCTCCACAACGCGTCCGCCACGCTGATTCCGGCGCTCGCACTGCCCTTCTCGATTCTCGGGACGTTCGCCGTGATGCAGGTGCTCGGCTTCAGCCTCAACAACCTGTCGATGATGGCGCTGATTCTCTCAGTAGGCTTCGTCGTGGACGATGCGATCGTGATGCTCGAGAACATCGTGCGGTACATCGAGAAAGGTTACGGGCCGCTCGAGGCCGCGCTTCAGGGCTCGAGGGAAATCGCCTTCACGATCATGACGATGACGACGTCTCTGGCGGCCGTGTTCATCCCGATCCTTTTCATGGCCGGCATCCTCGGGCGTCTGTTCCGTGAATTCGCGGTCACCATCACGACCGCCGTCCTCATCTCGGGGATTGTCTCCATCACGTTGACGCCGATGCTGTGCAGCCGGTTTCTTCGCGTTGTGCACAGCAAGCGGGGATTCGCCGGGCTGATGGACCGGGCCTTCGGCGCGCTGTTTGCCGGCTATCGCTGGAGCCTTGGAATCGTCCTGCGGCATCGCATGGCCATGCTGGTGGTCTTCGTCGCGGTTCTTCTCGCCACGATCCGCATGTACAACATCGTCCCGAAGGGGTTCATCCCGGATCAGGACAACGATTCGATGAACATCTTCATCCGTGCAGCGCAGGGAACCTCGTTCTACGAGATGAGCACCGCCGGCCGGCGGGTTGCCGAGATCGTCCGCGGGAATCCGTACATCGACAGCTTCATGCTGCGGACCGGGAACAACGGCGGTTTCTACAACGCCGGGTCCAACACCGCGCAGCTCCAAATCAATCTGACGCCCAGAGCGACGCGCCCGCAGTCGGCCCAGCAGATCGCACAGACGCTTCGCCGGCAGCTGCTGAACTTTCCGAACTATCAGGTGTTCGTGAACCTGCCCTCATCGCTGCAGATTGGATCGCGTGTCACCAGCAGCACGTACAACGTCACGGTTCAGAGCCTGAACACCGATCAGCTGTATACCCAGGCCGGAAGGCTGAGCGCGGCCATGCAGCGCATTTCTGAAATCCAGGACGTCTCGAATGACCTGGAGGTCAAGAGCCCTCAGATCAACCTCGTCATTGATCGTGACAAGGCGGCCGCCGTCGGTATCAACGCGACGCAGATCGAGAACGTGCTGTCGACCGGCTACGGGCCCAAGTGGTCGTCGACGATTTACGGCGACCGCGCGCAGTACAAAGTGCTGCTCGAAGTCGACCCCCGCTACCAGCAGTACGCCGACTCCCTGGAAAAGATCACGTTCAAGAGCCCCAGTGGCGCGTTGGTGCCGCTCGAGGCCGTCGCGTTTCGACGGGAAACCGTCGGCCCGCAGACGATCAATCACTCCGGGCAGCTGCCCTCAGTGTCGATTTCCTTCGCGCTCCGTCCGGGCGTGTCGCTTGGCTCGGCGGTGGACCACATCCGGCAGGTCGCCAGCGCCACTCTTCCGGCAACAGTCACCATTGCGTTCGAGGGATCGGCCAAGGTGTTCCAGGAATCGATGCGGAATCTCGGGCTCCTGCTGTTTGTCGCAATCGGCGTGGTCTACATCGTGCTTGGAGCGCTGTACGAAAGCTATATCCACCCGATCACGATTCTGTCCGGCTTGCCGTCGGCGGGCCTCGGCGCGCTCGTCACCCTGTGGCTGTTCGGCAACGAGCTGAACATCTATTCGTTCGTCGGGCTGATCATGCTGATCGGCATCGTCAAGAAGAACGCGATCATGCAGATTGACTTCGCGCTCGAGGCCGAGCGCCAGCACAACAAGACTCCGGCCGATGCCATCTACGAGGGCTGCCTCATCAGGTTCCGCCCGATCATGATGACCACCCTGGCGGCACTCCTCGGCGCGGCGCCGATTGCGCTCGGGTTCGGGGCAGGCGGCGAGGCGCGGCGTCCCCTCGGTCTGGCGGTTGTCGGCGGGCTGGTCTTTTCGCAGCTCCTCACCCTGTACCTGACGCCCGTGATTTACACCTACATGGCGTCGATCGTGAAGACGCGTCGGATTCCGGCAAGCGCGTCCGACCCCAGGCCAGCGACATCCTGACCATGAATCTCTCTGAAGGATTCATCAAGCGGCCGATCGCGACGAGCCTGCTGATGGCGGCGATCTCGCTGTTTGGACTGGTGGCGTACCGGTCCCTTCCCGTCAGCGACCTGCCCAACGTCGATTTCCCGACGCTGCTCGTGACCGCGCAATTGCCGGGCGCGAGCCCGGAAACGATGGCCGCCTCCGTCGCGACACCGCTCGAGAACCAATTCTCGACAATTGCGGGTCTTGAGTCGATGACTTCGGTCAACTCGCTCGGGTCCACGCTCGTCACCCTCGAGTTTGAGTTGAACCGCGGTCTCGACGGAGCCGCTATCGACGTGCAGTCGGCGATCACGCAGGCCTCGCGCCTGCTACCGCAGGGGATGCCGACGCCACCCACGTTCACGAAGGTGAACCCGGCGGATCAGCCGATTCTCTATCTCCTGGTCACGTCAACCACGATGCCGCCGTGGACGCTCGATGACTATGCGGAGACACGCATCGCACAGCGCATCTCTCAAGTCAGCGGGGTGGCGCAGGTGCAAGTGCTCGGCAGCCAGAAGTACGCGGTTCACGCGCAGCTTGATCCGCACGCGCTCGCGTCACGCAAGATCGGCATCAACGAGGTTGAAGCGGCGCTGCGCGCCTGGAACGTCAACCTGCCCACAGGCACCATCATCGGACCGCACAAGGCCTTCACGCTCCAGGCAACCGGCCAACTGATGAACGCCGAGCAGTACAAGAGCATGATCGTCGCGTACCGCAACGGTGCGCCCGTAAGGCTCGAAGAGCTTGGCAACGTGGTCGACGGCGTCGAGGATCAGCACACGGCGTCGTGGTTCTACACGCGCGATGCCTCCCAACGGACGATCACGCTGGGCATCCAGCGGCAGCCCGGAACCAACACCGTCGCGGTCGCTGATGCGGTCAAGGCGCTCCTGCCCCTCTTTCGGGCGGAGCTCCCGACCAGTGTGCACATGGACATCTTGTACGACCGCTCGGACACGATCCGCGATTCGTACCGCGACGTGCAGTTCACCATGGCTTTGGCGCTCGCGCTCGTCATCCTGGTGATCTTTCTGTTTCTCCGCAACGTCTGGGCCACGGTAATTCCCAGCCTGGCGCTCCCTTTTTCGATCATTGGCACGTTTTCGGCGATGTACATGCTCGGGTACAGCCTGGACAACCTGTCGATGATGGCGCTCATTCTCTCGGTCGGATTCGTTGTGGACGATGCGATCGTGATGCTCGAGAACATCTACCGGCACCTGGAGACCGGCTCCATGACGCCGATGGAAGCGTCGCTCGTCGGATCCAGGGAGATCGGCTTCACGATCATGTCGATGACGCTATCGCTGGCGGCCGTCTTCATTCCGGTTTTGTTCATGGGAGGCGTGCTCGGCCGGCTCTTCCGCGAGTTCTCTGTCACGATCTGCGTGGCGATTCTCATCTCGGGCGTCGTGTCGGTCACGTTGACGCCGATGCTCTGCAGCCTCTTCCTCAAGAGGCCGCACCGGCACGGGGAAAAGGGCGTGTCGCGGTTCGTGGAGGTGACCGAACGCTACTTCCAGAACATCCTCGCCCTGTATGACCGGACGCTTCGCGTCGTCCTGCGACATCGCCCCGCCACCATGGCGGCCTTCGGAATCGTGCTGCTCGCCACAGGGGTGCTCTTCATCGTCGTGCCCAAGGGGTTCATTCCGGATCAGGACACCGATCAGATTTCCGTGACCACCGAGGCGGCGCAGGGCACCGCGTTCGACAGGCTCGTCGAGTACCAGGCGCAGATCAGCGACATCATCCGACGCGATCCGGACGTCGAAGGCCTCGTGTCGACGATCGGCGGGACGTCGGCCGTCACACTTGGAGGGCCCAATCTCGGGCAGATCGTCGTGCACCTGAAGCCACGGCGGGACCGGAAGGCGTTCTCGACCGAAATCATCGAAAGGCTGCGCCCGCAGCTCGCGGCTGTGCCGGGCATGCAGGCCTTCCTGCAGAACCCGCCGACGGTTCGCATCGGCGGGCAGGTCAGCAAAAGCCTGTATCAGTACTCGTTGCAGTCGCCGGATCGGGAGGAGCTGTATGCGGCAGCACGCGAGTTGCAGGACTCATTGGCCGACGTACCGGGCCTCAACGATCTGACGAGCGACCTCCAAATCACCAGCCCGCAGATCGACGTGCAGATCGATCGGGACAAAGCGGCTGCCCTCGGCGTGACGGCCAGCGCTATCGAGAATGCGTTCTACGACGCGTACGGGCCGCGGTGGGTCTCGACCATCTACGCTCCGGTCAACGAGTACAAAGTGCTGCTGGAGCTGGCGCCGCAATTCCAGGCGGACCCGGCGGCGCTGTCTCTGCTTTACTTCAAGGCGTCGCCGACCCTGACTGCAGCAGCCGCCACCGGCGGGACCAGCACGGGTCCCGTGGTACCCCTCGATACGCTCGCGCGGACGAAGCAGGTCATCGGTCCGCAGACAGTGAACCACTACGGCCAGCTGCCGGCGGTGACGATCTCGTTCGGCCTGATGCCAGGCGCGTCGCTCGGGGACGTGCTGACCCGCGTCCGCGAGGTGGCCGCACGGACGCTGCCAGATACTGTGACCGGCCAGTTCCAGGGTGCGGCCAAGGCCTTTCAGAACTCGCTGGGAAACCTCGCGATCCTCCTGCTCATTGCGGTCGCAGTCGTCTACATCGTGCTGGGGATCCTGTATGAGAGCTACATCCACCCGGTGACGATTCTTTCGGGTCTCCCGTCCGCGGCCCTCGGAGCTCTCGTCACGCTCATCATCTTCGGGATGGATCTCAATATCTATGCGTTCGTCGGCATGATCATGCTGATCGGCATCGTCGAAAAGAACGCGATCATGCAGATCGACTTCGCGCTCGAGGCCGAACGCGACGGCATGTCTCCCGAAGAGGCCATCTATCAGGGCTGCCTGATTCGGTTCAGACCGATCATGATGACGACGATGGCGGCGCTTCTGGGCGCGGTGCCAATCGCGGTGGGTTACGGCGCCGGCGGCGAGGCCCGTCAGCCGCTGGGCATGGCCGTCGTCGGTGGTTTGCTCTTTTCACAGCTCGTCACGCTGTATCTCACGCCGGTGTTCTACACCTACATGGCGCAGCTGCAGGGATGGCTGCGGAATCGCGCAGCCGTTGCGCACGATCCCGCCGCTGTGACCGGGGTCAGGCCGAGCGCTCGCTGAGCTGTCGGTTCGCCTTCTTCCGCTGTTTGAGCACCTCCAGCACGATGATCTGCCGTTGATGGAGCTTTACGTTGTGCGACAGGCGCGCATCCTTCAACAGCGCCGAGACGCTCTTGAAGATCCGGGCGTCTTCCGCCGACAACGTGGCCTCCTCAATCGCGTCTCTCAACGCGAGCTCGAGCTGGGAAATCGTCATCGATTCATCGAATGAGATCAGCGCCCGCCCGTCCGCCAGCGGGACCAGGCTGATTCCGGTCTGCTGCTCCAGCATGCGGCTGGGGTCCACGAGGATGACGGCGTTGCGGCCGTACCTGGCCAGCACGGCAGCCGGACGCCCCGCGGGCTTTGGCGATTTCGTGTGCGCCAGTTTCACGACGGCCCGGCTGACGTCCGGATCGATGCGACGGAGCGCCGCGATGACCGTCCTCGGCAAGGTCAGCGTCATGGCGGTCGACGGATCCTGAAATTTCCGTGGTCGCCCACGGCCCCGTTTGAGCGTCGCAAGTTGTGATGTCATGTGCATTTCCGGTTGGCACAGGGTTTTCTGCGTGTAATTTTTATGTGAAATTTGCAAATACGGTTCTATTTCTCGTAAATAATTCCCACGCAGCAGATGCGCCTGATGAATGGAGACCGCGAGGAGAGGCTTGCCCGTCTGCTGAAGTGGACCCGCCTGGCAGCGTGTGCCCTCATCATCGGGCTCGCCGCAGCCCTCCGCATGTGGGGGATCTGGCTTCGGATTGCCACATGACTTTCGCCCGACCTGACGAAGAAAAAATCGCGACGGCTGCGCTTAGGATTGCCCGAGGCGATCTCAATCCGCACTTTTTTCTGTACCCGAGCCTGTTCATCTACGCGGCCGCCGGAGCGTTTCGTATCTGGGTGCAGTTCAGCAGACTGGCCGACCCCTCGACCCTGCATGTCATTCAGCGTGCCATCGCAGCCGCGTGCGGCGTGACGACGGTTCCCGTCCTCTACCTGGCGTCCAAGGAGCTGTTCGGGAAGGGCGTCGGCCTCGCCGCTGCGGGCTTCCTGACCGTCGCGTTTCTGCACGTCAGGGATTCCCATTTCGGTGTGACCGACGTCCCCGTGACGCTCCTCATTGTCCTGGCGTTCTGGTCCGCGCTTCGGTGCGCGACCAAGGGCATCACGCTCGCCCGGATCGCGGTCACCGGCGCGCTCTGCGGCCTGGCGGCCTCGACGAAGTATAACGCGGCGCTCGTCGTCGCACCGGCCGTCATCGCAATCGTAGCGGACGCATGGCGGCGCGAGCAGCATCGCGCGCGGGCCACGGCGCTGCCGCTGCTGCTGCTCGGCGGATGCGGCGCGCTGGCGTTCATGGCTGCCACGCCGTACGCGCTGCTGGATCGCACAGCGTTCATTGCTGACTTCATGGCGCAGAGCCGTACGGGCCTCGGGCAGCAGCACGGATCGATTCTGGACGCCGCGCGTGAAGTCTACGGCGGGCAACGCGGCTGGATCCACCACCTGTTCTTCACGCTGCGGTTCGGGCTGGGCTTGCCGCTCCTCGTCGCCGCCATCGGCGGCGCGTGCTGGCTCGTCATTCGGCGTCCGTTCACCGCGGCACTCGTGCTCTCGTTCCCAGTCGCGTACTACGTCGCCATGGGAGAGAGTCAACTGGTCTACGCCCGGTGGATGGTCCCGATCGTGCCGTTTCTATGCCTGACGGCGGCGGCGTTTGTGGCGCAGTGCGCCGACGCCATGACGCGCGCCTTCGGGCACAGCCGCGCCTCTGCGCCGGTCGGCGTGCTGCTGGCGCTGCTGATTGTCTCGCCGACAGCTGCTCAATCGGTGGCGTTCGATCGACTGGTCACCCGGACTGACAGCCGCCTCCTGGCAGCTCAATGGATTCAGGATCGCTT
The DNA here is from genome assembly GCA_963725105.1 of uncultured Acidobacteriota bacterium. GTDB lineage: Bacteria > Acidobacteriota > Vicinamibacteria > Vicinamibacterales > CAVVIG01 > CAVRXZ01. The sequence goes on from CAVRXZ010000031.1 coordinate 166,687, forward strand.
TCCGGACGGCGCCTCGGTCTACCAGACCGGCTCCTTCTACGGCTTCGTCCAGCTGCGTCCTGCGGATCACTACCCCAGCTATTTCTTCAATCCACGCCACGGCTTTGTCAGCCGCAGCGGGCGGACCGCGCTCCCGGACGTGATTGTCGTACTCGACTCGCCGCTTCGCATCTTCAGCCAAATCGACACACGGCTGACGCCGATTCTGGACGCCGGCTATGCGAGCGCCGTGACCGTCCAGGGTGTCGCGACGGACGACTCGGGAGACGCGTTCGATCAGCAGGACGCGTTCTATGTGCCCTTTGCCGATCCTGGAAAGGCCAGGCGACCCGGGCCATCCATTCGCGTCTTCATTCGGAACACCTTCGAGCCTTGACACCATGCTGAACGGCAAGCGCATCGTCGTCGTGATGCCGGCGCACAACGCCGCAAAAACGCTGCGGCAGACATACGCGGAGATCCCGCGCGATGTCGTGGACGAGGTGCTGCTGGTTGACGATGCGAGCCGCGATGAGACAGTGGCGATTGCCAGAGAGCTTGGCCTGCGCTACCTCGTGCACGACAGGAACCGGGGCTATGGCGCCAACCAGAAGACCTGCTACCGGCACGCGCTCGCCATGGGCGCGGACGTCGTCGTGATGCTGCACGCCGACTATCAATACACGCCGAAACTCATCCCTGCGATGGCCGGAATGATTGCGTCGGGTGTGTATGAGGTGGTGCTCGGTTCGCGGCTTCTGGGTCGGGGCGCGCTCGCGGGAGGAATGCCTTTCTACAAGTTCATCTCGAACCGGTCGCTCACGGTCATTCAGAACCTCTGCTTCCGTCGACGGCTGACCGAATACCACACGGGGTACCGCGCGTTTTCGCGACGCGTTCTGATGACCCTGCCGCTCGAAGAGATCTCAGATGGGTTCGTGTTCGACAACGAGATTCTGGCTCAGCTCGTCGCGTTCGGGTACGAGCTCGCGGAAATCACGTGTCCGGCGAAGTACTTCCCCGAAGCTTCCTCCACCGGTTTCTGGCGCAGCACGCATTACGGGATTGGCGTCCTCCAGACGACCGCACGCTACCTTCTGGAAAAGGGGGGAGTGAAGCGACATGCCATGTTCGATCCCGACGGCAGAAAGCTGACGGACGGTCACTCAGAACCGGACTCGAAGACCGACGCCCCCCTGGAATCCACCCGCCGTCACGCCGACGGTTGATGTGCCGTCGGGCGTTGGCACATCGGCATTTCCACCGGACAGACGCGAATACCGTGCGAAGAGGCCGACTCCGAACTGCTTTGAGAAGAAATAGCTCGCGTCCCCTCCGACGGTAACAGCGAACGTCGTCTTCGACTGCTCCTGGGTCTCCGCGGACTGAATCGTCACGGAGTCGAACAGCGGCTGACCCTCGGTAAGGTTGAGTCCACTCACCAGGTCCTGTTTGACCATGAAGATCGATGGCCCCACGATGGCCGCGAGCCGAAACTTGTCGGACAAGGGGAACATCCAGAGGAGCTGGACGTGGACGACCGATTCGGTGTGCGACAGCGGACCGATGGTTGCGCTTGCCGGTCTGAGGCTCTCGAAGACGATCGGATTCGGGACCTGAGCGTCCAGCACAGCGGCGCCCTGGCTTGTACTGAAGTACGAGTAGCCGACACCGATGCCGAAATTCTTCCACACGCGAAAGCCGCCGGACGCATCGAACGTGGGGCCGTTCGAGACGTTGTGTGACACGGAAATGACCGAGGGCTCCCCGTAGATGAGGGGCGACGTGTTCTCGGTGAAACTCCCGCCCTCCTGCAGGCCCACGTTGACTTCTATGAATCCTTTTTCCGTCCACGGTTTCATCTGCGCTTCGAGTCTGGGCGCCGCGCTGAGCAGTATCAGCGCGAGGGCAACCAGACACGTCGTCTTCTGCGTCACGTTCACGTCTCCTTGGTTGTGCGTGTCGACAAAGCAGGCCGGATGAAATATTACGCGATAATTGCCAGATGTTGAATTAATTAGTTACTAAGGTTGAACGTCGAGTTATGATGTGCAGCTCAGGGGGATGTGAAATGAGGCGTGGATTCTGGTTCTGGTCGGTCGCGTTGACGGCACTGGTTCTCGGTGGCTGTACGAAGGAGGCCGCGAGCCCGACCGCACCAGGCGCTGTCCGCCCCGCCGTGGCCGGTGTTACGAATCCTGACGGTTCCCTGCTGAAGGCGACCGCGCCGACGCCCCAGTCACCCATCAACGGCGTCAAGGTGCCGCAGGGAACGCCGGTCACACTGGTGATTGCCAACTCCACGACCCCCTATACCAACCTGATCGCGCTGGTGTACCGATTCGAAGTCTCCGACAGCGCAGGAGCGGTTGCCGACAGTGTGATCGTGCCGTCTGGGTCCGGTACGACATCCCATACCGTGACGGCGGGTTTGAATGGCGACCAGACGTATCAATGGCGTGCGCGTCCCGAGTACCAGGGACTGGCGGGACCATGGTCGACGATGGCCTCTTTCGTCGCGCCACAGAACGAAGGGTACAACCGGCCAGGCGCCCTCTACGATCCGCTCGTGAACGGCAAAACGATCGGCACGGTCGGCGGCTCCGGCAACGTCACGTTTGTGCCCGGGCAGGGCATCCGGATGAACGACCAACTCGCGTACGTCATCTACGAGCTGCCGCAGGTCTTCAGCAGCGGCGAGATTTCTGTCGAGGTCACCGGGCTTCAACCCGACGGCTCGCCAGGCAAGGGGAGGATCTTCTCGATCCTCGACCGGTTGGGGGCGCCAGCGTCCTCGGCCAAGCACTCGATCAACGTGCAATACCGCGGCGCCGGCGGCGCTCCCGCCAACTGCATCACCTTCAAGGCCATCCTCGGCGACAACGCCCATTCGGTGGAGGCGGCCAATCGCTTCAACAACATCTTCATCCTCGACCCGTCGATTGTGTACCTGTGGCAGGCGTCCTGGACCCCAACCTCGGTCAGGGTGCTGGTGAAAGCGGGCGGCGCGACGGGCTCCGTGGTGTACGACGAGACGGCGAACGCAACCTCCGGCACCACCGACTGGAACCCGGCGGTGATGTACGCGTTCCTCGGAACCAACAACGCTTCGTACACGGGATTTGACGGCACGCACGAGGGCATGACGCTCAGGAACCTCTGGGTGGGCAGCACCCCGCGGCCAGCCAACCTGGGCGCCGCGGCGCAGCGGCGCTGACACAGTCAGGGTTCGATACACCCGCGAATCAATAGCCAACGACTGCCATGCGTCTGGTCAGACGAGGACGAGGCCGACCACGAAAATTTGGCCGGCCCGCCCGGCCCGTTACGGTGACGCTGCCGGAGGACGTGATCGCGCACCTCGGAAGCATTGACGCCGACCTTGGCGTGGCCATCGTCAACGCCATGGCTCGGCGCCGCAGTCCCCGTCCACGGGACGTGCACCCGGCCGAGCTCGTCAGCTACGGCAATCATGCCGTCATCGTCGTCACGCCCCTTAACGCGCTCAAGCGGCTGGAAGGGGTACAACTCGTGCCCATCGGTCCTAACCGCGCCTTGATCTCGCTGGACCAGCCACGTTCGATCGCCGAGTTCGAGCTGAGCGTCCGCGATGCGCTCGACCGCTACAAGGTCGGTCAGCGGGAGCGTAAAGCCCTCGAGCTCATCGCTGACATCCTGAGGGACGCGAGAGTTTCTGGAAACCTGGAGATGGAAGAGCGTTCGATTATCGTGCTCGCGGCGAAGCGCCGGCGTTCGGCCGCGGCGCCGTCACGACGTCGGAACGCGTAGGCGTTATTGCTGCGGCGCTCGATCGTTCGCAGCCGATTTGATCGCGGCCAGCACGCGCGGCGGGGTCAATGGAAACTCGCGCATTCTCACGCCCGTCGCGTCGAAGAATGCGTTGCCGATAGCCGCGACCACCGCGGGCAGCACTTCCTCTCCCGCGCCCGAGGATCTCTCGTGAATCTGCTGCACGACGATCGGTGTCACAGCGGGATGTTCGGCGAAGCGCAGCGTCTGATAGCTGTTCCAGTCCAGGCTGGTGACGTTCGTCTGGTTGAAGTGCACCTCTTCCCGCAGCGCCAGGCTCGTGCCGTGGACCGACATGCCGACGATCTGGTTCTCGACGATGCCCGGATTGACCGCTAACCCGCAATCCATCGATCCGTACACGTGTTTGGCGACGACGTTGCCATTGTCCTTGTTGACCTCGACGTCCACGACCGCCGCCGCATAGGTGATGCGATCGCCCTGATTTACCGGGATGTGATGCGTACCAAGTCCGATGCCGCGACCGGTCGCGATTCTCGCTCCCGACACGGTCGATGCTGCCACCCTGGGCGTCCACTTCGCTGCGTCGGTCGCGGCTTTCAAGACTCCAAGCCAGCGCGGGTGAGAAATGTTTCGTTTGCGGAACTCGTACGGGTCAAGCCTGGCCAGGTACGCCAGCTCATCGATCATCGCTTCCTGCGCGAAGAAGTACGCTGGATCGAGCGGCGCACGCAGGGCGCCCGTCCTCAGGTAGCCGACGCCTGAGACTCGGTGATCGACCATCCGCCGGTTCGGGGTGTCGTACATGTCGTTCTGTGACAGCCGAAGCTGAAGGAGCGCGCCGTCGAGTATGAGCGGCGCGCTTCCCGCAGCCAGTTGATCCGTCGTGTCGACGATCGGCGTGCCGTATCCCCAGCCCTGATAATCGAAGGCGACGATCTTTCCGCTGCCATCAACCGCCGCGCGGATATCGGCAAGATGCGCCGGGCCGTAATTGTCCCAACCGAATTCGTCCTGCCGGCTGAACTGGACGCGGACCGGCCTGCCGAGCTCCTGCGACATCACGGCCGCCGCCTGCGTCACGTCCCGGTAGCAGCTGCTGCCAAACGTGTTCGAGCCCGGGTAATACTGCACGCGGATTCTGTTCATGGCCAGGCCGAGGACCTTGGCCAGGCCGCTGCGAGCCTGATAGATGCCCTGGTCGGAACACATCAGGAGTGCTTCGTCTCGTTTGACGTCGGCGACGGCACAATTGGGCGCCATGACTCCGTGAGACTGAAACGGTGCCCGGTACGTCCCCGAGACGACGTGCGCTCCCTGAGCCATGGCCGCTTCGACATCCCCGGTATTCGCAACGACGATATCGTTCGTTTTCGCGGCGCGATAGCTGTCATGGAGACCGGCGTTCCCAGGCAGCGATGCGGCAAAGGTCTCCCACGTGACCTTCAACTGGCTGGCCGCGCGGACGGCGTCCCATTCACGTTCCGCAACCACGCCAACGAAGTTCTTTCTTCGAACGATGCGAACTCCCGGAATGTCTTTGATCGACTGTTCATCAATGCTGACGAGTGTCGGCCCGCCCACTCCATATGCGCCCTGTCCGCGTGGCCAGACGACCCGGCCGTGCAGCATGCCGGGAACTCGGACGTGTTGCATGTAGACGTATTTGCCGCTGACCTTGTCGGGGATATCGAAGCGCGGCACCCGGGTGCCCACGACTTTGTACTCGCTGCGCGGCTTGGGAGGTGCGTTGTCGGCATTCTTTCGCGGCACTTCGACCCCAAATCCCCGATAGGTGACGGCCTCGTACCGGCGGCTGAAGGCCTTATCGCCCAGCAGATCGCCGTACGTGACGGACCGCTTCGCGTCGCTGGTTACTGACACGACGCCCTTGGCTACGGTCAGATCCTGGACTGGAACCTTCAGGCGCTCTCCTGCGAGTGTCAGGAGTGTGCGTCGGGCCTCTGCCGCCGCGGCGCGCAATTTCGTTCCGCCAATGGCCACCGTCATGCTGGCCGCCGTGAACCCGTCGGTTGACACGAAGGTGTCGTTCGGGACGGTCGAGACCTGACCGAAATCAAGATCAAGTTCTTCCGCCGCGATCTGCCGCAAAGCCGTCGGTCCGCCCTGACCGAGCTCAACGTAGCCGGAATAAATCGTCACGGTGTTGTCGGGATGGACGGCGATGTAGGAATCGAGTTCCGCATCGTCGGGCGGGCCGGATAAGACGCCCCGCGAAACGGCGGCTGCGCCGAGGGCTTGCGCGAGGGGCAAGTCCGCGATGCTGAATCCCACAACTACTGCGCCCGTGGTTTTCAGAAAGTCTCGACGTGCCAGCAGTGCGCGGTTGTCGGTTTCACGCATGACGCACCTCCGAGATCACCTTCGCTGCGCGCTGAATCGCCGCGAGAATCCTGGGATAGGTTCCGCATCGGCACAGGTGGCCGTTCATCGCCGATCGGATTTGCGTCTCGGTGGGTTGCGGGTTCTTGAACAGCAGCTCAGCGCCCTTGATGATCTGGCCGTTGTAGCAATAGCCGCACTGCACGGCCTGCTCCTCGATCAGCGCTTCCTGCAGCGGGTGGAGTTCTGGCGGTCGGGCAAGCTTCATCTTCATCGCGTAGTAGGTGGGCAGACCTTCGAGCGTGGTCACGGACTTGCCGACGGCGCGCGATGTCGGCGTGATGCAGGATCGGATTTCGATGCCATCGACCAGGACGGAGCAGCAGCCGCACTGACCCAGGCCGCACCCGAAGCGGGGGCCCTGCAGCGCCAGATCGTTGGTGAGCACGTACAGGAGCGGCATCTCGGGTTCGACGCCTACCGTCACCGTCTTGTTGTTGACCCGGAGCTGAAGATCGCTGGGCACGACGTTCCTCCCCTTGGCTGAAGGGCCCCATGATAACGTTTCCGAAGCCACGATGATCTCGGGCCTGACAGGCTTACAGGGGGACTTATGAGCTTGAGTATCGACCGGCGTGCGTTTATCGCGAGTCTGGGTGGCGCGGCCGCAATCAGCACCATGACTGACGAAGCCAAGGCGGATGCTCTCGAGGATTTCATGGTGCGGCAGCTGAACCGCCACGCGGAAGTTCAAGGCACGGCGCAGACGTTCCCCACCTCGGCTGAAATCGACGCGCAGATTGATACGCGACGCTACCGCCGAGGCGTCGGCAATCTCTTCAGCTCGCCTTCGGACAACGTCAAGCGGCTTCCTCCCATGCCGGAGCGGCCGACGCTCGTCGACTTTTTCAAGCTTCGCTTCATGGCCACGTCCAACCACGTGCTCCAGAGCGCCAATCGCGCGATGAAAACGGGCATGTCGGAAGAGATCATCCTCGCCTGCCTCCTTCACGACGTCGTCCAAGACTTGATCAAAGTCGATCACGGTTGGTGGGGCGCACAGCTTTTCGAGCCGTACGTGCCGGAGAAGACATCTTTCGCGATTCGGTATCACCAGGCCTTGCGCTTTTACGCCGACCCGGCCAACGGCTACGAGTATCCGGACCTGTACCGGCGAATCTTCGGAAGCGACTACAAGCCCGAGCCGTACATCGACGCGACTCACAAGATGGTCCGTAATCACAAGTGGTACCTGGAACCACGAATGGTCACGGTGAACGATCTGTACGCGTTCGAGCCTGGCGTGCGGCCAGAGCTCGATCAGTTCATCGACCTCATCGGTCGCCATTTCAAGCAGCCAAAGGAGGGCCTGGGGTATGACAACAGCCCGGTCGCTCATATGTGGCGCACGATTGCGAGACCGGACTCCCCGCTGTGATGTTTCGGCTCAGTCAGCGATGGCGTGAGTTTGCTGAAGAGTCAGATCGCGCTTCACGGTGGAGACGTCACGATTTCGTACAACCAGCTTCGGTTATCGGCGTAACGTCGGATGAGACGGGAACGGAACTCCCAGAGGCGTTCGTTGAGCCGCCGCCTGACATCGGGGCGGAATGTCTCGTGATGGACCATGACATACCGGACCCGGTCTCGACCGAGTACGGTCAGACTCTCATCAGAGGGAAATCCGCCGAGCACGGCCTCCTTTTCCAGAAAATCGATCGGTGTATAGCTGCTGTACGCATTGACCAGCGGCATCCAGTGGGCGGTTGAGTTGAGCATGTACTGGGTGCGTGCGACAGCCAATCGGCCTGCGTAGACCGGCACCTCCAGCAGCGGTCCCGGCGGCAGCGCTGCCAGAATCCGGTAGACAGGATCGATCGGTTGGACCGACTGAAAGTACAGCGGCACTTTCAGGTCGGCAATTGACAGGGCGATGAGAGCGGTGGCGATCAGACCCGGCCGAGAGGCTCGACGCAGAATGGTCGAGACGGTGATTCCTGCAAGAACAGAGAGCGCGAACGCGACGACGAGCCCGAGTCGTTCGGGTGCGCGCATGAAACTGAACACCGGCAGGGCGTGATAGAGAACGGTGTAGAGTCCGGCAGCCGGACCGAAGGAGGCCCAGAAAGCGGCCACGGCGAGGATCGCGTACAAGGTGAGGTGGTTCCGAGTGCGGACCGTGAGGGTCCGGCGGGTCGCAATCGCGCCGATTCCCAGTGCGACCGACACAAAACCGGGAAACAGCACTCCTCTCCAGCTGCCCAACAGCGGAAGCAGCCAGCGGTGCAGATACGCCGACGATGCCAAATACGCGCGCCAGTCTGCCGCCCAGGCAAACGACTCTTCGAAAGATCTGGCAAATCCCGTTGTCTCCTGCAATCGCGCATAGAGGAGGAACAGCGGCAGCGCGCCCGCGAGTGCCACAGCAGCCGCGACCATGAGCGCGACCCAAAACCTGCGGTTGGTCCAGAGCCCGTGCATGACGGCCAGGGCGCAGACGCCGAATGCCACCACGAGCGCGACGAAGACACCGTAATAGCCGCAGAACCATGTTTGCAGCGCCATGACGAGGCCAAGCGCGGCCCCGCGTCGAACATCAGGTCGGTCGACCAGTCGATGCAAGGCGAGCATGCTGAACGGCAGCCCGGCCGTCATCATGAGATGTATGTGAGGTGTGTGGCTGAAGACGTAGGGGCAGAAGGCGAAGCAGGTGGCGGACACTGCCGCGGCGCGCCGATCTGCCGTCAAGCGCCGAACGAGGTAGTACGTGCCAAGAGCACTGAGGATGAAGGAGCTGAGAAAAGCAAAGTTGTACGCGGCGTACGGATTGCGCGAGACCCAGTACGCGGGAATCGCGAGGAGCCCGGCGCCGAGATTCGTCTCGGAATAGACGAGCGTCCAACGGTGCGGATAAAAGATGTTCGCGTCAAACACATGTACCGGATCAACGATGGCCGTGCGGGCAACCCAGGCGACATTCCAGATCGTGTACCGTCCGTCACCGTTATCAACCCGGCCAACGCTTCCGAGATGCCACGCGATCGATCCGGTCATGAACACGGTGACCGCGGCGAAGGCAGTCAGAACAATGACAAATTCTCGCCAGCCTCGAAGCGGGGTGAGGGGGGATCCGGACGCGTTCGTGTCTCCAGGGCTTTCCAGCGGACTGACCGGCAATCAGCCTACGGGCCTCGCGGCGCGACTGTCAAGAGCTGGTCCCGGTGCGATGCTGTAGACTCTTTCCACCGCAGTCGTTGATGTCTCTTCCCGCGATCGAACAGGAGATCGCCGGCGCCTACCAGCTCGATGCGTTGCTCAGCGGTTGGCCACTGCAGCGCGCGTGGCACCGGGCCCGCCTGGACTTCGTAGCCCAGGTGCTTCCGCCCGTCCGCGAATCGCTGTCGCTCGACGTGGCGGCCGGCTCTGGCATCCTGACCTGGAGATTCAGACACTCGCGTATTGTGAGCGTAGACGCACGGGTCGACGCCTGCCGTGTGATTCGCGGCCATACGCCGGGCGCGCCGGCGGTCACCGCCGAAATTGCAAGAGCTGCCGTTTCGCGCGGCCTCGTTCTCACGGATATACCTGCTCGAAATACTCGAACACCTGACCCCGCAGGAGGGTCGGGGCGTACTCGAGGAAGCTCGCCGCGTCTCGCGTCCGGGTACGCGTTGCCTCATTTCGACGCCCAACTATCGCTCGCACTGGGTACTCCTCGAGTGGATGCTGGATGCGTTGCGCTTGACGCCGGCGCTGGCCAACGGTCAGCACGTCACCCGCTACGACAGCCTCGCGCTCGCGGGCCTCGTGGAATCGTCCGGTTGGCAGCTCATGCGCCTGGGTTCGTTCAATCTCGTGGCGCCCTTCGTCGGCATGGTCTCGAGAACGGGTGCTGCCCGCACGGTCGCGTTCGAGGCGGCCCGTGCCGCGACCGCTGGTGCGCTGCTGTATGCCGTGTGCGAGGCACCGGGTCCATGACCGCTCGTCCTGGTACGTCCATCGTTCTGCCGTGCTTCAACGAAGGATCACGGATTGCTGCGTCGCTGGCGACCCTCGACTCGTGGTTCGGCGACGGCGTCGAGGTCTTAGTCGTGGACGACGGAAGTGCGGATGACACTGTTGAACAGGCGCGGGCCTTTGCCGCCCGGCATTCCAACGTTCGGGTCCACAGCCTGACACGGAATCGGGGAAAGGGCCTGGCGGTTCGGACTGCCGTCCCCCTCGTTCGCGGCGAATCGGTGGTCGTGATGGACGCGGATCTCGCCTTCGATCGCGGATCGGTGGAACGCGTCCTGAATGGCCTCGCCGCGGCAGACGTCGTCATTGGCAATCGGCGACACCACGACTCCTACTACTCGGTGCCCGTACGACTCTTTGGCTTCCTCTACCGCCGGCACATCGTCGGGCTGGTCTTCAACGCGCTCGTGAGGTTTCTGCTGGGATTGACCGAGCGCGACACGCAGTGCGGGCTGAAAGCGTACCGTCGCACCGCCCTCGAACGCATCGCGCCGGCTCTGACGTCCGAGGGCTTTGCCCTGGATGTCGAAATCCTGCTCGTGACGAAGGCGCTCAACTTGCGCGTCACCGAAGTACCGGTTCAGGTGACCTACATTTCGGCGAAGAGCAGCGTCACGCTGCTGCTCAGCGGCTGGGAGGTGGCATCGGACCTCTTGAGGATTGCCGTCCGTCGGCTCAATGGCCGATACACGGCTGCTCACGTGCGGGCGGCCGTGAACGAGGACGAAGCACCTGGCTATACTGAAAGACTGTGAAAACCGCACTGATCTTCATGTTGACCGGTGCTCTGGTTGGCGCGGCGGCGGCCTCGTTTCTCGTCCCTCCGATGCTGTCGTGGTACACCGCGCCAGGTGGACTGCCCGCGGGGAGCGGAGATCCCGGCCGTCGTCCAGATCCCGGAGGTCATCCGGTACGCGACGTCGAAGCTGCTGCTCGGGCAGGCTGTGGGCGGAGGCATCGGCGCCGTGATGGGTCTGATCGTCAGCCTCCTTCTCAGGCGCAAAGCCCGTCCGGTGGCATAGACACTACCGCGATTTCCGTGCGCCCGTGAGCCAGCTACTCAATACCAGCAGAACGCCCGCGCCCAGCATCGCTCCGACCGTGTCCGCCGTCCAGTCCCGCACATCGGACGATCGGAACGGAACATACGCCTGATGCCATTCATCGGTGGCTGCGTAGAGACTGGACAAAACTATCGCCATCAGCACCGCTTTCCACGTCGGGGTGCCTTCACCGATCCATGCCCGGCCGACGAGCAACGCGAGCCCGGCGTACTCCACCATGTGCAGCAGCTTGTCCCACACTTGTGTGGTCAGCGCAGGCAGCGGATTCGACTGTGCCGAAAGCAGAAAGATCAGGAACGGCGTAGGCCAGCGGCGGAAACCAGAGACGCAGACGTCTCGTCGTCATTTGACGACGATCGTAACGCGACGTTGAAGAAAGGATCTACCGAGACTGCGAACTCGCCTCGGTAGTGTGTGGTTGGCGGGGTCGACGGGACTCGAACCCGCGGCCTCCGGCGTGACAGGCGCAAGCGCTAGATCCCAAACAGGCCGACTTCTTGCGAATTCTCTGAGCAACCGCCACATCGACCGATCACGCCCCGTCGCAGAACGACACAGTCCGACAGAGCTTCGCAGAGGAAACTGGCACACCTACCGGCACACGTGTCAAGCGACAGGAGAAACTGACCCCCTTCCGACACTAAAACTGACCCCCTCTCGATCCGGTGTTTTCTAAGGTCAGCGCGAGCCGGCCACGCCGGCGAGCGCCCACAGTGATCCGAAGCTGCCCGGTGCGAAACGAGTGAGGATCAGCCGTCGTTCCGAGGCGTTCGTCCCAGCAGCCCGGCCTTCTTTTTCTGTCGGAGTCGATAGCTCTCGCCTTGAATCATCAGCGTGTGGCTGTGATGGAGCAGGCGGTCGAGGATGGCGGCGGCGAGGACCTCGTCGCCGAAGACGGTGCCCCACTGCGTGACGACCTGGTTGGTCGTGATGCAGCAGGCTGCCGCGTTCGTAGCGGCGCGCGACGAGCTGGAAAAAGAGATGCGCGCTGCGCCGCTCGAAGGGCAGATAGCCGAGCTCGTCGATGATCAGCAGCTTCGGCTTCGCGTAAAACATCAGGCGCTCGCTGAGCTGCGCCGTCGGTTTCGGCCTTCGACAGCGCCGCCAGCAGCGCGGTGGCGCTCGTGAAGAGGACGGAGTGGCCGGCTTCGACGACGGCGCGGCCGAGGGCGATCGCGAGATGGGTCTTGCCGACGCCGGGCGCGCCGAAGATCAGGACGTTGTCGGCCTGCGCGAGGAAGCGGCCGGTCGCGAGCTCGCGCACAGCCGCTGATCGACCGACGGCTGAAACTTGAAGTCGAAGTCGTCGAGCGTCTTGACCGTCGGGAAGTGCGCGATCTTGAGGCCCATCGTGACGCGCGTCCGCTGCTTGGCGTCGACCTCCTGGCGGAGCACGCCGTCGAGGAAGTCGAGATAGGTCGGCTCGGTCCGCGCCGCGTCGTTGAGCACGGCGTCGAGGCGCTCGGCGACGTAGCGGAGCCGCAGCCGCGTCAGCTGCTCGACGACGCGCGCGTGGATGACGACGCTCACTGGGCACCGTCCGCGACGACGGCGGCGTAGTCGGCGAGATCGCGGCCGAGCGCCGAGCGGCTGGCGTCGGCGACGTCGGTCCAGCGCCGGCGCCGCCACAGGCCGTCGTAGTGCGCCGGGTCGACGACGCGGGCGAACGGCTCGGTCGATCGGGCGTGCGTCGCGACGAGCTCGACGCCGTGAAAGATCTGGACGCGCGTGCTCGTCGACGACGACCTCGACGTGATCGCGGACCAGGCGATGCGGCACGCTGTAGCGGACCGTGTCGACATCGACGAACGCATCGAGCGCGACGCGGCGCCGCAGCCGCTGCTGCCGCCGCGGCAGCGGGCGCGCCGGCAACGGGCGCAGGATCGCCGCTCGCTCGCGCTCGAAGCGCACGATCGGCGCTCATGCGTGGTGCCGTGGCTCCGCTGATCGGCCGATCTCATCCACGCGGCCAGATGCGGCTCGAGCGCGGCGAAGGACGTCGAAGGGCTGGTCCGCGATCGCATTGCGCTTGACGTATTTCACGCCCGCTTCGGTCTTGCCCTTCGTCCGCGCGCGATACGGGCGCGCAGGCGCGCGGCTGCACGTCCCAGTCGCGACAGAACGCGAGATAGGCCGGATGGAACACTGACGGTGCCGGTCTCGCGATCGCGGCCCGAGCACCAGCGCGCGCGCATTGTCGCCGAGCAGCGTCCGCGGCACGCCGCCGAAATGCGTGAACGCGGCCGCGATGCCCTCGCGCCAATCGTCGCCGCGCTCATTGAGAAACGCTTTGACGAAGAGGCGGCGCGAGTAGCTGAGCACGGCGACGAGCAGAGAAGATCCGCACGCCGACGCCGGCAATCTGCACGCGCTTCTGGCCGAAGTCGATCTGCAGCTGATCGCCCGGCGCCGTCTCGACGCGGACGGTCGCCAGCGTCGGCCGCGCGCTGCGCGCGTCGCATGTCCGCGACCGCGCGCTGCACCGTGCGCACGCTCACGCGAAGCCGCGCTCGGCGAGCAGGCGCTGCACGACGACCGCATTGCCCTCGGCCGGCCCGACGAACAGCGCGCGCGCCTCCTCGCGCCGGCGTCGGTCAACCGGCGCGCGGCGGGCCGCACCTGCTGACCTGCCACCATCGGCTGGCGCAGGTACCGCCGCACCGTATTGATCGCGACGCCCACCTCGCGCGCGATCGTCTTCTTGCCGACCCCGCGACCCGCCAGCTCCCGAATCGCGGTCACGATCTCGCCTTCGATCACCGGCACCTCCGCCGTCGGAGATACCAGCACGTCCCTCTCGCGCTCCATTCGCCCCTCCTTCGGGGGGTCAGAATTAGTGTCGCGAGGGGGTCAATATCACTGTCGCTCTACGGGCTCCGTGCACACCGGCCTGGACATCGCGCAGCTGGAGCCGGGCGGCACCCTCGACCCGCACGTCCACTCCTACGAGCAGAGCTTCTACCTGCTGTCCGGACAGGTGGCGATGAGCGTCGGCGACCAGGCGTTCACGCTCCGGCCCGGTGACTTCGGCGTGCTCAAGGTCGGCACGCTGCACGCGGTCAGGAACACCGGCACGACCGCCGCGCGATGGCTCCAGATGGCCGCACCGCAGCCGAAGCCGCACGGCCAGGAGCGCGACACCTTTTTCAAGAAGGGCGGTCAGGCGCCGTCCGACGGGCCGCCTCGACCCCGGCCAGTCCGGCGCCGCGCTGCTCGGCCACTTCGACGTCGGGCAGATTCCCCCGGGCGACGAAGGGCGCATCGTCGCCGGCGGATTGAAGGGCGTGTTCCTCAAGTGGCTCGTGGACGAGGCGTTCGGCGCCGTGCATCACCGGCTGCTCTTCATCGGTACCTTCCCGGGCGTCGGGATCGGCAATCACGATCACACCTACGAAGAGGCCTATTTCATCCTGAGCGGGGAGGTCGAAGCGGTTCTCGACGGCCGGCCTATCTGGCGCAGCGCCGGCGACTTACTCTGCGACCTCGACCGGCTGCATCCACGCGTTCACCAACAACGGCACCGAGCCGGTGCAGCTGGTCGACATTCTCACCGCAGCCACCGCGCGAGAACGTCTTCCGCTTC
>CAVRXZ010000032.1:0-205661 GCA_963725105.1 uncultured Acidobacteriota bacterium
CCCATCGTGCGGGCAGGCGTGAGGATCGAGAACAATCTCAGCGGCGGCGGCGGCCGCATGTTCTTCACGGGGACCCACGCCGTCGCCAAAATCGAGGACGATCAGTTCGACCTCGTCACCGGAATACGCCGCCACACAATTGATTTCTTAGGGGCAACTACAGACGTCTACACGGACAACGGATACTCCTACCGGTGTGTTTCGACGGCATCCAGCGCAAGTTCACTCCACTGGTCAACAAAACGAGCGAGAACTTGCCCACATTCACCGTGGATCCCAGCCTCTGAGCACGTTGAGTGGGTTCGTGGGCGGTCCTCTTGACCGATGGGCCCTGGGCGGCCACTACATGAACTGGCCGGTTTATGCTTCCGGTGCGCGACGAAGCACGATCGACGCGTTGGTGCCGCCGAACCCGAAGTTGTTCGTCAGCATCGTGGTTGCGGTGCGATTGACAGTCTGGCGAATCAATGGCAAACCTTCGAAAGCCGGGTCGAGGGTGTCGATGTTGATCGACGGCGCAAGGAAACCCTGTTCTAGCATTCCGTTCATCTTCCTGCCGGCCGCTGATACGTTCCGCGCGGCACGCCGATGGCGTTGACCAGAGCGTCCAGGTCCTTCGCCATCTGCTCGCAGCCGCGCTGGTCCTTGCATGCAATGCTGATGATGGACTCGACGACATCATCCGGGCGGAAACCTTCAACGCCTCTTTGCAGTGTGGCCAACCTGATGCCGTGCGTTCCGAGGTTGCCATCGGTGTGTTTCACCACCTCGAATTTCGGGTAGCGCATCTTCTTGAACTCCACGCGCTTGACGGTCGGTTGCCAGGCGAGGCCGTCACGCCTGGCGTCGCAGTCCGCTGCCAGTTGGGTCAGGAGCCTGGTCCGCTGGGCGCTGGCGATCTCGAACTCCAGATCCTTGAAGTGGGGGTTGCGGTCGCCGTCACATTTCAGGTCGCGAAGCGCGAGCACGTCACCCGGTTCGAGCACGGCCGACTGGCCCTTGAACACCATGGTGCTGAAGGAATGTTGCGAGCCCGCATACTGGGCATTGATGCGTGTCAGCGAGCGTTTCAACCTCGGACCCGGCCGTGGCCGGCGCACTCTGCGCACCCTGAGCACCCGACGCAGCCAGCCGCACCAATGCTGTGAAATTTCCGAGCATGCGCACGCACGCCGAATGATTCCTGCATTCGAGATAGGACGTTGCGAACTTATTGCCGCGGTAACCGAACCGCAGGCGTGTGCGGTGCACGGGCGTGCCCTGTGCTTCAATCGAGCCGGGATCGATCGTTGCCAGATCGATGCTCTCTGTGCGTTTGTCCCACTTGAGGTCGTGTGTGTGCGCGTCGCAATCCAGATGGGTACGCTCGGTGACCTGTGTACTTGCCGCTGAGGAATTCCTCAGCCCAGCCGACATCGCATAGCTCGAAACGCTTGACAAGATGGAAGCCCTGGTCGAGCTGCAGATCCTGCGTGCGAATCACACTGTTGTCGCCGAAGAAGTCCTTTGAGACCAGAGTCAGGGTCAGATTCTTGTAGTCGTCATTGATCAATGCAGCGAGCCGCGCCGGCTCAGAGGTGGCCGGCGCGGAACTGGGCGGCGAGGGCGCAACGGGAGTCGGGCGCCGTTGCCGGAGTGGCATTCGCCGCGGTCGATGCGGCGGCGCCGCTGGCGGTTGCGCGTCGCGCCGTCACGAAGGCCTGTGTGGGGTCGGCACTGGTGAGGCTCGCGCCATCGGCCGACATCACCATCCGATTGACGAATCCGCCGGCGCGCCAGCGGAAGGTGACCTCGCCGCGCGCGGCATCACTGCATTCCCACGTCCCGGAGTTGCCAGACTGCTGCGTGAATTGCCCGTCGCGAGTGACATCCACTTCGCCGCCAACAAACCACGACCAGCGGCCGACCACGCCCTCGCAGCTGGTGACCTCAGCTACCCGCCCGCAACCCGTCATTACCGCGCCGGCTGCCAGCAGGCCCAGCCATGCCATCAACCGGTAAGACATGCCGCACCTCACTTGCCGCTATGTCGCCGCGTTGTTTCTTCCAGTTTCTCGATCATTTCGCGCTGCTTGTCAGTGAGCTGAGGCTCCGGCAGTCTGAAGCCGGACAATCGTCGATCAATGGCACGCGCGAGCGTGGCGAGCGCTGGCAGGTCATTGCGCGTGATGCCCGGTTGGAGTGACGCTGAGATGGTTACCCACGTGTCGCCGCGCAGGAAGGCCAGTTGGTCGATCGAATCCACGCCGCCGGCCTTCGCCCAGGCCTGTTCGCCCACGCCGGGCACGTCGACGGCGGAAGTGGTCGCGCCCTTGCGGAGGTTCTGGAAGAACTGTCCCTGGTTTCGCCGGATCCGGATCGTAAGGCTGTCGAGATTGCTGAGCGTGGAGCGGAACAGGCAGCCGTTGTCTCCGGCGCGCACG
Source organism: uncultured Acidobacteriota bacterium (assembly GCA_963725105.1). Taxonomy (GTDB): domain Bacteria; phylum Acidobacteriota; class Vicinamibacteria; order Vicinamibacterales; family CAVVIG01; genus CAVRXZ01. The sequence continues at coordinate 2,424 of CAVRXZ010000032.1, forward strand.
TCCGGACCGCCAGTTGCCGGAGCGCCGAGCAATTGGGCGGCGTCATCCGGGCTGACCAGGGAGCAGGCGCCCGGTCCGCTGGGTGTGCTGGCGCTCTGCCCCTGCAGCCCAGACCCGTTTCCACGTTCCGGGGCCGAGCTTCCCGGTAATGCTGAGTGAGTTGCCGTTGACGCGATAGGAGCCCGAGTCCATCCAGACGGCCGAGGCCATCGAGAACTTCCCGCCCTGCGCATCGAGGCGCCCAAGCTGTCGCGGATTGGCGCCCGGACCGTGCATGCGATACACGCCGTCGGCGCGCACCGTCCAGTACAGCGCCGACCCAGGCCAATCGAGTTGCCAGGTGCCGACCAGCGCGCGGTCCACGTCGGCGGCGAGAGCGGCGGGCGCCATTGCTGTCGTGACAATGGCCACCGTGACGAACGAGGCGAGCACTCGCACGAATCGCCACGCGAGGTGGTTGGTGCTGGGGGTAGATTGCATTCCAGTCCCCTCCGATGGCGTGCAGTCTACGCCTTCTTGCTGGAGGACGATAGGAATTGTTAGCAGGGGCTGCAGTCCATGGGCATCCCCGCGCAGGTCGGGTTCCGCCTCACCAATTTGACGAACGAGGTTTTCGCCGGACGTCCCGTGATCGCCATGGTCAGGACCGACGCACAGGGCACAAACTTCCACTGGGTGGTGATCGAGGCCATGGAGACTCGATCCGGCGTGCGAGGCTTGACGATCTACGATCCGATTGGGTTCGCCTATTGGCAGCCGCTCTCGGACTTGCAGCGATTCTTCAATGGGTTCTTTGTCCGGGCCATGTGACCGTGCACGAGGGCTGCTCCACCGACCTGGTGGGTTCCAGGCTCGAGTGGCAGTCGACGACGACGCGATCGGCGGAAACACTCGAGACTCGGAGGCACGGGTCGCGGCGCCGTATTGACATCGACCGCTCGCGAGAGCGACGCTACTGCTGATGCTTCGCGGGCTGGCCCTGGCCGCCTCGACGACCCGACTCAGCTTTGAGACTGGCTCTTGGACATACTTCCAACCAGCTCGAGCTCTTCTATAGAAGCCACGGGTTTGTCGAGTGCCTACCATGTGGCGATTACGTCCCGGACCCGAATAGTGTCTTCATGACGCTTGAATTGCAGAGATAATCGGTGGCAGCCGTCCAGACTTAGGGAGAGTGAGCCATGGCACCACTTGTCGCGGAACTTCTCGGTACGTTCTGGCTTGTTCTCGGCGGTTGCGGTAGTGCGGTCATTGCCGCAGCGTTTCCCGAGTTGGGCATTGGTTTTACGGGCGTCTCGCTCGCGTTCGGCCTCACAGTGCTGACCGGAGCCTACGCACTCGGACCGATCTCGGGCGGTCACTTCAATCCGGCGGTATCGATCGGGCTTTGGGCCGGCGGGCGCTTTCCTGGGTCGCGGGTGCTGCCCTACGTCATCTCGCAGTTGCTGGGTGCAGTCCTCGCTGCTGGCGTGCTCTACCTGATCGCGAGCGGAAAGGCTGGCTTCGATCTGCAAGCCGGCTTCGCCTCGAACGGCTACGGCGAACACTCGCCAGGAGGGTACGGCCTCGGTTCCGCGCTTGTCTGCGAGGTGGTGATGACATTCATGTTTCTCGCTGTCATCCTTGGTGCGACGCACGGGCGGGCACCGACCGACTTCGCGGGGCTCGCGATCGGCCTGTGTCTCACGCTCATTCACCTCGTCAGCATCCCGGTGACGAACACGTCGGTGAATCCGGCGCGGAGCACTGGACCGGCACTCTTCGTCGGCGGTTGGGCGCTCCAGCAGCTGTGGCTCTTCTGGGCCGCACCGATCGCCGGCGCCGTGCTCGCGGGTTGGCTCTCGCGCGTGGTGTCTCGTGGGAAGAATCTACCGCCGCTCATCGGGGGTTGATCAGCCCCCAGGGACTCTGGGAAACGCTGTCTTCCGCACGAGGCACGGTGCACGGTCAACCGTCGCCCTCGCGTCCTACACCGATATGGAAGACGCTCTCATCCTGTTTCCGCCAACATCATGCAAGGTCGAAGCGATCGAGATTCATCACCTTGCCCCACGCCGCCACGAAGTCGCGCACAAACGCCTGCTGGGAGTCGTCACATGCATAGACTTCCGCGATGGCCCGGAGCTGGGAGTTCGAGCCGAAGACGAGATCGACGCGGGTTCCGGTCCACTTGACTTCGCCCGTCGCGCGATCGCGCCCCTCGAACACGCCTTCGGATGTGGCGGAGGCCTGCCACGTCGTGCTCATATCGAGCAGGTTGACGAAGAAATCGTTCGTCAGCGTCTCGGGGCGGTTGGTGAACACGCCATGCTTGGACTTCCCGACGTTTGCATTCAGGGCGCGCATGCCGCCGACGAGGACCGTCATCTCAGGCGCGGTCAGCGTCAGGAGCTGAGCCCGATCGACCAGCATCTCTTCCGCCGGTATCTGGATGGCTTTCCGGATGTAGTTGCGGAAGCCGTCTGCGGTCGGTTCCAGCACAGCGAAGGAGTCGACATCGGTCTGCTCCTGCGACGCGTCCGTACGGCCCGGCGTGAAGGGAACCTTCACGTCATGCCCGGCCTTCTTCGCAGCGGCCTCAACGGCTGCGCAGCCGCCGAGAACGATGAGGTCAGCGAGTGAGACTTTCTTCTTGCCGGACTGCGCGCCGTTGAACTGCCTTCTGGATCGCTTCCAGCGCCGCCAGGACCTTCGCCAGTTCGGCCGGCTGGTTGACTTCCCAGTCCTTCTGCGGCGCGAGACGGATGCGCGCTCCGTTCGCCCCGCCGCGCTTGTCGCTGCCGCGGAACGTTGCCGCCGACGCCCAGGCCGTCGTGACCAGCTGGGAGATCGACAGGCCGGATGCGAGGATCTTGGCCTTCAGAGCCGCAATGTCCTGCTCTCCGATCAATTCATGATCGACTGCGGGAACAGGGTCCTGCCACAGCAGCGGCTCCTTCGGAACGAGCGGGCCGAGATACCGCACGATCGGGCCCATGTCGCGGTGCGTCAGCTTGAACCACGCCCGGGCAAACGCGTCTGCGAACTGATCCGGATTCTCGTGGAAGCGCCTTGAAATCTTTTCGTAGACAGGGTCGAACCGCAAGGCGAGGTCAGTGGTCAGCATGGATGGCGCGTGACGCTTTGACGGGTCGTGCGCATCCGGCACCGTACCGGCGCCTGCGCCATGCTTCGGTTTCCACTGATGCGCACCGGCCGGGCTCTTGGTCAGTTCCCATTCGTAGCCGAACAGGTTCCAGAAGAAGTTGTTGCTCCACTTCGTTGGCGTCGTGGTCCAGATGACTTCCAGGCCGCTGCCGATCGTGTCACCCCCTTTGCCCGTGCCAAAGCTGCTCTTCCAGCCGAGGCCCTGCTCCTCGATGCCGGCAGCTTCCGGCTCCGGCCCCACCAGTGTCGCATCGCCGGCGCCGTGGGTCTTGCCGAAGGTGTGACCGCCAGCGATGAGCGCGACCGTTTCTTCGTCGTTCATCGCCATGCGAGCGAACGTCTCGCGAATGTCCCGGGCCGCCGCGAGCGGATCCGGGTTGCCGTTCGGGCCTTCCGGATTGACGTAGATCAGACCCATCTGCACGGCGGCGAGAGGATTCTCGAGATCACGGTCGCCGCTGTAGCGCTCGTCCGCCAGCCACTTGCCCTCGGGGCCCCAGTAGATGTCCTCTTCCGGCTCCCAGACATCCGCGCGCCCGCCGCCGAAACCGAAGGTCTTGAAGCCCATCGACTCGAGGGCGACGTTGCCGGCGAGAATCATCAGGTCGGCCCAGGAGATTTTCCGGCCGTACTTCTGCTTGATCGGCCAGAGCAGCCGGCGCGCCTTGTCGAGGTTCACGTTGTCCGGCCAGCTGTTGAGGGGCGCGAAGCGCTGCTGGCCGGCTCCGGCGCCGCCGCGGCCGTCGCCGATGCGGTACGTGCCTGCGCTGTGCCACGCCATCCGGATGAAGAACGGCCCGTAGTGGCCGAAGTCCGCCGGCCACCAGTCCTGCGAATCCGTCATCAGGGCATGGAGGTCCTTGACCACGGCATCAAGGTCGAGGCTCTTGAACTCCTTCGCGTAGTCGAACTGCCTTGCCCATGGGATCGGACAGGGGCGAGTGCTGGTGAAGAATCTTCAGGTTCAACTGATTCGGCCACCAGTCTGCGTTCGTCGGGGCCCCAGCCACTGTGTGTCTGCGAGCGCCGCCCGTCACTGGGCACTTGGCTTCCGTATCCATTTTTCTCTCCGATCCTGGTTTGTGTTTTTGACCCGTTCCGACAGGCTGACGCTTCGGCGCCTCTAAATCAACTTGGCCTTGTTGCCACCGTCGGAAATCGCTTAGACGAGCGAGTATAGCCTTTGATGAGACGGCCGACTACGGCGATCGTAGTAGTCTGAAATCGGATAGCGGCTATTAATCTCCTCGAAGCCGATCACATATACCCCGGTCGTCGCTTCCAGTTCGTCACGGGCGCTCGTTTCCATCGTCGCCAGGAGCGTGCGAATGTCCGGCCTCGAAGCCCCTTGCGTCGAAGGAGGGCAGAAGACCACGACGAACTCCGCCGGAGAAACTGAGGCGCACGTGCTGACCGCCCGAGCGAAATCGAGCGCGTTTGTTTCCGCTTCCCGCTGCGCCTGGTCCGGCGGGATTTCGCCCCTCTTGCTCAACCAATCCTCGAGACGGACGAGCAGGATGTTGATTCCCTGAGGATTCCCGGAAACGAGACTCGTTGGATCGAGCAGTTGCTGCATCACCTGGCCGTACGGCGCAAAGCGGATCTGCGCGGGCATCCCGAGTTCCTGCATCCAGAAGGAAATGACCGGTTCGATCGGCTCTGCAGTGAACGTCGCAGACACGACCAGATTGAGGACTTCCGCGCCCGGGTTCGATGGATCGTCATCCATGGTTGTCACCGCCCGGCTTCGAGAGTTTCATGCCTCAACAGATGCGAGCGCCGGCGAGGCAGGAAGAAATACCGCTCGCCTCGAGCTGAGAAAGAGTGAGAATTCTCCCGGCGCAACCCGAAATGACTTTGACGTGAAAGCCGTCGGCCGTGCTGCCCGGCACCAGAGCGAAGACGTCATTGTGCGCGTCGCGTCCATCGCCGGTCCATGCTTTCAAAGTAGCTCGGTCGCGCCACCCCTTTGGCACCACCGCCAGCCAGCACTGATACGTTTCGGGGCCTGTCTCCAGTGCCAGCAAGGCGTGCGGCTTCACCCGCTCCAAGTCCGACGCGTCGAGCGCGTCCAGGCGGACCAGAGTCGTCGTCTCGACTTCCTCAGCAAGGGGTCGAAGCCGCAGCGTCTGTCGCTCCCTCTCAGACTCTTCGAGCAGCCTGGGTAGCTCGCCGAAAAGGCGCTGCGGATCGAGATGCGAGCCGAGTTCGAGAACACTGCCGTGTTGGTCGACTGCCGATAGATCGAAATAGTGCCGGTCAACAGTTTCGAAGAGTGCAATAACCAACTGCGCCTGCTCTTCGGGAGAACCGGGATTGGAAGGGATTTCCAGACCAGCTATGAGCCTTCGCTGCGCACGGGTCCATCGCAGAAAGGTGTCCCCGCGATCCAGATCCGCATCGTCTTTGAAGAAGCGGACGAACGACATGCCCCACTTCTCGCAGAAATGGTCTGTCGTGGAACGGTTCCAGGCCTCGCTCCACCGCAACATGAAATACGGAAGGTCCCACCACTCACACGGAGGCGGTGGGACGTACGAGGTTATCGCCGTGGGTTCCACGTATACGAGTCCGCCTGCCTGACGAACCCGCATGCAGAAATCAATGTGCTCGTGATGACAGAGCAGATTCTCGTCGAGGAGACCCACCTGCTCGAACGCAGACATGCGCGCGAGCATGCAGTGGAACTCCACGTAATCCCACGTCCTTCTCTCCCGAGGAAGGTTCTTCGACGAGGCGGATGATTCGAAGAGGTGGTGCTGATCTTGGAGAAAGCGGCGGCCTCGATGTTCGCGAATCTCCAGCTGTCCACCGGCCATGTGGATCTTGTCGCCGATCAGGTAGACCGGGCCGACGATCCAGGCCTGCGTTTCTTCGGCGCAGCGAACCAGGGCTTCGAGCCAGCCAGGCGTCACGAGGGCGTCGTTGTCCAGAAAGACGACGTAGTGGCTCCTGACGGCTTGCAGACCCACATTTCGAGCCTGATTGGGGGAAAGATAGCGATCGACGCTGACTGAATCGAACCCCCGCTCATCGGCCTCCTTTTCCAGAAGGCGTCGGACCGGCCCCGGCGCCCCGGCACTGACCCAGACGAGGCGGAAGGGGGCGGGCGTGTTTTCGTAGATACTGGCAAGGGTGCGCTCGGTGTGGCTGAAACGCTCTCGTGGCGCCACGACAATGGTGACGCCTGAATCTGGCTGGGCCGCTTCGCCCGCTCGAGGTGCCGGGATGTGATTGATGGTCAACGGCATCCGCCGAGCAAGGTAAGTGCCATCTGATCGCTGCCGCTTCGTGCGTCCAGCTAACAGACCCACCCGCCGTAAGCTGTGGTTGTGACGTAAACAAAGCCAGAAATAGTCGGCACTTTCGGGCATTTTGGTGGCCTGCCGCCGAAAGGATCGCAGGGGAAGCGGTAAAATGCGTTGGTTCAGCACTAAGGGAGGTCAAGCTGCCATGCACTTAGGGACACTCTCGCGGGCGTTTCTCTTGGCGTTCGCGGTGGTTCTGCCACTCGAGGCACAGATCAACCAAAGACCGCTCACCGTAACCAGCTCCGGTGGACCCATCTTCGTCATTCCGGACGAGCATCGCACGCCGTTGACCGTCGTCAAGGACGGCACCCCGCTTAGGGTGATTGGAATCGATGGCGACTGGTACAACGTGGAGTTTGCCGATGACCGCTTCGGCGATCGTGCGGGCTACATACAGACAAAGAATCTCAAACTTGAACCGCCTGCCGGGCTTGATCGCAGAATTCCCGTCTTCGTGAGGAATGGAGTCCAGCAGGTCACACGTCCGAACAGCGAGCGGCAGAATTCAGCGAGTGACCTGGTCAAGAAGTTGAAAGATTCGAAGTCGGTGCGTCAGGTCGATTCCGAAAACGAAGCGAGCGTCATCCTCGAGATCATGGACACGAGTCACCTTGCTGTTCGAATGATCGCAGGCGATTACTCGGCCGTCCTTCCTAGCGAGAGTGCCTCGAAGAACGCCATCGGGGATGGAGACCTTCCTGGACAGATTGTGAAGCAGTTGGAAACCTGGGCAAAAGCCAACCCCGATCGGCTCACCGCACCCAAGCGATAGCTATCGGATCGCGTTGCAGTTGTCGTGCTTTTCTCTCAAAAGAGCCGGGGGGAGCGGCGGACGGGCGCCATACGCGCCTCGTCCGCCTCGGCAGATGAACCTGGCGGGATGTAAGAAAGAATTACTGCGTGTCGTCGTTGACTAGCCGCGTCGTCGTAAGCGAGATTGCGACCTGCTTGAAGATCGTTGTCAGGTCTCCAGCGGTCGGCTGGTTGTAGAACTTCGAGTTGTCCGAAGCGATCTGCTGCATCGTCTGCAGCGGGGTAATGCCGGTGTCGTTGGTGCACCCACTCGAGCCAGCGCCATAGGCGATGGAGTAGACCCAGGTCCCCGTCCCGGCCGCCGCATGCGCCGCGGTCACGCCGGCGTGGCAGGGCGAAGACACCCCGCCATAGTTCGCGTCCCCGTCGCTCAGCAGAATGATCACGTTCTGCACATTCGACGCGTCCCGTTGACATCAGCGTGCTCTGCGCCTGCGTGATCGCGTCGGCGAAGTAGGTGCCCTGTCCACCCGGACTTTCGAGGCCGTAGGCCCTGCTGCTGCAGCCGACGCCGCTGCTCCAGTCAACGTCTTCACGAGGTCCGAGTTCGCACCGTTCAGCGAGCCGCTGCTGGACGATGTCTTGTAGTCGCTCGAGAGCGGAACGATGTTGTAGTTCGGTGACGAGCCATACGCCGCCAAGATCGCTCTTGGCCAAATCGTTCGAGCAATTGAAGTCCCTCGACACCGACGTGCTCGACCCGAGACCCGGAAACACCATGAGGCCCAGCTCGTCAACCGCCTTGGACACGTTGCCGTTCGTCACGGTTCCGCAGCTCGTGGAGACTCGGCGGGCAGGGCCACAGTGCGCCGACGAGCGCACGCATACCGGCCAGCGCGCAGTCGAGACGAGTCGGGTTCGAGATGCCGGACACGACGGCGCTGCAGCTGTTGTTCATCGACGCGGTTGTGTCCACGACCAGCATGATGTCGAGCGGCGTTGGAATGCCGCCTTTGGCACTCGCCGTCGCGGTCGCCTTCACGTTCATGGTCGACCAGCCGACGACACGGCTGAAGAACAGGGGAACCGTCGCAACCTGCCGGACAACGATGGCGTTGACCGGATTACAGGGAACGCCGGTGGTGCTGAGACACTTCGTGACTGGATAACCGGCGTCCATCGTCACCACCGGCTTCCCCGGGTACGTGTTCTTGGCGCCCGAAATGCCGCTGAAGTTGTTCGCGGTGGAGATGGCGGTGGGGGAATCAGGAAGCAACTGTGCACCTGCGAGCGCAGCTGCGTCAGAGGACGCCTGCAGCTCCCGCCGCATCTGGAGAATCGTCGCCATGTCGAGCGCGAATCCGGTCAACGCAAAGAGCGCGATGAGTGCGACACCCACGAATACGAGTGTCTGGCCCTCGCTCGTCACGCCGCAGCCGATGGTGAAACGATTCTCTGGTCTCTCATTCCACACGCTCCGTGGTGGATGCTTTGAGCAGGCAGCCGTTTGGCGCGAAGTTGATACCCATGATGGTGAGGTCGCACGGATAGGTTGCGGACAGCGTCGCGTCGGATCCTTCAGTCAGGTTGGTGCAGTTGGCCGCCACCGTCGTCGTGACGCTCAGACTGGCCTGTGTCAGGGTCGGCGTCGACTTCTTCAGCGCCGCCACGCCAAGCGCGCACGCGTCGGTGTCTCGGCGCGCGGCTGATCGACAGCACGCGTGCACCGGCACGCACGCCGTCTGTGAGCATCACCCAGTTGTTGTAGACGATGCCCACCTGCATGATGCCGAGCGTGATCATCAGGAGCAGCGGAAACACCAGCCCGAACTCGATAAGATTGGCTCCCCGCTCGTCGCGCAGCCGGTTCGTTCTGGACCTGCTTGTCATTGCCAAAGTCTTCATGTCTTCACACCTGTCAGACAAAATCCGAACACCAAAGCGATCTATCGGTTGGGATAGCAAAGACCGCGCCCGTTCACCTGGCCCGAACAGAGAGGTTAAGTGACGCATCTGCGCAGGGCGGCGTCTCGCCGTTCGACGCGCCGCTCCAGAAGTCGGAGTTTCTTGAAACTTTTGTTGAAAAGTCTGTCGACAAGCGGATGGTTAGGCTGACTTCGGCGGCCTGTCCAGGGCTGTGCAGTCGTGTGCAGAAAACCGTGAAGCCGGCTATTGTTACAAGTATCGGATTTTCGCCATGAGCGATCTTGAGAGAACCCTTGAGGCTTACGGGCGGCTCGCCGTCAAAGTCGGCCTCAATCTGCAGCCCGGACAGCGGCTCCTCATCATCGGCCCGCTGGCGAGTGGCGGCGCATCACTGGAAGCCGCGCCGCTTGTACGATGCATCGCGGCAAGCGCCTACGAAGCGGGTGCTCCTCTTGTCGAGACGCTGTGGGGAGACGAGGCGCTCCAGGTCGCGCGATTCGCACAGGCCCCGCACGATTCGTTTGGTGAAGTGTCCGCGTGGCTTCCGCGCGCTCTGGCCGAGCACGTCGAAGCTGGAAACGCGATCATTTCGGTGTATGCGAACGATCCGGACCTGTTGAGAGACCAGCCTGCGGAGCGTGTGGGAACGGTGCAACAGGCAATTTCGCGAAGTGTCCGGCCATTTCGCGAAATGATCTCGCGCAATCAGACCAACTGGTCGGTCGTCGCCGCGGCCGGCGAGGGCTGGGCCGCCAAGGTCTACCCGACCCTGCCGCCTGCAGAGCGGATGTCCCGGCTCTGGCAGGCGATCGGGCGCTTCTGCCGGCTGGACCAGCCGGATCCGATCGCCGCCTGGGCGCAACACCTCGCGGCGCTCGACGCCCGAAGCGAGCATCTGAATCGGCGGCAGTACACGGCGCTGCGGTATACCGGGCCAGGCACGAATCTGACAATCGGTCTGCCGACGGGGCACGTGTGGGTGAGCGGCCAGTCGACCACTCGGTCGGGCATTACGTTTACCGCAAACATGCCGACCGAAGAGGTGTTCACGATGCCGCACAAGGACCGCGTCGACGGAACGGTCACCTCAACCAAGCCTCTCAGTTACGGTGGCACCATGATTGAGGATTTCAGGTTGCGCTTCGCCGAGGGCCGGGTCGTTGAGGTGGCCGCCGCGCGCGGCGAGGACGTGCTGCGGCAGCTCGTCGGCACCGACGAAGGAGCGGCGCGGCTCGGCGAGATCGCGCTCGTACCGTACAGCTCGCCGATTTCCCAGTCGGGCCTGCTCTTTTACAACACACTCTTCGACGAAAACGCCGCAAGCCACGTCGCCCTGGGCACCGCCTACAAGTTCACGATGCGGAATACGGACGGAATGAGCGATGAGGCGTTCGAGGCAGCCGGCGGCAACCGCAGCGCGATTCACGTCGATTTCATGATCGGCTCGGCCGACCTGGACATCGACGGTGTTCTCCCGGAAGGCACATCAGAAGCCCTCATGCGCCGGGGCGAGTGGCAATCGACGCTGGCTCGCTGACGTGCGTTTGAACACACACGAGCCCCGGCGTCCCGCTGGTACTCGCCTTCCGTTCGCGATGGCGATAGCAGGCTGCATGACGTGCCACCTGGTCGCAGCCCAGCAGCCGGTTGTCCCGACGCCACTGACCTACGATTCAGCGCTTGCGCTGGCGGCCGCCCGCAATCTCGGTCTCGAGGCCACACGCCGCCAGCGGGCGGTTCGAGAAGCAGCCGTCAAGGCCGCCGGCCAGATTCCCAATCCTGACTTCGCCTTCGAGGTGTCGCGTGACACGCCGCACGAGGTCGTCGGTTTCAATGTGCCAGTCGAAATCGGTGGAAAGAGATCCCGACGCCAGGACCTCGCACGTGAAGAGCTGATACTTGCTGACGTCGATGTCCAGGGCGAGCTGGCCGTCCTTCGGCGCAACGTCCGCCAATCGTTCTACTCCTTGATTGCGGCAGATCAGCAAGCCGAGCTCGCGCAAAGCATGCTCGACGTCGCCCGGCGTGTACGCGAGGCGGCCCAGGCTCGCTTTGACGCCGGCGCGACGCCCCGGCTCGACGTGCTGCAAGCCGATCTCGGAGTCACGCGTATGGAAATCGATCTCGAGCAGGTCCGAGCCGTTCGTGTGTCTGCGCAGACCAGCTTGAGCGCCGCCTTGAACCTGCCACCGCAGCAGCCGCTGGTCGTCACGGGTGACCTGAGCGATCACAGCGCAGCGCCGTCCTATGAACGCGCTCTGGCGATGGCGACCGCCTCCAACGTCGACCTGGCGCGGCTGGATCGGGAGATTTCGGTCGAGCAGCGGCGCGTGGAGCTTCTGCGGGCCGAGCGGATGCCGACGCCCGTGTTCTCGATCGGCGGACTCTTCAACTCGCCCGAGTTCGGCGCCGGAATGAGCGGTGGCGTCGGTATCGGCCTGCCGCTTTTCAGCCGCAACCAGGGCGAGATTGCCGGGTCAATCGCCAGAGCATCACAGCTTCGAGCCGAACGGGACGCCAGAAGCCGGGTGCTCGAAAACGAAGTATTCGGGATCCTGGCCCGGATCGAGGCCCGGCGAAAGCAGGCGGAGTCTTATACGAATCAGCTCGTGCCGACGGCAACGACGCTCGAGTCGCTGGCGGAGGAAAGCTATCGGGCGGGTCGGACGTCGGTCCTGGCGGTCTTCGATGCCCAGCGCAGCCTGCGCGACTTGCGGCGTGACAGCCTGCTGGCAGCCCTCGAGCTTCAGCTTTTGCTGGCCGACCTGGAGGTGCTTCTTGGAACGCCGCTTCCCTGAAACCGCCTTCGCGACAGTGCGCGCGGCGTTTCTTGTCGCCCTTCTTCTGATCGGTACGGGCTGCGGCCGGAAAGCGGTGGAGAGTGTCGACAAGCCTGCCGAGCTTCCAACAATCGTGGCCGACACCGCGGCGGTAGCCCGCCGAACGATCGAGGAGGAGCTCGTCATACGCGGATCGATCGCCGCCCTGCCGAACGAAGACGTGCGCGTCAGCGCGCTCGTCGCGGGCCGCGTCGACTCGGTCACGGTCGCAGAGGGAGACGCCGTACAGCGCGGCCAGGTGATCGCCGAGCTCGATCGCCGACCCTTTGACGATCAACGGCGACAGGCGGCTGCAGCGCTGGAGCAGGCGAAGGCGCAGGTCGAGAACGCGCGGCTCAATCTTCAGCGCAACCAGCAGCTCTTCGATCGGGGAATCGCCGCCGGCAAAGAGGTTGAGGACGCCAGGGCACAGCTGGCTTCTGCAAGCGCGTCGCTCGAACAGACAGCCGCGGCCCTCAACGCCGCCGACCGGCAGATCGAACGCGTCCAGGTGCGGTCGCCCATCACCGGCCAGGTGGTCAAGCGAATGATCAGCATCGGTGAGCAGGTGGACGGGACCGGGGCGCAACCAATCGCTCAAATCGCCAATCTCGACCGCGTGGAGCTGCTCGCCAATGTCCCCGCTGAATATCTCCCCCGTATCAAGATCGGCCAGACCAGCGCCATTTCGAGCGACACGCTCTCGGGACGGACGTTGACAGGCACGGTGTTGGCCGTTGCGCCGGCCGTCGATCCCGCCACGAACGCGACGCTCGTCCGAATTCGGATCCCGAATCCCGGCGGGGTCCTGCGAGTGGGAATGTTTGCCGAAGCCCGCGTCCGGCTCGGCGAACACACAGACGCCCTCGTCATCCCGCCGTCGGCATTGGTACGCGACGAGCGCGGCACAGCCGTGTACGTCGCCGCTGGCGACGTCGCCCAGCGAACCAGCGTCACGGTCGGCCTTGAAAAACTGGACGCCATCGAGATTCTTACAGGCTTGACGACAGGCCAGACCGTGCTCATTTCCTCGGTCTACGGGCTGGGCGACAAGGTCAAGCTTGCGAAGAAGTAGCAGCGTCGCGTCATGAACGTTGCCCGTTTCGCGATCCGCAACCCCCGCGTCATTGCGCTGGCAGCTGCGCTCGTCACGGCGGCTGGTGCGTATTCGATGACCACGCTGCCGAGCGGCATCTACCCGGAAGTCGAATTTCCGCGCATCGCCGTCATCGCCCATTCAGGCGATCTCTCGCCGCGCATCATGCAAGTTGCGGTGACCCGGCCTCTCGAGGAGGCCGCGCGCGGAGTTCTGGGTGTGCGACGCGTCCGCTCGAAGACCATCCGGGGCGCCACCGAACTGTCGGTTCAGTTCAATCCGGACGCGGATATGCGGTACGCGCTACAGCTGATGCAAGGCAAGGTCGACGAGGCCAAACCCGACCTCCCTGCCGGCACATCCATCATCGTCGAGCGGATGACCGCCGCCCTGTTTCCGATTCTGAGCTTCAACGTCACCGGTGACCTGCCGGCTACCGATCTGCGCGATGTGGCGATGTTTCAGATCAGGCCGTTGCTCAGCCGGATTCCAGGCATTGCCAGGGTTGATGTCGTGGCGAGCGAAGAACGGGAAGTATCCGTTATTGTGAATCCGGAGCGCCTGAACAGCGCCCGGCTCGGCATCGATCAGGTCGTCGAGGCCCTGAAGACCAGCAACGAAGTCACGTCCGTCGGCCGCCTCCCGAAGGACTACCAGCAGTTTCTCGTCCTCTCGACCTCCGAGCTCTCCAGCCTCGACGATGTCCGGAACGTCGTCGCAGCGTTCAGGAATCAGACACCCATCTACGTCGGCGACATCGCCGAAGTGCGTGACGGCGTCGTCGACCGGACGACCCTGGTCAGCGGCAGCGGGCGGCCCGCCGCGGTCATCACGCTGGCACGCCAGATTCGAGGCAACATTCTCGCGATCGGCGATGCCGTCGATCGGACACTGCGGGAACAGGCAGCTTCCCTGCCTCCCGCCGTCCGCATCGCAAAGGTCTACGATCTCGCCGAGTTCGTTCGCGACGCCGTCGCCAGTGTTCGGGACGCCATCATCATCGGCGGTCTGCTGGCGGTCCTCGTACTGCTGGTGTTCCTGCGCGACTGGCGCGCCACTCTCGTTGCGGCCACGTCGCTCCCCCTGACGATCATCGGCACCTTCTTCATCCTCGGCCTAGCCGGCGGGACGATCAACCTGATGACCATGGGCGGCCTGGCCGTCGCCATTGGCCTGGTCATCGACGATGCCATCGTCGTGGTTGAGAACATCCATCGCCACGTTGTCGCGGGCAAGAGTCCGATAGCTGCAGCCGAGCAGGGAACCAATGAGCTCGTTGGCGCGGTTCTGGGATCCACGCTGACCACTGTGGTGGTGTTTGTTCCGCTGGGACTCCTGCAGGGAGCGGTTGGACAGTTCTTTGCCGCCCTGTCATTGACGCTGTCGGCTGCTGTCCTCTTGTCCCTTTTGTATTCGCTGCTCTTCATTCCGATTCCCGCCGCGCTCCTGCTCCGAGCTCGGCCCAACGCCCGGGCCGGCTTAGGGTGGCTCAGTCGCTGGTACGAATCGATTCTGCGGTATGCACTGCGTCGACCGGCGTGGATCATCGCGACGACTGTGGTCATCGCTGCTTCGGGAGGCTGGCTCTTCCTTCAGCTGGAAACGGGCTTTCTGCCCGACATGGACGAAGGCGGCTACATCATCGACTACTTCACCCCGGCCGGTACGTCGCTGGCCGAAACCGACCGCATGGTGGGACGGATCGAAACTGCCCTGAAGGCCACGCCCGAGATCGCCGGATTCACACGACGGACCGGCACCGAGCTTGGTCTTTTTGCCACGGAACAGAACAGCGGCGATATCGTCGTGCGCCTGAAACCGCGGTCGCAGCGGCCGCGAAGCGCCGCTCAAGTCATCGCTGCACAGCGTGACCAGTTCGAGGCCGACATGCCGGGCATGACGATAGAGTTCGTGCAGCTGCTTCAGGACATGCTGGGCGATCTCGAAGGCAACCCCGAGCCCGTCGAAGTCAAGCTGTTTGGGGACGACCTCTCGACGCTGCGGGGAGTGGCGGCGCGGGTTGCGGCCAGCATGAAAAAGGTGCCGGGCCTGGTCGACGTCGTCGAGCCCCGTTCAGGTAACCCCGAGCTGGCAGTCAGAATCAGCACGACGCGCGCCGCCAAAGTCGGCCTGACGCCTCAGCAGATCTCGGTGCAACTGGCCGACGGACTCATCGGCAACGTTGCAACGACTGTGCGGCGCGGTGATCGGCTGATTGACCTGCGTGTGCGGTATCCCGACGCCTATCGGTTCGATCCGGCCTGGATGCGCGAATACCCGTTGAACGTCGCCGGCGGCGCGATTGTGCCGTTGTCGGCGGTCGCGAACATCGAGCTGGTCGGGGGGCAAGCGCAGCTGCACCGGGAAGACTTGAAACAGATGGCGCCGGTCACCTGCCGGCTCGAGAATCGCGACCTCGGCAGCGCGATCGCTGAAGTCCGAAAGATCCTGGACGCGGAGCGCCTGCCGGTCGGCTACACGTATCAGATTGGCGGCCAGTACGAGAGTCAGCAGACGTCGTTCCGCTCACTCGTCCTGGTGCTCTCAATCGCGATTCTGCTGGTGCTCGGACTGCTGGTCGGGCAATTCCGCCGGTTCACGGCCGCGTTCGTCATTCTGTCTGCGGCGCCGCTTTCGCTCGTCGGCGCGTTCGGCCTGTTGCGTCTCACCGGCACCCCGCTCAACGTGTCGTCCTTCATGGGCATCATTCTGCTGGTGGGGCTCGTCGTCAAGAACGGCATCATCCTGATCGACTACGTCGATCGACTCGCCGATCAGGGGGCTGATCGGATCGAGACAATCATTCGCGCGGGCGCTATCCGCCTCCGACCCATCCTGATGACGACGTTGTGTACGCTGTTTGGTCTGCTGCCGCTGGCGTTGGGGCTCGGGTCAGGCGCCGAGCTTCAGAAGCCGCTCGCGCTGGCGGTGATCGGGGGCCTGTCGGTGTCGACGATTGTGACGCTGGTCTTCGTCCCTGCCTTGCTATCGGTGCTTCCGTCAGTCCGACCAACGACTAACGACTAACGACTATTCAGCTTTCTTTCGTTTTCTTGGCGGCGCGTTTGCGGGGAGCGCGGGCGGGAGCCGGTTCGTTGGTCGCCTGAAGGACGACCAGGCGGGTGGCGAATACGCGACGACCGTGCTCGTCGAAATCAATGACGGTGTGATGCTCGTTCACTTCGACCAGTGTGCCTGGACCGTACGTTGCCTGCACCACGCGGTCGCCTTTGGTCCACGCTTTCATCGTTTCCCCACTCCGCCTCCACTGAATTGGATCATCTGGTCATCGAGCCATTTGGTCATTTTCATTACACGAAGAACGTTGGTCATTGACAGCGATTCGAGGGTCATTGACAGCGATTCGAGCATCAATGCCCACCTGACCAAATGACTTGATGACTAGATGACCAAATTCGCCTCTACCAACGCGGCTCGCGCCGTCCACCGCCGCGGTTGCCGCCAAAACCGCCGCCGCCCCCAGAGAATTCGGGCTTCGGGCGCGCCTCGTTGACCGTCAATGGGCGGCCGCCCATTTGGTATTGATTGAATTCCGTCGCGGCCTTCTGGGCCTCTTCGTCGGTAGCCATTTCGACGAACGCGAAGCCACGGGCACGGCCGGTTGCTGCGTCTCGCATGACGCGCACGGACTCTACGGTCCCAGCCTTGCTGAACAGATCCTGGAGTTCGGCTTCACCCGTTGTGTAGGGAAGATTTCCGACGTACAACCTTCGACCCATACCTTCTCCCTCGTTGGCCGCTTCTCACCCCGGGGCCACTTCCCCGGGCTGCTATTCCGGGGTGCCTCCCGGACGGTGGTCGCACGTCGGCTCAGCACTCACGTGGAGGAGAGAGCGAGTCAGGACGAAGGCTCGATCGGCTCTTGACGCGGACGAAGCAGGCTGGGCTGGCCACCAAGAGGGCGTAGTCTACCAATGCCCCCCTGCCCACGCAAGTACGGCCTTTTTCGCCATCTATAATCGCGCGATGGCTGTCCGCCTCGGATCCGAGCGCCTCTTGTCCTCCCGCGCCCTCGATGGCGCGCGAGTCGGCATTGTCTGTCATGCCGCCTCGGTTGACGGTGAACTGATGCACATTCTTGACCGGGCGGCGGAGCATCCGAGCGCCCGGATCATGGCGGTCTTCGGGCCGCAGCACGGTTTTCGTTCGGACGTGCAGGAGAACATGATTGAAACGGGCCACTCACGCGACGGTGTGCGCCGCGTACCCGTCTATTCGCTCTACAGCGAAACACGTATGCCGACCGCGGAGATGCTTAAGGGCATCGACGTGCTGGTGATTGATCTGCAGGATGTCGGCACACGCATCTATACCTATATCTATACGATGGCCAACTGCCTGACGGCGGCGCACCAACATGGCCTCAAGGTCATCGTCTGCGATCGCCCGAATCCGATAGGCGGCACGCAGGTCGAAGGACCGATGTTGCTTCGCGGCTTCGAATCGTTCGTCGGGCTCTTCGCAATCCCCATGCGGCACGGCATGACCATCGGTGAGCTTGCGCGGCTGTTCAACGAACACTTCGCCATCCACGCTGACCTCGAGGTCGTCGCGATGGAAGGATGGCGGCGTTCGATGTACCACGAGGCGACCGGACTCCCCTGGGTGCTGCCCTCGCCGAACATTCCGACCGTTGAAAGCGCGGTCGTCTACCCTGGCACGGTGCTGTTCGAAGGAACGAATGTGTCGGAGGGCCGCGGAACCACGAAACCCTTTGAGCTTGCCGGGGCTCCGTGGGTGACGGCCGAGCCATTCACCGCGGCGATGAATCGACTCGACCTGCCCGGCGTCCGCTTTCGACCAGCGGTCTTCGAGCCCACTTTTCACAAGCATGCCGGCACGGCGTGCGGGGGATGTCAGATACACGTGCTGGATCGTGAGCGATTCAGACCCGTTGAAACCGCCGTCGCGCTGACGGCCGCGTTTCGCGCAGCGGATCCGGATCGGTTCCGCTGGCGCGATCCGCCTGTACGAATACGAGCACGAGAAGCTGCCGTTCGATATTCTGGCGGGGTCGTCCACATTGCGCGAAGACATTGCACGGGGCATTCCCGCGCGGGACATCGCACAATCGTGGGAAGAAGATGTAAGACGATTTGAGGAAACCAGACAGAAATACTTGATGTATTGAGTACGGCGCGAATTGGCGGCTTGGCGAATTTCTCGAGGTTGCGTTATGGATCCGACAACACGAGCGAGGCTGGTCGCGCAATACAAGGACGGCTATCGCGTGGTGATGGAGGCGCTGGCGGGGGCGACCGACGCCGACCTGGACGCGCGTACAGCGCCAGGAAAATGGTCAGCGCGGGAGATTGTCCATCACCTTGCCGACAGCGAAATGACGTCTGCCGTCCGGCTACGCGTGCTGCTCGCGAGCGAGAATCCCAGCATCCTCGGCTACGACCAGGATGAGTACGCGCGGCGGCTGCACTACGACCGGCCGATCGCTGCCTCGCTCGACGCCTTCAAAGCCGCTCGCGAGACCACCGGCGAGCTGCTGGACCGAATGACCGACCGGGACTGGCTGCGTGAAGGAACGCACAGCGAGGTGGGACGTTACACCCCGGAAAAGTGGCTCGAAATCTACAGCGTCCACGCGCACGATCACGCGCAACAGATTCGTTTGGCGCGAGCGGCTCGCTAGTTCACCAATTCTCCAACTCGCCAACCCGCCAACTCGACAATTTCTTGCTCTATCCCCTCGTCTTCGCAATGCCGGGAGCCGTCTCCAGCTCCATGTGATGGCGCGTCAGATGGGTGCGGAGCCGGTCGAAAGCATCCTCCGGCGAGTCGGCGCGGTGAAGCAGGGCCAGATCGTCCTCGGAAATCGCCCCCCATTCGGCCATCGGTTTGAGGTTCAGGACCTCGTCCCAGTACTCTGAGCCGTAGAGGATGACATCGATCTTCTTCGACAGTTTGTCCGTCTGCACCAGCGTGAGGATTTCGAACAGCTCGTCGCACGTGCCGAAGCCACCCGGGAAGATCACGAGCGCCTTGGCCAGGTACGCAAACCAGAACTTGCGCATGAAGAAGTAGTGGAACTCGAAGTGAAGGCCGTCTGTGATGTAGGGATTTGCACCCTGCTCGAACGGCAGCCTGATATTCATGCCAATCGTCTTGCCTCCCGCCTCGCGTGCCCCCCGATTGGCAGCCTCCATGATTCCGGGGCCGCCACCGGAAGTGACGACGAAGCGGTGGTTGTCGAAGGGGAGACTGAGACTCCAGCTGGTGAGCATGCGCGCGAGTGAGCGGGCATCTTCGTAGTAGCGCGCCCATTCGAGAGCCCGGCGCGACTTCGAGAGCTCGGCATCAAAACGCTCGGCCGCCTGTTTCGTTCCGCGCGCGTTCGCCATCGCCAGGGCGCGCTCGGCGCGCTCACGGCTGTCGACACGAGCCGACCCGAAGAAGACCACCGTGTCTTGAACTCTCTGCTCCCTGAACCGCTGCAGAGGCTCCAGATACTCCGACAGGATCCGTATGGGACGGGCTTCGTCGCTCGCAAGAAACTCTTCGAACAGATAGGCCAAAGGCTGCTGCGCCATGCACGTTCACTTTACCACCTGGGTGGAGCGCCGTCCGCCGAGACCGTCGATGCTATGATGCGGCCGCGTGCAGAAAAAAGAAGCCGCGAGATCGTCTCTTGATCTCAGCGTCGTGATCGACGCATCGCCCGAGCGCGTGCTGAAGGCGTTCTTCGATGCGGAGGCGCTAAGAAAATGGTGGCAAGTGGTGCGCTCGGTCACGAGCCCCCGCCCGCTCGGCCCGTTCGTCGTCGAGTGGCAGCCGACCGAGTACCGGGACGAAATATTCGGTCGGCTGGGCGGCGTGTTCCGCGGGACCGTCATGCAGATCCATTCGGGGCGCGGATTTTTCGTCGCCGACGCTTTCTGGCTGCCGCCTGACAGCGATCCCGTCGGCCCCATGGCGCTCGACGTCACGTGCAATCTCGTCAGCGAGCCACGGCTCGGAACGATGCTGCGCGTGAACCAGACCGGCTGCGACGACAGCCGGCGGTGGCACCACTACTACGAGGTGGTCACCAACGGCTGGGAGCGGGCACTCGTGTCGTTGAAATCGCTGCTGGAAGTTTAGCCGGTCGGTTCCCCGCGCCTTCCCCGTTTCGACCGGATGATCAGATACGCCAGCGTCGCGCCAATCGCAGCGGCGCCGGCCACGAGCGCGACGCCCGAGTAAGTTACCGGGCTGGGCGGCAGGGGCACCGCCGCTCGTGCCTCATCCGAGGTCGCGCGACGCCGGAGCAGTTCCAGCTTCAGGCTTTCTTCGCCACGCGCCATCGCCCAGCGATGGTTCGCTTCGAAGAGCGGCTTGAGCAGGGACGACAAACGTCGGATGAGCGGCTTTTCGACGCGAAGCTGCCAGTCGTAGGTCATCCGAACCACCGGTCCGATCTGTTCGAAGTTCCAGATGCCTCGGCCGTCGAAGTCTCCGGTCGCTTCGATCGTGTAGCCGTGCGGATAGCGCGACGCCACCACGCGGAATTCCCACGTCAGCGTATAGGGCAACCATCCCTTGGTCACGAGTGCGACGCGGCGTCCGACTCCCCGTGAATCCGGAGGCTCGAGCTCACGTACGTCCAGATAGACCGACGGCCACCATCGGGGCAGCGACAACGCATCGCCCAGAATGTCCGCCACTTCGCCACAGGTTCCTTCCACCCGCCACTCACTCGTGAAGTGGTATTCGTTGGAGGTCATACGATAATCACGTGTCGCATCCTTGATTATGAGCCAGATTGTTTCCGACGCTGTCGGGCGCTATCTCGCGAGCCTCAATCAGCTCGCCGATCCCGTGCTGCGTGCAATCGAGCAAGAAGGCCTCAAGGACCGCCTGCCCATCGTCGATGCGGAAGTCGGCGCCTTGCTCCGGGTGCTGGCCACGGCGGTGGGCGCACAACGCATCCTGGAGATCGGAACGGCCATCGGCTACTCAGGCATCTGGCTCGCGGGAGCGCTTCCGTCTGACGGCATGCTGCTGACGCTCGAAATCGACGCGGCGCGGGTCCGGACCGCACGCGAGAACTTCGCGCGCAGCGGCCTTTCCGAACGTGTCAACGTCGTGCTTGGCGATGCGAAGCGGCTGATCGCAAAGGTTGCGGGACCTTTCGACGTGATCTTCCAGGATGGCGACAAACGGCAGTACACGCCGATGCTCGAGCGCCTGGTCGAGCTGCTCCGCCCAGGCGGCCTGCTGGTGACAGACAACGTTCTCTGGAACGGCGACGTGGTCCCGGGACTCGCGCGCCCCGAGCACCAGAACGCTCCTGATGCCATGGCCATCGCTGACTACAATCAGCGACTCAGTCGTCATCCACGCTTGATGACGGTGATCGTGCCGCTCCGGGACGGGGTGGCGATCTCAATCAAGAAACCCAATGACCAGACGACCTAATGACAAAATGACCAAATTCCCGAGTCGATCATGACCATCACTGAGTGGTGTCGCTGGGCGCTGGCGGATGCGGACCGACGGGGGCTGCCCGCGCTGAAGCCGATGCTCGAAAACCTGGGGCGTGCGCTCCAGGCACTTCGCACCGCCGATTTCAATGCCCGAGCCGATGGCCCAAACCGCAGAGACGATTGAACGCTTCGGTCGTCGGCTCCGCGCGGGTGAAACGACCTCGGCCGACACGACGGCGGCCTGTCTGCGCCGCATCGTGTCCCGCAACGAGCAGCTGAACGCATTCATCCTCGTCATGCCTGACGAGGCCATGGCTCAGGCCCGCGAGGCCGATCGCGAGTTCGCCGCCGGGCACGATCGCGGGCCGCTCCACGGTGTCCCCATTGCCTTGAAAGACTTGATCGATGTGCGAGGGGTCGAGACGACGGCCGCCTCGCACGTGCGCTCTGAGCGTCCAGCCGAGCGGGACGCGACGGTCGTCGCGCGGCTGCGCGAGTCGGGTGCGGTGCTCATCGGTAAGAACAACCTGCACGAGTTTGCGTACGGAACGACGAGCGAAGACTCGGCGTTTGGCCCCACGCGCAACCCGCATGATCTGACCCGGTCGCCGGGTGGTTCGAGCGGCGGTTCGGCCGCGTGCGTCGCAGCCGACATGGCGTTCGCGTCGCTTGGGACCGACACCGGCGGATCGATTCGGATCCCCGCGGCCGCTTGCGGAGTGGTCGGTTTGAAGCCGGCCTGGGGCGAGGTGTCGACTGAGGGCGTGGTACCGCTCTCGCCCACATTGGATCACGTTGGGCCGCTGGCACGGACAGTGACAGACGCATGGCTTGTCTATCGCGCGCTCATCGGCCTCCATGACATGCCACCGCCCGGATCAGTCGAGTCCCCCCGACTCGCGGTTCTGCGGCCGTACTTCTGCGATTTACTGGACGATGAGGTCAGGGAGCGATTCGAAGATTCTTTGAGCCGGCTACGCGGCGCAGGGGTTCACATCGGCGAGGCAAGCATTGCTCACTCGGAATACATCGCGCCGATCTACCTCACTATCCAGCTGGCCGACGCCGCGGCGTACCACGCGCCGACACTCGAGAGCGTTCCCGAGCGGTACACGGAACCGGTGCGGCTCAGGCTCGAAATGGGTCGCTACGTGCTGGCTGAAGACTACGCCCGGGCGCTCGCCGGTCGCGAGGTGCTGCGCACAGAGGTCAACCGAGCGTTGATCGGGTACGACGCCGTCGTGCTGCCGGCGCTCCCCATTCCGGCGCCGACGCTCGGAACCGAGGTCGTCATGCTGAACAACTCGGAGCATCCGCTGCGCGCAGTGATGCTTCGTCTGACGCAGCTCTTCAACCTCACGGGGCATGCCGCAATCTCAATTCCGTGCGGCCGTACGCGCGCGGGCCTTCCCTGCGGCTTACAACTCGCCGGACACACCACTGAATCGCTCCTTCGCGTCGCCCGGACGTCCGAACAGCACCTGGCACCCGGCACCTAGCACCCCGCACCGGGTATTCAGTTACCGACGTGCCAGCAGATCCCGCGCGATGGCCGCGTAGTGGCCAACGGCCGACTGCAGTTCCGGAATCGAGATGAACTCGGTGGCGGTGTGTGCGTTATGAATTGAGCCCGGCCCGAACAGCAGCGGCTGCCCCCAGGCCGTCAGAAACGGAATGTCTGTGGTGTAAGGAAGCACGACGGCCTCGAAACCCGGGACCGTGATGAGACGGACTGGCGGAGCTTCGAGTACATGCTCGATCGTCAGGCGCGACTCGAGCCGCCGCACAGCATCTCGAATCTTGCCCGCATCAGAAACTGTGCGGAACATCACTTCACATTCGGCAGACGGCGACACGACATTGGGAGCCACGCCGCCGGAGATCAATCCGATGGTGTAGTGCGTTCGACCCAGGACGGGATCCACTGGCAGTTCAATCGATCGCAAGTCGAGCAGCGCATCGATCAGCCCGTCGATCGCCGACTCGCCTAGCTCTGGAAACGACGAGTGCGCCGCCCGGCCGCTGGTCCTCAGTTTGAGGCGGAGCATGCCGCGCGTCGCCAGTCCCAGCCGGCTGTCGGTCGGTTCGCCGTCAACCAGAAAACGGCTGCCAACAGGTGACGCGTTGGCGACCTTCGCCCCGTCGCTCCCGCGCTCTTCCCCAACGACAAACAGCAGTCCGACGCGCGTCTCCCCCTCACGGCGCATCAAGTCCACCGCCGCAACCTGGGCCGCAAGAATCCCTTTGGCATCGCAGGATCCTCGTCCGAAGATCCGGTCGCCTTCGATACGGCTCGGAAAGAACGGCGGTACGCAGTCAAAGTGCGTGGACAGGACAACGGCGGGTGGCCCGAGAGTCGCCAGAATGTTGAATCGCTCGGCGTCTACCGGCTGCTTCGCAACCGAAAAGCCGAGAGTCCGGAGATGCTCTGCCAGCCAGCGTCCGGCTTCTGCTTCGCGGCCGGTCGTGGAGTCGATGTCAACGAGGGCACAAGTCAGTGCTACCGGATCCACGCTTCGAGCTCCGTGCGCGTGTCGGTCCGTGAGTCACGGTATTTGACGATGACTGGCGTCGAGAGGGCGAGGCCCCATTCGGGGCCCTTGCCGGCCGAGACGGCGCGCGAACCCGGCACGACGACGGCGCCTTCTGGGACGACGAGGGGCTGCTCGGCAGTAGGTCGGATGATCTGGCCGCGGACAAGATCGTAGACAGGTGTCGAGCCCGTGAGAACGGTGCCGGCCGCGACAACCGCACGGGCCTTGATGATGGCGCCTTCGTATATTCCCGTGTTGCCGCCGATCAACGCCTCGTTCTCGACAATCACCGGCAGCGCGCCGACCGGCTCGATGACGCCGCCAATTTGAGCCCCGGCGCTGACATGCACACGCGCGCCGACCTGCGCGCACGATCCGACGAGCGCATGCGAGTCGATGAGCGACTGCTCGCCGATCCAGGCGCCGATGTTCACGAACATCGGCGGCATGCAGATGACACCGGGCGCGAGATACGCTCCGTCGCGGACCGACGATCCGCCCGGTACGATGCGCACGCCAGCGCCGTCAGGGAAACGGCGAAGCGGCAGCGTGTCTTTGTCATAGAAGGGCCATTTGCCGTGGTCCATCGACACGTTGACCGTGTCGCCGAATCTGAATCCGAGCAGGATGCCCTGCTTCACCCATGCGTTCACGCGCCAGCCGACCACGCTCGAGGCATCGGGCTCGGCCGCTCGAACGGTTCCAGCTGACAGTGCCTCGCGCAGGCGCGCGAATGCCGTCCGCGCGGTTTCGCGATCAGCAGCCGTGCCGGCGGCGGCAAGAGACTCGATATCGTCGCGGAGGGACATTATCTACTCTCTCGCGGGGCCCCACCCCCGCTCGCTGACGCCTTCGCGCCGACGCGCTCGGCGTATCCAGAACCGGACGTCACCGCTCAAACGAGAGCTGCCTTCAAAAGGCCAAGGTTTCTAAGGACCGCGTTGATCTTCTCTTTGGACTCCGGCTTCAGGGGAAACCAGCGGCAGACGATAGATCTCCTCGAGGAGGCCCATCGCCGCCATCGCAGCCTTGACCGGGCCCGGACTCGATTCGACGAAATTGATTTGCATGAGCGGCATGATCCGCTCGTGAATGGTCCGTGCCGCGACGAAATCGCCGCGCTCGGCCGCTTCGACGATCTGCGACATCTCGGTCGGACTCTCGTTCGACACGACCGAGATCACGCCGCGTCCGCCCACCGCCATCAACGGCAACGTCACCACATCGTCTCCGGAAAGCACGATGAATTCCGTCGGTACCGTGCGACAAACCTCGCACATCTGCGCCATGTTGCCGGACGCCTCTTTGATGCCAATGATGCCGCTGACGGATGAGAGCCTGGCCACCGTCGTCGGCTCGAGATTGCAGCCGGTGCGGCCTGGAACGTTATAGAGAATGATGGGCAGCGGCGTACTGTCGGCGATCGCTCGATAGTGCTGATAGAGACCTTCCTGCGTCGGTCTGTTGTAGTAGGGCGTGACAGAAAGCAGGCCGTCAGCGCCGGCTTTCTTCATTTCGGCGGCGGCGTGAATGACTTCGCGTGTGTCGTAGCCGCCGGCGCCGGCGAGAATCGGTATTCGGCCGCCGGCCTCTTCAGCGAGAATCTCGACGATTCGGCTCTTTTCGGCGAGCGTAAGTGTGGGGCTTTCACCTGTCGTGCCGACCGGCACCAGAAAATGGACGCCACCGTCGATCTGCCGTCGTCCTAAACGCCGGACCGCGGCTTCGTCGACGCCGCCATTCCTGGTAAACGGCGTCACAAGAGCCGTTCCGCATCCCGTGAACTGCGTTCGCATGGCCCCTACACTCCCAAGACATCTTTCATGGTGAACCAGCCGTGCCGTCCTTTGACCCATCGGGCTGCGATCAGCGCCCCGCGTGCAAAGGCTGAGCGGTCGCGTGCGGTGTGCGTCAGCGTGACCGTCTCGGCCGGGCCATCGAACCCCACGACATGCGTGCCGGGGATGAACCCCGCGCGCGTTGAGGATACATCTATTGCCCGGTCAAATCCCGCGTCCAGCATGGCACGTTTGAGGAGCAGGGCCGTTCCCGACGGGGCGTCTTTCTTGGCCGCATGGTGCGATTCCTGAAGAAACGCGCCGAAATCGTGCTGCCTCGCAGCCAGCTTCGCCGCGTGCGACACGATGGCCTCGAACATGACGACGCCGACAGAGAAGTTCGGTGCTGCTACCACGCCAATGCCGGCGTCCTTGGCGGCCTGACGCACGGCTGGCTCGTCGGGCGCCCAGCCGGTCGTCCCGATCACCAGATTGATGCCGTGTCGCGCCAGCGCCGGCGCGTTGACCTTGACGGTATCGGGAAACGAAAAATCGATGGCCACGTCAACGCCGCGCCAGCGGTCCAGCTCGGCACCGCCGTCGTGACGCGGAGACTGCGGATCGATCACGCCGACCACCTCGCCGCCGTATTCCGGCGCGAGGTCGCCGACCAGACGCCCCATCCGCCCGTAGCCGACCAGCAGGATCCTCATCCGAAGAACTCGTCGTGCAGACGCGTCATCGCCGTCGGCACATCGGCGTCCCGCAGCACAAACGTCATGTTTCGCCGCGAGGCAGCCTGCGACACCATCCGCAGCGGAATCGCCCCTATCGCCGAAATCGCACGACCGAACGCACGGGGATCCGCGTGTATGTCCTCCCCAACGGCGCAGATAATGGCCATCTCCCGTTCGCACTCCACGTCCGCAAATGACCGGAGCGCTTCGACGATACTATCAAGGCGCCGAACGTCGTCGATCGTGACCGAGACGCTGACCTCCGAAGTCGTGACGACATCCACCGGCGTCTTGAAGCGCTCGAAGACCTCGAACACCCGCCGCAGAAAGCCGTGCGTCATGAACATCCGCGACGACGTCATGTCGATGACCGTTACGTCGCGCTTACAGGCGATGGCCGTAAGACAGCCGTCCGCCGCGACAGGATCGGCCGTGATCAGCGTGCCGGTTCTGTCGGGTTCGACCGAATTGAGAATCCGCACGGGAATGTTCTTTGATACCGCAGGAAGAATCGTCGAGGGGTGGAGCACCTTCGCGCCGAAATACGCCAGTTCGGAGGCTTCGGCAAATGACAGGCGCGGCACGAGCCGCGGGTTCGGAACAACTCGAGGATCGGCGGTCAGCATGCCATCGACATCAGTCCAGATTTGAATCTCGCTGGAGCCCAGACACGCACCGAAGATCGCGGCCGAATAATCCGAGCCACCGCGACCGAGCGTTGTCGTCACGCCGCCTGAGGTAGCGCCAATGAATCCACCCATGACCGCGACGTCGCCCTGAACGAGAACCGGTCGGATGATCTCACTGGCTCGCGCGCACGTCGCCTCCATGTCAGGCAGCGCGGCCGTATGGTCAGCGTCGGTAACCAGGACCTGCCTCGAATCCACCCACGTTGTCGCCACGCCCACTTCCGCGAGCGCTGCCGCCATGAGTCGGCTGCTCGCCAGTTCGCCGGTGGCGGCAATGGCGTCCAGCAATCGAGGCGAAAGTTCGTCCAGCGAGGCCAGCGAACGTACCATTTCGCTGGTGGCCCCGAACTCTGCCCGCAGGTCACGGGTCACGGCAGCGAGCCGTTCGCCGCTGGTCATCGCTGACGCGATGCGCAGGTGCCGCTCCAGAAGCTCGTTCAGCCGGCTGACGGCGCGATCCACTTCTCCGGACTGCACGAACCGTCCGACCTGCAGCAGCCCGTCGGTGACTTTCGAGAGCGCCGACACAACCACGACGGGAGGCAGCGTGTCAGGCGCCCTGTGTTCGACCTCATGTCGAACAATGGCCGTCACGCGGTGGAAGGCTGACTCATCGGCCACCGACGTCCCGCCGAACTTCATCACGGCACTCACGCGACTACCTCGCCCAACCCACCTGACCCACCCGACCCACCCGCCCTACCTGACCCACCCGCCCTACCTGCCCTACCCGCCCTTCCTTTTGCATCACAGTCTGCCTTCCCGCTGCATCAGCTCGGCGTTGAGAATCGCGGCGCCTGCTGCGCCCCGAATCGTGTTGTGGCCAAGCGCCATGAACTTGTAGTCGAGAACAGGACAGGGTCGCAGTCGACCGACGCTGACCGTCATGCCGCGGCCGCGGTCCACATCGAGCGTCGGCTGAGGCCTGTTTGCTTCCGTCAGATAGACGATCGGCTCCGGGGGAGCAGAAGGCAGATCCAGGTCCTGCGGACGACCTTTGAACGACCGCCACGCGTCAATGATCGCTTCAACCGGCGGACGCTGCTCGAGGCCGACCGAAACTGACGTGGTGTGCCCGTTCTGTACGCCCACGCGCGTCGTCTGCGCACTGATGACGACGGCGTGGGGATCGACGCGGCCATCCGTCAGACAACCGAGGATCTTTTGTGTCTCCGTTTCGATCTTCTCTTCTTCGCCGCCGCCAATGTAGGGAATGATGTTGCCGAGAATGTCCCACGATGCGACGCCCGGATAGCCCGCGCCGGAAATGGCCTGTAGTGTCGTCACCGTGGCTGTCTTCAATCCAAACTGCCTGAGCGGAGCGAGTGCCATCGCTAGGACGACGACGGCGCAATTCGGGTTGGTCACAATCCTCCCCGTCCAGCCGTGATCGGCGGCTTGTGCGTCGAGCAGCTTCAGATGATCCGCATTGACCTCGGGGATGAGAAGCGGGACGGACTTTTCCATCCGGTAGTTTCTCGAGTTGCTGACAATGATGTGCCCGGCTCGGGCGAAGGCCGCTTCAATCTCACCGGCCACGGAGGAATCGAGGCCGGAAAACACGAGATGCGGCGCGCGATCCGGAACGGCAGCGTCCACAGTGAGGCGCGCAACGTCATCGGGGAGGGGCGCGGCCAGCCGCCAGGCGGCCGCGTCGCGGTACGATTTGCCCTCCGAACGCTGACTGGCTCCCAGCCACGCGACGCGGAACCATGGGTGGTTCGCAAGGAGGGCGACGAACTGCTGGCCGACCATGCCGGTCGCGCCAAGAATGCCGACGGGAATTGTAGCCATGGTGATTCGTTCCAAAAAAAAAGCCGACGCGGAAAACCGTGTCGGCGGACGTTCTGGCTCGTGTGTTTTGCGCGATTAGCGTTCGAGCGCAACTCCCCCGATACGGGTGACCCGCTTCTGTCGCCCGTTCCGCTTTCGCGTGTGGGAGAAGAACACAACCATTGCAGCCGGTAAGTATAGCATTAGTCATGCTCGAGTCATTCTTCCACGCCTGGGAACGACGGCTCGCAGCTGTGTCGACCGATCGCGTCGTCCGACCGTTCGAATGGGGACTCGACTGGATTCCAGCCGATCGTCCTTCTTCCGCCTCGGACGTCGACGCGCTCGACCAATGGATTTCGCGGGTCATGACCGATACCGACGCGTTCTTTACACCACCGCCCACCCGCGAGTATCGCGTCACCGAAGCGCCTGAAAGCACGGCCCTTGTGACCTTTCCAAGTGCGTTCACGACGCCGCACGCCGAAAACAACACGGTGTACTGCCGATACTTCCCGGCGCGGCGTTCGGCCTCGAAATCTGGACCGGGCCAGGGACTCCGCTCAGCGGTCCTCGTGCTGCCCCAATGGAATGCTGACTCGGGGGGCCACATAGGCCTCAGCCGGATCCTCGCCTGGGCCGGCATGAGTGCGCTCAGGCTCTCGCTGCCCTACCACGATCAACGCATGCCACCCGAGCTGCGCCGCGCCGACTACATCGTCAGCTCTAACGTTGCGCGAACCGTGCAAGTCTGTCGTCAGGCTGTTCTCGATGCGCGACGAGCCATCGGGTGGCTCCACGACCAGGGGTACGACCGCATCGGAATCCTTGGAACCAGCCTCGGGTCGTGCCTCGCACTCCTGACGACTGCACACGAACCGTTGATTCGCGCGCAGGCTCTGAACCACATCTCGCCGTACTTCGCGGACGTCGTGTGGCGCGGCATCTCAACACGACATGTCCGGGACGCCTTCGATGGTCGGATTGAGCTCGATCACCTTCGCGATCTCTGGAAACCGATCAGCCCGCGCTGGTATCTTGACCGGATTCGCGATCGACAAACGCTGCTTCTGTACGCACGCTACGACCTGACATTTCCCGTTGATCTGTCTCGCGATCTGGTCAACGCGTTCGGAGACCAGCGCGTGCCTCACGAGGTTGCCGTGCTGCCATGCGGCCACTATTCCACCGGGAAGGCACCGTTCAAGTTCATGGACGCGTGGATTCTTACCCGCTTCCTGAAGCGGGCGCTCAGTGAAGAGACCCGTCCGGATTCCGAGCGGCTCGTAGAAGGTCGCGAGAGCGCTTCAGAACGGATTGGCGGGAAGGACAACCGGATCGCCCAGGCCTAGTGCCGGGAGATCGGGACCGATCACATCGAGATCGCCAACCGCCAGCACGATCAGCCGCGCCGGATCGAGATACTGCGCCGCCACACGCGTCACGTCGGCCGCCGCGACCTGTTCCACGCACGGTACAAACCGCGCCAGCTCGTCATCGGGAAGATTGTGCAGCGCGAGCTGCGTGAGGCCGTGAGCGATCTGGCCCGCGGTTTCGAAAAAGCGCGCGTACCCCTTCGTCAAGGCTGCGACCGCCAGGGCAAGCTCGTCCGGGGTCGCTGGCCGCGACCCGCGAATCGCGGAGATTTCTCCAATCGATTCTTCGATGGCACGAGCTGTGGCTGCCGTCTGGACGCTCACCTGAAGCGCGAAGGGCCCCGGCATCCGCCGGAAATCGAAGGATGTCCGGGCACCGTAGGTAAAGCCCTTGTCTTCACGCAGGTTCAAGTTGATGCGGCTGACGAACTGACCGCCAAGAATCATGTTCGTCGTGATGAGCGCGTGATAGTCGGGCGTCGACCTCGCCGCGGCGACGTGGCCGATGCGCAGTTCGGACTGCGGGGCGCGCAGCCGCGGGACCACGTACAGTCGCCTGGCCGAGACGTCCTCGTCACGGTCCGTTGGGCGATCGGCAGACCCGTTAGAAGCGCTTTGTCCAGCTTCGCGCGCCCATCCGGCAAACGCATCGTTGGCCAGCTTCTCGACGCGTTCAGGCTGGCAGTCACCGACAACCACCAGCGTCGTGTCCGCCGGCCTGAACATGCGCTCGTGAAAGGCCCTGACATCGTCAACGCACAGAGTCGCGACGGTCTGCTCGCTGCCAATTGGTGCGTGGCCGTACGGCTGGGAACCATACAAACGACGTAGAAAGGCCCGATCGGCCACCGCCCCCGGCATGTCCCGAAGCTGCCGCAGGCGATGAAGGCGGAGCTGACGAACGCGGTCGAAATCCGCGTCGGCCAATGCCGGACGAACGACGATGTCGGCAAGAAGCCGAAGGGCGCGATCGTCAAAGTGGCTGAGACACGTCACCCCGACAACGACCGCGTCGGACGCAATGTCGGTATCGAACTGCGCCCCAATCTGCGCGAGCGCTTCGTGGATTTCAAGCGCAGACCGGCCCGCGCTGCCCTCGTCCAGCATGTCTGCGGTGATCGCAGCCAGCCCTTCCTTCCCGACTGGATCCTTCGCCGAACCGGTCTGGAGCAGCAGGACGAACGAAACCAGCGGAACGCCGGTATGCCGGACGGTCCAGACGCGAAGCCCGTTTGGCAACGTTGCCTTGACGATGACGGGCAGCGTAAGCGGTGACGCGGGTCCCGCCCGAGGCAAATGGTCGCGATCGATAGCTTTCACATCTCGCGGGGCCCCCCGCCTCCGCTCTTCGAGCTCCGGCGAGGCTCGCCGAAGCAACGCGAAGGCGGCACTCCCGCTCGCCTGCCTCGCTTCGCAGGTCCTCGGCGTCGAGCGTAGACTCTCGGCCTCGGCAGAGTCATGACACGACTGCCGGCGTTGAATCTGGAATCGCCAAATCCAGGCGTCCATGAGGGACGACGCTGAGCGTCACGCGCGGCGCGTGGAATAGATGCGTTTCGACCGCTCGTTGAAGGGTGAAAGCCGTTGCGTTCTGGTAGCGCGCGAGGTCGCGCTCGAAATAGCCCGCGTCGCCGAGAAGTACGTTGTAGGCATTCAGCTGGTCTGACTTGCCGCCAAAGCCGCCCACTGTCTGCAGCCGGTACACGAAGTGCGCTTCGGCCTGAGCCCGGCCGCGCGAGATCTCCTCATCGCGCGGTCCTGTCGTCGCGAGCTGCCCGATGGCCTCGAGAATGACTCGCTCGAGCTCCTCGAGGGTGTGATCGGGTGCGGCGGTAGCGGTGATTTGGAGGAATCCGGCGATCTCGCGGGAGTTCTGAGCCGCCGAGACGTCCGTTGCAATGCGCGAGTCGAACACGAGCTGCCGGTAGAGCCGCGACGTCCTGCCGTTGGCCAGCAGATCGGCGGCAAAGTCGAGCTCGGCATCATCCGCGGCAAACATCGGCGGCGTCAGCCAGGCAATGTACAGCCGTGGCAGCTCTACGCGATCCTCCAGCACCAGTCTGACATCGCTGCTCAACTCGGCCTGCGCACGGACCGGTGCCGGCACCGGACCGGGCTCGATTTCGCTGAAACAGGATTGCGCCAGTGCGAGCGCCGCTCCCGGGTCGACATCACCCGCGATCGCGAGCGACGCGTTGGCCGGGTGATAGAAGTGTCGAAAGAAATCCTGCACATCGTCGAGCCGTGCCGCGGTCAGGTCTGCCGCCTCACCGATCGTGGGCCAGTGATACGGGTGCTCAGGAGGAAACAACGCCTCAAGCAGAGCCATCGACGCCAGGCCGTACGGCCTGTTCTCATACGTCTGCCGGCGCTCGTTCAACACCACGTCGCGTTGATTGGAAAACTTTGCAGAGGTCAGCGCCGGCAGCAGATAGCCCATCCGGTCCGATTCGAGCCACAGCGCCAGCTCGAGCGCCCCTGTCGGCACGACCTCCCAGTAGTTCGTCCGATCGGCATTGGTCGAACCATTGAGCGCCGCACCGGCTGCCTGAAGCGGTTGAAAATAGCCCCGGTCATGATGCTGGGACCCTTCGAACATGAGGTGCTCGAACAGGTGTGCGAAGCCGGTGCGGCCGGGCTGCTCGTTCTTGGAACCGACGTGATACCAGAGATTGACGGCGACGACCGGACAGGAATGGGCCTCGTGAATGAGAACGTCGAGGCCGTTCTCGAGCGTGTGCTTGACGAACGGCAGCTTCAATTCCTGAAGCTGCCGCAGGTCAGCATCGCGCTGCCGTAGTAGGGGTTGGCGAGAGTCGAGCCCTCCTGCATCCAGGGTTTCTGGACCATTGGACAGAATGCAACCCGGACACCTTCCGGCGCGACAAGCTTCAGGCCGGTCATGTATGTGTCGATGGCGTCGCTGAGCGCCCCGAATTTCTCGCGCGCATCGGCGAGATCCCCGGCAGACGCCAGCTGGAGCGCCGCGGTGTCGATCTTCATGGCGGGCGCTCCGAGCGACGTGGCAGCCGTGGCAATGTTTCCGGCGTCAGCACGGACGCCTTCGAACGAATCGGACGCGAGAGCGGCCTGAATCTTCAGATACGGGTCGACCACCGTGCGCGGCATTTCGCCACCAGCCGGCGGCGTCTTCGCGGGGGCTGTCTGACTGCATGCGATAGTCGTCAGCGTCAGCAGCAGGGACAGCTGCACGAGCGCGCCCCGTGTATTTCGAAGGTTGCACCGGATCATTTCGCTCACCTCACGACGGTTAAGGGGATCGTTGGTCGATTGTAGCTTGCCAGTGAGATCTGGGCCGCGAGGCGTTCGGCCGCGGCCATGAACGCTTGCGAAGCCGGCGAATGAGGCTCGCCGATCATCAGCGGCACGCCGGTGTCACTCCCCTCGCGAATGGGCTGATAGATCGGAATCCGTCCAAGGAACGGTATGCCCGCCTGAACGGCCATCTCCTCGCCGCCGCCGTGCCCAAAGATGTCGGACTCATGCTGGCAGCTCGGGCACGCGAAGTAGCTCATGTTTTCGACGAGGCCGAGCGGCGGGATATTGAGCTTCTTATACATCGCAATCGCGCGGCGCGTGTCGGCAAGCGAAACCTGCTGCGGCGTGGTCACGAGCACGGAGCCAGCAACCGGCACCGTCTGACTCAGACTGAGCGCTACATCGCCGGTGCCCGGCGGCAAGTCGACAACCATATAGTCGAGGTCGGTCCAGCGGTACTTCGCGAAAAAATTGCTGCAGCGCGCCGTGCAGCATGGGCCCCCGCCAGATGATGGGCGCATCGTCCGAGGTCAAGAATCCCATCGAGATGACCTGAAGGCCGTATTTCTCGGCTGGGACAATCTTCTGACCGTCGGTCGAGAGTTGGGCCTTCATGCCGAGCATGATCGGCACGTTGGGACCGTAGATGTCGGCGTCGATCAGACCAACGCGTCCGCCGCATTTTGCCAGCGCGATCGCCAGGTTCACCGCAACCGTCGTCTTGCCGACGCCGCCCTTCCCCGCGCCAACCGCAATCACGTTCTTGACGCCCGGAATGGGCGCCCTGGTTCCGTCGGAAGCCACGGCCTCACGCACGCGCGCGCTCATCTGCACGTCGACCGAGGTCACACCGGGTACCGCCATGACGGCCGTCCGCGCCTGGTCGCGCATCTGGTCCTTCACGGGACAGGCCGGGGTTGTCAGCTCAATGGTGAAGGAGACGCGGCCCTGATCGATGGCGACGTTCTTGACGAAGCCGAGCGCGACGATGTCGCGGTGCAGATCCGGATCGTTGACGACCTTGAGCGCGTCGAGTACCGCCGCTTCCTGTGCCTGCATCACTCAAGGATAGCATTTTGCATTCTGCATTCTGCATTCTGCATTCTGCATTACTGGAATAGTCTCCTGCCTTCGTCGTGCAGCAGGACCCACATCGTGTAAGCGCCCAGCGCGGTTCCGTATGGCAGCAGGACCAGATCGACCGCTCCGAGCATCAGAGCCACGAGCCGCGCCCAGGGCTGGTGGCGACGCACCGGCACGCCCACCACGACGTGCGCCGCGCCCCAGATCATCGCGATGAGGGCCAGCGCGACGAAAGCCGCCGCGATCACGCCGGCCGCCAATTGGCCGCTGCCGCCCGCGCGGCTGGCAGAAGTGATCAAGCTAAACGCGCCCACGCCGAGAGCGAGCGTCGACAGACCGACGATCACGGTCAGGCCGCCCCATACGATGAAGAGAATGCCGACAAAGTCGACGTGGGAGGACACTGTCAGGCAGCGGACGAGCGAACGGCGACGCGGAGCTCGACGCGCACTGCCGGCGCATGGCGGGCGAACACTCGGAAGCGGAACCGAGCACCGTCGGCAACGCCAGGCGGCACAGACACCTGCACCGGATGATGGAACAGCGATTCGCCGGTTCCGCAGCAGGTGTCGCACGGCTCGGTCCACACCTCGCCGCGGCCGCCGCACATCGCGCATGTGCGGCGCATCGGGACCTCCAGCGGAACGACGAGACCGTGGCGAGCCTCAGCCGTTGAGAGCCGTAGTTCCGTCGAGAGCATGTCATGCTCGGACTGCCGGCCGAGAAACGACTCGCGTATTCGCTCGACGGCCGGGTCCACCGATGGAAAGTCGATGGCCACCTCGTCAGCGAAGCAGTTCTCAGTCACGCCGGGCGCACTAATCTCGCTCCACAAGAGCGGCGACGAATGGCGGTCGGGCTTGGGACGCACGTCAGGTTCGGTACACGATAGGAGCCGGATCCAAGACTTGTCAAGACACCATGCTCGGATTTGCCCGGATTGCGACAGTTTGAAAACGCTCGAAAGGGGGCGAGGGCGGGAACGGTCAGCGTGCGCCGATGGTCAGCAGAACTTCCTTGCGAAGCGTGTCCTCGAACTCCTCAAAATTCAGTGCGGACTCGCATTCGTCGCACAGGACTTCGAGCACGGCCGGCCGGGTTTCGTCGGACACTTCCACGCGGCCATCCTCGAGATGCACAACGTGCATCTGAAGCGTCTTGACCTGAAAATTCCGGTCGTTGCCGCAGTGCGGACAGGTCAGCGTCACGTAGACTCCTTCAGGAACAGCTTGCTCAAGCTGATTAGCGAACACCTGATTTTATGAGATGGGGTGCGGCGACGCAACGAGAATTCCGCGGGTACGGCCCGTTTGTCGCAAATATGCCTGAAATCTGGTAGGTTCTGACCCGTGTCGCCCAATAGTGGATCGTACGAACTTCACAGCGCAGCGCGCGGACCCCACTGGATCGCGTGGGTCACCCGCACAGGCCATCAGGAACCCGACCAATCGGCAGTGCTCGTCGGCCGAACACAGGAAGAGGCAGAGGCGCGCGCAAAGGCTTGGGCGGAATCGACGCGCGCCTGACGTGGTTCAGTCGGTCCGCGCCGGCGGATCATACCGTCGGGCTAGCAGATGATGTTCGCGACCGTCACGACCGGGCCACATGAGCGCAGACGAACTGCCCGTCGCGGCCCCGCCAAAGAGATCAACGAGTGACTTCGGCAGGACCTCAGCCAGGCTCCCACGCCCAGCACGGCACGTCCCGTTCTGAACCGTCGCCGACAGATACAACCGATCCCGGGCGCGCGTCAGTGCGACGTACAGCAGCCGCTTGGTTTCTTCACGCTCGCGTGCCGTCGTTTCATCGTCGGCCTCCGATTGAAAATCAGCAACTGCGACGGTTGGAATTCCCGACAGCGACGAAGCAACGCGGATCGGTGCTCGCTGACCACCGGTCCCCCGGCCAAGATTCACCACGAACACAATTGGATACTCGAGGCCTTTCGCCGCGTGAACGGTCATCAAGCTGACAGCATCGACGGCGTCGATCGCTGCGTTCGATTCGTCGCCCACAGCCAGCCGATCCAGGTGATCGGTGATTCGACCGAGCGTCGCGTACCCGCGATTCTGAATTCGGCGAACGAGGCCGCGCAGCTTCTTCAGATTCTCCCTGGCCTGCAGTCGACGAGGACCGCAAATCTCCATGTGATACGCCGACTCGTTGATGGCGCGATCCATGAGCTCGGCAGGCGGAATCCTGTCTACGAGCGACAGCCATCCTTCGATCGACACTCGCAGCACTGCCAACGCGTTCGCATCGTCGGCCGGAAGCTCCGCAGCCGTCGCCGGTTCGGGGCCGAGGATTGCACCCGCCAGATCGGGTGTCAGTCGCCTGACCGCCTCGTCCGACAGACGAACGAACCGTGACCGCAGAAACGCTGCAGCCCGAAGGTTCGACAGCGGCGAGGCCAGATACCGCAACAGCGCCACGGCGTCCTGGATCTCGTCGGCCTCGAAAAATCCGAGTCCCTTATAGACGTAGGTTGGAACACCTCGCCGCTGCAACGCCGCTTCGAATTCGCGATGGCTCTCGCGGGATCGGAACAGGATGGCTACGTCAGCCGGCTGCGCGGGTCGAGCGATGCCCGTGACCTTGTCGCGGATGACGGCCCCGGCGAGGAGTCGCGTCGCTTCATCTGCCACCGCTTCAGCGGCTGCCGAAACACTGTCGCCGACGACGAGTCCGAGGGACGGTTCAAGCGCGATACCGGCGGACGTTCCCGCGTCAACGTTCAGCGGGAACCGGTCGTCCTCGCCGAACCCGAACTCGTGACCGCGTCGCGTGGTCGGCTCCTCGACAGACGAAATCGTGCTGAACACATCGTTAATGAAGGCCAGGAGCGACGGTGCAGCCCGAAAACTGACCGAGATGGCCTGGCGAATGTCCCCCTCCGGGCGCAAACCGGTAATGAACGCCGCGGCTTCGTCCACGAGCCCTGCTTCGGCATCGCGAAATCCGTAAATCGACTGTTTTCGATCGCCAACGATGAAGATGGAGGGAGGCAACGCGTCGCCCGATGCGCCCGCGCCCTCGCCCCAGCTCCGGACGAGCTGGGCGACCAGAATCCCACTGGGCTCGACTCGTGTCCTGAAACTCGTCCACCAGCACGTGATGGTATCGGGACTCCAGTCGGTAGCGGCTGCGCGCGAACTCGTCCATCTGCCGCAACAGGTCGACCGCGCGTTCGAGCACACCGGAGAAATCGAGAAGAGCCCTGGCGTCCAGTGTGCGGCGGTACTGTGAGAGCGTCACGCCGAACACACGCCAGACGCCGCGCGAGAGCACGACATTGAGGTCGCGACGAAACGCCCGGATACATTCTGCAATGCCCGGCGCCAGAGCCGCCGCAGCCGAGCGATGCCGCTTCCAGGCGTCGGGTGTCGCGCAGTCCGACGCTCGAAAAGGCGTGCCGGTGAACCGCTCACCCCGCGGCTTCCCTTCCTGAGTCAGAAAGCACGCGCGCAATCGATCCACGAGCGCGCGAAATGCCGCCTGGCCGGGTCGAGTGTCCAGGCCGGCGCGGAACAACGGGTGCATCGACCCGGGCTCGGCCGGGGCGCTGCACAAGGCGCCGATATCGAACGCCAGCATCGAGAATTGAGGATGGTGAACGGGCCCGCCCTTCAGGAACGCTTCGAGGCCCCCTGGTACGTGTTGCAGGTGATCGCGAAGCCGATCCGCGGCCCGGATGCAGGCAACAGCGGCGGTCAGATCGCGAGGGCCGACTTCAAGAAACCGGCGCAGGAGTCCGGGCGCAACCAGTCGCCGTTCGAGCAGCGCTGACAGCCCGATTCGCAGCCGGCGCTCGCCCAATTGCGCAAAGACCAGCGCAACATCGTCGTCCTCTCTCGCTAGACCGCGGCAGATGCGCAGAGACGCGTCGAGCGCCTCCTCAACGAGCCGGAGGACCTGCGTTTCGTCAGCGAGCTCGAATGCAGGATCAACGTCCGCCTCGAGCGGAAACTCCCGCAGCAGCCTGAGACAGAACGCGTCAATCGTCGACAGGCCGATATCTCCAAGCCGACCGCGCAGATCCCGCCAGCGTGCGGCATCGGCGGCGGAAAGGCGGCTTGCTTCCCTGAGCCGCTCAACAATGCGCTGACGCATTTCGGCGGCTGCCTTCCTCGTGAACGTGATAGCAAGGATGTGATCGGGATCAACACCGGCTCGCAGCAGGTTGACATAGCGCTCCACGAGCACGCGTGTCTTACCCGTGCCGGCCGACGCTTCCAGCACGACGTTGCGGCGCGGATCGACCGCCGCACGCCGCGCATCCTGATCGGGCAGGGGACTGTCGAGCGACGACTGCTGGCTGTCGGCTGCTGACTGTTGACCGTCGACTGTCGACGGTTGACTGTTGACTACGAAGTCGTCCCCGAATGGGAGGCGTGGTTCAGACGTCACCGACGTAGTCCTTCCGGCAGACAGAACCGAACGCGCACGTGTCGCATCGGAACATGTCGTCGGGGCGTGGCGGAAACTCTCCGCGCGAAATGCCGTCAACGGCGTTGATGAGACGCTCCTGCGCCTCGCCAAGGACTCGATCGCGATCCGCGACCTGAAACAGTGGAGCGACCCGCCGCGGGCCTTTGAAGGCAAGGTACACGGCTTCGCTCACCTTCCAGTGCAGGCCGCGGTGCCCATCCAGGCGCTGCTCCGCGCACAGGCTGTAAATGGGCAGCTGGAGCGCTCGGTTCCGATTGGGCGGCCAGCCCAGCTTGTAGTCGATGACGCGAAAGGTGCCATCCGCCAGGAGATCGATCCGATCGGCTTTGCCTTTCAAAGAAACGGTGCGCGAACCCGATGAAGTCTGAAACGTGAATTCGCCTCTCAGCGAATGCTCCAGACGACGTTCGACGACGCCGATGGGACGCTCGGCTTCCATGCGGAGGACCGCTTCGCCGAGTCCGGCCGCCGCAGATGAACCGAGGAGACGTGTCCGCTCCAAGGCGGCCTCGGTCATGGAGAGATCACGGAGATGAAACTCAACGACCTCTTCAAACAGCCGACGCGCAAGATCGAGATTGCCGGGCTCGATCGCCTGATGTCCAGCTTCCTGCCACCGTTTGAAGAAGTCCTCGAACACCGCGTGCACGAACCGCCCCTGGCTGCGCGGATCCATTACCTCTTCGTCGTCTGGCTCCTCTTCGAGTTGGAGCACGTGCTGCGCAAAGAACTTGAAGGGGCAGGCCACATACGTCTCGATCGCGCTCACGGACCACGGCTGACCCGGCAGAGCCGATGTCTGGCCATGGAAAGCCGGCGAGTCCCGGATCGATCGCATCCGGCGAACCTCGGCCCATCTGCGTGCACCTTGAGACAAGCGGCCAATTTCAACTGGCTCGAGGGACAGCTCTTCCTCGACGAAGATGCGCGGCTCCGGCCCGACCTCCTCCCGCGCGATGATCGAAAGACCGGCCTCGCGCGCCTCGTCCAGAAGCGATGAGGGCTCGACCAGCGCTTCATCGTCCAGCGTCACCGTAGACAGGCAGGTGCGCTCGGACGCCGACGTCAGTAAATCGAGGAACCGCGCCTCGGACGCCACCCGCCCATCTTTCTCGGAGGGCCACCCCAGGGCGCTGAGTAGACTGGTCGGATAGAAGATGTTGCGATCCGGACGTTCGGGCCACTCCCCTTCGATCAAACCGACGACCGTCAGTTCGTCGAAATCGCCGTAGCGCGCTGCGTGGTCATCGAGGAGCTGCACGCCTCGGGTCCCGTCGCTATCCAGCGCGAATGTCTGGGCCTCAATCCATCGACGAACCGTCGACGCCAGCCCGTCAACCTCTACGGGCACGTCGTCGTGGGCCCTGGCAGCCGCCAGCAGCGTGTGGAGGGTGTCCACAATCGCCGCCCGTGCCCGCCGCGGACGCGCCGATTCTGGGAACGCCCCCTCAACGAGCCGTTCGACATCGGGGTCCCTGGCATCGTGAGACTTGAGAAACGAGAGCAAGCGTTCGAACTGGATGGATGTAGGCGCAAGCGAGCGGAGCGGCGCGAGCTCCTCCGCTGCGCGAATCGCGGCGTCGAGCGCGGGCAAGGCGGTGCCACGTTCAGGAGCTGATCGCCATACCTCTTCCAACCGCCGCAACGCTTCGAGATCGCCCAGGTACCGCGCATCGCTCAGTCGGCGATCGAGTTCGGCCATGACGTAGCGGGTTAATGGCTGTCCGCCCGACTCGAAACTGAAGTGCGGCGAACCGAGGAGAGCAATCAGTGTTTCGCGCGAAAAATCTGACGACGCGAACTCGAAGACGAGATCGAGCGCCGCCGCAAAGGGCTCAGCTGCAAGCGGCAGAGCGTCTGAAGTCTGATACGGAATCCCGGCTCCACCAAATACCTCACGCGCCACGTACAGGTATGGGAGCGGCTGTCGATAGACGACCGCGAGGCGTTCCAGCTCTCTGGCGGCCGAACCGGTCCGCTGGCGTTCCCGCTCGTCTGATTTCAGCCGCCGTGCAACGCCGATCAGCTCTTCTTCCCGATCTCGACTCAAGAACCATGGACGGTCGCTCGGGTCCGAGGGCGCCGCGAGTCTCGTCTCGACCGGATGCGCGACGTCGGTCCACTTCACCTCGTCCAAACCGGGCAGCCAGTCGTGAATCCGCTGGTGGAGGCCAGAGGCGAGCGCCGCTTCGGTCTCGATGAGATCAAGCGTGTCCACACCTGGCAGGCGCGCCAGCAAATCAAAATCGGCCACGTAGAGGCCGTGCGGATCGGCGATCCAGTCTCCGACGGTGACAATGATGGAGCGGAGTGGGGCAGGAGCGGGCGTCTCGAGAAGGCGTTCACGAAGCGTGTGCTCGTCGCAGGCACCGGATCGGGCGAGGCGGCGCTCGTACGCACGAAAGATCTCGGCCAGCAGACGCGTCTGATAGAGCATGCGATCCGCGCCGCGATCGAAGTCTGCCTCGCGCTCCAACGCGGCCTGGAGCAGTTCCTCGAATCTGGCAACCCGCTGCCCCTGCCGTCGAAGCTGGTCGTAGAACCGGAGCATGTCCACCACGAGTCCGGGTCTGATGTGGACTGTTGACTGCAGCTCCAGCACCCTGGCCGCCTCCCTGGCGGCCGCCTGGGCTATGGCTTCGCGCTCGTAGGGCGATAGACGTGCAGGTGGATCCGCGAGCCGCGCGTGCAGGCGATCGTAAAGGCCATCCCGCCCGACTATCTCCAGGGAATCAGTGACTGCCTGGTCGACGCCACGGCTGCGAAGCAACCGGCGGAGCTGCGCCGCGGCGGCGGCGTGAGAGACCACGACGAGCCGCGACACTCCAGGCACACCGGAGGCCGCGGCGACGATGGCGTTTCGGAACTCGTGAAGATCGCGAACGCGAAGGAGCCGCGTGCTACGCGGAGTGATCACGGAAGTGCGGGCGGTCGAAGGAGCGCCTGAATCTCGGCCTTTGCGCGGGACACGAGCATCAGGGCACCGGCTGCGGCCGCAGAGGCATCCCAGGCGCGAGTCACGTTTCCTGACAGCGCCGCTTCGCGCCGAATCTCCGCCGCATTGTCAGCGAGCTGGGCAGCGCTCGCCAGCATCGAGTGCGCCGATCGGCATTGTTCCGGCGGCGCCACCGTGGCCAGCAGCAGCGTGACCGACCTCACTTGACGGTGCATCATCGTCAACGCGGCCTGTGATGAGCCGGCGAGCTCTTTGATGTCCTTCAGCGGCTCGTCGAGGCTTTGAAGAATCCTGAGCGGGGTGCTGATGGCCATCTCGTATTCGCGCAGCGCCTGGACGCGGAGCACCCACGCGTCGCGGTTCAGGCGAAGCTCACGGGCCGCATCAAGATTGGTCTGGACCGTCGCGAGAGCGTTGTCCACGATCTCGGGACGCGCGAGCCCGAGCGCGGCGTCATTGGCTTTGATCAGATCGACGACACGTAGCACACCGCGCACGTCCGCCACACGAGCCCGGCGTTCGGACAGCGTCACGAGCCGCTGAGCCATCGATTGGTACGCCCGGTCGACGCGGGCTTCCTGATCGATCGCCATGGAAATGCTGGCACGCGTGGCGCCAACCCAACGGGCCGGCAACCGGGCCTGATCGCGCTCAAGTGCGGTAAGGGCGGCGTCCAGCAGTGCCTGCCGCTCGGAGGCGGCAGCCGTCAGTCGGGCCGCGGCAATCGTCAGCTCGATGGTTTCCCTGGGCGTCGGACGTGGCATCAGTGGCTCGGTCACGTCTGGCGAAGCCGCAACCGCCACAAACGTAAGGTCGAACCGTTCGCCGCCGGAGGCGGTCCGCAGGTCCGCGATCGCCTCGTCCAGCATGGACAGCATCTGCTGGACATCCTTGTGGCGGTAGTTGTAGTGCGTCTGCGACCATTCGGCCAGCGTCTTCCGGGCGTTTTCCACTACTGACAGTCGGGCGCCGGGATCGGGGAGGTTGACCACATCGCTCAATGCGGTGGACAGGACGCCGCTCAGCTCGGCGAAATCGCCCTCAGCCTGCGTGGCGAAGTAGTGCTCGGCCCGCGCCCGCTCGGCGTAGCGCTCCG
Source organism: uncultured Acidobacteriota bacterium (assembly GCA_963725105.1). Classification (GTDB taxonomy): domain Bacteria; phylum Acidobacteriota; class Vicinamibacteria; order Vicinamibacterales; family CAVVIG01; genus CAVRXZ01. The sequence goes on from CAVRXZ010000032.1 coordinate 45,664, forward strand.
TCCGGTCCCAGTCGATGCGATTTGCGGGAATATTGACGAGCTGCAGCGGCGGATTCGGGGTCGCCGCTGTCGGCATCGAAAAAATCACACGTTCCCCGACCCGCGCGAATTCCCCGTAACTGACAAGGGAGGTCCCGTCTCGCAGGAATAAGCGGAAGAGCGTGGCGTCGCCGTCCGCGAACGACGCACGGCCCCCTGACCACAACAGCAGTGCCAGCGCGGCAGCTGACACTCGGGCTTTCATATAAGGATCAGGCGTCGATCATACCCTGATCCCAAGGGCATGTGGAAAACCTGTGGACGTCTCGCGAAAATCCTGTGGAAGAAACGACAGAAGCGCCGAATGATCGTGCCATCGCCCGACTGGAAGGGCGGCCCCCGAAAATGTGGATGCGTTTTCGTCCTTCGCTTCGCTTGATTCCCGAGTCGATCGACATGAGAATAGCGCGCTCACACCACACTTCTTCCGCATCGACACTCGTGGTTAAAGTCGTTCATCGATTCGAAGAGTCCATTGCAGGACGCCCCTACCTGATCGAGGTGGCATTCGTCGCCGACGAGCGCTGGCGCGCGGACATCGTCCGCATCCCGGGCCTGCCCACCGCGATGATGCCCTTCTACGGACGGACGCCGGACGAAGCCGCAAAGAATCTCACCGACTGGCTCACCCGCGCCCATCAGCGCGCCGCGACCTTTCCGCCGCGCTAGGGCCGTGCGGTCGCTGGTTCCGGGCGCCCGATTCCGCCGATTCATCAGGACGGTGGCGGTGTGTGGCGCGCTGGCGGCGCTTGGAGGCGGCCGCGAGGTCACGTCACAGGCCGAGACACCGGATTTCGATCGACTGGCCCGACAGCAGTCCGAAACCGATCGTGCCTGGCGTATCGCGAGCCAGGGTCGGATGCTGATGGACAAGATCTCGTACCGGAGCCGCGCCGGCGGACTGGAAATCCCCGCGTTCGTCTTTCGACCGCTCGGACGCGAGGCTGCGGGAAGCCGGCCCGCGCTCGTCTGGGTGCACGAGGACGTTCGCGGTCATCTTTATGAGCACTACATCCCCTACGTCCTCGACGCCACGTCGAAGGGCTACATCGTCATCGCCCCGGAGTACCGCGGCAGCGTGGGGTACGGGCGCGCGTTTTTCGACGCCATCGACTATGGCGGTGCGGAAGTCGAGGACGTCGTGACTGCAGCGGATGTGCTGCAGATGAGGTATCCCGGCGTCGACGCCACGCGAATCGCCATCATGGGCTGGAGCCATGGCGGGCTGATCGCGATGCTGGCGGTGTTCCGGCATCCGACGACGTTTCACGCAGCGGTGGCTATCGTGCCCGTGGCCAATCTGCTGCAGCGCCTCAGCGTTGAAAGGCGAGGAGCGGCAGCGCCAGCTCATCGATCCGCAGAACCGGTTCGGCGGCCCGCCGAATGAGAAGCCTGAGGTCTACCGCGATCGATCGCCGCTCTACGGCGTCGACAAGCTGAAAATTCCCCTGTACGTGGCCGTTGCGACCAACGACGATGATGTGAGTATCGTGGAGAGCATGCCGCTCATCGACGCCCTGAAGACACGGAAGCCGCAGCTGGCCGAAACGACGGTGTATGCCGACCCGCCCGGCGGGCACTTGTTCGATCGGCGCGTTGCGCCGAAAACGTGGCAGCCCGAGAACACGCCGGAACAGGTGGATTCGTGGACGCGCGTCTGGCGGTTTCTGGCGCGTACGTTGACGGTCGACGAATCGCGCCGCTACAATGAAAGATCCTCCGACGTGGGCCAGTAGCGCAGTTGGGAGCGCGCATGAATGGCATTCATGAGGTCACCGGTTCGATCCCGGTCTGGTCCACCATCCTTCGCTCGCCTTGGGCGAGCGTCGGCTCGGTAAACCGCGCGAGTTTCTAACAGGGGAAGGATGCCGCGCCGAAGCAGCGCGGAGCGCTGCGATGGCGGGCCTGCTCACGGCCGCAAACGGGCTCAGTTGATCAAAACCCTCTCATAAATACGTTTTGGCTCAGCAGGTCTGCGAAGGATACAGGATCTGCGCTGCCAGCAGAGTATGGGGTGGCAGATTCTTCGCTCAACGAGCTCACCCATCCGTTCACTTGCACGGCACCCCGTTTGCTCGCTCATCAACGATGGCTTCCACAAAGCGATTCGTCTGCATTCTGAGAGGCGGGGCTGATCGCCAACGGTACTATGTTGGCTTGAGTTCGAACGTGGCTGAAAGGTTGGCGGCTCACAACGAAGGCCACAGTCCGCATACCGTCAAACATCGACCGTGGCAGCTGCACGTGTCGATCGAATTCGTCGATGAATCCCTTGCGATTCGGTTCGAGCGCTACTTGAAGTCTGGCTCCGGCCGCGCGTTCGCGAAGCGCCACTTCGAGCAGCCGAGACCGCAGTCGACATGATGGTAACTGGAGGTCCGAGCCCGCTCACCGCGCCGTGCAGGGTCTCGGATTCCACCCCGTCGCGTCCGCCTGCCGTTTGAAATGTGTGCTCGTGATGAACGGCACCGTCAGATAGGTCGGATCGTCGACAATCGTCTTCACGATCAGCCACGAATCGCCGTTCGCTTCGTTGACCCGGTCGTAGTATTCCGTCACCTGCGCGTCGGCGCTGTACGGCACGCCATTCTTCCGCAAGTATCCAGCCTTCACCCGAGTCGTCGTCACCTTCAATCCCGCACCGGGCAGAATCCCGCGTGCGCCGGCCGCCACATCCCAGGCCGCTATCGAAACACCTTGCCAGTCGCCACCTTTGGCGGCGGATGCTCCGAAGTGAAAGAGCCGGACCTGCGTTCCGCTGTCAGTTTCCACTTTCAGGGTGTTGTCGTCCTGCCAGGTGATGTGGAGGCGTCCCGGCACCCGCATGATCGCGGGCGCGCCGTATGCCTTGCATTGGGCGCCCGCCGCCTCGTCTTTCGCGGGGTCCCATGCGTCGGCGATTCGCTTCCCCTCGGCATTCAGCGGCACGCTCGCGTAGTCGCCCTTCGCCGGTGTGACCATGCGATACAGCCAGTCTTCGGTGACCACCGATACCCAATACCCCGTGAGGTCCACCGAGGCCGCAGTCCTTTCCGGTCGCAGGGACTGGAGCCCCGCCTCGGGTCTGCGCAGCCAGTGAGCTGGCGCAGCCAAATCGAAAGCAACAGCCAGGATACGAGACGAGTCCTCATCACTTCGACCGCTGTGACGTCAGGCTCCTGTAGACCGACTCCACGAATCGATCGGCGGTGCCGAAGCCGGACGCGGCGCCGTATCGACCGTCGTAGTCTTTCGTCAGGCCCGCGGCCTTTGTTTGATCGAGCGTCATACCTTTGTTGACCGCCGCCTGAATCCGATCCCGGAGGATCGTGACCATGTCGCGATACTCGAGCAGATCAGGCTGATCGCAGATCCGCCCGTGGCCGGGAACGATATAGGTGCCGCCCTCGTCCTGCGGACCGACCACGGCCAGCTCGAGAACTGTATTCAATGCGTCGATTTCACCCTGGATGCTTCCGCCCCGCTCGAGATCGATGAAGGGATAGCTGGTGGTGACGAGGATGTCGCCGGCCACGACGACGTCAGAGCGCCTGAAGAAGACGAGGCTGTCGCCATCGGTATGCGCCGCCGGTTGATAGATCATCTCGACTGCTTCACCGTTAAAGAAGAGCGGCCTGTGCCCCGATCGATACGTCGAAGTCGGCCATGAACCGAATGGCACCTCGGCACGGACGCCGGTCGGAACGCTCATGCGCTGAAGCACGTTGTCGTGCGCCCAGATCTGCGCGCCGGCGCCTGCATCCTTGAGGTTCCCGGTCACGTTCGCTCCGACGTAGGTCAATCCCGCCTTCCGAACGGTGTCATTTCCTCCTGTGTGATCCGGATGCACGTGTGTATTGATGACGTATTGAATCGGTTTGTCGGACAGCTTGCGGATCGCAGCAACGACCTGATCAGCCATCGCGGCCGTGCCGGTGTCGACAACGAGGACACCCGTCTCGCCAACCTGCACCGTGACATTGCCGCCCGCGCCCGTGAGCAGAAACACGTTGCCCTGCACGTGCAGGGTCTGGATTTCCTGAGCGGCCGGCTGTGCGAGCACGCCGATCAACGTCAGACGGGCGAACACGGCAAGGGCAGCCAGGTGTCTCATTTTGCGGCCCTTGTCAGCTTCGCCTGGTACTCGGGGTAGATGGTCTCCGACCCGCCCAGTGCGGCTTCCAGCGGAATCTTGTACAGCTCGGCGAACTCGTGAAGAAACGGATTCGCACCGGGCAGGTAGTGCGGGACGACGCCACGGGGCCGTTCGATCTCAACCACCGGTTCGCAGGGATACAGCCAGGTCTGTCCGTTCTGCACACGGTGCATCAGGTCCGTCGTTCTGATCAGCGGCTCGCTCAAGGTGATCGGATCGCTCAGAATCGAGACGTGCGTGAGATGCTCGCCGTGTCGGATGAAGTGTTCGGTCAGCGTGGCCTGATCGGTATGGCGCAATCCATTCCGTCGAATCCATCCCCACTTGATGTGCGTGGTATGAACGGTCAGGATGTTTCCTTCCCACGCACCGGTTGAGAAGCCCATCCAGGTATGGGGCGCGGCTTCAGCCGGGTGCGGTCGATCGTCCATCCAGATCGTCCGCGTCTGCTGATAGTTGTCGAGGTATTGCTTGATGGCGATGAGCTTCTTGGAAATCGGATCGCGCTCTTCCCAGATGCGCAGGTTGTACGGCCCGCGGTATATGTAGGAGACGATGTGGACTTCGCACTGGTGCTCGGGAATGGTGAAGCGTGAAGCATCCCACGCCAACCCGTACATGCGCGCGCCCTCGGTGATGGGCAGGCCGAGGTAGTTCACGAGCTCTGGCCCCGGCCCGCGTTCGTGCTGATCCTCGTGGAACACGGGACCCCAGTTTCCAGCCAGATCGACACCGGGCCCGACCGGGTTGTATCCGCCGGGGCCCTGTGCCGGCAGCGAGATGCGCCCAAGGAGCACGGCCCACACGGCCAGCAGAACGGACGCGCCGAGATATCGACGGGGCATAGACAGCCGCTTCAGAAAGCGCGGTGATTATAAGCCCGTGCTGCGATCAGGTATCCTGGATCGGCCGCCACCCCGATGCAGTGCGGCCTTGGTTCACCTGGCCCATGCGCAGATACATCGTCCCGATCGCGTGCGCCGCGGCAGCCGGCTTCGCGTTGACCGTGCACGCGAAGGTGTTTCTGAAGCCGGGCCAGCAGCCCCCACCGAACACCTTCGTGATGATGGTGCCGCCGAGCGGAAACGGCCAATGCGACAGCCTTGGGTTCCAGAGAATGAAATGGACGCGCTACTGCGCGTACCAGAGGGTCGGAGGGGGGCCGCCGCACGATTGCATGTGGCTCGACTACGAACATCCCAAACGGACGGCCTACAGCTACACGAACCCGGCGGACCAGCCGCCATCCTACTCGTGGCGCGAGGGAGAAGCGCGTCCCGCGTTGGGATCTGGTGCGCCGTCGACACTGCTCGATTGTCGCCAGCTGCCCCAACTGGCGAAGCCTAAGCCGCCGCTCACCGGCGGGGTGCAAGAAAGCCAGCTGAGCTCCAAAGTCGAGATTGACTATCAACACCTGCCGCGAATGGACGGGAAGATTGCCATCCAGGTCGGTTCGAACACAGCGGTTCTCGATATCTATTCAATCGAGAACTCTGATTTCGATGATCATCCGTTCACACCCAACCAGACAGGCAGTGCGACGAGAGTGACGCAGGTCACTGGTGGACTGATCCGAGAAAGCGTGAGGGCGACGCGGGCTGGCAACGTCATTACGTACACCGCGACCTACCGTATCACGTCGCTGGTCTTTGCCAACGGTCAACGTGACACGACGCCGCGCACGCTGGCGGTCACGGCGCGCACGTACGCGCGCTAGGTCGGGCTCGGTCACACGTTGCGCGTGGCCATGATCTCTCGAGCCGGCGTCCGATCGCCCGTGCAGCTGATGCGACGCGGCGCATCGAGAAATCGTACCTGGTAGCCGAGCGTTCGATAGAGCTTTTCGACTCGGGAAGTCGCCTGGTTCACGAGTACCTACCGGTCCGCGATGCTTCGCCAGCCAGGTGGCTGTTCGCTCCTGATCGGTCCACGTGAATCGGTCTTTTGCGTACTGCGTGAACTCCACGTCGTACGGGGGATCGGCATAGACGAAATCGTCGCGTTCGAGTGGGACCGATTCGAGATCAGTGCAGGTGAAGGTCCAGTCCGCAAGCAGTTCGCGATACTGCCTGAAATCCGACACATACCTGATCCGCGCGTAGCGGCCGAAGGGCACGTTGAATTCGCCCGAACGATTGAACCGGCACAGCCCGTTGAAGCACGTCCGGTTCAGGTAATAGAAGATGGCGGCGGCTTCCCGACTTGCGCCCCTATCGCTCGCAAGCAGGGCATTGAAACGATCCCGGTGTGTGTAAAACAAGTCCTCGTTGTTCTGCATCGCAAGCTTGATGCGAAGTCCCTTCTGAAGCCACCGGTAGAAGTTGATCAGGTGGGGATTCGAATCGTTCAGCAGCGTCCGCGCCGGCAGGAGCCCCAATGTCACCGCCAGGCCCCCGCAGAACGGCTCGACCAGCCGCCGCTTCGAATGAGCCTGCCAGACAGGTCGAAGGTAGGGCACCTGCCACCGCTTGCCGCCGGCCCACTTCAACGGCGGTCGCAGCGACGCCGGCCTCGTGGCTACGCAGGTTGATAGAGCTGGATGAGGTTGCCGCACGTGTCTGCACACACGGCGATTGTCACGGGCCCGCTTCGCGTCGGCTCCTGAGTAAAGGCGACACCGGCGCTCTTCAGGCGCCGGCATTCTGCGCCGATATCGTCAACCTCGAACGCTGCGATCGGAATGCCCTGCTTGAAAATCGCCTCCTGAAACGTCTTGCCGGCGGGATTGGCGTTCGGTTCGAGCGAAAGCTCGAGGTTGTCCGGCCCCTGCGGGGAGACGACCGTGAGCCAGCGGTACTCACCAACCGGGATGTCGTGTTTTTTCACGAACCCGAAGACCTCGGTGTAGAACTTGAGCGCCTTCTCCTGATTGTCGACCATGATGCTCGTCAGCTTGATCTTCATGGGTGCCGTCCTCCAACGCGCCCGGCGATCTGCCGCTGGCGCGCCGGACCCGAGTCTGACAGAGCAGTAGATGATTGCTTCTCGAGAATTGCGAAGGCCGTGCCCATCAGGGTGAGGCATCCCGGGATCAGCTCGGGCGGCATCGCGTGGGGCCCGGGCATGAACGCGCGAACCCGCCGCCGATAGAGAGACGGCGACATGCCAACCCGACGATGGAAGAGATCGCTGAAGCTTCCGAGGCTGGTGAACCCGACTTCCATGCAAACGTCCGTCACGGAATAGTCGCTGACCGCCAGCAGCTCTTTGGCCCGCTCCAGCTTGGCCTGGATGCGCAGCTGGTGCGGCGTCTCGCCGAACAGCGCGCGGAACTGGCGGATGAAGTGGAACGGCGACATGGACGAACCGACGGCGATCTGACGGATAGACAACGGACGATCGTCAGTCTCTCGCAGGACATCGCGAGCGTGGCATAGGCGCCGGAACACGCCCTGCGTCAGCATCGCCCCTTATTGTGACCGGTTTTTCCGATAAGAGATAATCACCGAATATGTCTGACGCAACCACGATGACTGCGAGAAGGTACGCTGCGGCCTGCGTGCTCGTGACGAGCGCGATGGCTGTACCGGCGTTCGCGCAGTGGCCACCGTACCTCCCGCTCGACACGCCAAAAACCGCCGATGGCAAACCAAACCTGGAGGCGCCGGCTCCGAGGACGCCCGACGGCAAGCCCGATCTGTCCGGCGTCTGGGAGAACCGGTTCAACTTCGGCAGCGCTGGACGTGGGCGCGGAGGGGCCACTCCGCCGCCGCCGACAACTCCCGCCGATGGCTCGCCGCCCGTGGCGTCATTCTTCAACATCGGCGCCGGGATTCCAGGGGGTCTTCCGTTTCGCCCCTGGGCCAAGGAGCTTCTCGACAAGCGGCGGGCCGAGAACGACAAGGACAACCCCGACGCGCATTGCCTGCCGATGGGGCTGCTGCAGTTCCACGAGCACATCCAGCCCCGGAAAATCGTCCAGACGCGTGACGTGATCATCATCATCTACGAAGCCAACTACGGCTTGCGGCAGATCTTCACAGACGGCCGCCCGCTGCCGAAAAGCGACCCGCAGCCATGGTGGTACGGCTATTCGGTCGGTCACTGGGAAGGGGACGAACTCGTCGTTGAAACGACCGGGCTGCGCGACGAAGGGTGGCTCGACATCTGGGGCAGCCCGCTCACTGATCAGGCCAAGGTCACCGAACGCTACCGGCGCCCGAACCTCGGCTCGCTGCAGATCGACGTGACGATCGACGATCCGAAAGCGTACACGAAACCGTTCACGGTCAGATTCAATCAGCGCCTGATGCCGGACGGCGAGCTCATCGAGTTCATCTGCAACGAGAACGAACAGTCCTCGAAGCACCTCGTCGGAAAATGAGCCGCCCGTGGCCAGCCGGACGGATCACCAGATTCTGAGCATCGCGGGACGCGACATCCCCATCTCGAACCCGGACAAGGTGCTCTTTCCGCAGGCGGGTCACACGAAGCTCGACCTGGCGCGCTACTACGCCACGGTGGCTGATGGCGCACTGCGCGGCGCAGGAGGACGCCCGAATGTCCTTGTGCGCTACCCCAACGGCATCGACGGAGAGTTCTTCTATCAGAAGCGGGCGCCCTCATCTCGGCCGCCGTGGATCGAGGTCGTGGCGCTCCAGTTTCCTTCCGGCCGCACGGCGGAAGAAGTCGTTCCGCGCGACGCTGCTGCGCTCGTATGGATGGCCAATCTTGCTTGCCTCGAACTTCACCCGCATCCAGTGCGGGCAGACGACCTCGATCACCCCGACGAGCTGCGTATCGATCTCGATCCGGTGCCCGGCGTGGAATGGCCCCACATCCGCCACGTCGCCGCCATCGTCCGCGCCGCCCTCGCCGACGTGAATCTGATCGGCTGGCCCAAGACCTCAGGCTCCCGCGGTGTGCACGTTTACGTTCGCATCACGCGCCTCTGGTCGTTCGAGCAGGTCCGCCGTGCGGCGCTGGCGCTGGCGCGCGACGTCGAGCGGCGCGTACCTGGTCTGGCGACGAGCAAGTGGTGGAAGGAAGAACGACACGGCGTGTTCCTCGACTACAACCAGAACGCCAAGGATCGAACGATTGCCGGCGCGTACTCGGTAAGGGCGAGACCTGATGCGCGGGTGTCAGCGCCGGTATCGTGGGAAGAGCTCGAAGCGTGCGAGCCGGGCGATTTCACGCTGACGACGATGCCGGCGCGGTTTGCCGACGTGGGCGACCGCCACGAAGCCATCGATCGTCACGCGGGATCGCTCGACCGGCTGCTCGAGTTGTCAGAACGTCAGGAGGCCGAAGGTCAAGGCGACGCGCCCTGGCCCCCGCATTACCGGAAGCAGGCCGGCGAAGGGCCGCGCGTTGCGCCTTCGCGGAGGCGCGTGCCGAAGCATCCGCTCGTTGAAATCGGCCGCGCGCGCAACAAGGAAGCGGCGCTGGCGGGCCTGGAACGGTGGAAGACCCGGCATCCGGAGGCGAGCGCTCACCTGCAACCAGCGGACGTCCTTGTGGACGCCATGCGCGGTCGTTTCCGAACCTGGACGCGGATTCGCGTCAATCTGCAGCACGTACCTGAAGAGATGAGACCGGTGCAGGAACCGCTCGATCCGGACGACCTGCCGAATGAATGGGAGGGCGTCAGCGATTCCGGGGATCCGAACTGGGGGCACCGAAGACCTTCGCGAGCTCGTAAGGGGTCGTGACCTCGAGCTGATCGTATCGGCAATCGTCTGGCGCCTTGTCCAGACGCCAGCGCTGAAATACAGCCGCGTGCCGGAAACGGGGGCCCTGCATGTGGTCGTACTTGACCTCGCAAACCCGCTCGACCCTAAGCGGCTCCCAGGACAGATCCTTGCCCGCGCTCCAGCGGCTTTGCCCTCCTGGCATGCGGGTCATTTCGTCACCCGCCCACTCGCGCCACGGATGGTCGTTGAGAGCATGATCGCGCAGTGGCGCGAGCTCCGCGACCAGCTGTCGTCGCTCCGTCATCGTGAATGCCGACGTCACCCCCACATGGTGCAGACGGCTATTCTGATCGTAGAGTCCGAGCAGCAGTGAACCGACCAGTTCGTTCTTCCCCGCCTTGTGCCAGCGAAAGCCGGCGACGACACAGTCGGCGGTGCGCGAGTGTTTGATCTTGATCATCGCGCGCTTGCCCGGCTCGTACTTCCCGTTCGCGGGCTTGGCGACAACCCCGTCCAGTCCCGCCCCTTCGAATCGCGACAGCCATTCAGCGGCCACAGCCGGGTCGTGGGTCATTGGCGTGAGATGGATCGGCGGCATTGCGCGCTTGAGCACTGTTTCGAGCCACGCGCGGCGCTCACTCTGAACAACCTGACGAAGGTCCTGGCCGTCGACCGCCAGAGCATCGAAGGCGACGAACGATGCCGGCGTCTCAACCGCCAGTTTGGCGACGCGCGAAGCGGCAGGGTGGAGACGAAGCTGCAGCCGATCAAAATCCAGCCCACGAGATGTGGCAATGACGATCTCGCCGTCGAGGACGCAGCGGTCGGGCACGCCGGCCAGCAGTGTGTCGTGAAGCTCGGGAAAGTAGCGGTCGAGCGGCTTCAGATCACGGCTCTGAATGTAGACATCCGCGTCACCGCGAAAAACGATCGCCCGAAAACCGTCCCATTTTGGTTCGTACAGGAAGTCGCCGACCGGGAGCTCATCCGAGAGCTTGGCGAGCATCGGCTCGATGGGTGGCTGGAGCGGACTGGGCATTCCGGGATGGACCCCGGCACCTGGTCAGCGATCTGAGTCGCCGACCATCTCGTCGACAATGGCAGCCAGCTTTCCGAGGGTCATGTCCCGCTCGAAAAACGTCGCAAGGGCAACGCGGCAGCCGTACGACTCGTAGATGCGATTCAGGCACTGAACTGACGCAGCAGAATCACCGCCCAGCTCCTTGAAGTTATCGTCCGCGCTCAGATCGGCGGTGCCCAGAATATCGGACCAAATCGTTGCGAGGCGCTGTAGGGTTTCGCTCGTCACACCCTGGCCGGCGCCGGGCTGGCGAAGTTTGGAATCAGCCATGGACATCTCCGGGCTCCTCGGTTCGACTGGTTGCCGCGCCCAAATATTTGGCGCGAATCTTGAGTTTATCAACTTTGCCGACCGGCGTCCGCGGGAGCTCGGTCCATTGGTCGACGGCCCGCGGCGCCTTGCGGGACCCGAGTCTGGCCTTGCAGTGGGCGATGATGGCTGGACTTGCCAGTGTCTGACCGGGGCGCAGACTGACCACCGCCACGACCGCTTCACCCCGAACCGGGTCGGGGGCCGCGATCACCGCGCAGTCGGCGATCTGCGGAAGCTCCATGATGACCCGCTCCACTTCGCTGGCGGACACCTTGAAGCCACCCGTGATGACGATGTCTTTCTTGCGACCGACGACGTACAGATATCCGGCTTCGTCCAGATATCCAGTGTCACCTGTATGGTGCCAGCCAAAGCGCCTCGCCTCCTCGGTCTCCCTGGCATCGCCGTATTCCTTGACCGCCGGACCTCGAACCACGATTTCTCCGACCTGGCCTCGAGGTTCCAGCTGGCCTTCGTCGCTCATGATCGCCACGCGGGCGGAATACATGCTGCTGCCGCTGCTCAGCAACCGTTCAGGATGGTCGCCCGCCGCTGCCGCGGCCATCGTCTTTTCGTCGAGCCACGTCAGGAATCCACACTCGATCTGAGAGTAGTTGAGAGTCACGCAGGGCCCGAATATCCGAATGGCTTCGCGGAGCTTGTCGGGCGACACCGCCGCCGCACCCAGTACCATGCATTTCAGGGACGAGTGGTCCGTGAATTTGACTTCAGGCGTATCGAGCAACAGGTAGAGGGCGGTCGGAGGCAACCAAATGTGCGTCACGCGATGCTTCTGGATCAGACCGAGCACTTCGGCCGGATCGAAAATCGGCACGACGATCACGGTGGCCCCGAGCGTGAGCATGGCCAGGGCGAAGACACCGCAGGCATGGGACAGCGGCGCTGCCGCAACAAACACCGGATCACAGTCGTACCGACCGAGGATGTTCCGGAGCGTCGAGTACGTCGTACTGAAGGACTGGATACGGTCGAGCACCAGCTTTGGTGGTCCAGACGTCCCGCTTGTCTCGCGGATCTGAACTCGCCGCATGTGGTCTTCTTCCACCACACCCCAATCGATCAACGGGCTACGGTGAGCCGCCGTAAACGCGTCCAGCGAATGATCAGGTCCTTCCTCAGAATCGAGGCAGACCCAGCGTGTATCGGCGCTCAGATTCCCCCGAATCTGCAGCACCTCTTCGCGCACACCGCTGTGGTAGAACACACAAGCAGGCCGCGTGCGGGTCAGGAAGGTGGCAACGTCTGCGACGGTGTTCTCGAGCGTGGACGGCCACGATGACGTGACCCGCCCGCATGATCCCAAGCGTGCACGCGAAGACCCGATAGTCGTTTCTGGAATAGATGGCAACCGGCACCTGATGCGCCGGATCTGAGATTGATGTAAGGGCTCCGGCAATCGCCTCGCTCATTCGTTTCAGCTGGGCAAAGGAGATCCGGACCGACCCATCGATCACCGCGGTTCTGGCGGGATTGTCCTCGGCGGCGATGTCGAAGTAGTCAATGGGCCTCACAACCGACGGTACTCCATCTCCCTCTTTTCGGGTCCGACGCCTATGTGCTTTACTCGACCACCGCAAATTCCATTTGCCAGTTACCGAGGCGGAGGTGTAACGTGGCGCGCCGATCGACTTTTTCTTTGAGTTGCGGGAGGCTCCTTATGGCGAAATCTCTGGGTGCCTTGTGTCTGGCCATCGTCGGGTTGGTCGCGGTTTCGGTCCTGCACGCCGCCGGTGATCCGCCGGCGTGGGCGTAGAACATCCCGCCGGCTCCGCCACCGGGCTCCGCGCCCCCGGCGCCGCCTCCCGACGACGGGACGCTTAAGCGGCTGCCGGGCAGCGCCGCCTCCTTTACCACGACGCAGATCCGCGATTTCTTCGGCCCAGCGGACTGGTTTCCCTCCGATCACCCACCGATGCCCGACGTCATCGCACACGGCCGACGGCCTGACGTACGCGCCTGCTCCCTCTGTCATTACCCCAACGGCAAGGGAAGGCCGGAGAACGCCGGCGTGTCGGGTCTGCCCGTCTCGTATTTTCTGCAGACGATGGCCGACTTCCGGAGCGGTGTCCGAAAGAGCGGCGAACCGCGAAAAGCCAATACGAATCTGATGATCACGATCGCGAAGGGCATGACGGACGAGGAGCTGAAGGCTTCCGCCGAGTATTTCGCCTCGATGAAGTGGACGCCGTGGATCAGAGTCGTCGAGACCAACATGGTTCCAAAAACGCGAGTCGCAGGCGGCATGTTTCTCAGGCTGGATGGGAACGAAACGGAGCCGATTGGAGATCGCGTGATCGAAACGCCGGAGAACACGGAAGAGACCGAAGCGCTTCGCAATCCACGATCCGGGTTCATCGCGTACGTCCCGGTTGGCAGCATCAAGAAAGGCGAGGCGCTCGTCAAGACCGGCGGCAACGGAAAGACGACCGCGTGCGGCGTGTGCCACGGCGCAGACCTGAAGGGCCTGGGCCCTGTGCCCGGGCTGGCCGGTCGATCGCCGAGCTACGCGGTGAGACAGCTCTTCGACATCCAGCAAGGTGCGCGGAAGGGCGTGTGGAGCGAGTTGATGCTGCCGGTCGTGTCCAAGCTGACGAACGACGACCTGCTGGCGATCGGCGCGTACACCGCGTCATTGGCCCCGTAGAACCGAACTTCGGAATCAGCCGCCGAGCGCCGTACCGAATGAATGCGGGATCAGGGGTGTGTCGAGCGGAAGGCGATACTTGTCCGGGTTGACGTGGTCGTAGGGTTGCGTCGGAAAATTCACGACCAGCGCGTCGTTCGTGCCGATATTGTGGTCCGCGTGCCAGACGTTTTTGGGCACATTGACCAGACTGCGCTGGTGCTCTGAAAGCACGATTCGGCAGACTTCCCCGCACGTCGGTGATCCCGGGCGCGGATCGTAAAGCACCAGCTCGAGCTCGCCCTTGACGAGCGCGTAGCGATCCTCGTGTTCGCGGTGAAGATTCCATCCCTTCACGACACCCGGACGGATCGTGAAGAAATAACTGAACACAATCGGATCCGGATGCCACGCCCAGCGCGGGTCGAGCAGTTCGCAGACCGTTCCGCGAAAATCAGCGTGCGTCAGCAACGATCGAATGTGAACGCCGTCCGTCAGACGACGCATGGGTTCGCCGGTGGCCTTGGCAAGCTGCGGGTCGCGGCGCGCTGCCGCCAGCGTCTCTTCGAGCAGATTTCGATTCTGTCTGGATGCTGAAGCGCTGCGACCCATGGCCCGAGGCATTCTAACGCAATGCCGGATCGCGAGCGCGCTCGTCGAGAGATCGGGTCATCGTTTCACGCAGCGCGAGCTGACGTCGAAGCGTCGGCGAGGTGATTCGCCGCAGGCGATCCCAGAGCCAGTCGAGCAACGCCCCGACGGCAAAGCCGGTGCGCAGCGCAATGAAACCGGTGACGGGCCGACCCTGCCAGAGCAGGGCGTCCTGGAGCTGAACAACAGCGCGCCGGATGTCGGTCACGGACATCGACGGATCGCGAGAGAGGCGCAGCCACGCGGCCTCCTGTAGCGACCCCGCAGAGTGATTGGACAGCTTCAGCGCCGGCGGGAGCTTGTCTTCGAGGAACCCGTTGAGCAGCCAACCCGCGGCGTCGCTGCGTCTTTGCACATCCGCTTCCCGCCAATCCGCGACGAAGTGCAGCGACGTCACTTCTGGGAAGAACGCCAGCCTGCCAGAACCTCCGAGCGTCAGAATCCGATACCACAACTCGGTGTCCCCGCCGCGAAGAAGGGACTCACTCCAGTAGCCGTACTTCACCAGGCATTCGCACGTGTGAACCACGCTGCACATCGTGAGGGCGCTCCGTCCACGGGCGAGCCCGGCGCGGTGTCGCGGCACTTCCAGATTGAACCAATAGGGCGTCATGCGGCCCCGGAGATCGACCGCAAGCGATCGGGCGTACACGAACTCCGCATCTCTGGCAGTGAGGAGCGATCCGAGCTTCTCGAGATGATCGGGAAACCAGATATCGTCGTGCGCCAGGTATGCGACCAGCGTACCGCGCGCCTGTCGGAGCACGATGTTCCGGTTGGCATAGCCGATCCCGGGTGCCTTGGGCAGGTCGAACCACCGGATACGGGGATCCGGGAACGACGCGATCACCTCGGCCGTGTTGTCCGTGCACCCGTCGCCCGCGATCAAAAGCTCGAAGTCCTTTTCGGTTTGCCACAAGGCTGAACGAATGGCGTACGACAGAACATCGGCCCGGTTGTGGGTGGGCAGCAGAATGCTGAACCGCGGTGCGGGAGCGGCCATGTTGGGCGGACCGTCTTTGAAGTCCAGCGAAACAGCCTGTAGGATACGCGATACCTATGGCAAGAACATGGATGGTCAGTCTCGCTGCGGTCTTGGTGGCAGGCCTCTGGCTGACCACGCCCGCAGCCCAGCAGCCGGCGAACGACGAGCCCAGGTACACGAGCAGCGGCGAACTGCTGCGCCCGAGCAATTATCGCGAATGGGTGTTCGTCACAAGCGGTCTCGGCATGACGTACGGGCCGGCCGGCCAGGCAGGGCACGCCATGTTCGACAACGTCTTTGTCAACCGCGAGCCCTATCGTCAGTTCATGACGTCAGGCAAGTGGCCCGAAAAGACGATGTTCATTCTGGAGATTCGGGGAGCCGAAGAGCACGTGTCGATCAACAACGGCGGCCAGACCCAGGGCGGCGTGATGGCCATCGAGGCGTCGGTCAAGGATTCCGGACGCTTTCCTGACACCAGCTGGGCGTACTTCGATCTCGGATCAAAGCAGATGGCCGCGCCGCTGCCGACTTCTGCCGTCTGCTATACGTGTCACAAGGCAAATACGGCGGTCGAGTGGACGTTCGTGCAGTTCTATCCGACGTTGTTCGAGGTGGCCAAGCGGATGGGAACGGTGAAGGCGACCTACGATCCCATGAAAAAGCCCTGACCGGACACGCGGGCGAGAAGCTGTTCGTAGTCGGATCTCGTGTCGACGTCGACAAACGCACCTTCGTCATCGATCTCGACGTCGCCTGTCGCCGATGCGTGCGCGCGGACGATGACCTTGGCGCCCACAGCCGGATCCGCGCGACGGATCTCGTCGAAGAGGGAGCGATCGATCAGCACCGGATGACCGTGCTCGGCACCGCGAACAGGCCGCACGACCGGCGCGCGGCACTCCCGATAGCGGCCGACAACAGCTCGCACAGTATCGGGCGCGAACAGCGGGACGTCCACCAGCGTCACCAGTGCGGCGGCGACCCCGGGCCGATCGATGGCGTTCAGGCCCCTGACAAACGAAGACAACTGACCCTGCTCGAAATCGGGGTTCTCGACAAATCGCGCTGTCTCTCCGGTCCTCAAGAACGCCTCCATGATGGCCGCCGGGCTGTGGCCCACCACGACGACCACATCCTCGACGTCCGCCATGTGAAACGTCCGCACAATACGCGACAGGAACGTGTCATGGTCACCAAGGGGAAGGTTGGCTTTGGGGCGCCCCATGCGCGAAGACCGTCCAGCGGCGAGCACGAGGGCGGGAATCACGGCAAGATCGTAGCAGGAACAACCTGGGCTAGAATCGGCCGGAATGAGTGACGCCGCCATTCAGATCCGTTGCCAGCGTTGCGGGACCCAGATGGACATGCGCGATCCGGGCCCGGGGATGGCCTGGACGCCGGATCAGTTTTGGGTATGCCCTCGTTGCGGTCGTCATTTCTGGTCGACCTATCCCCCGCCGAACCGCGAAAAGGCGAAACCCGCTCCGAGCTCGTAACCGACCCCTTGCCCTCGTTCGGGAATCCTTATGGATTGCTGGTCAGCCGACGAATCCGATCAGGACGACGACGAAGACGACGACTTCGAGGCTGACGACGAGTCAGACGGGGACGAAGACGACGACGAAGAGCTCGACGACGAGGACGATGACGAAGAAACATGGCAGGTCCTCGGACGTGGGCCGATTCCGCTAAAGGACAGCTCGTGCTTGACTTCGGGCATTGAACTGCCTAGACTGGCCCCGGGTTGCCAGCCGAGCTATGGCTGGACCGACTCGGCTGGGACCGCGTCCCGACGGCTTCTTTCCTCGTTAGGCGCCCATCACCGGCTGAGTCCCCTTGGGATATCCCTGGGGGTTCGGAACGGAGGTTCGGGTATGCCGACGGGGACAATCGCACGCCTCCTGATCGACAAGGGATTCGGGTTCATCCGCGACGAAGGCGGGATCGAGCACTTCTTCCACCGCAGCGCCGTGCGAGGCGCCGTGTTCGAGTTACTGCGGGAAGGGCAGCGCGTCGAGTTCACGCCTGAAGAATCGCAAAAGGGACCGCGCGCCGGTGATGTCCGCCTGATCGAGGGCTGACCTGCAGGCCAGATTCCTGTCCGTCAAGTTTCTAATGCCAGCGCTCTAAGCACTTCGCGGGTGTCGCCGAGGTTCTCGAGCACCACATCGGCCCCGGCCTGCCGCAGCGCGTCCGCTCCGTAGCCGCCCGTCGCGACGGCAAGCGATCGGGCGCCGGACGCCGCCGCACACGCCACATCCAGCGGCGTATCCCCGACAACAATTGCTGCCGAAGGCGGCACCACCGGCCCCCCGCACGCTTCAATCCGTGCGAGCGCATGCGGGAGCAGGCTGTTTCGCTCGGGCGCGTCGTCGCCGAAGGCGCCGCACGGAAAGTAATGCCATAGATCAAAGTACTCGAGCTTGAGGCGCGCTCCTTCCTCGAAGTTACCGGTCAAGAGCGCTACGTACACATCGTCGCGCTCTGAGAGTGTGGCAAGCAGCGAACGCACGCCCGGCATGACACCTTTGCCTGGCCCCGGTTGCCTGAGTTCGGTCTGGAGATGACTGAGATAGGCAGGACGAAACGAGGCAACACCCGCTGAGTGCACCGGAATGCCGTGAGCTGCGATCGCGTCGGACAGAATCGACGCATCTGTCCGACCCGAAAATGGAATCTTGCTGAACGCGTCAGGGATCGAAAACAGGTCTTCGAACGCCCGAGCCATCGCCCGGCCGCCGGCGCCGCCGCTCAGCAGAAGCGTGCCGTCGATGTCGAACAGAACGACCTTGGGCACCCGGAAGCCGGCCGCTAGCCTTCAGCCCGCACGTTTCCGGCGCGCGGCCCCTTGGCGGAAGGTTCTTCGTCGAATGTGACCCGCTTGCCCTCGGTCAGCTCCTCGAAGCTGCCTTGGACAGAGCTGCGGTGAAAGAACCACTCCTGGCCCCCATCGTCCCGAATGAATCCGAAACCTCTGTCACGAACGAGTCGCTTGATCGTACCGCTCGGCATCCGAGCCTCCCCGGGACACGTGCCCCTCGTGGCCTCCTCGCCTATCAATATCCGTTCCAGCTCAACGGCGGTATCTGCTTTCGGTTAAGGCCCGCAGGCAGCTCATCCACAAGACGGCACCAACTTGCAGGCCAGGCTATTTCGGTACGTTAATCGTAATGGTTGAACAGAGTCCGGGCATGGTGTTGTGGAGGTCGTCGCCAATCTGGAGCGCGAGTTTGTGCTTCCCGGGCGTGAGCTGAGAGTCGAATTCCGACTTGCCGTCACCAAAGTGGACCCAGGAGGGTGTGCCCTTTACGATGTTTTTCCCGGGCGCCAGGCACGCCTGGTCGATGCCTACGTGGTAGTGCCCGATTCCCGGCCGCGCGGTCTTTACGTCGCCTTGAGGAACCGGGGCGATTTCGATGCCCTCACTACCGAACTTCATGTGTACTGGACTAGCGACAGTGGCGCCGTTCTTGGGTTCGACAAAAAACACCCGGGCCTTCTTCTTGCTCTGCGCGCCGGCGAGCGCCGCCATGCCGGCAACCATGACGAGAACCAGCACCGCGGGCCACCTCGTGATACGCATATAGGAAACTCCCTTCGCGCACATTTTATCCGAGCCGCCTTCCAGACCACCAACCCCGTCGCTGCCCGCTCAGTCTGCCGCTGGCTTGCTCGAGCGTCAGCACCTTATCAGCCACTGCCGTCGCAAAGGTGGAGTCCCCGGTAATGGCAACGAGCGCTCCGCCGCGGTTTCGAACGACGCGCCGCATGTGCTCGCCCAGAGGCGCGACCGATTCACGCGGCACGTCGGCCGTGGAGTGCTCGAGCACCACCACGGCTGGATCGAGCGCAAGCGCCCTCGCAAAGCGGATTCGTGCGCGCGTTGCCTGATCCAACATGCCCACCGCTTTTCCCCAGTCGTTTTCATCAAGTCCGGCCTCCCGGGCGAGCTCGGCGACGCGGTGATGGGTGTCTTCGTGCAATGGCTCGATCTCGAGCGTGAAAGGGACGGCGAGATTCTGCAGCGTCGTCAGCCCCTCGAGCAGGACCGCGCGGTCGCTGACGATGCCGAATCGGTCGACGAGTCGGAGCCATTCGGCGCTGTCCGCCACATCCGCCGTGGAACGGCCGAACGCCCGCACCTCGCCCCGATCCGGAAGCGCGGCGCCAGTCACGAGATTCACGAACGTCTCCGCCATCGGCTGGTCCATCCCGACGATCGCGACGCTCTCACCCGGAGCCACGGTCAGGCGCTCGATGCGCAGCGGACGCAGCCCTCGGAAATCCTTGGAGACGTCGGCGAGATCGAGGACAGGGGCAGTCACGGGCCGATCAGGCTGTTGACTTCGTCAACCACCTGAGCGGAGGTGGTCAATGCGCCGACCTCGATCTTGACGGCGACGAGGTTACACGCGATCGCCCCATAGGCAATCATCCCGTGTATGACGGCGGGCATGACGCCTGTGTCGACGCTTGCGCCAAGAATGGCTGCCGCCATCGTCACCACCATCGCGACGGTGCCGATCGAAAAAACCGGCTTGCGGGCCGCCGCGATGCGGCGGTAGTAATCGCCGGTCAGGTTGTGCTCCGCCAGCGCGTCCTTCACCGCTTTACCCTTGCCGATGAGATAGAACATCATCATCGAGTGGGCCAGCAGGATCACGAGCGTCGACAGGAAGCCGAACGAAATGTGACGGGACACGTCGGTGCCGCGAAGCCCGAAGACGGTCGCAGCGACGAGTCCGAGCAAGCCGACGCCGATTGCTGAGAGTATGGCTTGAGCCATTTCTTGCTGCCCTCACCCTTCGTTCTTCATTGGGCCCAGGCTTTCCGAGCCCGGCTGCCGGCCTCCCGCTCTGCGCTCGACGTCGCGATGGGACGCGGCCGTCACGCGCTCGCACTGGCCGGACTCGGTTATCGCACGTTCGGAGTCGACAACAACCTGGACGCGCTGCAATCTGCGGTCGGCGAAGCGGCGGCCCGCCGCCTGTCCCTCCATGCGTGGTGCGCCGATCTCACCGAGTATCCGCTGCCCCACAACCGCTTCAACCTCGTCGTCGTGACCCGGTATCTCCAGCGCGACCTGATGACGGCACTCGCCAACGCCGTCGCGCCTGGAGGATTCCTCGTCTATGAGACGTTCACTGTGAACCAGCGTCTCCTCGGAGCCGGCCCGACCTCGCCTGACCATCTGCTCGACCCCGGCGAACTCGCTATGAGATTCGGACAGCTCGAGCAGATCTTCTATGAGGAGGTCTCGAGTCCCGAAGCCGTCGCGCGCCTCGTGGCGAGAAAGGCAAGTCGCTCGTAGGCTGCTGCGGGCAGCGAGACTCCTCCCAGTATCGCACCGCCGTGCTCGTCGTCTGCGTGGTAGTCCGAGCCGCCTGAAACCGCCAGGCCGAGTGTGTCGGCAAGCGCCTGATAGCGAGCCGTCATCGCGGCGGTATGCTCCGAGTGATACGCCTCGATCGCATCGAGGCCGGCCGCCGCGAAATCTGGCAGCCAGTCGTCGTGTCGCAGCAGGCCCGGGTGGGCGACCGAGGCGATGCCGCCGGCCTTATGGATGCGGTCGATGACTTCCGCAGGAGAGGCGCCGACACGCGGCGCGAACCCCGACCGGCCCGGAACCAGCCACCGCTCGAAGGCCTCGTTCACCGTCGCGACGTGACCTGAAGCCACCAGTGCACGCGCTATCCACGGACGGCCAGCAGACTTCGACGGGTCATCAATCGCGGGCTGCAGGATCGCGTCTGCGTCCAGCGCGATGCCCAACCCGGCGAGCCGTTCCACGATTTTCCGGAGGCGATTGATCCGACGGAGCCGCTGCTCACCGAGAAACGTCTGCAGAGCCCGAGACTGGATGTCGATGAAGTAGCCAAGCAGGTGTACGTCGACTTCCTCGCGGACCGCGGTGATCTCGATCCCGGACACGAACGCAATACCTTCCGCCGTGCACGCGGCCTCGGCCTCGCGACAGCCTGCCACCGTATCGTGATCGGTGACGCTCAGTACGCGAACACCGGCGCGTGCCGCGCGCTCGACAAGGTCCGCGGGACTGCAGCGTCCGTCCGACGCGGTCGTGTGGGTATGAAGATCGATCAACGGGCCGACTTGAGGGCGACCGGCTTGCGGAGACGCTGACGATTCGTCAAGGCGCGATACTCGCGGGTCAGCAGCTCGAAGTGCTCACGCTCTTCTTCCGCGAACTCGAGAAAGATCTGCTTGCCCTGGGAATCCTCGAACCGCTCGCCGTAGCGTTTGAAGAACTTGTGCGAACCACGCTCGCACTTAATCCCGATGAGCAGCGCCTGCTCGTCGTTCACGCCCTTGCGGAGCTTGGCCGCCCCTTCGTCGAAGAGACCTTTCGCGGCGCCCTTGAAGAAGAGAAACGCCGGGCGGGATTCGAGCTGCGGATCTGTCGCAACCAGCTCGCGGTAGCGCTGCTCGAGCTTGCCCAGGTGCTCGCGTTCCTCCGCCGCCAGACGCTGAAAGACCGACCGGCCGCGCGTGTCTTTGGTGAGAGTCGCCGCGCGCGTGTAGAACTCCAGCCCGCTTCGCTCCGTCGCGATTGCGATTCGGAGCGCGTCGCGCGCGAAGACGCGTTCGGTGGTCGCGCCATCAATTGTTCCGACGTTCGTACGCCGGGCGCCCGTACGACATTCCTCGCAGGTGCCGTAGATCTGGACGACCGTTTGCGCAGGCGTAAAGCGGCGCGCGGTCGACACCTCCTCGACCACGGACTCGATATCCGAGCTGAGGAACTCGGACGAACGATGGCACGTGCTGCAGATCAGATGGAAGTGGTGTGGATGTCCGTACGAAGGCTCAAATCGCGAGCGGCCCTCGCCGAAGTCGACCTTCCGTGCGAGACCGGCGTCCACCATCCACTGCAGTGTCCGATAGACAGTCGCGCGTCCGATGCCCGACGCCTCGCGCCGGACGAGGTCGAACAAATCGTCCGCGCTCAGATGCCCCTGCTGCTGCAAGAAGATCCGGAGAATCTGGTCGCGCTTGCCCGAGTGCTTGCCGCCTACTGGCCGCAGATGCGACAGATCGAGAGCTTGGTGAGCCATGAAGAGTCAAGCCGCCCGGCGAAGCGAGCCGCCTCGGCGGCCTGACGGGAAAGGATCAGTCCACAGAGAACGACTGCCCGCAGCCGCACGTCGACGTCGCTTGCGGGTTCTTGATGGTAAACCCGCCGCCGGTAACGGTGTCGACAAAATCAACTTCGGCGCCCTTCAGATAACGGACGCTGATGGGATCTACGAAGAGTTTCACGCCGTGGGACTCGAACACCTGATCTCCGGCGCCTTCTCCGTTCTCTTCGATCATCAGTCCGTACTGGAAGCCTGAACAGCCGCCACCCTGCACGAAGACGCGCAAACCGCTGCCAGCCTTGTTTTCCTCGCTCAGCAGTTCGTTGATCTTGGACGCCGCCGTTTCGGACACGTTAATCATGGGATGCCACTCCTCACGCCAATACGACTGGGCGTGATTCCCTTCATTATAGCAAGAACCTCGTTGGTATACTGCGATCCCTGTGCAAGGCTGAAGTCCTTACACCTGAGCAACATGCCTTACGTTCGTGTCCCCTCGACCTCTCGTGCGGAGCTTGCCGCGGCAGCGGAAGAACGCTGGACGACGCTCCTCGAAACGAAGCCCGACCTGAAGCCGGCCATTGAGCTTCAACGGCGGCTGCTCGCCCTGGTCATGGATCTGAAACAGACAATCGATGGGGCTCCGTTTCCCCGCCTGTCTCTGCCTGGAAAGTGACCTCCACGCCAAGCTCTCCCGCGGCGTGCCGGCTATCGCGGGCGAGCCGATTCCCCTCCCTGTCCCCGTGCTGACCCAGTCGCTGATCAAGCTGGGCCGTGAGCTCGCGGGCAGCGGCGGACGCGAGGCGGCTGAACACATCGTCACGGCAATCGAGAGCGGGACCCTCGATGCCGGGTCACTGCTCGCGGCGTCGCTGGGGCGCGATCAGGATGCGATTCGAAGCGGCGCCGTGCATCGGGGACTCTCGCCGGATCTGGTCTGGCTGGTCAGCGAACTGGCCGTCGGTCCGTTCGTCCATCGGCTCCAGCACACGTTGTTCGTGGCATCAGGCCGGATCCACAGTCCCGCGGAGTCGAATGATCCGGTCGGAGCGGCACTTGATGACTGGAACCACGGCTATTGTCCCGCGTGCGGCTCGTGGCCGGCCATGGCCGAGGTGGTCGACGGACACCGCACGCTGCGCTGTTCGTTCTGTGCGGCGGCCTGGGAGCTGACTTCTTACGCGTGCATCTACTGCGGAACAGACGGTGAGCCCTTCGTTACGGCGGCACCCGACGAGACACGCAAGGATCGACGCGTCGAAGTCTGCAGCGGCTGCGGCAACTACCTCAAATCAGTCGACATGGCGAGCCTGTCACCGTTCCCCGTCCTTTCCGTCGGCGATCTGGAAACCATGGACCTTGATGTCGCCGCGATGGAACATGGCTACGCGCGGCCGACGATGAGGGACTTCAGGAAACGCTAAGGAGCGCTTCGAGATGTGTGCCTGATTCCTGCTCGATATCCTTGTGCAGACTGTTTCCATGGGCATCCATGGTGACGATGGCCGGAAAATCCTTGACTGTGATATGCCACATGGCTTCCGGCGTTCCAAATTCGAGCAATGAGACGCCGTCCACTCGTTCGATGGCACGGGCGTAAAACTGGGCGGCTCCGCCGATCGCATTCAAGTAAACGGCGCCGTGATCCTTGAGCGCTGCAAGCGTCTTCGCGCCCATCCCGCCCTTGCCAATCACCGCACGTACACCGAATCGCCTGATGATGTCGGCCTGATATGGCTCTTCCCGGATGCTCGTCGTCGGGCCGGCCGCGGTAATGCGCCACGTCTCGCCGTCCTTCACAACGACCGGTCCACAGTGATACAGGACTGAACCATTCATATCGACTGGAGCGTCGTGTTTCATCAAGTATGAGTGGACGGCGTCGCGTCCCGTGAGCACACGGCCTGACACCAGTACGACGTCACCCACTTTGAGCGATCGAACGTCGGCTTGCGTCAACGGCGTCCTCAAGGCGACCTCGCGTCCCGTGCGCACGAAGCCGGCTTGATCCAGCATCGGAACGATCGGATGCGACGGGTCGCGGTACAGCCAGCCTTCGATCCCCCCGGTAGAAGCGTTGAGATCGACGCCGAGCCGCCGGAACGCCCAGCAGTCGTAGGCCACCGATACAAAGAAAGAAGCTGGAAGCCGGTTCAGCATGCCGATCTTGCAGCCGATGAGCGTGACGTTACCGCCAAATCCCATCGCCCCGATCTGAAGGTTGTTCACAGTCGACATGATGGATGCTTCGAGTTCGGCCAGGCGTGGATCGGCATTCACGTCATCCAGGGTCCGAAAGAGCTGTTCCTTGGCGTGTGTGTAACCCGATGTGCGGTCGCCGCCGACGCAGACGCCGACAGCCCCGGGACTGCAGCCCTTGCCCTGAGCGTTCCACACGGCATGCAGAATCGCCTTCTTCACGCCATCCAGCGTCCGGTCCGCGCGTCCCAGATGCGGCAACTCGACAGGAAGCGCGTACTGCGCGTTGACGTTCTCGCATCCCCCACCCTTGAGGATCAGCCTGACCTCAATGTTGTCTCGTTCCCATTGCTCGAAGTGGATGATGGGTGTGCCCGGACCGAGGTTGTCCCCGGAGTTCTGGCCAGTGATGGAATCGACTGAATTGGGGCGAAGCTTGCCACGACGAGTCGCCTCGGCAACAGCCTCCTGGATTCGTGCCTTCAACCAGATCTGATTGACACCCACCGGAGTCTTCACTTCGAAGGTCGGCATGCCGGTGTCCTGGCAAATGGCGCCTTCAGTATCCACCGCCAGATCGATGTTCTGCGCGATGATGGTCAAGGCCTGCCCGGCTCGGGTGTCCGACGGTTCGGCCCGGCGGGCCGCGTCCATCGCCGCCCGAATGTCAGGCGGCAAGTCCGTTGAAGTCCGCACGATCAGTTGAAGGACGCTATCAAAGAACTCTGGAAGCATGCGGTCAGTATACTTAGGTGCGGAGTGCGGGGTGCGGCGTGCGGGGTGCTGAATCGATTCGGCGGAGGATCTTTTGCACCTCGCACCCCGCACCGATCCTATGAAATACCGGACCGAGCGCGATCCGTTGGGTGAGGTACGTGTCCCGGCCGACGCGTACTACGGGGCTCAGACCGAGCGGGCCATCGAAAACTTTCCTATCAGCGGCCTCCGCGCACACGCTTCTCTTGTCACCGCCACCGTCCTCATCAAGAAGGCCGCTGCTGCAGCAAACGCTTCACTGGGACGACTCGATGCCGCCGTTGCACGAGCCATCATGTCGGCTGCTGATGAAATCGTCGGCGGCGGTCTCCGGAATCAGTTCGTCGTGGACGTCTACCAGGCCGGCGCCGGTACCTCTCACAACATGAACGTCAACGAGGTGCTTGCCAATCGAGCAGCCGAATTACTCGGCGCCGCGCGCGGCACCTACGAGCGCGTTCATCCGAACGACCACGTCAACATGGGCCAGTCCACCAACGACGTGTTTCCGACGGCGACGCGCCTCGCGCTGCTCGCCGAAGCGACCCCGCTCGTCCAGGCGGCTCGCGATCTCGATGGCAGTCTTGCGCGGAAAGTCCGCGGACTTTTCCGATCTTCTGCGGACGGGAAGAACTCACCTTCAGGATGCCGTCCCGATGACTCTCGGTCAGGCATTCGGCGGTTATGCCGCCTGCATCCGCCGCGGTGCGGACGATGTGGCCGGAGCACTACAGCAGTTGTACGAACTGAACGTTGGCGCAACCGCCGTGGGAACTGGACTCAACGCCGGAGCAGACTATCAACGGCAGGTCGTGGCAAATCTCGCGCGTTACACAGCGCTGCCGCTCGTCGCGTCCCCTAATCTCTTTCGCGTGACGCAGAGCATGGGAGACGTGCTGGCCTATTCCGGTGCGCTCCGCAGGCTGGCCGTCGAGGCCTCAAAGATCGCCAGCGACCTGCGCCTTCTCAGTATGGGGCCGCGCGCTGGCCTGTCTGAAATCATGCTGCCCGCCGTGCAGCCGGGCTCCTCCATCATGCCCGGCAAAGTGAATCCCTCGATTCCCGAGATGGTGAATCAGGTCGTCTTTCAGATTATCGGCTGCGACACCACCGTAACCGCGGCGTGTGAGGCGGGGCAGCTCGAGCTCAACGTGATGATGCCGGTCATCGCCTGGAATGCCCTCCACGCGTCAGCGATCCTGCGTGAGTCGCTCAAGGTCTTCCGCACAAGATGTGTCGACGGAATCAGGGCGAATGCCGCACGTTCGCGCGAGCTCCTTGATCGGAGCACGGCGACTGCTACGGCGCTCAGTCCGTGTACATCGGGTATGAGGCGGCGGCGGATCTGGCCGAAAGCATCGGTGGAAAGCGGCCGCTCGATTCGTGAGCTCGCGCTCGAGCGCGGACTGTTCAGTCGCAAGCGACTCGACGCCATTCTGTCTCCGGACGCGATGACGCGGGGAGGGATCGTTGGGGCGGGAAGGCCAGGTGGGGCAGGCAAGGCGGGTGGGGCGGGGAAGGCAGGAGGGGCGGGTAGGGCAGGAAAGGCGGGAGGGAAGATCGGCAACACGGAAGAGGAACCGGTCGTGACAAGAGGTAGCGTGGGGCGCGTCGCATTCGTCACCGCATGTCTGTTGGGTCTTCCTGGCCCACCTGACCTACCTGCCCTTCCCGCCCCTCCCGCCTTCCCCGCCCTACCTGCCCCACAGGTCAAGCCCAAGGCGCGTCTCTTTCCCGCATCGGACCTCGGGCTTATCGAACCGCCGGATCGCGAGCAATGGCAGCCGCCCGACTTCATCATGGACGAACTGAACATTGCCGAGGGCGCCGTCGTGGCCGAGCTTGGAGCCGGTGGAGGCTGGTTCACGATCAGGCTGGCCCGTCGCGTCGGCACACACGGCCTGGTCTATGCGGAAGACGTGCAGCCGGTCATGATTGAAGCGATCGAACGTCGGGCACAGCGTGAGAACCTCGACAACATCAGGACCGTCCTCGGCACGGCCAGCGATCCGATGCTCCCGTCGGGTATCGACGCTGTCCTGATCGTCGGCGCTTATCACGAGATGGCGTGCGGCGTCGGACCCTCATGCCAGGATCCGGTGACCCTGCTAACTAACGTGGCGCGTTCACTCAAGCCGCAGGGCCGCGTCGGCGTGGTCGACTTCAATCCCGGACAAGGTGGACCTGGCCCGGCGGCTGACGAACGTCCTGATCCGGCTGCCGTCGTCAAGACCGCGACAGCCGCCGGCCTCCGACTCATCAAGCAGCAGCAGATGCCGCCTTTTCAGTTTCAGTTCCTGCTCGTGTTCGGCAAGGGATCGGGTGCACCTGGTTCTCAATGACGGACATTCGAACGGCCCTGACGATCGCCGGCAGCGATCCGAGCGGCGGTGCCGGGATTCAAGCCGACCTCAAGACGTTTGCGGCCCTCGGCGTGTACGGCACCAGCGCCATCACGGCCATCACGGCCCAGAATACGGCCGGGGTCTCCGAGATCCTGCCGCTTCAGGCCGACCTCGTGACGGCGCAGGTTGAAGCGCTGGCGGGCGACTTCAGCATTCATGCCACCAAGACAGGAATGCTCGCGAATGCGGCGATCGTCGAAGCCGTCGCTGCGGCCATCAAGGAACTGGATCTTGCCAAGGTCGTGGTCGACCCCGTGATGACTTCGACAAGCGGCGTCCGGCTGCTCGATGATGACGGCATCCTGATGCTGCGGACCGAGCTGCTCCCTCTGGCACTCGTCGTCACGCCGAACATACCTGAAGCGGAGGTGCTCAGCGGCCGGCGCATCCAGTCCATCGAAGACGCGCGCGCGGCCGCCTTGATAATCCACGAAATGGGCGGCTCGGCCGTCGTGATCACCGGTGGGCACGCCGAAGGCGAGCAGATTGTCGATCTTCTGTTCGATGATGGCATGTTTACGGAGCTGCACAGCCACCGGATCAACACGCCGAGCACGCACGGGACCGGCTGTACCTTTGCCTCAGCCGTGGCCGCGCACCTGGCTCTAGGCCACTCGCTGATGGACGCGGTGGCTCAGGCGCAGGCTTACGTCGCCGGTGCCATCGCGCACGCACTGCCGCTCGGACACGGGCATGGGCCTCTCAATCACTTCTGGCGAATCTAGTCATCTGTATACTGGACATATGGTTCCGCTCCTCGCGATTGGCCCGGAGCCGCTTCAGCTCGATCAGCTGATTGCCGCGTTGCACGAGGGTGTCGAGGGGCGGGGCGGGGCGGACGGCGCCGTGGTTACGTTTCTGGGTCTCGTTCGGAATCACAATGCAGGCCGGCGCGTCCGATACCTAGAGTACGAGGCGTACGAGGCGCTGGCGCTCAAGACGTTTGAACTGATTGCCGGGGAAGCCGACCGGCGATGGCCGCGCGCCCGGCTGGCCCTGCACCATCGGACAGGCCGACTGGAGATCGGGGAAGCGAGTGTCGCCATCGCGGCGGCATCGCCGCATCGGGCCGATGCGTACGCCGTATGTCGGTACGCGATCGAGCGCGTCAAGCAGATCGCGCCGATCTGGAAGCGCGAGTACTTTGACGGTGGAGAGGTCTGGATTGAAGGGGCGGTCGCCGATCCAGCGGACGAGGCCGCCCGGGCCGAGGCGGAGCGAACGGCATGCACGTAACGGTACGGCTGTTCGCGCGGTTGCGGGATATCGCCGGCGCGGGCGAGCTGGCGTGTGAGATTGCACCAGGCTCGACAATCACGAGTGTCTGGCGTCAGCTCGCGGATGAGTATCCGGCGTTCGGACCGTACGAGCGATCGATCTCGAGCGCGGTGAACGCCGACTACGCGCGGATGGACACGGAGCTTCGTGAAGGCGACGAGGTGGCATTTCTGCCGCCGGTGTCGGGGGGATAACCGCGTCTTGACTGAGCGGACAGTCGTTTCAAGCACGGTCGAGCAGCCGAGGGGCTGCGAAGGCACAGGCGCCTGGGGTGGGGCCGCGGCGCAAGAGTAGGAAATGTTCGACAAATTGACGGCCATCGAACGGCAGTACGACGGGCTGATGCACCTCCTGGGCAGTCCGGATGTCCAGAGTGACCAGTCCGAGTACCGGAAGCATGCGAAGGCGCTGTCGGACATCGAGCCGATCGTCGAGCGGTTCCGGGACTACAAGGGGATCGTTCACGACATCGCGCAGACCGAGGATCTTGCGTCGTCCGGCGACGCCGACATGCGCGAGCTGGCCCAGGCCGAGTTGAAGTCGCTGACCGGCCGGCGTGATGCGCTCGTCGCGGAGCTTAAGACGCTGCTCGTGCCGAAGGACCCGAATGATCTGAAGAACGTCGTTCTCGAAATCCGAGGAGGCACTGGTGGAGATGAAGCCGCGCTGTTCGCGGCTCAGTTGTTCCGCATGTACAGCAGGTACGCGGAGCGGCAGGGATGGCGACTCGAGGTGCTGTCCACCAACGAAACGGGCGTCGGCGGCTTGAAAGAAGTCATCGCGACCATCGAAGGCCGCGGTGCTTACAGCAAGCTGAAATATGAAAGCGGAGTTCACCGCGTCCAGCGGGTGCCCGCCACCGAAGCCAGCGGGCGAATCCACACCTCGACCGCGACGGTTGCCGTCCTGCCCGAGGCCGAGGAAGTCGACATCCAGATCAACGACAAGGATCTCCGGATCGATACGTTCTGCTCGAGCGGCCCGGGCGGCCAGAGCGTCAACACGACGTATTCCGCCGTACGGCTCACGCACATCCCGACGGGCGTCGTTGTCTCGCAGCAGGACGAGAAGTCGCAGATCAAGAACCGCGCGAAAGCCATGAAGGTGCTGCGCTCGCGACTGTACGAAATGGAGATGCGAAAACAACAGGAGGCAATCGCCAAGGATCGGCGCAGCCAGGTTGGCACCGGTGAGCGTTCGGAAAAGATCCGGACCTACAATTTTCCCCAGAACCGGATCACGGATCACCGAATCAACTTCACGACGCACAGGCTGGTCGAGGTCCTGAACGGCGATCTGGCTGAAGTGCTCGAGACCGTCGCGTCCCACTATCAGTCCGAGAAGCTGAAAGACGCGACCGCGGTATCGTGAGGTCCTCCCGACTGATGCCGACGATTCATGAACGCGTTGCAGCCGCCCGTGAGCTCCTTCGCAGTGCCGGCATCGGCCAGACCGAAGCGGATCTGAGCGCTCGCATCCTCGCCGAGCACGCACTCGGATGGGCCACGACTCAGTACTTCACGTCAGCCAACGACACCGAACCGCCCGGATTCGCCACCCGATACGGCGCCCTGGTTGAGCGCCGGGCCGCTCGGGAGCCAGCCGCTTATATCATCGGCTTGCGTGAATTCTGGGGGCTGGACCTGGAAGTTACGCCGGAGGTGCTCATTCCTCGTCCGGAAACCGAGCTCATCGTCGAAGCGGGGCTGGAACTCGTCGGCGGAAACCGGGAGCGTCCGCTGGCAATCGCCGATGCCTGTACGGGTAGTGGCTGCGTGGCCGTAGCGCTCGCTCGCGAACTCCCTGGCGCATCGGTCGTCGCCACCGATATTTCAGAAAGCGCGCTGGACGTGGCGCGCCGAAACGCCGCGCGCCATGGAGTTGGAGACCGTGTCCGCTTCGTCTGTACCGATGTGCTCGCCGGTCTGGAAGGCGCCTTCGACCTCATCACTGGAAACCCGCCATACGTGCGCGCCGGTGACCGGCCTGCCCTTCAACCCGAGGTTCGCGACCACGAGCCGGCCGTGGCCCTCTTTGGCGGCAACGATGGCGTCGATGTGATGGCTGCGCTCATTGAGCAGGCCACGAGCCGGCTGAGGCCCGGAGGTCATCTCATCTTCGAGTTCGGCTTCGGGCAGGAAATGGCCGCTGAAGAACTAGTTGGACAGACCCGAGGCCTCACGCTGCTCGGCCTGCGACGCGATCTGCAGGGACTCGCACGGACGGCTGTCGCCCAACGCATCTGATAATCTACGAGGGCCAATCTACGATTCAGGATGGAAATTGTCGATTGGAAATCGTAGATCGTAGATTCGAATCAACTGCAATCATGTCCGACTGTCTCTTCTGCAGGATCGTCAGGCGCGAGATCCCAGCATCGATCGTCTACGAAGACGACCAGGTTCTTGCGTTCAACGACATCAACCCGCAAGCCCCGACGCACGTCCTGGTAGTACCCAAGAAGCACATCGCATCGCTCAACGATCTCGGCGCCGGCGACGATTCGATCGTGGGCGAGCTCGTCCGGCGCGCTGCGGCAATCGCAAAGGATAGAGGCATCTCGGCCGGCGGCTTCCGCACGGTCTTCAATACCAACCGCGACGCTGGGCAGACCGTCTTCCACATCCACCTGCATCTACTCGGCGGGCGGTCCATGACATGGCCCCCGGGGTGAACGTCCGAATCGGGTAATTGGCTAATCTGGTCGTCGGGTAATTGGATCGGAGAATCGGACATGAACACCAGCCGGTCTCGGCGTGACTTCGTCAAGCAGGCCTTCTTGCTGGCGGCGGCATCAGCCGGCGGGCTGAGAAATGCCCGAGCTGCAGACGGCACGTTCGTAGTGGCCGAGACCGCGTTCGGCAAGGTTCGCGGCGTCGACGTGCAGGGGATCAAGACGTTCAAAGGCATCCCCTACGGCGCGAGCACGGCGGGGAAGAACCGCTTCATGCCGCCGGCGAACCCGGCGACGTGGACCGGCGTGCGCGACGCGCTGCAGTACGGGCCGAGCGCGCCGCAGACGCAACCCCGACGCGCCGGACGCTCAGCGTCCGCGCTGGCGACCGCGACTGCCGGTCTTCCCGCGGAAGGCGAAGACTGCCTGGTCCTCAACATCTGGACGCCCGCGGTGAACGATGGCCGCAAGCGGCCGGTCATGTTCTGGTGTCACGGCGGCGGGTTTGCCACCGGCTCGGGCTCGTCGCCGGGGACCGACGGCACCAACCTCGCCCGCCGCGGCGATGTGGTCGTCGTCTCCATCAACCATCGTCTCAACGTGCTGGGATTCACGAACCTGGTCGAGGCGTTCGGCCGCGACTACGCGCAGTCCGGCGACGTCGGCATGCTCGACATCGTGCAGGCGCTGAAGTGGGTGCGGACCAACATCGAACGGTTTGGCGGCGATCCCGAACACCGTCATGATCTTCGGCCAGTCGGGCGGCGGGCGGAAGGTCAGCACGCTGCTGACGATGCCGTCCGCGAAGGGGCTGTTTCACCGCGCGACGATCGAGAGCGGCGCGACCATCAAGCTGGTCGAGCGCGACCAGGCCGCCAGGGTCGGCGAGCGGCTGCTGAAGAAGCTGTCGCTGACCAAGCACGCAGCTCCGCGAGCTGCAGAATCTGCCGGTGCAGAAGATCATGTCGGCCTACTTCGCCGTCGTCCGGGACATGGCCGGCGCCGATCAGATGACCGCCGGATTCTCGCCCGACGATGGACGGCCGGGTCGTCTCGCAGCATCCGTTACTTTCCGACCGCGTCCGACGGTGTCGGCGGAGGTGCCGGTGATGATCGGCTCGACGCGCACGGAGATGACGCTTCCAGCGATGAGGCGGCGTTCTCCCTCGACGAGAACGGCATGCGCAAGCGCGTCACCGATCTGCTGGGCGACACGCCGGCCGCGCGATCGAGGTCTATCGCCAGGCGAACCAGAATGCGACGCCGTCGGACATCTATTTCCTGATCGCCAGCGACTACCGCTACGGCGCGCCGACGATGAAGATCGCCGAGCGGCGGGCGGCGCTCGGGAAGGGGCCCGGTCTACCTGTACTACTTCCGCTGGGAGACACCGGTCGACGGCGGCCGCCTCAAGTCGCCGCACACGATGGAGATTCCGTTCGCCTTCGACAACGTCAAGGTCGCCACGCGGCGCTGACCGGCGGCGGTCCGGAGGCGATGGCGCTCGCGGACAAGATCAGCAGCGCGTGGATCGCCTTCGCCCGAACCGGCGACCCGAACACGCCCAAGCTGCCGCGCTGGCCGGCGTTCAACCCGACCGATCGACCGACGATGGTCTTCAACAACGTCAGCGCGGTGGAGAACGATCCGCTTCGCCAACAGCGGCTGACGATGTTCAGCGCGATGAACTTGAGCTGACCGTCAGCTCGCTGACATTGGAAGATTGTGGCCCGTGCATCCTGGTTCGACGTCCGGCATAACGATGACTGTCAGGGCCCGAACACCTGGGCCTCGCCCTTCTGCCTAACCAGCTTCTCGAACGCCTTGACGATGGCGTCGCGACGCCAAAAGAGCGCGCTGATGGCGCTGCCTTCGACAAACGCGCCAATCTCCCTCTTGACCGTGGCCTGATCGAGGGCTTTGACGCGATCGAAAAACGGCCGATCGATCTGGCTGAATCGCTTGCCTATCTCGAACGGCTGGACCAGCATGTCGGTGAAACAGCGCGAACAATCGACCTTGATGAAGTTCGTCTCCGGATCGAACATGAGGTTGCTCGTGTTCTCGTCGATATTGGCCACGAGGTCGTCGAACACCCACATGCGATGGACTTGGTAGTCCCATTTGACGCGATCGGCAGCGCGTAAGTTCTGCGCGCTGACGTCCTTCAGCATCTTCGTGTGATGGACGAGGAGTTGCAGTGTCACCATCCGGCGGTCGTAGACGCGCTCTACAGTCGGCGGCACCATGTCGAGCTCGAGCAGCCGATCGAGCCTGTACGCCGCGGCCTCGGACTTGTAGCTCTCAAAGAAGCCGTCGTGGCGACCTGGACGGAGACTTCTCAGCGCTCCCTCGGCAGCAAGGCCGCCGGGCTTGAAGAAGGCGTGCATCGTGCCTCCGGTCACGCCAGCGCTGAAGCTCTCCGTCCGTTCGATCTCCACTGTGCTGAGAAAGTTCTCATACTCAGAGTAACGGCCAATCCAAACCCTGGAGTCCGACGAAGTGGCGGGAGGAGACGGGGCTGGGGTCGGAGCCGGGGGCTGTTGCAGGGGGAACAGCAAGAGAGCAAGCCACGGAGTCCAGCGCATGCTCCACCTCCGTTGTTGGTAACCGGCAGTCGGCGCGCTCGGGCGAGTGTATCGGGTAGCTTACGGAAACACCAGACTCGGAAGTTCGCGCAGCGAGGAGATCGTGGCTACGCCCCGCTCGGCGAGCGCTCGCGCCAACGGGTGCTCTTCATGGCCGCGATGGAGCAGCACCGCGCGCATCCCCGCGCGGAGCGCGCCTTCGATGTCGTGACGCACGCTGTCGCCGACCATGACGGCGTCAGCCGCTGATGTGCCAACGAGCTCGAGCGCCGCTTCGAAAATGCTCGGGTGCGGCTTCATCAGGCCGTGGTCAGATGACGACACGGCGCCGGCAATCAACCCCTGCAGATCAAAATGCGACTCGAATGACGTGAGGCTGCGGTTCGTGTTGGAGATCAAGCCGATGCGGATCCCCGCGCGCGCCAGCTCTCGAAAAACGGAGGGCACCTCGTCATAGAGCTCGAAGTGGTGGCACCGTGCCCATTCGTTGACGACCTCGCGCGCACAGGCATCGAGGCCAGGCCCGTATGCGCCCATCAGCTCGAGGATTCGTTGCGCATACGCGACGAAGGACGCCTCGTCGTACTGCGCGTCCTCGCGAGCCTCCAGCAGCGGCGCGGCTCCCGCCACCGCCGCGTGGAACCTGGTCTCGTCAACCGCCATGCCGTACCGCTCGCCAAAGGCGCGGTAACCCTCGGCCTGAAACATCGGCCCTGGCGAAATCAGCGTGAAGTCGACGTCAAAGAAGACGGCTTGGACGGTCATTCGCTATCGCGGTAGGGTCCGGCGATGACGATGGTGGCGCGGGCGGGGTCGAGGATGCGCCGGGCCGCGGCGTGGATGTCGTCGAGCGTGACAGCGTGCAGGAGATCAGGCAGCTGAACATCGAAGTCCAGCCCCAGTCCGAAAAACTCCGTCATCTGCATGAAGTTGGCGATCCCCGAATTCGTCTCGAACTCGCGGGGCATCGAACCCACGAGGTATTGCCGCGATTCGTTCAGTTCCTTTGCCGTGGCGCCTTCCCGCGCGAGCCGGCCCACTTCCTCGTCGATAGACGCCACCGCTCGGTCAACGTTGGCCGGGCCGATGCCGGCATAGATCGAGAGCGGACCTTGGGCCACGTTCGCATCGAGGCGACTGTAAACGTAATACGCCATTCCCTGCCGCTCTCGGATGCTGTCACCCAGGCGGCCGCCCATCGAGTACTGACCCATGATGTTGTTCATCAGCCAGAGTGGATAGTACGCAGGATCCTTCCGAGTGACGGCCGTGAACCCGTAAGCGATGTCAGCCTGCGCCTTGTTCATCATTGGAATCACGACGCGACGACGCGTGGTGGCCGCGACGACGGGCGGCAGAGTGATCGGCGAGGGTTGGCTGGCACGCCAGCTGCCGAACACATGCTCGGCAGCCGAGGCGGCCGAGTCGATCGACAGGTCTCCGACGATCGCGACGCTCAAGGCGTTCGGAGCGAACCGTGCCGCATGAAGCGCGACCAGGCGCTCCCGCGTCAGGCCATCGACGATCTCGAGGCGGCCCTTGGTTGGCCGGCCGTACGGATGCGGTTCGGGATAAAGAAGCGCCATCAGTGTTTCCGTGGCCCTCACCGCCGGATTGTCCTCGTCCTGCCGGATGGCCGTAATCACCTCGGCCTTGCGTTTCGCGAGCTCTTCCTCCGCAAAAGACGGCGCCATGACGATATCGCCCATCAGGTCCAGGATCGCGTGGAAGTCCTCCGTCAGACACGTGCAGCTGAGCGTCAACGAGTGACGTGTGACGGTCGTGGTCAGCGTCGTTCCGCGTCCGTCAAGATCCTCCGCAATGTCGACGGCGCTTCTCGTCGCCGTACCTCTGTCGATGACCTTGGAGAGGAGGTGAATCGCCCCGGGAGCTTCCACGGGATCGCAGATCGACCCGGCTCGCATGGCGAGACTGATCGTCACTGCAGGAACCGCCTGTGTCTGCCTAACGAGCAGGGTCGTCCCGTTCGGGAGCACCGTCCGGGTCGGGGTCAGCCCGGTGCGCTCACCCGACATGCTCGGGTTCCGGAACGAACCAGCCGACCGTCCGATTCGAGACTTTCAGGACATCGGCTGCGGCTGCCGCAACCTCGTCGAGCGTCACCGCCGCAATCCGCGAGGGCATGTCGAGAAACGTCTCAACGCCCGCTATGGTCTCGAAGTACCCGAATTGATGCGCTTTGCTCGTAATGCTGTCGGTGTCGAACACGAGCCGCGCTTTCAGTTGTGCTTTCGCCTTCACCAGCTCGGCTTCCAGAATTCCTTCACGCTGTACCCGATCCAGCTCCTCCAGCAGCACCGACTCGATCGTCGCAAGCGACGCACCTTCCGTCGCTGTCGCGGAAATCGTGTAGAGGAAGGGCTGTTCAGTCGGGAGCAAAGCGCCATTCACCTGGGCGACCAGCCCGCGTTCGACGAGTGCGCGATACAACCGAGTGCTGCGCTGGGGCGGCGACACGCGAAAGCTCGACCACAAGCTCAAGCCCTTCGCTCCCGTCAGGGCCGCATCGAGCAGAAGCATGGGATGGAATCCGTCGTCAGCAACTCCAGGCGCGTGATACGCAGCCTTGAGGTATGCGGTGGTGCCTTCCCTATGAATCGTTAATCGGCGCTCACCGACTTGTTCGGGCTCGATCGTCGTCTGTCGCGGCGGCACGGCCCCTGTCGGAATCCTCCCGAAGTGACGGTCGATACGACGCAGGACGTCCTCGGTTTCGACATCGCCGACAACGACAAGCGTTGCGTTGTTCGGAACGTAGTACCGGAGGCAGTACCCGTACAGGTCGTCCCGGTTCATGGCCCGTAGATCGGACAACCAGCCGATTGTGGGGTGTCCGTACGGATGCGCCTTGAATGCCGCTGCAGTGACCTCCTGATCCAGGAGTTGATCGGGATCGTTTTCGCCGCCTTGCAGCTCCGAGATGATCACGGTGCGTTCAGACTCGCAATCTTCCGGGTGATACAGGCAGCTTGCCATCCGTTCGGCCTCGATGAAGAGCATGCGATCAAGGGCGTCTCGCGTCGCCGTCTCGAGATACGTGGTCTGGTCGATCCATGTATATCCGTTCCAGCTTCCGCCGAACTGCTCGATAATCCCCTTGACCTGATCGCGGGGAATGTTCGTCGTCCCCTTGAAGTTCATGTGCTCGCACCAGTGCGACACGCCTGTCAGCCCGGGACGTTCATCCTTCGATCCGACCTTGTACCAACACCAGACGGACGCGAGCGGCGCCGTGTGTTCCTCCTGCACGAGCACCTTCAGTCCGTTGTCGAGCGTGGCGACGCGTGGTGGCATGGTTCAGTTCATTATAAAATCGTCTGATAACCATGCCCGAGTGGAAAGACACCGTCAACCTGCCGCGCACCGACTTTCCGATGAAGGCGAACCTGCCGGCCACAGAGCCCGAGACGCTGGCCCGCTGGGCCGCCGCGGACCTGTACGGCAGGATTCGCGAGGCCAGAAAAGGTGCGCCGAAATACGTGCTGCACGACGGTCCGCCGTACGCGAACGGGAACATCCACATCGGCACCGCGCTCAACAAGATCCTGAAGGATCTCGTCGTCAAGTCGAAATCCATGGCCGGCTACGACGCGCCGTACATCGTCGGCTTCGACTGTCACGGGCTGCCCATCGAACTACAGGTCGATCGCGAGCTCGGGCGGAAGAAGCGCGAGATGTCCGTGGCGGATTTCTGCCGGGCCTGCCGCGCGTACGCCGAACGGTTTGTCGGCAACATGACCGAGCAGTTTCAGCGGCTGGGTGTGCTGGGAACGTGGAACGACCCGTACTTGACGATGGACTTCAAGTACCAGGCGGCGATCGTGCGCGCATTCGGCGCATTCGTTGAGCAGGATCTCGTTTACAAGGGCAAGAAGCCGGTCCACTGGTGCATCCACTGCCGGACCGCCCTCGCGGAAGCGGAAGTCGAGTACGAACACCATACGTCACCCTCAATCTACGTAGAGTTTCCGCTGGCCCCGGACGGCGCCGGGGACCTCGGGGCGCGAATCCCGCGGCTGGCCGGACGCCAGGTCTCCGTCCTCATCTGGACGACGACCCCGTGGACCATACCGTCGAATCTGGCGGTGGCGTTTCACCCGGAGTTCGATTACGCCGCGTACGAAGTCGATGGACGCGCGGTGATCGTGGCTGAATCGCTGGCCCCGGCCGTGTCAAAAGCCGTGGGCCGGTCACTCGACAATCCAGTGGTTCGCTTCAAGGGCGCGGACCTCGAAGGGATCCGCTTCAACCATCCGCTTTACGCGCGGCATTCGCCGGGAGTACTCGGCGACTATGTCACGCTCGAGGCCGGCACCGGCGCTGTGCATACGGCCCCTGGCCACGGCGCCGACGATTTCAATACCGGCCGGAAGTACGGGCTCGACGTTTACGCGCCCGTCGGACCTGCGGGGCACTTTCTCGATACGGTCGAGCTCTTCGGCGGCATGCGTGTTTTCGATGCGAATCCAAAGGTCGAAGAAGCGCTGAAAGAGCGGGGGCGACTCTGGCATCGGGAATCATTTGAGCACCAGTACCCGCACTGCTGGCGCTGTCACAATCCAGTCATCTTTCTAGCGACATCGCAATGGTTCATCCGTATGGATGGACCTGGGGTGGTCAAGGTTCAAGGTTCAGGGTTCAAGGTTCAGGGTTCTGCGACGTTACGTGAAGCGGCTCTCGACGCGGTCGATCACCAGGTCAAATGGATTCCTGCGTGGGGCCACGATCGCATTTACAACATGCTGGCCAACCGCCCGGACTGGTGCGTGTCCCGGCAGCGCGTCTGGGGCGTCCCGATTCCGGCGGTCGATTGCAAGGCCTGCGGCGAAGCCCTCCTGACGCCGGCGCTCGTCCAACGTGCGGCTGAAGTCTTCTCGGCGCACGGGGCGGACTCCTGGTACGAGCGGCCCATCGAGGATTTTCTCCCGCCGGGGCTGGCCTGCCCCACTTGCGCCGGGACTTCGTTTGAACGCGAAATGAACATCCTCGATGTCTGGTTCGACTCCGGTTCGAGCCACGAGGCGGTGCTATCGGTCCGCCCCAATCTCACGTGGCCGGCCGATATGTACCTGGAAGGAACCGACCAGCATCGCGGCTGGTTTCAGAGCTCGCTGCTCGTCGGCCTCGGCACACGGGCGCGCCCGCCGTACCGCGAGGTCGTCACCAACGGCTTCGTCGTGGCAGAAGACGGACGGAAGATGTCCAAGTCGCTCGGGAACTCAATCGAGCCTCAGGACATCATCAAGCAAAGCGGCGCCGACATCCTGCGGCTGTGGGTGTCGATGGGCGACTACACGCAGGAGATCCATATCAGCAAGGAGATCCTCGCGCGTGTCGTCGAAGCCTATCGAAAGATCCGAAACACGCTGCGGTATCTCCTGGCCAACCTGTACGATTTCGATCCGCGGACGCAGCTCGTGAGCCAGAACCAGCTCGAGGAAGTCGATCGCTACATCCTCGGACGCTACGGAGAAATGGCACAGCGCATCCTCCAGGCCTACGAGGACTACGACTACAGCGCGATTTTTCAGGCGGTCAACGCCTTTACCACCGTAGACCTGAGCGCCTTTTATGCCGACGTGTCAAAGGATCGTCTGTACACGTTTGCGGCCGGATCGCACGAGCGGCGATCTGGCCAGACGGCGATGTATCTGATGGCGGACGGCCTGACGCGGCTCATCGCTCCGATCCTGTCGTTCACCGGGGACGAACTCTGGCGCTTTCTCCCGGGAGATCGACAGGAATCTGTGCACACGGCGTTGTTCCCGACCAGGACGGACCTCTCACAGCTGGTCGATCACGATCTTGCAACGCGGTGGGGCCGCCTGGTTGCGATTCGCGAGCGGGTGCTCGCCGAAATCGAGCCGTTGCGCAAGAGCAAGCAGATCGGCAGTTCGCTGCAGGCCCGTGTTGTCCTGTCGGCGGACGGTGATCAGCTGGCATTCCTCGAGCGCCACGCGGCACTGCTGCCCATGCTGTTCATCGTGTCGGAGGTCGAACTGCAATCCCGGCTGGATTCCGGGGACAACGCCGTTGGTGTCAGTATCGAGCGGGCACGAGGGGTGAAGTGCGAGCGGTGCTGGCGATATGTTGACAGACTCTCGAAGGATCCTGCCTGGGCCGGCCTGTGCGAGCGTTGTCAGGATGCGCTCGCCGAGACCGTGAAGGGCTGATGCGCGCCCGTCGCCTGGAAGTCTGGCTTCCTCTTGCCGTCATCGCACTGGATCAGGTCACCAAGGCCATCGTCCGCGCAACGATTCCGCTCCATTCGAGCGTCACGATAGTCGCCGGCCTGGTGGATTTCACTCACGTGCGTAATACCGGCGCCGCGTTCGGTATTCTGAACGCTGTGGACTTTCCCTTCAAAACGGTCGTCATCGCCATTGTGGCCGCAGCAGCTCTGGTTGCGGTGGGTCTGTACGCGGCGGGTCTGGCTCATCATCAGTTCGTGGCGCGAACCGGGCTCGCGCTGATCATCGGGGGCGCCGGCGGGAATCTTCTGGATCGGGTCGTCGCGGGTTCGGTAGTCGATTTTGTTGACGTGTACTGGCGGATGTACCACTTCTGGGCGTTCAACGTCGCCGATTCAGCCATCAGTATCGGTGTGGTTATCATGATTCTCGACATGCTCGGAACCGGTACCGATGTCGCCCCCGCTGCCTGATGACGGGACGCATCACACCTTCGCCGTCGCTCCTGACAGCGGCGGCATGCGGCTCGATCGCTTTCTCGTTTCCGTCCTGCCCAGTCTGTCTCGCTCACAGATTCAACGCCTCATTCACGACGGCCAGGTTCAGATTGACAGTCGTGGGACCAGGCCGAATCAGTCGGTCAAAGTCGGCCAGCAGATCTCGGTCAAGATCCAGGAGCCGGTCGACGCGAGCACGCAGGCCGAGGCGCTGCCGCTGCCGATCCTTTACCAGGACCGCGACATCGTCGTCGTCGACAAACCGGCGGGGATGGTGGTCCATCCTGCGGCAGGGCATGCGAGCGGGACGCTCGTGAATGCCCTGCTGCATCACATCGACGATCTCAGCGGCATCGGCGGTGAGAAGCGGCCCGGCATCGTGCACCGGCTCGATCGTGGAACGTCCGGCCTGATGGTCGTGGCCAAGAACGACTTGGCGCATGAAGAGCTGGCGCGCCAGTTCCGAGATCGCGAAGTCGAAAAGGAATACATCGCTCTCGTCTGGGGCGACGTACACGCCGGCCGGCGAATCGATTCACCCATCGGGCGCGATTCTGTGAATCGCAAGAAAATGTCGGCGCGCGCCAGGCGGAGCCGCGAGGCGGTGACGCGAATCGTCGGAGCAGAGCCCCTGACACCGGCGCTGACCCTCGTGCAGGTCGCTATTCACACCGGCCGCACCCATCAGATTCGGGTGCACCTGAGCGCGATCGGCCATCCGGTCGTTGGCGATTCGCTCTACGGAGGTCTGAGGCGCCGCGTGCCCGGGGACGTCCGGAGTGTTGCTCATCTTCAACGGCCGTTCCTGCATGCGGCGCGCCTGGCGTTCCAGCATCCCACTGAGCATCGGAAAATGGAGTTCACAAGCCCGCTGCCCGATGACCTACAAGCCGTGCTCGACGAACTCCGCGCCGGCAGATAGCATCCGCCCATCATGCCCATCGTCTACACCGGCCGAGTGTTCTCAGTTGAAGTGGAATCAGTGTCCTTGCGCGACGGGCGAGCGCATCAGATCGAGACCGTCCGTCATCGTCCATCGGTGGTCCTGCTGCCGATGCCCGATAAGGACCACGTCATACTTGTGGAGCAGTACCGTCACAGCGTGGGCCGGCGACTCTGGGAGCTACCCGCAGGAAGTCTCGAGCTGGGGGAGTCGGCCGAGACCGCGGCGGCCCGCGAGTGCGAAGAAGAGATAGCGCTCGTCCCGGGCCGCATTGATCGACTTCGTGGTGTGTTCCCCGCGCCAGGTTTCTGCGACGAGGAACTGATCTATTTCCGTCTGTCGGATCTCAGTCCGCGACCGGCCGACTCACCCCATCGACCCGACGAGGACGAAGAAATTACCGCCGGCGTCTTCTCAGTGGCGGAAGTCAAAGCGATGGTGGCTGCCGGGACGATCGTTGACCTGAAAACGGCGTTCGGTCTGACCCTTATCTGAGCGCGTCGTTTGACGCGTCCAGCGTTACGCCGACCGCGGGGGCAAATAGGTCCTTCCCCCCTTCGCGGCTATCGACTCGTCCTTCTTTTTCGTCTCGAGAGGCTTGAGCTCCGGCGCCCGGATGTCGGAGGCCACCGGCACCAGAGCCAGCGCCAGCACTTCGTCGATGCTGGACACCAGATGGACGGTCAGATCACCGCGAAGCTCCGGCGTGAGATCCTCGTTTACGTTCTTGGCGTTCTGCCGCGGCAAGATCACCTCGTGAATCCCCACACGCCTGGCCGCCAGAACCTTTTCTTTGATACCGCCAACCGGAAGCACGCGCCCGGACAGCGTAAGCTCTCCGGTCATCGCGATATCCCCTCGGTACTGGTCGGCCCGTGAGCTCGGACGCCATCGCGGCTGCCATCGTCACCCCGGCCGAAGGGCCGTCCTTGGGAATTGCGCCGGACGGCACGTGGACGTGCATCTCGGCGTTCTTGAAGAAGTCCGGATCGATTCCGTACTCCCGCGCGTGCGCTCGCAGCCACGACAGGGCAGCACGAGCCGATTCCTTCATCACGTCGCCGAGCTGGCCAGTCAGGGTCAGCGAACCTGTGCCGGCCATGCGCGACGCCTCGATGAACAGAACTTCTCCGCCGGTCGGCGTCCACGCCAGTCCAATCGCCACGCCGGGATCCTTCGTGCGCTCCTCCATTTCCTCTTCCAGGAATCGGGGAGCGCCCAGCATTTCGATGACCGTGGCGGGCGTAATTTCGATGAGCGTTTCGCTGCCTTCGGCACGGCGCCGGGCCACTTTGCGGCAGAGTGCGCCGATTTCCCGCTCGAGGTTGCGCACGCCTGCCTCCCGCGTATACCCGCGGATGACTTGGCGCAGCGCCTCCGGCGTGAAGCGGATGAACTCGGAAGTCAGACCGTGATTCTTCACCTGCTTGTCAACGAGGTGATCCGTCGCGATCTTGAGCTTCTCCTCCTCGGTATACCCGGCGATTTCGAGGACCTCCATGCGGTCCTTGAGTGCCGGCGGAACGGGATCGAGCACGTTGGCTGTCGTGATGAAGAGCACCTCGGACAGATCGAACGGCACATCGAGGTAGTGATCGCGGAACGTGTTGTTCTGCTCCGGATCGAGCACCTCGAGAAGCGCCGAGGATGGGTCGCCGCGAAAATCCGACCCCAGCTTGTCGATCTCATCGAGGATGAAGACCGGATTTTTGGATTCAGCGCGCCGGAGGCCCTGGATGACTTGGCCGGGCAGCGCACCAATATAGGTCCGGCGATGACCGCGGATCTCTGCTTCGTCGCGCATCCCGCCGAGCGACACACGAACGAATTTCCGGCCGAGCGCCTGCGCAATCGATCGCGCGAGCGATGTTTTGCCCACACCAGGAGGGCCGACGAAGCACAGAATCGGTCCCTTGAGGTCCCGATTCAGTTTGCGAACAGCCAGGTATTCGAGAATCCGATCTTTCGCTTTCTCCAGACCTGAGTGATCCGCGTCCAGTATGTTCTTGGTCAGCGCAAGATCGATCACTTCGTCGGTCCGCTTGTTCCAGGGAAGCGCGACCAGCCAGTCCAGATACGTGCGAGACACCGTGTATTCGGCCGCCGCCGGCGGCATCTTGGAGAGTCGATCGAGTTCGCGGAGCGCTTCTTTCTTGACCAACTCCGGCATCCCGGCCGCCTCGATCTTCTCTGCCAGCTCTTCGATTTCCTTGGTC
Source organism: uncultured Acidobacteriota bacterium (assembly GCA_963725105.1). Taxonomy (GTDB): domain Bacteria; phylum Acidobacteriota; class Vicinamibacteria; order Vicinamibacterales; family CAVVIG01; genus CAVRXZ01. The sequence continues at coordinate 90,015 of CAVRXZ010000032.1, forward strand.
TGCTCGTCGCCCTCGCCGAGCTCCTTCTGAATCGCCTTCATCTGCTCGCGCAGGAAATACTCCCGCTGGTTCTTGCCCACCTCGGACTGCACCTGCGATTGAATCTTGGAGCCGAGCTCCAGCACTTCGAGCTCTTTGATCAGGATGCGGTTCAGGTTGTCCATCCGATCGCGGATGTCCAGCGTTTCCAGCACCTCCTGCTTGACCGACGTGCTGATGGTCGACAACGACGAGGCAATGAAATCGGCCAGCCGTCCCGGCTCGGCAATGTTTGATGCCAGCGTCTGCAGGTCGTCAGAAAGAAGCGGCGACAGGGAAACGACCTGCTGGAAGTTCGTCTTGATATTCCGCGCAAGCGCGTCGATTTCGAGGTTGTCGCCTTCGTGGGTATCCTCAGCAGCCACACCCACACGTGCCCGCAGATACGGCTGAGTGGCTACGACCTCTTCGAGGGTCAGCCTCGTCAGGCCCTGGACGATCAGCCGCAGGCTGCCGTCAGGCAGCTTGAACATCTTGTGGATGTGTGTCGCAGTGCCTACGGTGTACAGGTCGGCCTGGCCAGGCTCCTCGACCGACGCGTCCCGCTGCGCGAAGACCGCAATCAGCTTCCCGTTCGCAATGGCATCGTCAATGAGACGGACGGAACTTTCCCGCGCCACCGCGAGTGGCATGAACGAATTCGGAAAGAGCACCGTGTCCCGCAAGGGCAGAACCGGCAACTCGGAAGGAATCGACACCGGCCGCTCACCACTCGAGACTTCTTCGGCTTTGAGCTTTTCGAGTTCATCACTCATGGCGACCTCTCAATGACCGAGCTGGTGACAACCACAAGCCGAACGAACCATGACCAAAAAACTGACTGCTGGGTGTCTCGAGGGATTGCCGGTGGGGAGGATGGGCTCCGCCACCGGCGGAGCCCTCGTTGGACGCCGGATGCTTACATGTCAAGGAAGAGCGACGCCGTACCCCGTCGAGCCGCCAGATGGCGCTCACGCTGCTCGGCCGCCTCTTTGGCCTCTTCGCAATCCTTGCAGCGTACCGCGAACGGCAGCGCGCGCAGCCGCTTCTCACCAATCTCGTCGCCGCACTCGAAACAGTTGCCGTAGTTACCATGCTCAAGGCGCGCCAAGGCATCGTTCACCTTGTTGAGCGTCTCGGACTTCATCTGGATGAGGGCGAACTCGATGTCTTCCTGAATGTCCGCCTCCGAGCTCTCAACCGCGTCCAGCACCTCGTTCAGCTTCCCGCCCCAGGTGCCTTCCGCCCGAACGTCGCGCATCTTGCCCTGCACCTCAGCCTGCAGCTCGCGCCGACGTTCCACCAGCATCTTCTTGAGTTCGGTATAGCGCGACCGAGCCATCTGAGCTCCGTCCGCTTTCTGAGCCTGCTTCATGACCGCCCTTCCTTATCTGCCCGAAAGTGGGCGCCCTGCCAATTGCGCCCAGCCATATGCAAACGAGCTGCCAATACTAGCACGACAGACAGCCATCAGCAACCTCAGAAAAATAGGCCGAAAATTGCCACTCACCGGCAGCCGACATCATGGTCGCCTTGTCCGCCGCTCCACAACCGACTCCAGACTGATAGCTGTAAGTGGCCATGCTCAAAAGACTTGCTCAACCGATCTTGCTTCCAATTCACTCATTCGCTGCCTGACAATTCGTTAGACGCCCAGTGCCCCAAAGTGGTTCGTCCGATTACAGAAGTGATCGTTGTCTCCATGAAGGGACAAAATCGGTGTCGTGGAAATTGTCGCAGTGGAGCCTACCCACCTAAAATACTCGCCTGTGATCTGCCCACTCTGTAATCAACGCAAAGCTCGCCGAATGTGCCCTGCCCTCGGGCAACAAATCTGTCCGACCTGCTGCGGCAGCAAGCGGCTGGTCGAAATTCAATGCCCTGCCAGCTGCCCTTACCTGACGTCCGCCCGTGAACATCCGCCGGCGGCAGCTCTCCGGCGGCAGCAGGACGACATCGGGGTCCTGGTGCGGGCGATGCGAGACTTGAATGAACGGCAGACCCAGTTGTTTTTCCTGGTTGCGTCGTTCCTTGTCGACTATCAACCCATGGAGCTCCACGGTCTGGTGGACGAGGATGTCGCTCAGGCGGTCGATGCACAAGCCGCAACTTTCGAAACCGCTTCGCGCGGAGTGATATATGAACACCGTCCAGCCTCCCTCCCGGCTGAGCGTCTGGCGAACGACCTCAAGCCGCTGCTCACTGAAGCAGGGGGACCCGGCGGCTCGGCGTTCCAGCGCGATGCAGCGGTGGTCCTCCGCCGGGTTGCCGAAGCCGCCCGAGAGGTTGGCCAGGGAGCGGAATCCCAACCCCGTGCGCTTCTTGAGCTCCTCAAACGGGTCATCAATAAGGAAAAGGAGCCTGAAACGAGGCCCTCACTCCTCTCATGACTGGGGACTCTGGTAAGCTTGACCTTCAATCAGTCAGGAAGGTTCATGGCCAAGCGCTGCGAGATTTGTGGAAAAGGCCCGGTCGTCGGGCGACAGGTGAGCCACGCGCACAACGTGAGCTCAAGACGGTTCGAACCGAATCTACAGACGGTTCGAGCCATCGTCGGCGGCGGCACCAAGCGGCTCCGCGTGTGCACCCGCTGTCTGCGATCCCGGAAAGTCATCAAGGCCGCCTGAACGGCTCTGAGCTCCCATGATCACCGCGGTCTCGAGCGCGGGGGCACCGAAGGCCGTCGGGCCCTACTCGCAGGCGCTCCGGGTCTCGGGTCTGCTCTTCCTTGCCGGTCAGATCCCTCTGGATCCCGCGGGCGTTCTGGTGAGCGGGGACATCACCGACCAGACTCGTCGGGTGCTGGACAACATCGGCGCCATACTGGCGTCGGCCGGGTTGTCGTTCTCGAACGTCGTTCGGACGACGGTCTTTCTGGCTGACATGAATGATCTGGGGGCGGTGAACCAGGCCTACGGATCGTACTTCTCCGAGCCGTATCCCACACGCTCGACCGTTCAGGTTGCACGCCTGCCCCGGGACGTGCGGATCGAAATCGACGCGATCGCCGCCTATCCGGTCGTCACCGGTTAACCTGCGCGGCCGGCCCGCTCGACTCCCAGCACTCCGTCGACCCCGCGCAGCGACTTGATGACCTTCTCCAGGTGTTTCAGATCGCTGATCTCGATGGTCATGTCGATGCGCGCGCGCTGATCCTCATCTGTGTGCGCTTCCATGTTCTTGATGTTGGTATTGATGTCCGCAATGCGCCGGCTAACGGCAGCCAACAGTCCTTTTCGATCCTCAACTTCCATCGTCAGCTTGACCGTATACCGCGACTCTTCACTGCCCTTGTCCCACTCGACGTCGATGCGGCGTTCGGGGTCGTAAAGCAGGTTGACCACGTTCGGGCAAGTGGCGGAGTGCACGGACACGCCTTTGCCACGCGTGATGTATCCGACAATCTTTTCGCCACGGATGGGATTGCAGCAGCGCGCACGGAAAACCATCAGGTCGTCGATTCCCCGGACCTTGATTTTTTCCTCGCCGGTCCCGAGCATGCGCCGAACGGCCGACGTCACCGGCCCTTCGGGAGCCTTCTCCCGCAGCCGGTCGGACGGCACCAGCCTCGTCAGCGCCTGCTTCGGAGCGAGCTTGCCGTAGCCGATGGCAGCGAACAGGTCGTCGGTCCGCGGCATGTTGAGCTCGGCAAGCGCCTTTGCCAATGGTTCACCGTCAAGAAGCGTTTTCGGGTTGAGGTCGTAGCGGCGGGCCTCCTTGTCGAACACCTTGCGTCCGAGTTCGATCGCGCGAGTCTTCTCCTCCGACCGAATGAGGTGCTTGATCTTGTAACGAGCATGAGAAGTGACGACGACGTTCAGCCAGTCGCGACTCGGCTTGTGTCCCGCTTGCGTCACGATCTCGACGATGTCGCCGTTCTTCAGACGTGTTCGGAGCGGCACCATCTTGCCGTTGACCCGCGCCCCCACGCACTGATGACCGACGTCGGTGTGAATGGCGTAGGCAAAGTCAATCGGCGTCGCGCCCCGGGGAAACGCCTTGACCAATCCTTTCGGCGTAAAGGCATAGACCTCATCAGGGTAGAGCTCGACCTTGAGGTTCTGCATGAACTCCTGCGGATCCCGCAGGTCCTGCTGGGATTCAAGCAACTGGCGCATCCACAGGAAGTACCGCTCGTCGCTCTGATCGCCGACACGCCCTTCCTTGTACTTCCAGTGAGCGGCGACCCCTTCTTCGGCCATCCGGTGCATTTCCATCGTCCGGATCTGGACTTCAAACGGAGTGCCATGCTCGCTGATGACCGAGGTGTGCAGCGACTGATAGCCGTTGGGCCTCGGCATCGCGATGAAGTCCTTGATGCGGCCCGGCACAGGCGACCAGGTCTGGTGGATGATGCCGAGCACGGCGTAGCAGTCCTTCACGCTCTCGGTGACGATGCGCAAGGCGAGGAAGTCGTACACCTGATCGAGATCGATCTTCTGACGCTTGAGCTTCTGGTGGATGCTGTACAGGCGCTTGATGCGGCCGTCGATATGAAGAACGGGAACCTGCGCCTCGGTCAGCTTGCGGGCGATCGTGCTTCGTAGTTCTTCGATGAGGCCTTCGCTGGCGCGGCGCTTGGCGTCGACCTTGGCCCGCAGCGTCTCGTACGACTGGGGCTCCAGGTACCGGAACGACAGCTCCTCCAGCTCGTTCTTGACCTTGCTCATGCCGAGCCGGTTGGCGATGGGCGCGTAGATATCGCGCGTCTCCTGCGCAATCGCGACCCGGCGATCGTCCGGCAGATGCTTGAGCGTCCGCATGTTGTGCAGCCGATCGGCCAGCTTCACGACGACGACCCGGATGTCGTCCACCATCGCCAGCAGCATCTTGCGGACGTTCTCGGCCTGCCGTTCCTCGCTCGACGAGAATCGGATCGCGCTGATCTTGGTCACGCCCTCGACCACATGGGCCACGCCCGGGCCGAAGACTTCCTGAATGTGCTCGATGGTCGTTAACGTATCCTCGACCACGTCGTGGAGAAGACCGGCCGCAATTGCGACCGCGTCGAGCTTCATGTCCGCCAGCAGGTCGGCCACCGCCAGGGGGTGGATCAGATAAGGCTCGCCCGAGTGGCGCACCTGTCCGCGATGGGCGTATGCGGAAAACACATAGGCTCGCCTGAGCAGCTCGACGTCGGCTTCAGGGGCGTAAGCGCGGACCTTTTCGAGGAGTTCCTCGAAGCGAATCATGGAAAAGTGGTGTCTAACGCTGTGTCTGACGAGGGGCCTATCCCCATGATAGGGAGGGCCCCGTGCGGCTGCAAGGTGGGGCGCCCAAGGGCCGGATCCGTCCTTGACTTGCCTTTTTTGGGTTCACTATACTGCCGCGGCTATTTCCACACCCAACACCCGACACGCGGACGCGTCATTTTTCACAAGGAACAACACATGCCGACTAGTGCTAATCAGACGGGCGCCACCCGGTTCCAGGGGCGGGCGACGGTCATCCTGCTCGGCGTCCTGGCCCTCAGCGCTGCCTGTACTCAGGTGTCGGGGCTGCGAGCGCGCAAGTCCTTCAAAGAAGCGAACACCGCCTACCAGTCGCAGGACTACAAGCGCGCTGCCGAGTTGTACGACGTCACACTTCAGTCCGATCCTAACCTGACCATCGCGTACTTCTATCTGGGCAACAGCCTCGATAACCAGTACAAGCCAAGCAAGCGTGGTGAAGCCGAGAACGATCAGCTCATGACCCGGGCGGTCCAGGCGTACGAAACCGCGGCGGAGAAGCTCTCGGTGTCGGATAAGCCCGATGAGAAGAAGCTCGGTCAGCTGGCGCTCGACTATCTCGTGGCGGCCTACGGCCCGGACAAGCTCAACGATCCCGCGAAAGCCGAGCCGGTTGTTCAGCGCATGATCAAGACGGATCCGGGCGAGCCGGCCAACTACTTCAAGCTGGCGAAGATTTACGAGGATGCAGGCGCCTACGACGCCGAGGAAGACGTCCTCCTCAAGGCGAAGGAAGCCAAGCCGAACGATCCGGCCGTGTACATGACGCTGGCCGGCTACTACAACCGCCAGGGCCGCTTCGACAAGACGATGCAGGCGCTCGAGGAGCGCGCATCGCGCGAACCGAGCAATCCCGAAGCGCACTACACGATCGCCACGTTCTACTGGGACGAGGCGTTTCGTGACGCCCGCTTGAAGGAAGCCGAAAAGAAGGACTACGTGCAGAAAGGCATCGGCGCCGTCGACAAGGCGCTGGGCATCAAGCCCGACTACACCGAGGCGCTCGTCTACAAGGGCCTCCTGCTCCGCCTTCAGGCCAACATGGAAAAGGATCCGACCAAGCAGCAGGCGCTTATCAAGCAGGCGACGGAGTTGCGCGACAAAGCCGAGGTACTGCGGAAGAAGAAGGCATCCGGCGTCGGCGACTGACGGACGCGACACTTTGTGATTGCGGACGCGTGTTCAAACCGGGGGGATTGACGACGCAATCGCCACCGCTCGAGCGACTCTTCCTAAGACTGAGCGAGCCCCCGCGCGCGTGTGCGCTTCAAGGCACCTCGCGTCGTGCCACGCCCGCGCCAGACCAGGCGCTCGACCTGGTTCGCGGTGAGTTTCTGGGCTGGGCAGAACTGGCTGGTGGAGTCGAGGGACCTACTTCGCTGTGATGCTCGCCCATGAACGGCGTCACATCTGGCAGGCGCACCAGGTCAGGAACGATTCAGGATTTCCCAACACCTGAAACACGAAGGGCCGCCTCCTGAACGGAGGCGGCCCTTCGTCTGCCCTTTTTCCTGGACGCTTCGCGTCTTCAGTTCCCGCCCGCGCCGGCGGCGCGCCGCATCCCGTCAGTTACGATACCGACCTTCTCAACGCCGGCTCCTCGCGCGGCGTCAATCACCTCGATGATTTCCTTGTAGCGCAGTGTGCCGGCTGCCGCGACGAACATGGTTTTGTTCGACCGCTGTTCGTAGATGGTGCGGAGGCGGTCCTCGAGGTCCTTCATTGTCACATCCGTCTTGTTGATTGAGATGCGACGATCGGCGGTGAACTCCAGCATGATCTGACTGACATCGGGAGTGATGTCGGTGGCCCGCTTGGTCTCGGCCGGCAGGTTGATGTCCACGCCCTTCTGGGTGAGCGGCAGGGCCGCCATGAAGATGACGAGCAGCACGAGAAGGACGTCGATGAGCGGCGTCACATTCATGTCGCAGCTCGCGTGGAGCGTCTCAGCCTTTGACGACTTTGTCCGCGCCGAGGTGGTGATGAGCGTGAGCCATGATTACTGCCCTCCCGCCGATGACCCGGCGCCCTTCTTGCGCTCGGTGATGAGCCCGATATCCTCGATACCAGCCTGCCGCAGCTGGTCCATGGCCGACATCACCGCGCCGTACTCCACTTCCTCATCGGCCTTGATGAGGACGATCTTCTCTTTGCTGTTTTCAAGCAACTCGCTGACCTTCGTGCCGAGCTCGCCTTCGTTAATGAGCTTGGCATTGAGGTAGACGCCCTTGTTGGCGGCGATCGCGATCACGGTCTGCCCCTGCACCTCGGGCTTGTCCACCGTATTGTTGGCCTGCGGCAGCTTGACGCTCACGCCCTGCTGCAACATCGGAGCGACGAGCATCATGATGATCAGCAGCACGAGCATGACGTCCACGAGCGGCGTCACGTTGATGTCGGACTTGACCCCGCCCTTGGCGCCGCCAAGATCCATTGCCATATCGATTACTCCCTAACGTTCCAGGTTCCGAGTTACGCCGTCTGCCTGACGAAGTAGTCGACGAGCTCGGACGACGAGTTGTCCATCTCAACGTTGAAGTACTCGATGCGGGAGGTCAGGTAGTTGTAGATCCACACGGCCGGAATGGCGACGACCAGGCCCAGCGCGGTTTCGACGAGCGCTTCGGAGATACCAATCGAGACGGCGCCGATGCCTGCTGAACCGCTGGCGCCGATGCCCTGAAACGCGTTGATGACGCCGACGACCGTGCCGAGCAGTCCGACGAACGGTGCAGTGGAACCGATCGTTGCGAGGGCGGACACGCCCTTCTTCAGGTCGGAGGCCGTCAACGCCGACGCGCGCTGAATGGACCGACGGACCGTGTCCATCAGGTCTTCACGGGTGAGCTGCTGGCCCTGCCCGCTTTCCTTCTGGAACTGGTATTCCTGCAATCCGGCGAGCACGACCTTGGCGAGATGACTGTAGCGATAGTTCTTGGAGGTGGAGATGGCAATCGCGTCCTTGAGGCGCCCTTCCTTGAGGTGCTTGGCCACTTGCGGCGCGTAGACCTTGGACTGGTTGCGCGCCTGCTGGTACGTGAAGAACCGCTCGATACCGACACCGAGCGACCACATCGACATGATCAACAGAATCACGGCGACGATTCTGGCCACCCATCCCATCGTTTGCAACATTGACATTAAGTCCACGGTCCACCCTCCATCAAATTGCGGTCGGGCCGGCGACAGCCGACCACCACGAATGTGTGCGTCTCGTTTACTGCAGCGTGAAATTGACGGTCACCGTCATGATGACCGGCACCGGTTGGCCGTTCAGCGTCGTGGGTGTGAACTCCCACTCACGCACCGCGTCGAGCGCCGCGGAATCGAGCAACGGAATCGATCGGAGCACCTTTGCGTCCGTCACCTTGCCGCTCGGTCCGATCGTCGCTTCGATGATGACAACGCCCTGCACGCGGGCCGACTGAGCGATCGGCGGATATATGGGCTTCTTGTCCTTGATCTTCGTCGGCGGTTTGATGTTGCCGCCAACGCGCACTGGCGCCGCGGGCGGGGGCGGCGGCGGCGGAGGCGGCGGCGCTTCAGCCAGACCTCCGACAATCCCCCCGGCCACTCCGCCAACGACGCCGCCTTCGACGCCGGTGACGATGCTCTTCGCGTTCTCCGTACCCGTTTCCGGCTTGATGTCGCGCGGAGCCTCGACGGGGGCGGCGGCGGGATTGACGTCCGGTGGCGGTGTCTTCGGTTGAGCGGCAGCGGGCGGGGGCGGGGGCGGCGGGGGTGGCGGCGGCGGCGGCGGCGCCGCCACGAATGCCATCATCGCCGGAGGAGTTGGCAAGATGTCCGCGGCCATCAAGGGGATGATCACGACGGCCACCAGGATGATCGTGTGCAGGGCGATCGAAAGCGGGACCGTATACCACTTCCGGCTTCCCACCTTGATCGACGGGTCGACCACGTCGCCAAACATGTCACGTGGCACGGGTTTGTCCTCCTCGGGCTCGCTGTCCAACCGCCGAAAGAGCGCCGATTATAGTCAGACTAAAAATTGAGTGTCAACGAACCTTTCCAGTCCTTCTTAGACACCGCGAACCGGAAAACGGACAGGCTCCAGGGGTGAAGTCTGACAGGGCCACGACTAGCTAGGCCCGACCCGATCGGATACGCATGCCGTAGAACGATCGCCAGACAAAAACCAACGAAAGGGCGAAGAAAAGGGCCGCCAGGAGGTGACTGAGCTGCGAACCGGCCTCGCGCGACAGGTTGACGGAAAGCTCGACGGCGAGCAGCCCGAACAGCGTCGTGAACTTGATGACCGGATTCATCGCCACCGACGATGTGTCCTTGAACGGATCCCCGACGGTGTCGCCGACGACGGTCGCCGCGTGCAGCGGCGTCCCCTTCGCCTTCAGCTCGACCTCGACGATCTTCTTGGCGTTGTCCCAGGCGCCGCCGGCATTGGCCATGAAAATGGCCTGGAACAGCCCGAACAGGGCAATCGAGATGAGGTAGCCGATGAAGAAGTAAGGCTCCAGAAAAGCGAAGGCGAGCGTGGAGCAGAAGACGGTCAGGAAGATGTTGAACATGCCCCGCTGGGCATATTGTGTGCAAATCTCGACGACCCGCTTGCTGTCGGCCACCGAGGCCTTCTCGACACCCTCAAGGCGGATGTTCGCCTTGATGAACTCCACCGCCCGGTACGCCCCGGTGCTCACGGCTTGTATCGAGGCACCGGTAAACCAGTAGATCACCGCCCCACCCGTGATGAGGCCAAGCAGGAACGGCGGGTGCAAGATCGATAACTTGTCGAGGTTCTGGGTGAGACCGTCCGTCAGCAGGACGATGATCGAGAAGATCATGGTCGTGGCGCCGACCACGGCGGTACCGATGAGCACTGGCTTGGCCGTCGCCTTGAACGTGTTCCCCGCGCCGTCATTCTCCTCCAGGAGTTCCTTCGCCCGCTCGAAGTTCACATCGAACCCGTAGTCCTTCTTGAGGGCCTGCTTGACGCCCGGCATCTGCTCGATGACCGACAGCTCGAAGACGGACTGCGCGTTGTCAGTGACCGGGCCGTACGGAATCGACGGCGATCGTGACCGGACCCATCCCGAGGAATCCGAACGCGACGAGGCCGAAGGCAAACACCGGCGCCACCAGCATCAGGTCGCTCAAGCCGAACCGGCTGACGACATACGCCGTTCCCATCAACGCGACAATGCTGAGGCCGAGCCAGTACGCACTGAAGTTTCCTGCCACCAATCCCGAGAGGATGTTGAGCGACGCCCCTCCTTCGCGCGACGAGGCCACGACCTCCTTCACGTGATCCGACTCGGTCGACGTAAACCGTTTGACAAGCTCCGGAATGAGGGCGCCGGCCAGAGTCCCGCAGGTGATACGATGGACAGCTTCCACCACAGCGAACCGTCCCCGAGCCCTGGAACGAGCAGGTACGACACGAGGTAGGTCAGCGCCACCGAGACGATCGACGTGAGCCAGACGAGTGACGTCAAAGGCGCTTCGAAGTTCATCTTGTCGACGCTTCCGTACCGGGCACGAGCAATCGCGTCGTTGACGAAGTACGAGAGGCCGCTCGCCACGATCATCATGATGCGCATGACGAAGATCCAGACGAGCAGCTGAACCTGACCTTCGGGTCCGCTGCGACCGACAAGATGAACGCAATGAGCGCCACGCCGGTCACGCCGTAGGTTTCGAATCCGTCGGCGCTCGGGCCGACTGAGTCGCCCGCGTTGTCGCCAGTGCAGTCGGCGATCACGCCCGGGTTGCGCGCATCGTCCTCTTTGATCTTGAAGACAATCTTCATCAGATCGGAGCCGATGTCCGCAATCTTCGTGAAGATGCCGCCGGCGATTCGAAGGGCCGCCGCGCCGAGAGATTCGCCGATCGCAAATCCGATAAAGCACGGCCCGGCGTAGTCGCCTGGGATGAAGAACAGGATGCAGAGCATCAGGAAGAGCTCGACGCTGATCAGCAGCATGCCGATGCTCATACCGGCCCGCAGCGGAATCGCATAGATCGGAAACGGTTTGCCGCGAAGGCTCGCGAACGCCGTACGCGAGTTGGCAAAGGTATTCACCCGAATGCCGAACCACGCCACGCCGTAACTGCCGGCGATACCGATCAGGCTGAAGATCAGAATGATTGCGACGCGGATCGGCTCGTAGTGCTCGAGGAAGCCGAAGTAGAGCACGATGATCGCGCCGATGAAGAGCTCGAGAATCAGGATGAACTTGCCCTGCGTGATCAGATAGGTCTTGCAGGTCTCGTAAATCAGCTCGGATACTTCCCGCATGGACGCGTGAACGGGCAGATTCTTCGTCTGCGTGAACACCATCAACCCGAACAGGAGTCCGAGGGCGCACACCCCAAGGCCGCTCATCAACAGGGTGCGCCCGTTGATGCCCTGGAACTCGACCTGGGACAGGTCGGGCACGATCAAACTGGCCTCACCGCCACGCACTTGAGCTGCGGCTGCCGGTTCAGCCGGCTGAAGCGCTGAGGCCGCGCGCGGCACCGCCAGAATCGAGCCGACGACAACGAACAGGAGTATGGGGAGGGTCAACCGACCCAGCAGTCTCTGAAACACGTTCATCTCACCTCGCGAAACACGACTCGCCGGGCCTCAGTCAGCCCCGCCGCGTCAAGAAACAAAGGCCCGGATTATACCCGGAAGTCGGCGGGGCGATCGTCGCCGTGACCAGTCGCGAGCCGGGGGGGAATAGCCATGCCGCCGGTGACGAAAATCCGAATCCCTTCCTCCACCGTGATGTCGGGGAACGTCATCCGGGTGCGCTCACAGATGACGATATCTCCCAGATACAGGTGGTTGGTCGGTACATAGACGGCCACGAGCTGTTCGGGCCCGCGACCGCGGTCCACGGTGAACTCCTTGGTCAGAAAGCCCAGCGCAAACCCCCGCGCCGCATCCTCAATCATCACGACGCGCTTGAACCCGTATTCGTTGTCGGGGGAAAAGGCCACGACGATCTGCTTCACGCCTCCATAGATTGTCCGGAACACCGGCACGCGCAGGAGGTAGCCTTCCAGACGCTGCAGGAAACGTCGGCCGATCATGTTCCTCGCGAACGCACCCACCAGCACGACGACAACGGCTGTTGTCAGCGTTCCCAGTCCCGGAATGCGACGACCGATCCAACGATCGTAGAAAGGTGTCGTCAGACCGTCCACCAGGTCGAACATCCAGATGAACGCGGCCACGCTGATGAACAGCGGCACCGTGACGAAAAAGCCGGCGACGAAACTGCGCCGCAGCCAGAGCATCATGATCGCCACGACCAGAGAACCACGGCACCGGCGAGGATAAACCGATACCAGGCGAATACGGCCAGGGAATGATCTCCAAGGTAGCGGATGAAGTACTTCACAGCCGCGTAGCCGACGACGGCGGAGCTGGCAACGCCGACCGCAAACAAGGTGGGGGCTCCCGGGGCGCCGAGATTGCGGAGGGCGGCTGGCGCCTCGCTGGCGGCGGCGCCCAGAATCGCGGGAATCGCCAGAAGAAAGATGAACCGTGCTGCATCTCGACGTCGAAACCCCATCAACAGAGCAATGGTGATGGTGGCGCCCGACCGCGATACGCCGGGGAGCAGGGCGAGAGCCTGCCCGCACCCGATCCAGAAGGCCTCAGTGGCCGACAATGAGGTTTCAAGGCGACTCCTCAAGCCAACGCGCTCGGCCGCCAGCAGCAGCACGGCGCCGACTGCCAGCGCAATCGCGGCGATGCCCGGCGTCCTCAGGTTCTCCTCAATCGCGTGCTTGAACAGGACCCCCACTACGACGGCCGGAATGGTGCCGACGACCAGGAGCCAGATCAGGCGGGCGTTCTCATCCGATCCCGGCCGACCAAGCGACGGGAGGGCGGCAATCATCCGACCGATGTCACGTCGGAAGTAGATGAGCACCGCAACGAGCGTCCCGACGTGACAGGCCACGTCGAAAGGGAGGCCGAACTTGTCGCCGTCGAACCCGAAAAAGGCGCGGGCAAGAATCAGGTGTGCCGAACTCGATACTGGAAGGAACTCGGTGAGTCCCTGAACGATGCCCAGCAGGGCGGCCTGGACGGCGTCAGGCATGCGGCTCTCGGCGCCGAGTGAACATCAGGCCGCGGCCGTACATCGACCGCTCACGAGGCGCGCGCGCGCCGCTGGGGCTTCGCCGCCCGCGCTGAGGGCTGCGGAGCGCTCGGCGGCGCCGGGGCCCGCGTCGCCGCCCGGGTCGGCGCCTGACCGCGCCACAGGCTCACGATGGCAGCGGCAATGAACACGCTGGAATACGTGCCCGTGATAATCCCGACTACCATCGTGAACGCAAAGCCGTGCAGCACCTCTCCGCCGAAAAAGAACAGCGCAATCGCGGTCAGCAGCGCTGTGCCCGAGCTGATCACCGTCCGACCGAGCGTCTGGTTGATCGACGCGTTGATGACATCCTTCATCGAGTCGCGACGCATGGACCGCAGATTCTCGCGAATTCGATCGAAGATGACGATCGTATCGTTGGTTGAATAGCCGCTCATGGTCAGAATCGCGGCGATGACGTTCAACGTCATGTCGTACCGGAAGAACGCCAGAAACGCGAACGTAATCAGAAGGTCGTGGATGGTTGCCACGACTGCGCCAACGCCAAAGCTGAATTGGAACCGGAACGCGAGGTACGCCAGGATGCCGACGAGCGACAGGCCGGTCGCCCACAGTCCCTTGCTCGTCAGCTCGCGGCCGACGGCTGGGCCCACGATCTCGGTGCCCACAACCTTGAAGGTGCCGACATTCGACTGCTTGAGCGCGTTGACCATCTGCTGCTGCGTCGTTCCCAGTGACGCGCCCGATTCCGCACCGACCTGGGGCACCCGCACCATCACCTGGCGGAGCGAAGCATCCCCGTAGGCCTGAACAACGAGGTTCTGACCACCGCCGGGAAAGGACTTGTCGAGGGCCGACCGCACCTGCTCCACCGACACGGGCTGATCGAACTGCGTAATCACCACGGTCCCGCCGGCGAACTCCACGCCCTTCGGGATGCCCTTGGTCATGATGGTGACGAGGCCCGCGATGATGATGATCCAGGAGACGCTGATGGCCGGCCAGCGCCAGCGGAGGAAATCGAAGTGAGTGTCCTTGAAGATATGCATGGGTCAAACCGTTCGCAATCAGGTGACGGGGCGTTCAGATGCTCAAGGTCGCGACCTGCTGGCGACGCCCGAGCACCAGCTCGAAAAGCGTCTTCGAAACGAAAATCGATGTGAACAGGTTCGAAATCAAGCCGATGACGAGGGTCACTGCGAAACCGCGAATCGGACCGGTCCCGAACTGGAACAGGAACGCGCACGAAATCGCCGCCGCAACATGCGTGTCGACCAGGGTCCAGAACACACGGGCGAACCCGGCGTTGATCGACGCCCGCACTCCGCGTTGGGCTTCCATCTCCTCCTTGATGCGTTCGAAGATGAGGACGTTCGAGTCCACGCCGATGCCCATGGTCAGGACGAAACCGGCAATGCCCGGCAGCGTCATGACCGCGCCGATGTAGGCCATCAGACCCAGCAGGATGACAAGGTTGAAAATCAACGCGATGACGGCGTTCACCCCCGACAACTTGTAGTACACGAGCATGAAGGCCACGACGAGCAGCAGGCCGACCACCGAGGCTTCGAACCCGGTTCGAATCGAGTCGGCGCCCAGGCTCGGACCGATCGTCCGCTCCTCGAGATAGGTCAACGAGGCCGGCAGCGCGCCGGAACGCAGAATGAGGGACAGGTTCTGCACTTCCTCCTGCGTGAAGCTGCCGGTGATTCGTCCTTCCGCGCCGATTCGGCTTTCGATCGTTGCGGCCGACTGCACCCGCCCGTCGAGGACGATGGCGAGCAGCCTGCCGATGTTCTCCGACGTCGCCTTGGAGAACTTGGCCGCGCCTTCGTTGTTCAAGGTGAAACTGACCGCGGGCCGGTTGTTCTCATCGAGTGACGGTCGCGCGCTGCGCAGCTCGCGGCCCGTCACGGCGGCGACCTTGCGAAGCATGTAGTATTCAGTCCCGGCAGCTCCACCTGACGCGACACCAGGAAGAATGTCCATCCCCACCGGTACCTGGCCGTTCTGCAGGAGCGCTTCGCGCGTGGCAGATGGACCCTGCTCCACGATCTTCAGCTCGAGAAACCCGGTCGACCGGATGATCTCCTTCGCGCGGTCGACGTCGGTCACGCCCGGGAGCTGCACGAGAATCTGATCGCCGCTCTGGCCCTGCTGCGCGATGCTCGGCTCGGTGACGCCGAGATCATTGATGCGGCGTTCGATGGTTTGCCGCGCCTGTACCACGGCTTCTTCGCGGAGATTCACCTGAACGTTCGGCTTCATCGTGAAGACGTACGTGCCGTTCGTGCCTGAGCTCCGGTCGAAGTTCTGCTGCACATCGGCCGCCGCCTGACGGAACACCGCGTCCTGAGCCTGCGGCACTCCTTCCACGCGGAAGTGCGTGACGTCCGGAGCCACCAGGGAAGTGACCGTCACACTCCGCTTCGACAGGTCCTCGCGGAGCCGCTCCATCTCGCTGTCGGTCTCCACCTTCAGGGCATCGTCTGTCTGGACGCGCAGCACCAGGTGGACGCCTCCCTTCAAATCGAGGCCGAGCTTCAGCTGTCTATCGATCAGCCATGATGGCTGGGTGATGCCGTACCGGGTTGCGATCAGCGGATAGACCCCGACCCCCGCAAACACCACGAATACGACCACTACGGCGAGGAGCTTCCACTGGAGGTTGGACACGACTTGAGTCTCCTGATCCTCTGGAATGCCTATTGATTCGTCGCTTCGACGACCGGTTCCTGACCCTGATACCCGCCGATAGCGGCCTTCGACACTTCAATCCGCACCTTGTCGGCGACCTGGAGCTGAACCGTCTGGTCGTTGAGGCGGGTTATCTGACCGTGGATGCCGCCAGTGGTAATGACGCGGTCATTGACCTTGAGGCCTTCGAGGAACTTCTGAACCTTCTGCTGCTTGCGCCGCATCGGCATCAGAATGATGAAATAGAAGATGGCCAGGACGATGGCAAATGGAACGAATTGAAGCCAAGGGTTTGCCCCATCGGGGGCTGCGCCCATGGCGAACACGGCGCCGGAGTCCAGCATCATTTCCTGACTGGTCCTATCTCGTTGCTATCTCGTGCAGGCCGTCCCCCCAGCAACATTAGTCGGCCGCCTGGCGGGACAGGCGCTCATGGAATGCTAGTCTGAAACTTTCAAAGCGGCCAAACGCAATAGCCTCCCTAATCCGGCGCATCGTGTCAAGGTAATAGTACACATTGTGAAGCGTGTTCAGTATGGCCGCGTTCACTTCACCGGCCAGACAGAGATGCCTGAGGTAAGCCCGTGAACACGTCCGGCAGGTGTAGCAGCCACACTCCGGATCCGGAGGGCGCCGGTCTTCGGCGTAACCGGCATTTCTGATGTTGAGACGCCCGTCGCCTATGAACAGCTGGCCGTTGCGCGCGTTGCGGGTCGGCAGCACGCAATCGAACATGTCAACGCCGCGCGCCACCGATTCGACGAGGTCTGCCGGCGTGCCGACGCCCATCAGGTAGCGCGGCCGGTCCTCGGGTAGGAACGCGATCGTGTGCCGGGTCATGTCGTACATGAGGTCCGGTGACTCGCCCACACCAAGGCCGCCGATCGCGTACGCCTCGAAGCCGAAGGCCGTGGTTCCGCGCGCGCTCTCCTCACGAAGGTCCGGGTAGACACTCCCCTGCACGATGCCGAACTGCGCCTGCCCCGGATTTGAAAGCGTGACATTGTCGACGCCGCGGGATCTGAGTTCGAGCATACGTTGGCGGGCGCGGCTGGCCCATCGCAGCGTCCGCTGCATGGCCTGGCTGGCGGTCGCGGCATCGGCCGGGTGCGCGACACAGACGTCCAGCGTCATGGCGATGTCAGCACCGAGATTGGCCTGGATGTCTGTCGCGCTTTCCGGTGTCAGCAGGTGCGCCGACCCGTCGAGGTGTGATCTGAAATGCGCGCCCTCCTCGGTCACGGTACGGCGGGGCGCAAGGCTGAAAATCTGGTAGCCGCCGCTGTCGGTCAGGATCGCTCGCGACCAGCCCGTGAATGCATGCAGGCCTCCCAGCCTCGCGATCAGCTGATCTCCGGGCCGAAGGTGCAGGTGATACGTGTTGCCGAGAATCAGCGCTGCACCGAGACTCTCGAGATCGCGGTTGGTTGCCGCCTTGACAGCGCCTTGTGTGCCTACTGGCATGAACACCGGCGTCTCGACCGCTCCGTGGGCGGTGGTCATCAGCCCACGCCGCGCGCGACCGTCGGTGTGCGTGACCTGAAAGGCGAACGTGGGTTCCGCCATCGGAGGAGGAACAGTCTACAATTCCAGAGGAGCGCGTCTTGTGAAAAAGCTGCGGGTCGGCGTCATCTATGGTGGACGATCAGGTGAGCACGAGGTCTCGCTCGCGTCGGCGGCAGCCGTCTTCAAGAATCTCGATCGCGAACGCTACGAACCGATCTCGATTCGCATTGAAAAGAACGGTCGTTGGTGTCTGCCCGACACGCCTCCTCTTCTCGAATCGGCGGGGGAGGTGATCGCCGCGAGAACCGCGGAGACGGCTCAGCCGCCGGAAGCGCACCTGGTTGCACGTCCGGGTCCCGGCACGCTGCTCAACATCGACCACGCCCGACCGGGATCAGGCATCTCGACCACCACACTGGATGTGGTCTTCCCGGTGCTGCACGGGCCCTACGGCGAAGACGGAACTGTCCAGGGGCTGCTCGAGCTGGCGAATCTCCCATATGTAGGCGCGGGCGTGCTTGCGTCGGCAGTCGGCATGGACAAGGCGACCATGAAGATGGTCTTTGCGGCCCGCGGGCTGCCAATCTGCGACTATGAAGTCGTCCGGAAACGCGAGTGGATGCAGGATCCTCCCCGCGTGTTGAGGCGCGTCGCCGACCGGCTCGGCTTCCCCCTTTTCGTCAAACCGGCCAACCTCGGATCCAGCGTCGGCATTTCGAAGGCCCGCCACGCCGTGGAACTCCGCGCCGCCATCGATCTCGCGGCAAGCTTCGACCGGAAGATCGTCATTGAAGCCGCAGTGTCACACGCCCGCGAGATTGAGGTGGCCGTGCTCGGCAACGACGAGCCCGAAGCGTCGGTGCCCGGCGAAATCATTCCGTCGCGTGAGTTCTATGACTATCAGGCGAAATATGTCGATCAGGATTCTGAGTGCGTCATTCCGGCCCAACTCACACCAGAGCAGACCAGGCAGGTGCAGGAGCTGGCTGTTGAGGCGTTCATGGCCATCGACGCCGCGGGCATGGCGCGCGTCGATTTTCTGCTGTCCGGAGACAGCGGCACGCTGTACCTCAACGAGCTGAACACAATCCCTGGGTTCACGACGATCAGCATGTTCTCGAAAATGTGGGCAGCAAGCGGCCTCGACTATCCGGCGCTGCTCGACCGGCTGATCGCGCTGGCGCTCGAGCGACATGCGGACAAACAGGGGTTGAAGACGAGTCTGTGAGTCGACAGTCGGCAGTCGGCAGTCGAATTGTCGTGCTCGTTCTGTCGCTGTGCACTGTGGCGGCCCTGCCAGCGACCGAGGCAATGACCGAAGGTCCGCGGCTGGCGGCTGTCTACGAAAGAATCCTTGACGCCCGCTTCGAGCAGGTGGACGAAGCACTGAGGCGGACCTGCCCGCCGGCCCCTCGAGAGGCATGCGCAACTCTCGCCGTGGTGTCCGTGTACTGGCAGATTCTCCTGGCACCCGACAAACGAGAACTCGATGCTCGCTTCGGCGACCTCAGCACCGCCGCGGTTGCGGCCAGCGAGGCATGGACGAAGCGGGAGCCACAACGTGGAGAGGCGTGGTTCTACCTGGCAGCCTCGTACGCCCCAATCGCACAAGTCAACATCCTGCGGGGCGAGCGCCTGGCGGCAGCCCGGGATGGCAGACGCATTCTTTATGCCCTCCAGCGGGCGCTGCAGCTCGATCCCGATCTCGCGGATGCGTATTTCGGCATGGGTCTCTATCATTACTATGCCGACATCGCGCCGACCGCGCTCAAGATGCTGCGGTTCCTGTTCCTGCTCCCGGGTGGCGATCGAGTCCGGGGTCTGCAAGAGATGCTGAAGGCTCGTCAGCAGGGCGTGCTGCTCAGGAGCGAAGCCGACTTCCAGCTCCAACAGATCTACCTGTGGTACGAGCGCCAGCCGGCGGAAGCTGTGGCGCTGCTCAGGGGACTCGATGCGCGATATTCGTTCAACCCGCTGTTCCTCAAGCGCCGCGCTCAAGCCGAAAGCGAGTACCTGCACGATCGACCCGCCAGCGCGGCCGCCTGGCAAACCCTGCTCGACCGTGCTCGGGAACGCCGCGTCTATGACCCGGGGCGTGTCGAGGCCGACGCCCGGATCGGACTGGCCGTCGAACTCGACGCCATGGATGAGACCGATCGTGCCATCGATCATCTGATGGACGTGCTCGGCACAGAATCGGACGCTGCGGAACAAGGCCTCAAGGCCCGTGCACACTTGCGTCTGGGCCAGGCTTACGACCGCCTCGGAAGCCGCGAACTCGCATTGAAGGCGTACGCGGCTGCACGCGACGGCGCTCCCGCAGCCGACGGATGGATTCGGGAACGTGCGCGCCAGGGTTTGCGCCAGGGCCCCGACCCGCGCGTATCGGATGCGTATCGGCGGGCCCTCGAGGGCTGGCGGGCGTTCGAACGCGGGTCATTCGACGAGGCGCTTGCATCCCTTGCGCGCGCCGCGGAGCTGAACGCCGCCGATCCGGTCGCGCGCTATCGCTACGCGCATGTGCTCGCTGCGCGCGAACGTCGAATGCAGGCACGTTCGTTGTACGAAACGTTGAGCGCAGCCCCCGCTTCGATGCCCCGATTCATCGTCGCGTCCGTATATCTGGAGTACGCGCAGCTGCTCGAAGACGCCGGAGAGCGCACGCGAGCCGTCGATCTCTATCGCAGCGCTGCGACCGCCACCGGAAGCACGATGCGACCGCGTGAAGAAGCGCGCGCAGCGCTCAAACGACTCGGTGCGTCGTGAAGAGTTTTTGACTTTTTCTCGAGATTGTGCTTGACACTCTCACGTCTCGTCCATAATCTACATCTTGTATGACGGTCGTCTACTCAGGGCGACCGCTAGTAGCACGGCAAGTGCGTGAGGTGAAGCGGAGTGCTCGATGCGGGGCGTGCCAGGCGGCAGCCGCCGCAATTGTCGTAGCGCTCGCGTGAGTCATCCCAGATGAAAGGGGGGATAAGAGACAATGGCGAAAAAAGCCAAGGGCGGAAAGAAGAAGGCCGGCAAGAAACGGTAAGCTGACCTCGCCCGTCGAAAGGGGGGCGTCACTCGCCCCCTTTTCAATTCGGTCCGTCCCACACCCTCACATCCCGAATCACATCGTCTCGCTGCAGCGCCGTCACGACGTCCATCCCTGCCACGACTCGGCCGAACACCGTGTAATGTGCGTCCAGTTGCGGCTGCGGCGCTTCCGTAATGAAGAATTGGCTCCCACCGGTGTCCGCCCAGTCGAGCGCCATGCCGATGGTGCCACGCACATAAGGCAGCTCGCTCAACTCGTCCCGAATGGTGTAACCCGGACCGCCTTCCGAATCTCCGCGGGGATCGCCCATCTGGACCACGAATCCGGGGACGACCCGGTGCACGGTGAGTCCGTTGAAGAACCCGGCCTTGGCAAGCGTGATGAAGTTGTCCACCGTCAGCGGTGCGTCCATGACGGCGAGCTCGATTTGCACCGTGCCGCGGTCGGTGTCGATGTAGACCTGGGTCGAGACGGACGGTGCGACCAGGCGGGCCGCTTGATATGCGTCGGGCATCAATCGCGTCGGCGCGGGTCGAATCTGCTGGCCCGCATCGCTTGAAGAATCGAGCTCCTTCAGCAGTGCCGCCGCTCGTGTCCGAACGGCCCAGTCCATGTCGGTCAACGCACGGGTCAGGACAGGCCGGGCATCGGCGGCGCCGTAACGGGCGAGGGCATTGAGGGCCGCCGCTCGTGCGATGTATGTGGTATCGCGGAGCCCGGTATCATAGCCAGCGGCGAGAGCTGATGCGCCACCGTCCGGCTTGAGCTCACCGACGATGCGAGCCGCAGCCGCGCGCACACCGGGGTCGTCGGCCCGTAGCCGCTCGAGCGCAGTCGATGCTGCGGCCTGATCGCCGATCTTCACGAGCGAGGCGAGAACCGATGGAATGACACGTTGATCGGAGTCATTGAGCATCGACTTGAGGCGGGCAAGCCCCAGTTCGGGCCGAAGCGTGCCCAGCACAGAGGCCTGCGAGGCTCGCACCGCCCATGCCGGATCGACGTCCAGGCCGGAGAGTACCGTGACGAAGCCTTCCGGATCCAGGACGGCACTCGACTGAAGCGCGGCGGCACGGATGCCTGGGTTGGGATCCGACAGCAGGTCGAGCATGATGTCATTCGCGCCGGCGCCGCCCGTTCCGGCCGCGGCCCGCACGGCCTCAAGGCGCAGGGCAGGATCGGCGCGGCGTTCCTGGATGATCTTGAGGAGCGCCACGGCACCCGCAGGATCGCCGATGCTTCCAAGGGCCCGGATGGCTTCGACTGCAACCACGCGGTCGCCGGACATGGCCAAGGGCGCGAGAATCGGGAGTGACGCGCGATCCTTGAGCGCCCCCAGTCCCTTCACCGCAAAGGCCCTGGTGTAGGGCTGCTCGTCAGCGGCGAGCGATTGCAGCGCGTTCAGGGCGCGCGGATCTTCGACTTTCTGCAAGGCGTACGCAACGGGCCACCACCGAATGCGGGGGTTGCCGGCAGAATCCAGCAGAACGGCCAGAAGCTGGTTGGACGCTTTCAGTCGAACCAGCGCATTCACCCCCAGCCGAAAGGCGGCAGCGGGCGCGTCCCGTCGAACTTCTGCGTCAGTGCCCGGCAGCTGCGCGAGCGTGCCCGACTCCACGATCTTGGCGAGCATCCTGGCGATCGGTTCAGCCGCGGCCCCGTCGCCGATCAATCCGAGCGCTTCCGCGGCGCTGCCTTGTGCCAGCGGCGACGCGTCGACGAGCAGGTTCACCAGTGGGTCGCGCGCGCGCACATCGCCGAGCAAGCCGAGCGCGAACGCCGCCATCTGGCGCACTTCCGGATCCGAGTCGCCCAAAAGCGACAGAAGCGGCTCCACTCCATCTGCGAGACCAACCCGTCCAACGGCCAAAGCGGCGCGTCGACGAACGCGACCCTCGGAGTCTGCGAGTAGACGTAGGAGGTCCGGAGATGGCGGTACGGGCGTCGGTTGAACAACGAGACCCTTGCTCTTCCCGCGCGCGGGCGCCGGCGCAGGAGGGGGCGGCGGCGGCGCGGGCACCGCGTCGCGCAGGATGCGCTGATCCTCGAGCCGCAGGATCCACGCCATCTTCCGCTCGAAGCTTGGACCCGCGGGGGCCGTAGGCGGAGCCGCGGCGGGCGGGGCGCTCGCGCACGCCGCAGCTCCAAGCGCCAGCGCCAGCGCGATCGTTGAACGCGTCATCTCAGGAAGCCTCGCGGAAGTCGTGGAAGCGGCTGCGCGCGGCGTGAATGTCGTGACGCGATGATATCATCGGGCCGCTTGGAGTTTCGCTATCTCGCGATCGAAGGTCCAATCGGCGTCGGCAAGACGGCGCTAGCGGAACGGCTCGGCGCGCGGCTCGATGCCACAGTGGTGCTCGAAGACACCGAGAATCCTTTTCTGACCGACTTCTACGCCGATCGCCCCGGCGCGGCGCTGCAGGCGCAGCTTTTCTATCTGCTCAACCGCCACCGTCAGCAGATCGCGCTTCGACAGGCCGACTTGTTCAGCCAGACGACGATCTGCGACTACCTGTTCGACAAGGACAAGATTTTCGCGTATCTCAATCTCGACGACAACGAGCTATTCATCTATCAGCGGCTCTACGATCTGCTGGCGCGCGACGTCTCGCCGCCTGATCTGGTCCTCTATCTGCAGGCGCCGACCGAGGTGCTGCTTCGACGGTTACGCGGACGGACCACGAACCCGGACGTCGGGGTGTTCGATCCGGATCTCGACTATCTCCGGGAACTCAACGAGGCCTACCATCACTTTTTCTTTCATTACAACTCCACACCGCTGCTGGTGGTGGAGACGTCGGAGCTCGACGCCGACATCAGCGACGAAGCGCTCGATGACCTGATGAAGCAGATTCGGGGCGCCGGACCCGGGACGCGGTACTACGTGCCGCGTACGCGGCAGAGTTAAGTCTTCGTCAGGGACTTTGATAAGCTCCTCACATGGCCTGGTTCAAGAAAACGCGAAAACCAGTCGCGGCCGGGTCGAAGGCCAAAGCCAGCCGCGTCCCCGAGGGGCTCTGGGTCAAGTGTCCGGGTTGCTCACAAATCATCTACAACAAGGACCTGACGGCGAACCTCAACGTCTGCCCCAAGTGCGCGCACCATTTCCGCATCGGAGCGATTGAGCGCCTGCGGATGCTCTTCGACGGCGCCTGGGTGGAGCACGATCGCGGGCTGGTTTCGACCGACCCGCTCGGCTTCGTCGACACCAAGCCGTACAAACAGCGTCTCCGCGCGTCGATGGAAAGCAGCGGTTTGAAGGACGCGCTGGTCGTCGCTTCGGGCCGCATCGACGGTATCGACGCGATCATCGCAGCAATGGAGTACTCGTTTATCGGCGGCAGCATGGGCGTGGTCGTGGGTGAGAAAATCGCCCGCGCCATTGAACGCGCCCTCGAGCAGCAGCGTCCGCTTGTGATCATCTGCTGCTCGGGCGGGGCCCGTATGATGGAGGGAGCGCTGTCGCTGATGCAGATGGCGAAAATCTGCGCCGCACTTGCGAGACTGGACCGCGCGCGGCTTCCCTACATTTCGGTCCTGACCGACCCAACGACCGGCGGTGTGACCGCCAGCTTTGCTATGTTGGGCGATCTGAACATCGCCGAGCCGAAGGCGCTCATCGGCTTCGCGGGACCGCGGGTCATCGAGCAGACGATTCGACAGAAACTGCCCGAAGGATTTCAGCGAAGCGAGTTTCTCATCGAGAAAGGCATGCTCGACCTGATCGTCGACCGCCGCGAACTGAAAGCGACGCTCGCGAGCGCCCTCCTTTTCATGGGGGCTCGTCCCTCCGCCGCGCCCGAGGCCGCGGCCGCCCCTGTCGCGGCACCGGTCTTGGTTCCCGATGAAACGCACGGACCCGCTTGAGTACCTGTTCGGGCTCGAACAATTCGGCATCAAGTTCGGCCTCGAGAACATGCGGGCTCTCGTCGAGAGCCTCGGACACCCCGAGCGCGCGTTTCGGTCGGTGCACATTGCGGGCACCAATGGCAAAGGTTCTGTAACCGCCATGATCGACGCCGCGCTTCGCGCGGCCGGCCTACGGTCCGGACGGTATACGTCCCCTCATCTGGTCGATCTCTCGGAACGCTTTGTCGTCGATGGAAGGCCCATCGAAAAGGACGTCTTGATTGCCACGGTGGCCCGCCTCCGGAATCACATCGAAGGCCTGCTGTCGGCCGGCATCCTGTCGGCCCCGCCCACTTTCTTCGAGGTCACGACGGCCGTCGCACTGGATTTCTTCGCGGCGTCCTCGATCGACGTGGGGGTCATCGAGGTCGGGCTGGGCGGCCGCCTCGACGCCACCAACGTCATAACCCCAGTGGCCTCGGCCATCACGTCCATTGCCTTCGATCACGAAAAGTATCTGGGGCAGTCACTCGCCGCCATTGCCGGAGAAAAGGCGGGCATCATCAAGCCCGACGTTCCGGTTGTGCTTGGTGAGCTGGACCCGGAAGCGGCTGAGGTTATCGAAGGTATCGCGCGTGAGCGCCGCGCGCCGTTCGTGCGCGCGATTGACGGAGTGGCTCTTGAACGGATCCCATCCCCTCCCGAGGAAATGACCCGGATCCAGCTGCGGACGCCGCGCCATGACTACGGCGAACTCTCGATCGCACTGCGTGGCGATCATCAGATCGAAAACGCACTGATCGCCATCCGTGTTCTCGAAATTCTCGGGGATCACGGGGTGCAGGTCCCACCTGCCGCCGTTGCTGACGGTCTGAAGCGAGTGTCATGGCCGGGACGCCTCGAGCACCGCCGACTGTCGCCTGCTTGCGAACTCATTATGGACGCGGCGCACAATCCATCAGGCGCCGCAAGGCTGGCAGACTACCTCAATGCGTTCGACGCCAAGATGCCGCTCGTGTTCGCCGCGATGCGCGACAAGAACGTCCGTCTGATGTTCAAAGCACTGCTACCGGCGGTCTCGGCCGTCGTCGTGACGCGTGCGACGAATCCTCGCTCGGCCGACCCGGATCTCCTCGCCCGGCAGGCGGCCGAAGCGGTACCGGGGTTGCCGGTTCTTGTGCAACCATCGCTGCACGAAGCTTTGAAGACGGCCTGGACTCTTTCACCGCGGATTGTCGTGGCTGGATCAATTTTCCTGCTCGGCGATGTCTTGAAGGAGCTCGAGGCGCCGTGACCGTGGTCGTCCCGCCGAACGCCGTCAGGACCTCTGTGATGCGGAGCCTGGCGGCAGTCGCTTTCGCACTCCTGGCCTTCCCTGTTCTTGGACAACAAGCGTCTCAGCCAGACAAGACACCAGGAGCCAATGAACGACCCAAACCGGCGCCCAGGGCGACGACAAAAGATCGCGTCACGGCCGAGAGCCAGATCAGCGATTCAGTTGAGCGCATCGGCGAAAACCATATCAAGCGGATCGGTCACGTGGAGTTCGTGCAGGGAGACAGCTCCCTGTACGCCGATGAGGTGGAGATCTTCCAGGACGAGAACCGGGCGATCGCGACCGGCAATGTTGTGCTCACTCAGGGCACCAATCGCATCGCCGCGGATCGGGCTGACTTCAACACCGAAACGATGCTGGGCACCTTCTACAAGGCCTGGGGCCTTGCCACCATCCAGCCACCCAAGCAGACGGCGAGACCTGGCGGCGGCCTCAACGCTCCCACACAGAGCGGAGCTGAAACCGACGTGTATTTCTACGGCGACGAAATCGTCAAACAGGGGCCCAAGAAGTATCGAATCACCAACGGCGGCTTCACGACCTGCGTGCAGCCCACACCGCGATGGCACCTGACGTCAAAGACGACGGTCCTCAATATCGACCACTACACCCTCCTGCGGGAAGCGGTCTTCAACGTCAAGGGCGTGCCGCTCCTATATACGCCGTTCCTCTACTACCCGACGAAGAAGGACAGGGCGACCGGATTTCTGATCCCCACTTACGGCACGTCGACGGTGCGCGGCCACGCGCTGCACAACGCGTTCTTCTGGGCGGTCGACCGCAGCGAAGACGTGACGGTGATGCACGACTGGTTCAGTAATCAGGCCCAGGGCGTAGGAGCGGGAATACCGGTACAACTACGGCGGAGGTTCGAACGGAGGCATCACCACCTACTGGCTCGATCAGCAGCAGACCACCGTCACGGGAACGGACGGGAGCACGAGTCCACTGCCGGCCACCCGGAGCTACGAGATTCGGGGCAACGCCAACCAGCTGCTGTTCGGCAACTTCCGCGCTCGCGGTCGGGTCGACTACTTCTCAGACCTGACGACGATGCAGACGTTCAATACCAACATTTATGATGCGTCGCGAGTGCAGCGGACGTACGGGGGCAATATCGTGGGCGTGACCCACGGTTTCTCTGTGAACGGCACGTTCGACCACAGCGAGTACTTCTACACCAGCTCCAACACGTCGGCCGTGACCGGCAGCTGGCCCCGGCTGAACATCTCCAGGAACGAGCGGCCACTGTTTGGATCGGACCTGTACTTTCTGGTGAATGGCGAGTGGGTCAATCTGCTGCGAACGAACAAGGCGCCCACGGGTGAGACCGATTCGGGCCTCATACGATATGACATCAACCCACAGATCCGGTATCCCTTCAAAAAATGGCAGTGGTTCACCGTGAATTCCACGTTTTCCTTCCGAGACACGTTCTACACTCGCAGCCTTGATTCGAGTGGCCACATTGTCGACGAGGGTCTGAACAGGAACTACCTTGAATTCCGGTCGCAGCTCTTGGGTCCCGTGTTCACCAGGGTCTGGAACACGCCCGACAATTCGTACGCCGAAAAGTTCAAGCATACGGTCGAACCGTTCCTGAACCTCACGCGGACGTCGGCGATCGACAACTTCAATCAGATCGTCCAGCTGGACGGCACCGACGCGATCGTCGGCGACGCAACGTCGTACACATACGGGGTGAACAACCGTATCTACGCGAAGCGGCGCCCGGATCCGAACAGCTTCAACCGGACGGGCCAGGCCCGCGACATTCTCGACATCGGCATTTCACAGAGCTATTACACGGACGCGAGGTCCGCTTTGTACGACCAGCAGTACGCAACAAGCTTTTCCGGCACGGGCGGCACTGCCCCCAGCCACTATTCGCCGATTGCGCTGAATATCCACGGGGCGCCAACCAACAACATCGACGGAACGGTCCGGGCCGAGTTCGACAGCCAGTATCACGTGCTTCGCACGATTTCTGCGGGCGGCTGGTACTCCCTTCCGAACATGCTGACGATCACAAGCAGCTGGAGCAAGCGTTCGCTGATTCCCCAGTTGCCAGCCTTTACCCGACCCGATCAGTACCTCAGGACCGTTGTGAATGCGCATACGCGTGACAACCGTTTCGGCGGCATTCACTCGCTCGATTTCGACCTGCTCAACTCGACCGTCCTTCAACAGCGTCTCACGGCGTTCTATAACGCACAGTGCTGTGGCGTGGCATTCGAGTATCAGACTTACAACCTCAGTGGCACGTCGTTGACGGTCCCGAAGGACCGTCGATTCTTTATTTCGTTCACCCTGGCGGGACTCGGCAACTTCTCGCCGTTCAACGGAGCCATGGGTGGTGTCCCGCGTTGAGACCTCGATGTCGAACACCGTTCTGATCACCGGCGGAGCCGGTTTCGCAGGGAGTCACCTGATCGACCGGCTGGCGGGAGGTGTCGAGCCGGTGGTGGCGTGGCGCCACCCTGGCGGGCGGCCTCCGCACATGGCGCAAAGCGTGAGCTGGGAAGACGTCGACCTGCTCGACTTCCGATCCGTGATCCGCTCGATCGACCGCGCACGCCCGGCGCATGTGTACCACTGCGCGGGAGCGGCGCACGTCGGGCGCTCGTGGAACGACACGGAATCCACCTTCGCGGTCAACGTACGCGGAACGCATCATCTGCTCGAGGCGCTGTCCCGAACCGACCTCAACACGCGCGTCGTCATTCCAAGCTCGGCAATGGTGTATCAGCCAGCTTCGAGACCGCTTCGTGAAGACGACGCGCTGGGGCCGTTGACTCCCTACGGGTTGAGCAAGCTCGCGCAGGAAATGCTTGGTCAAAGAGCAGTCACCTCGCGGCTGGCCGTGATGATCGGTCGGGCCTTCAATCACGTCGGGCCCCGCCAGGACTCGTCGTTTTCTGCCTCGGGTTTTGCGAGACAAATCGCGGAAATCGAACACGGCCTTCGCGAACCAGAAATCGTGGTCGGCAACCTGAGCGCGCAAAGGGACGTTCTGGACGTGCGGGATACGGTCAGGGCCTATCAGACGATTCTCGAACACGGTCAGCCAGGTCGCGTGTACAACATCTGCTCCGGGCGGGCAGTCGAAACCGGCGACATCCTCGACATGCTCAAGGAACGCTCGAAAGTGCCAATGCGCGTGCGCGTGGACCCAAGCCGGTTCCGGCCAAGCGACACACCGACGATTGTGGGAGATTCGAACCGTCTCCGCAGCGAGCTCGCCTGGGCACCCACCATTCCGCTCTCCAAAACTCTCGGAGACCTTCTGGACTACTGGCGATTTGTGGTGGCGGCGCTCGCAGGCGACACTCGAGTCAGTCCGAGCGAACAGCGTCCTTGACAGAGACAGTCGGCCGCCGCATCATGGGTGAACAAAAGGCGAAACAATGCCGGCTCGTGCATTTCCCCTTACAGAACACCCGTTGTTTCTCGATCTCGGCCCGAACAGACCGAGCACCCGCTCGGTGGCTGACATGGTCAGGCGCGGCGGAACTGCGGCCCTGACGACGGCTGAAACTCGCGCAGACGCAGCGCGCTATCAGGAAGTGACGTGCCGGTCGGCGCTGAACCGGGTAGAGGGTATGCCCTTCTCCTGGACCCTTAACCCGTACCGAGGTTGCACGCACGGTTGCCACTATTGCTTCGCTCGCCGTTACCACACCCAGTTTGAAATGAACGCCGACGATGATTTCGCTTCGGTGATTCTCGTCAAACACAACATCGTGCCGATCCTTAGGCGGGAACTCGATCGGCCTTCGTGGCATCGCGAACTCGTCGCTGTAGGGACAGCGACCGACCCGTACCAGCCCATTGAGGGTCTCTACAAGCTGACCCGCGGTTGTCTCGAGCAGTTCGCCGTCGGCCGAACGCCGGTCGCCATCGTCACCAAAGGTCCGATGGTCGTCCGGGACCGCGACGTCCTGCAGACACTGAGCCGGTCGGCGTCGTGCACGATTCATATGAGTGTGCCAACGGTCGACGAAGACGCATGGCGGACACTCGAGCCAGGAACCGCCCACCCCCTCCAGCGCCTGCGGGCGGTGCGGGAACTCGTCGACGCCGGCCTGAATGCCGGCGTACTGATGGCGCCGATTGTTCCTGGCTTCTCGTCATCCCGTTCCAAACTCGAACGCACGGTTCGGGCGATCGCCGACCACGGCGCGCGTTTCGTGGGGTGCAACGTGATGTACCTGCAGGGCGAGGTGCGTCGGCACTTCATGCAGTTTCTCTCGCAGTCGTTCCCGTCGATGCGCCCGCGCTACGAACGGCTGTACGTGAAGAAGCATGCGCCAGTGGAGTACCGTCGCGAAGTTAAAGGTATGGTCAGCGTCCTTCAGGATCGATACGGCCTTGCGCTGCGAAACGGCAGCGGAGACCGGGACCCGCAGGGAGAGCAAGAGCGTCCAGACGGCGAGCGAAGTGCCGCCGAGCAAGTACGGTTTGCCTGGTGAGCGGCCTGGACCGCAGCGCTTGCTGTTATCGATCTTCGGCGAGCAGCGCCTGAATACGGGCCTCGGTGGGCGGGTGCGTGCTGAAGAGCGTCATCAACCCTGAAATGGAAAGCGGCTTGATGATGAACAGATGCGCCGTTGCCGGATTCGCTTCGAGAGGATACCGGTGCGATGCAGATTCCAGCTTCTTGAGAGCGCTGACAAGCCCGAGCGGACTTCCGACGATTGACGCGCCGCCTATGTCAGCGTCGTACTCTCTCGATCGTGAGATCGCCGCTTGTATCAGCATCGCTGCGATGGGAGCCAGGACAATCGTGAGGAGCATCACCACCGGGTTCGCACCGCCGCCTTCGCGGTCATCGCTGCGGCCAGTGGCGCCCCAGAACATGGCCAGCCGCGACGCAAACATGATCGTGGCAGCAAGCGTGGCGGCGATAGAACTGATGAGGATGTCGCGGTGCTTCACGTGCGCCAGCTCGTGACCCAGGACGCCTTCGAGCTCCTCATCATTCAAGAGTTGCAGGATCCCTTCCGTCGCCGCGACCGCTGCGTGATGCGGGTTGCGACCCGTGGCGAAGGCGTTGGGCGACTGCTCCGGGATGATGTACACGCGCGGCATCGGAAGGCCCGCCTTAGCAGCCAACCGGCTCACGATTTGGTGCAGCCGGTGCTCAGGGCCCACCTCCCGCGCTCGGTACATGGCCAGGACGAGCTTGTCAGAGAACCAGTAGGAAGCCAGATTCGTCACGACGGCAATCAGAAATCCGACAGCCAGCCCCTGGGCGCCGCCAAGCGCTTCGCCCAACAGGAGAAACACCGCACTCATTCCGCCGAGCAGCAGCGCCGTCTTCACCGTATTTGACATGTTCCTCTGCTAGTTCAGACGCCTGGGTCGGCTGCCTGGTTCCGTCTCCGGCCGGGGTTCGGCGCTGCGACGTATAATCGCGGCAATGCTGGCTTGCACGCTCGCCGGCCTGCTGGTCCTCGGCCAGGCGCCGGCGCCCCAACCACTTCCGCGGACGACGACGCCACCGGCACAGCCGGCGGCGCCCGCGACATCCGCACCCATAAAGCCGGCGTCTCCTGCAACCGAGCCCACGCCGAGCGAGGCGACGCTCGGTGTGGTGATCTATCCAGGTTCACAGTTCATGGCGTCGTATCCGGCGGGACGGAATCAGAGGTATTACCTCTTTGGGTCGTCAGCGTCGTTCGCTGATATCGTGGTCTACTACCGGACTCTGCTGAAGCAGAAAGGCGAGCTCGTATTCGACATCCCCGCCACGCACGAATTCGACATCGGCAAGTTTCACGAAGAGACGATGGCCTTCCCACCGGGCGTGACAGTCAAGGACTACCAGAGCGGAGCGACTGAAGGGTACCCGAATCCGAAGCCGGGCGGACAACCGGCCAAGTTCCGCACGGTCATCCAAATCGTTCCGGTCACCGAACGATAGCGTCCGGGCGCTATCCTTTCGCCGTGACGTAGATCTCCCGGCTCCGCCTGAACTCCACCGATTTTTCCTCGAATCCTGCAGTCACGGCGTCGTGCTCGTCGATTCCTCGCGAGCGTGCGTAGTCGCGCACCTGCTGCGTGAGCTCCATGCTGCAGAACTTCGGGCCGCACATCGAACAGAAGTGCGCCAGCTTTGCGCCTTCCGCCGGCAGCGTTTCGTCGTGAAACGACCGAGCCGTCACAGGGTCGAGCGCCAGATTGAACTGATCCTCCCAACGGAACTCAAATCGCGCCTTGGACAGCGCGTCGTCCCATTCGCGGGCGCGCGGATGTCCCTTCGCGAGGTCGGCGGCGTGTGCCGCGATCTTGTACGCAATCACGCCCGCCTTGACGTCGTTGCGGTCGGGCAGACCCAGGTGCTCCTTAGGCGTCACGTAACAGAGCATCGCCGTTCCGTACCACCCGATCATCGCGGCGCCGATCGCGGATGTGATGTGGTCGTATCCGGGAGCGATGTCGGTGGTCAACGGACCCAGGGTGTAGAAGGGTGCTTCCTGGCACCAGTCCAGCTGCTTCTCCATGTTCTCCTTGATGAGATGCATGGGGACGTGGCCAGGACCTTCGTTCATGACCTGCACGCCGTACTCCCACGCGATCTTCGTCAACTCGCCCTGGGTTTGAAGCTCTGCAAACTGCGCCTCGTCGTTGGCGTCCGCGATCGAGCCTGGACGCAGGCCATCACCCAGCGAGAACGACACGTCGTACGCCTGCATGATTTCGCAGATGTCGCGGAAGTGCGTGTATGCGAAGTTCTCGAGATGGTGGGCCAGGCACCACTTGGCCATGATGGAGCCGCCGCGCGAGACAATGCCCGTGACCCGGCGAGCCGTCATCGGGATGTATCGCAACAACACGCCGGCGTGCACGGTGAAGTAATCGACACCTTGTTCGCACTGTTCGATGAGGGTGTCGCGATACACCGCCCACGTGAGGTCTTCCGGTCGACCGCCCACTTTCTCGAGTGCCTGGTAGATGGGCACGGTCCCGATCGGAACGGGCGAATTGCGGATGATCCACTCGCGGGTCTCGTGGATGTTCTTCCCGGTCGAGAGGTCCATCACGGTATCGGCGCCCCAGAGGGTCGCCCAACGCAGTTTTGCCACTTCCTCCTCGATCGAGGAAGACACGGCGGAATTCCCGATGTTGGCGTTGATCTTCACGAGGAAGTTGCGGCCGATGATCATCGGCTCGAGTTCCACGTGTCTGATGTTGGCCGGAATAATGGCGCGGCCGCGCGCCACTTCGCTGCGTACGAAGTCCGCAGGCAGACCTTCGCGCAGGGCGACAAACTCCATCTCGGGCGTGATTTCACCACGCTTCGCGAAGGACAGCTGCGTGATCGATCGCCCGCGACGGCCGCCTACCCATTCCGCACGAAGTTTCGGCAGTCCTTCCGCGACGTCGACGCCTTGCGGTCCGCTGGTGTCATAGACGCGAAGCGAAGGCTCGCCCCCCGACAACGCAATCTCGCGCATCGGGACGCGCACCTGCAGCGGGCCCTCGACGTAGATCTTTTGTGAGTGTGGAAATGCGGTCGTGAAGTCTGACATCCGCCCTCCCTTCGCCGGTCTCAACCGGATCAGGTTCCAAGGGTGTGTTCTCAATCCCGTTCGGGATACCCCTGGCGGTCCTTTGCGGACTATAACACGTACGGAAACGGACGCTCAGTGTCCAAACACCGACAGTTCGACAATCGACCAAAAGAACTCGGGATCCCGACCAATCTGCCTGAGGCGCAGTCGCTGTGTCGGCACGGACGGCAGAGCGAATGCGAGAGCCGGTTCCTTCGGACGGCGCACAATTCCGGCGAAGGTCACGGGAAGTGTGACGCCGGTCCATCGGGTTGACCACTGACCGCCAGCCTCTTCTGTCTCGATGACCAGCGTCCGTGGGAAGTCCAACAAATAGCGGCCGAGCGTCAAGGTCAACCCGTCGACGATTTGAGGCGATCCGAGGTCGACGGTCACCACCTCGTTTCCAGTCTGCGATCCGCCGGTGGACCATCGCGTTTCAAGGTCGCCGTCGAGCGCCAATGCGATCTCGTCGCTATTGAAGTTAGCCGACGCCGACTGAATCCTGAGGCGCCGGGCTGTTGGCGGCTCGGGCGTCGGCGGATCAGCGCCCGACAGCAGATACACCGCCTTCTGGGACTCTTCGCCGAGTGACACCGTACCCGGGCGGGCAGTGAGCTGCCTCGCCCATCGGCCGCGCTCGTCAGCAAGTCGATCCACGACAACGGCCACCCGACCGAACGCAGTCAAAGCGTCAAATGCCTGCGCTTCGCGAAGATTGAGCTGATAGCTCAGGAATTCGAAACTCCTCGGAAAGAATCCACTATATCCGTTGACGATGAAGTGACCGTGATAGATGGCCCGATACAGCGCCTCCAGGTCGCGTCCAGGTTGGCCAAACGGCAGCTCGATAACTGCCGTGTCTGCCGGCAGCGATTCGAGCATGTTGAGGCGCATCGGCAGACTCGGGAGCGGAAGGCCTCCGAACCAGCTGTCGGCCAGAATGCCGGCGATGACCAAGGCAGCCAAGGCCTGCCGGGTGGAAGATCGAGTGCGCGATGTCAGTCGAACGAACGCCAGCGGAGCCGCGACAGACAGACAGAGAACTGCGAGCATCGCGAACCGGCCGGTGGAACGAATCGATGAGTATCCCGGCAGTGCCATCAGCCACACGTAGGGCCCGCGATAGAGAATCTGATCGCCAAGGAGCTTCGGCCGCGGACCAAAACACAGCAGGTACATCAACAACATGGCCAGGACGTAGAACAGGAGCATCGATCTGCGGCGGACAGCCGCCACGAATCGAGGCTCGACCACGATGGCCAGAATAAGGAGCAGCAGACCGATCGAAAGCGGCTTGTGGACGACCCCGACCGACACGAGGGTAGCGGTGCCGATCCGGATGGCCCACGGTCCCACTCCCAGGGCAGACAGAGCAATGCCGATGAAGGAGAGCCCGGCGATTAGAAAACCCAGGGAGAAGCGGGGAATCGAGGCTGCGCGCGGCCGCGTCCGCAGCCAGCGAACGCAGACCCAGGATACCAGCAGGACCGCCGTCAAGCCGGGGAAGAGCTGTTGTTCAGCCAGCTGAAGAGGATGAAGAAGATGCCAGACCTTCAGCAGAGGTGACGCGTCGAACAGCGAGAGGACGTCAGCGCTGTACAGGATCACCTCGGCTTCGGATCGCTGAAATCCGTAGCCGGCGGTGACGGAACGATACGTCCAGAGGATGGGCACGAGCGGCACCGACGCGACCGCCCAAGCGCACACGATGGCCGCCACCGCTCGAACGTTCGCCCGCGACGCCAGGAACCACAATATCCACACGCCGATCAGGACCGGAAAAAACAGCAGGTAATACCCGTTTGACGACGCCTGCATCAGCCAGGCGCCTGCGAAGACGAACAGCCACCGGGTTCGCTTCGTGGACGCGAACTCGTGCAGACCAAGCAGGCCGATCGGCATCCAGCACGAGACGAGCACCTGAATGTGAGAGATGTGGCCTACGCGGAAGGGGTTGAAACCGTAGATGAGTCCGGCGATGAACCCCGCGTCGTGACGGCCGCTCAGTCGGAAGACCAGCGCATGCGCAGCGAGTGCAGACAGCGGGAATGTCAGAAGAAATGCCACGTTGTACGCGGTGATCGCGCTTCCGCCCAGCCACTGAATCGGGTTGGTGATCGGTGTCAGTCCCAGCAACGTTTCCGAGAACGCCACGGTGCTCCAGGAGGGCCAGAAGCTCTGACCATTCCACCACCTCGTGGTCAGCGGCAGAACATGCGCGTTCCACCAGACAATCCACGCGTTCAGGATTGGGTCGCCCAGATCGTGCGGGAGCACTGCGGTGATCTGTGTGACGAGCGGCCATGTGAAGACAATTGTCAGCGCGCCGTACGCGAGCGAGGCGAGAAGCCATGGTTGGGAGGCCCGGCTTTTCGCCGTGGGTGAAAGCACTGCCGAATACTCAGGGGGGCTGATCACGCCGCGGGTACTGCTCTTGTCATGATCAGCAGACGTCGACGGGTGGCCGGAGACATTCGCTCAATCGCGTACCGGACGCTCGTGCGCGGAATCGACGGACCGTGGCGCCGCAGGTAGCGCTCAAGCCGCGGACTGTCTGTCTTACCGGCCTCGCGCAGCAACCAGCCCACGGCTTTCTCAATCAGATCCTCGCGATCGCGATGCAACGCCCTCGCGACAT
Source organism: uncultured Acidobacteriota bacterium (assembly GCA_963725105.1). Taxonomy (GTDB): domain Bacteria; phylum Acidobacteriota; class Vicinamibacteria; order Vicinamibacterales; family CAVVIG01; genus CAVRXZ01. The sequence goes on from CAVRXZ010000032.1 coordinate 125,970, forward strand.
CGTACGCGAGATCGAGTGACCGTCCCCGGCGTGCCAGCGACACCAGGCCCACTGCGGCCGCACGCCGCACCCAGAGACTGCGGTGGCGCGTCCAGCCGCGCATTCGTTCGGCGAGCTCCGGATGAGCGTCCAACAACGGTCCGATCAAGGTCCCGCAGATCGCGTCCGTTGTCGCCCAGTTGGCCGAATATCCCCGAGCCAGCCAACGTTTCCAAGCGTTCATCAAACGCGGGGAAAACTCACGATGAAAACGCCGAACGACTTCGACCCCCACCATCTTGACCTCGAGGTACCGATCCCGCATCAGCACGTCCGCGAATTCCATCGCGTCATCGATCGACCAGGTGCTGCGATTGGCTGCGTGAACCGATCGCGCAACATCCCGCACCGCTCGGGTGCCGACGTTGTAGAACCCAAGGTCGACCTCGCCCCGAAAATAGCGGCTCGCGTCGAAGTCTCCGACGGGTCGGGCCATCCGTTTCACGGACCGTCGCACCATTCCCGCCACGCGCACGGGTGGACCCTCCAGGGTCGTCCGCATCGTTACCCTCCCTTGCGCAGAATGAAACATTTCAGATAGTAGGTTTCCGGCACTCCCAGCAGCACAGGATGATCGCGGCCCTGCATCCGTTTCTCGACAACCGTCACGACGGCGCGAGCGTCGACCGCGGCCTCATACACGATCTCGGCGAACATCGCTTCGCTGACGTGATACGAGCAGCTGCACGTGACCAATGTGCCACCGGGGTTCAGCAGCTTTAGCGCCCGAAGATTGATCTCCTTGTAGCCGGCCGACGCCTTGGCCACCGCCGACTTTGTCTTTGCGAAGGCGGGCGGGTCCAGGACGATCGTATCGAATCGCTCGTGAAGGCGATCGAGGCCGCGGAGTTCGTCGAAGACATTGCCGACACGTGCGTCAATGCTGAGCTGGTTGCGAGATGCGTTGATGCGTAGACGTTCGACAGCCGTTTCCGCCACGTCGAAGGCAATCGCCTCACGGCATCGGCCGGCGAGCGCCAGCGAAAAGCCGCCGTCGTAACTGAAGCAATCGAGCAGTCGGCCTCTGGCATACTGCCGGGCGGCGGCGCGATTCTCCCGCTGATCCAGGAACAAGCCCGTCTTCTGGCCTCCCTGCACATCCACCCGATAGACGATGTCCTGCTCACGGACGTCGATGGCCTCCGGTATCTGTCCGTGGAGCACATCCACACGTTGATCGAGTCCCTCGAGCGCTCGCGCTTTCGGGTCATTGCGGGCGAGAATACCATGTGGATTGAGCAGACCTCGGAGGGCGTCGACGACCATAGATAAGCGTCGGTCGATCCCCTGGGATAGGGCCTGCACCACAACGAAGTCGCCGTAGCGATCGGCGATCAAGCCAGGGAGCTGGTCCGCCTCAGCGTGCACGAGTCGGTACGCCGTGGCGTCGATGTCAAGAGACTCCCGGAAACGGATGGCGGCCTCAATGCGCTGCCGCACCAGATCGTCTACGCCACTGGCAGATTGGATCGGATCGCGAGTCAGCCATCGCAGAGCAATTTGCGAGCGGCTGCTGTAAAAGGCGGTGCCGAGCGCCCGCCCGCGCGCGCTGCGAACCAGCACGGCATCGCCACCCTCCGCGCGGACCTCAACCACGTCGGCGCGATACACCCACGGATGGCCTCGGCGCACGCGTTCCTCTCCCCGCGGCGAGACGACGACGGTTGGAAGCATGAATGAGTGAATCCAGAGTTTAGTGGTTCAGGGTCAAGGTGCTGTTAGCGACATAGTACAATTACCGCGCTGTGCGGATAGCGATCGGCGCAGATCACGCAGGCTTCCTGTTGAAAGAGCACCTGAAAGCGACACTTCAGCGGCTGGGTCACACCGTGGACGACCACGGAACCCATAGCGAAGAGTCGGTTGACTATCCACCCATCTGTCTGGCTGTCGGGCGCGCGGTGGCCTCCGGTCAAGCCGACCGCGGCATCGTCATCGGCGGGAGTGGCCAGGGAGAGCAGATCGCGGCCAATAAAGTTCCGGGTATCCGCGCGGCCCTGTGCAACGATATCTTCACGGCTGTTCTGTCCCGACAGCACAACGACGCCAACGTGCTCTCCATGGGTGGACGGATTGTGGCGTTCACGCTGGCCGACGAGATCCTGGCGTTGTGGCTCAAGACGGACTTCGACGGTGGACGACATCAACGGCGAATCGATCAGATTGCCGAAGCGGAAAGACCGAAGACCCGCGCGTGACGCCCGGGCCGGATGGTGACATAAGAATGGCCACACAAACCGTGCCGATGTGGCGTTCGCTCGCGGACGCCGATCCACTTATTGCTACTGCGATCAAGAACGAGCTGCACCGGCAGAATGCCGGTCTGGAGCTGATTGCATCGGAGAACTCCGTCAGCCGGGCCATCCTCGAGGCGGCAGGTTCGGTGTTCACGAACAAGTACGCAGAGGGCTACCCGGGCCGCCGCTATTACGGCGGTTGCGAATTCGTCGATGTGATCGAGCAGGCCGCCATCGATCGAGCGAAAGCGATTTTCGGGGGCGACCACGTCAACGTGCAGCCGCACTCCGGCGCGCAGGCCAACATGGCCGCCTGCTTCACACATCTCAAGCCTGGCGACACCGTGCTCGGCATGAATCTGTCGCACGGCGGACACCTGACGCACGGCCACCCGCTCAACTTTTCAGGGCGCCTGTACCACATCGTGCCGTACGGGGTCCGCAAGGAAGACGAGCGAATCGATTACGACGAAGTCGATCGCCTGGCAGACGAACACAAGCCGAAGATGATTATCGTAGGCGCGAGCGCACACCCGCGCGTGATCGACTTCCAGCGGTTCAGCGCAGCAGCCCGCCGGGTCGGCGCAGCCATGATGACCGACATGGCCCATATTGCCGGGCTCGTGGCAACGGGACTTCATCCCAGCCCTGTTCCGCATTCCGATTTTGTGACGACCACGACACACAAGACGTTGCGCGGGCCGCGAGCGGGCATGGTGATCTGCCGCCAGCCGTTCGCGAAGGAGCTCGATCGGGTCGTGTTCCCGGGCCTTCAGGGAGGACCACTCGTTCACATCATCGCGGCGAAGGCGGTCTGTTTCAAGGAAGCCGCGGAGCCATCCTTCGCGGAGTATCAGCGGCAGATCGTCGCCAACGCCAGAAAGCTGGCGTCCGTTCTCGCTGCGGGCGGATTCCGTCTGGTCAGCGGGGGCACCGACAACCACCTTGTGCTGGTAGACGTGTTCTCCCAGGGCCTCACGGGCAAGCTGGCTGAGGCCGCTCTCGGCAAAGCCGCGATCACGGTGAACAAGAACGTGATCCCCTTCGATCAGAACCCACCGCTCGTCGCGAGCGGTATTCGAGTCGGTACGCCATCGGTAACGACGCGCGGGATGCGGGAGCCCGAGATGGAACTCATCGGCGAGTTCATGACGCGGGCCCTGCGCGCGCCGGAAGACGACCGCGCCCTGTCCATGGTCCGTGCCGAGGTCGAGGTTCTGTGCCGGAGATTTCCCCTGTACCCCGAATAGCCGCACGGCCTCCTCTGCGCGACCGCGTAACGGCCGTGTTCTCCCCCGGGGGCCCGCTCGCGCGGGCGCTGCCGGAATTCGAGCCCCGCCAGGGCCAGGTCGACATGGCCGCCCTCGTCGCCGACGCGTTCGAAAACGGCGGTGTCGTCCTCGTCGAAGCAGGAACTGGAACGGGAAAAACGCTCGCCTACCTCGTCGCCGCCGTGCTCAGCGGCCAACGCGTCCTCATCTCGACCGGCACCAAGAATCTTCAGGAGCAGATTTATTTCAAGGATGTTCCGGCCCTTCGTGAAGCCCTGGGTGTGAACTTCACGGCCACCTACATGAAGGGGCGCGCAAACTACCTGTGCCTGCACCGGCTCGACCAGTCGAATGAGCTGGAGCACAACGCGTCGGCGGCCGCGCCGGTCTTCCTCCCGATGATTCGCGAGTGGTCGGCCAGGACGCAGACCGGGGATCGGGCGGAGCTTGAAGACCTACCCGAGGATCTCGCGTTCTGGAAGGATGTGTCGGCGGCTGCGGAAACCTGTCTTGGCGCAGAGTGTCCGCGCTATGACGAGTGCTTTGTCACGAGGATGCGGCAACGCGCCGCCGAATCCGACGTCGTCATTGTGAACCACCACCTGCTGTGTGCGGATGCCTCGGTCCGTCAGAACGCGTACGGCGAGGTGATCCCGGCGTGCAGCCACGCGATTATCGACGAGGCGCACCAGCTGGAGGATGTCGCCACTCAGTACTTCGGACTCAGCGTGAGTAGCTACCGGCTCGAGGACCTCGCACGCGACGTCGAACGATTGCTCCCGACACTGGATGGCACACGAGACAAGAGCCGGTACCGAACTCGAACGCGCAATCAAAGGCCTTCGCGAGAGAGCCGAGGCATTCTTTGTGGACGTCTCGTTCGCGCATCGGAACGATCCGGGCTCTCGATCGACCCGGAGCTCCAGAGAGGAGCGCGTCCGGGCCACCGCCACCTCGCTCAGCGACGTGTACGACTCCGCAGCCAACCTTGTAGGCGCGCTGGATTTTCTCGAAGCAACGCTGGCGCTTGAAGACGCTGGGAAGACGTCAGCTCTACAGAGCCATGCAAATGACGAGCAGGCACAGGCCACGCAGGACAGCGAGGATCTGGCCGCTCTTGTTCGGCGGGCGGGCGAGCTGAAAGACGAGCTGCGGTTCCTGCTGCGCGCAGACGATTCAGACTACGTCTACTTCGTTGAGTTTCGCGGGCGCGGTGTGTTCTTGCGTGCCTCACCCATCGACGTATCCAAAATCGTCCGGGAGCTCCTGCTCGACCGGATGCGGGCGACAGTGCTGACGTCGGCGACCCTGGCGATCGACGGCCGGTTCGACTACATCCGCAGGCGGCTCGGCATCACAACCGCCCGGGAGCTTCAGCTGCCTTCGGAATTCGACTTTTCTCGCCAGGCGATTCTGTATCTGCCGCCGCGGATGCCCGACCCGCGGTCGCCCCAGTTCGCGCCAGCGGCCGGCCGGGAAGTGGTGGAAATCCTGAAGCGCTCACAAGGTCGGGCTTTCGTACTGTTCACCAGCTATGCGACGCTGCGCGAGGTGCAGGCCATCGCCGAACTGACGCTCGACTACCCGATCTTTGTCCAGGGGACAGTCCCGAGGTCTCAGCTTTTGCGGCAGTTCCGGGAAACACCGCATGCCGTGCTGATGGCCACATCCAGCTTCTGGCAGGGCGTTGACGTGGTGGGTGAGGCGTTGAGCTGCGTCATCATTGATAAGCTGCCGTTCGCGTCTCCTTCCGACCCAATCACCGGAGCCCGGATCGAGGCCATCCGCGCCCAGGGTGGCACGCCGTTCGACGACTACCAGATTCCGCTGGCTATTCTCGCGTTGCAGCAGGGGTTGGGCCGGTTGATCCGGCATCGGCGCGACCGGGGCGTGCTGGCCATCCTCGATCCGAGGCTGCGAACCAAGGGGTACGGCGGGCGTTTCGTCGCCTCACTGCCACCCGCACCCACGGTCCACGACCTGTCCCGTATCGAGGCGTTCTTTTCAGTCTGAGGTAAACTACGCGGTACGCTCCGTCAGAGAGCGGTCAAGAGGAGGATGTCATGGTCCGCCGACATTCGGGTCGACGCCCAGGGCTTGCGGCGTGCACGTTGTTGGCGGCGCTGGCCTTTGCGTTGCCAGCCGCCGCTCAAAGCATGCTCAATGGCGTGGTCACCGACGACAAGGGTCAACCCGTCGACGGTGCTGCCGTTGTGATTGAAAACGAAGCCACAAGCCGGAAGATCGAGGGCAAGTCCAACAAGAAGGGTGAGTTCTCGCAGATTGGCCTGTCGACCGGCAGCTACAAGGTGACGGCGACCAAGGACAAGCTCACCGCGTCTCAGGTGGTGCAGGTCTCGCAAGCCAGACCAACTCCCGTCAAGCTCGTCCTGGCCAGCGGCGCCGCAGCCGCGGGGGAGCCGACCGCAGTAACCGCGCTTCGCAAGACCCTTGAAGAGGCGGGTGCCGCGCACGCAGCGGGCAGGCTCGACGATGCGATCGCCGGCTTTCAGAAGGCCGCCGAGATGAACCCCACGTGTGCACCCTGCTATCTGAACATCGCAACGATCTACAACCAGAAGAAGGAATACGACAACGCAGAAACGAATTACAAGAAGGCCATCGAGCTGAAGGCCGACTATGCCGATGCGTATACTGGTCTCGCCGGTGTTTACAATTCGCAGCGCAAGTTTGATTTGGCCGCGACGGCCAGCGCGAAAGCCACGGAGTTGTCGGCGTCGGCCACCAGCGCGGGCGGCGGGGGAAATGCCGACGCGTTGTTCAACCAGGGCGTCATTCTCTGGAACGGCGGCAAGATTGCCGATGCCAAGAAGGCGTTTGAAAGCGCGGTTCAGGCGAATCCCAACCACGCCGAAGCCCACTATCAACTCGGCATGGCGCTCGTCAACGAGGGCAACCTGACGGGCGCGGCGACGGAATTCGAAACCTACGTCAAGCTCGCGCCGGAGGGTCCGAACGCTGCAAGCGCCAAAGCGCTTGTCGCCCAGCTGAAGAAGTAGCGCCCCACGCATGCTCGATCCCGCCGCGCTCCGCGTCCGGCTCGCCGCCGTTCGCGAGCGAATCGCGCAGGCGGCTGGTCGAGCCGGACGGGATCCTGACGCGATCAAGCTCGTGGCCATCTCGAAGACGTTCGGCGAAGACGACGTCCGGGTGGCTGCCGACGCCGGTCAGGTCGACTTCGGTGAGAACAAGGTGCAGGAAGCGCTGGGAAAGATGGACCGCACGGCGGATCTCCCCGTTCGGTGGCACCTCGTGGGGCATTTGCAGTCGAACAAGGCGAACAAGGCTGGCGCCAGATTCGACATGATTCATTCGGTCGACGACGTGGCCATCGGCGAAGCGCTCGATCGGGCTGCCAGCGGCGTCAACCACCCGCTCGAGCTGCTTGTGCAGGTGGATCTCGCGCAGGAACCGACCAAGCACGGTGCGCGGGAGACCGAGCTGCCGGCCATCTTCGAATCGGCCCGGCACTGGCGTCGAGCCCGTCTGGTGGGCTTGATGCTGCTGCCGCCGGCGGTCGGCGAGGCCGAGGCCGCCCGCCCGCATTTCCGGGCGCTTCGATCGGTCCGCGACCGCCTGCTGGCCCGCGGCACTGATCCGTCGATGCTCGCGGAGCTTTCGATGGGCATGAGTCTCGATTTCGAGGTAGCCGTCGAAGAAGGGGCGACGCTGGTCCGGGTGGGCAGCGCCATTTTCGGGGGTCGAACGCATGTTTGACCCAACCCTGTCGCGCGAGCCCCAAGACGCCGATAGAGCAGGCAGAAAAGAGCCTGCGACCGCACCGGTCAGCGGCAGAACCGATGGCCGACGAGGATTTGACATGAACATCAGCCCCCTTGACCTCCGCCAGCAGAAGTTTCGTACCGCGTTCAACGGATTCGACAAGGTCGAAGTCGCTTCCCTGCTCGCCGCCGTGTCGGATGACTACGAGCAGGCGCTGCGAGAAGCCGACAGACTCCGCCAGGATCTCGCGCGGATGGAAACCGCACTCAGCGAACATCGGGAGCACGAGCGCAACCTGCGCAACACGCTCATGACGGCGCAGCGGCTCGCTGACGAGCTGAAGGAGCACGCGGAACAGGAGGCCAAGCGAATCCTCCGGGAGGCCGAAGTCCGAGCTGACCTGCTTGTCGAGAAGGCCCAGCTGCGACTCGATGACCTCCAGCGCGATATCGACGGGCTGCGGCTCAAGCGGCGTGAGGTTGAAACGTCAATCGAATCGACGATTCAGACGCTGCGGGGCACGCTCGAATACGTGCGCGAGCGCGAAGGCCGCGACGACGACAAGATTCTGCTCCATCGCCCGCGTCAGACATCGGACGCACCAGCCAGCGACAACGCCGATCGCGACGCATCGGAGCGCCGCGCAGGCCAGGGGAGCTAAGCGAGTCTCACCAAGGCTGATGGCTAATGGGGCTTACCTGATGACGTGCAGCATCCGGTCCCATCGCGTGCGCGTGAAGAAGTGAACGAACACTGACACGAGGCCTCGAATCGTCGCCCCGGCGCCCCCCTCCTCGTCATCGCCCCGCTCTGCCTCGTAGGACCAGTAGATGACGAGCGCTCTGCCTTTGATGTAGTCCCTCGGCAGGAAACCCCAGTATCGGCTGTCCTGCGAGTTGTCCCGGTTGTCACCCATGACGAAGTATTGATCGGCGGGAACGGTGACTGGCCCGTAGCGTTCTCGGACATCGAAAGACGTGACTTCGTGCAGATCAGATGCCGACGAGGCGGGCTGCAGAAAGTGCACGAACGGTTCGTCGAGGGGGTTGCCGTTGATGTACACCTTCTTCTCGCGGACCTCGACCGTCTCGCCCGGCAGGCCGATGACCCGTTTGATGAAGTCGCGATCGGGCTCTTCCGGATACTTGAACACCACCACATCGTCGCGCTTGACCGTGCCGATGGGCAGCAGTGCCCGCTCGAGTCGAGAGCCGGTCGACGCAAAGACCAACTTGTTGACCAGCAGGTGATCACCGATCAGCAGGTTCTGCTCCATCGAGCCAGTCGGGATCTTGAAGGCCTGCACAATGAACGTGCGGATGAAGAGTGCGAGAATCACCGCTATGGCGATGGATTCGAAGTACTCGCGCAGCGTGGACTTCTTGAACGGTGTCGTGGCCATTATTCTGTTTCTGTGCCCATTTTCAGGACGGCCAGAAACGCCTCCTGAGGGATCTCCACGCGGCCGACCCGTTTCATCCGCTTCTTGCCTTCCTTCTGCTTTTCGAGCAGCTTGCGCTTTCTCGAAATGTCGCCGCCGTAGCACTTGGCAAGAACATTCTTGCGCAGGGCCTTGACCGATTCGCGCGCGATGATCCGGCCGCCGATCGCCGCCTGGATCGCCACCTCGAACATCTGGCGCGGAATCAGCTCCCGCATCTTCGACGCGAGCGCGCGCCCGCGCTCGTACGCCATGTCGCGGTGGACGATGATCGACAGCGCATCCACCGGGTCGCCGTTCACCAGGATATCGAGCTTGACGAGCGGCGACGGCCAGTATCCCGTCACATGATAATCGAGCGACGCGTAGCCGCGTGACAGCGTCTTCAGCCGGTCGTAGAAGTCCAGCACGACCTCGTTGAATGGCAGCTCGTACGTGATGAGCACACGATCGGACGTCAGGTATTCGAGCGTCTTCTGCACGCCCCGCTTGTCTTGACAGAGCTGCAGAATGCCGCCGACATGTTCGGCCGGCGTCAGGATCATGGCCGTGATGACCGGCTCCTCGATGATTTTGATCCGACCCGCATCCGGAAGCTTGGCTGGACTGTCGATTTCGTGGACCTCGCCATCGGTCGTGGTCACACGGTACAGCACCCCGGGTGCCGTCGTGACGAGATCCATGTCGAACTCGCGCTCGAGGCGTTCCTGCACGATCTCCATGTGGAGCAGACCCAGAAAGCCGCACCGGAAACCGAACCCGAGGGCAGCCGACGTTTCAGGCTCGTAGAAGAACGAGGCGTCGTTCAACCGAAGCTTCTCGAGCGCATCGCGCAGCTCCGGGTATTGATGGCCTTCGACCGGATACAGCCCGGCAAAGACCATTGGTTTCAATTCCTTGAAGCCAGGGAACGGCTCGAACGCGGGGCGTGCCGTCTCGGTGACGGTGTCGCCAATCTTCGCGTCGCTGATCTTCTTGATATTGGCCACGAGAAAGCCGACTTCGCCGACGCCCAGCTCGTCCAGGACGATCGGCTTGGGCGAAAACGCTCCAACCTGCTCGGCGTCGTAGTCCTGGCCCTCCGCCATCAGCCGGATCTTCATACCCGACCTCAACACGCCGTCGATCACGCGAACGACAATGACGACGCCGCGGTACGGGTCGTACCAGGAATCGAAAATCAGCGCCTTCAGCGGCGCCTCAGGGTTGCCCTTCGGAGCGGGCAGCCGGGTGACGATGGCTTCGAGAATCTCGGGCACGCCAGTGCCCTGCTTGGCGCTGGCAAGCAGAGCGCCCGAGCCGTCGAGTCCGATGATGTCCTCGATCTGGCGTCTAGCTTCCTCCGGCTGCGCTCCGGGCAGATCGATCTTGTTGATGACCGGGATGATCTCCAGGTTGTCTTCGACCGCCAGATACGCATTGGCGAGCGTCTGCGCTTCAACGCCCTGCGACGCATCGACGAGGAGCAGCGCGCCTTCACACGCGGCCAGCGACCTCGTCACCTCGTACGAGAAATCGACGTGGCCCGGAGTGTCGATGAGATTCAGCACGTACGACTCGCCAGATCGAGCGGTGTAGTTCAGACGAACGGGATGCGCCTTGATTGTGATGCCGCGCTCGCGCTCGAGATCCATGGCATCGAGCACCTGCGCCTCCATCTCGCGGGCCTGCAGGGCGCCGGTCAGCTCGAGAAAGCGATCAGCGAGCGTCGACTTGCCGTGATCGATGTGCGCGATGACTGAGAAATTTCGGATGTGTCGTGGGTCCACTGCGGGATGACTTCAACTGGAACGAACAACTTTCCACGTTCAACTTTCCACTTGTGACTTTGCCTGTTATCTGTCTTCGAGTGGCTTGTATCGCTGCGGGTATTCAGGACCGATGTAATCCGCTCGCGGACGAATCAAGCGGTTGTTTGCGTACTGCTCGAGCACGTGCGCCGTCCAGCCCGAGATGCGGCTGACGGAAAAAATCGGCGTGAAGAGATCGATCGGGATGCCGAGCGCGTGATACGTCGTCGCGGAATAGAAGTCGACGTTCGCGTTCAGCTTCTTCTCAGCCTTCATGAGCGCCTCAATACGCTGAGACATCTCGAACCAGGCTGGCTGCCCGGCTCGCAGGCCCAGGTCGCGCGACATCTGTCGCAGGTGCGTCGCTCTCGGATCCTCGGTATGGTAGACACGGTGGCCGAACCCCGGAATCTTCTCTTTCCTCGCCAGCTTGGCCTTGATGACTTCTTCGGCTCTCTCGAGCGGCGCGTCGGCCCCGATATCCAGGAGCATCCGCATGACGTCGGCATTGGCGCCGCCGTGAAGCGGTCCCTTGAGTGCGCCGATAGCGCCGACGATTGAGGAATGAATGTCAGTCAGCGTCGCCGCCGCAACGCGGGCGGCAAACGTCGACGCGTTGAGCTCGTGATCCGCATGCAGCACGAGGGCAACATCGAAGGCGCGGGTTGCCAGCCCGCTGGGGCGCTCTCCGGTCAGCATGTAGAGAAAGTTCGCGGCGTGACCGAGGACCGGATCCGGCTGAATCGGGCCGGTGTACGCGTTGATCCGCCCCAGCGTCGCCACGATCGAACCGACTTGGGCCGTCAGTCGAACGGCTTTGCGGTAGTTGGCCTGCGGAGAATGGTCCCCCGCGTCGGGATCGTAATGGCTCAGCGCTGAAGTGATCGTGCGAAGCGCGTCCATGCTGTCGCCAGGCGGCAGGATCCGCAAGAGGCGGACAATCGCTTCGGGTAACGGCCGCGCAGCCACGAGCTGCGCCTGCAGGTCGCCCAGTTCGGCCCTCGTCGGCAAACGTCGGTGCCACAGGAGGTGGCAGACTTCCTCGAACGTCGCATGCCGGGCCAGATCGTGGATGTCGTAGCCACAGTACGCCAGCACACCGCGATCGCCGTCGAGATAGCAGATCGCGGACGTTGTTGCGACCGTGTCTTCCAGGCCCGCTTTCGCTTTCGCCTCGGTGGTCATGCCCTGAGCCATGCTAGTGAACCCGCGTGCTTTCGGCAACCGGCAGCGTGGGCGTGGGGACCGGCAGACCCTGAGGGCCCATCTGCGCGTACCGCAGGAAGAGCTGGCCCCATGCCGTGCCTTCGCACCACTGTTCGAACACGCGACGATCAAGCATCGGCCACCGGCACAGGTCGTGGTAGACCTCGCTCGCCAGAACGAACCCGTGCACCAGCGGCGTGTGGAAGAACAGCCGTTGAAACGACTTGAGCGGGCCGAACCAAATCAGATCGCCGCCAACGCGCCGAACCAGGTTCTTGCCGACCTGGAAGTGCCAGTTCTCCTTTGCCGCATCGGCATCGCCGACGACATCGATCTCGCGAGGGTCTCCGACGCCGAGGCGATCCTCATGCGCCATCCGGATATACCCGATCGAAAGCGGATCGAATCCCATCAGCCGCGCCGCGACCGCATCAATGGCGACCTGATCCGCGGAGGCGAGCATCACGTTCTTGACAACCGGATACATGGTCCGTGGACCGGGTCCGTTGCCGGCCGTCGTCCCGTCCATGATCGCGAACAGTCCCGAATGGATTTCCTTCTGAATAGCCAGCAAGTCGACCAGCGTCTCGTGGATCCACGAATGGGTGTAGTGGCGTCTCGTATTGAGCAGCCCGCCGAACGCGTTCTTCATCGCGCCGGTTGTCGTCGTATAGATGTGGCACTTGGTTGTCGGCAAATGGACGATGTTCTTGCCGAAGAAGTAGTCGGGGATGCGAATGCCTTCGGGGAAGACCCGTGCGAGTGCGCGCATTCGTGCCTTGGGGTTGTACGGCACCCAGGCCATGTCGCCATCCCTGAAGTTGTAGAGCACGGGGACGTCGTAGCGCTTGAAGATCGGGACGTAGTGATTGAGATCCTCACCCTTGAACGCGTTGGTGACGACCGTCTTGTTCTGGACGCACACCTGATCGGTGAACCCGCGCCTGGTCAGGGCCAGGATGGTTCCTTCGAGCTGCCACGGCGTCGTGTTGGCGGCCGGAAACGGAAAATGCCAGGAAATGTTGTCCTTGAGAATGGTCGTCTTGTGCGAAGCCAGCGCGCTCGAGACGCCGCCCAGTTCAACGAGGCGATCAATATCTGAAAGGACGGTGTCGGGGGCAACCCGAATGATGGCGACCCGCGCCTTATTTGCCACTCGCCACCTGGGTGCTCAGCACCACGGGAGCCCCGGCGTACTGCTGCACGACGGACATCAGACCCGTGTAGAGGAAACCCACTTGAAACAGGACCAGAAACGGCAGCGTGCCGTAGATCTGATTGGCGAGCGCGTAGAACACGGTGGCAGTGAAGTAGAGACCAAGTGCCAGTTCGACGAGCGGCTGCACAGAAACCGACTGCCGGTACTTCTTGCCCATCCATTCGTCGGAATCGCCTTCGATGCGATATTTTGGTGTCCGTGCGAATTCGGTCGGTTTGTTGAAGAGCGCCTCGAACACCGCGCGTGTATTGTTAATCGACAAACCGATGCCGACCGACATCAGGAAAGGCACGTAGCGCAGCCGGGCCAGCCAGTCTTTGTGAATCTCCCGCTGACACACCAGATAGAAATTGCAGAAGGAGAACGTGGCTGCGAAAAACAGCGGGACGTCGATGAGCAGCATCTCGTACCAGCCCATGTTGTAGCGGATCACCATGGACGGGAAGATGAGGATCGACAACACGCACATCAACGGGTAGTTGAAGTTCGCCGTCAGGTGAAAGAAGGCTTCAATCTTGATGCCGAGCGGCAGGTCCGACTGCAGAATGCGCGGCAGCAGCTTTCGGCACGTCTGGATGGACCCCTTGGCCCATCGATGCTGCTGCGACTTGAAGGCGTTCATCTCCACCGGCACTTCAGCAGGCGCAATGAGATCTGAGACGAACACGAATCGCCACCCGCACATCTGTGCCCGGTAGCTCAAATCAAGATCCTCGGTCAGCGTATCGTGCTGCCAGCCGCCCGCCTCGTCTATCGCCTGCCGCCGCCATACGCCGGCGGTACCGTTGAAATTGAAGAATCGCCCGCCTCGATTGCGGCCGCCGTGTTCCAGCACGAAATGTCCGTCGAGCAGGATGGCCTGGATCTTCGTGAGCAGCGAGTAATCGCGATTGATGTGGCCCCAGCGCGCCTGCACCATGCCAACGCGAGGGTCGGCGAAATGCGGCAGCAGGCGATTCAGGAAGTCCGACGTCGGGATGAAGTCAGCGTCGAAAATACCGATCAATTCTCCCCTCGCCGCTTTCAGCCCGGCCTCGAGCGCCCCGGCCTTGAAGCCCTGCCGATCCATGCGGTGGTAGTACTTGATGTCGAGCCCCTCAGCCGCCCACCTCCGCACCGCGAGTTCGGCCACGCTGCGCGTCTCGTCGATCGAGTCGTCAAGGACCTGAATTTCGAGCAACTCGCGCGGGTATTCGATTCGGCACACGGCATCGATCAAGCGATCCGCGACATACATCTCGTTGTACAGCGGAAGCTGAATCGTCACGACCGGCAGCGGCTGCGGCAGTGAGCCCGCTTTCGGCTCCTTGTCGCGGTTCTTCATATACAGATACACCAGGTAGTACCGGTGCCAGCCGTAGATCGCGAGGATAATCAGGACGAAGAAGTAGGTGGCGAGCGTCAGGGTTTCAGCGGTCGTCATCGTTCAGCGCGTCGTGACCGCGTCCAGCACGAAAGGGATTTCGAGCTGTGGCTCCGGAAACTCCGACGGCACAATCGTTTATATTACCGATGGTCCCCAGCATCGTCAACAAACTGTCGAGCCAGACGACGTGAATCCAGTCGAACTTCAGCGGCTCATCCAGGCAGTCGCGCGGGGCGAGATCGACGCCTTGAGCGCGCACGAGCACATCCTGGAGATGCTACGGGCGCAGCCGTTCGCGGATCTCGGATTTGCCCGCGTCGATCACCATCGCACCACCCGCCAGGGGTTTCCCGAGGTCGTCCTGGGTCTCGGCAAGACGCCCGCCCAGATCGCGGCCATCGCCGACGAAATTGTCAGCCGCCGTTCTTCGCTCCTGGTCACGCGGGCAAGTAAAGCTGCCTATGACGCAGTGCGCGCGGCCGTCCCCGACGCGGTCTATTACGCCGACGCGCGCCTCATCGCGCGGCCGCACGGCGACATCCTGCCCGGTAAAGGAACAATCATGGTCGTTGCGGCCGGCACATCGGATCTGCCGGTCGCCGAGGAAGCGGCATGCACGGCCACCTGCATGGGCAACCAGGTTGACCGGTTGTACGACGTCGGCGTCGCCGGCATTCACCGGCTGCTAGGCGAGCACAAACGTCTGACATCCGCCCGCGTTCTCATCGTTGTGGCGGGCATGGAAGGCGCCCTTCCGAGCGTCGTCGCCGGTCTGGTTAGCGTGCCTGTGGTGGCGGTGCCGACGAGCGTGGGCTACGGGGCCAGCTTTGGAGGTGTGGCGGCCCTGTTGGGCATGCTGAACAGTTGCTCCGCGGGAGTGGCGGTGGTGAACATCGACAACGGCTTCGGGGCCGCGAACATTGCAAGTTTAATCAACCACTTGTAGTTGGTTTCGCGTACGTTACAATAACGGGATCCCTTCGCCTGCTCAGGGCGGATCCTTCTTATCTTTCCAAGATGCAGCCTGGAGCTCTACGGGCTCTCGAATTCGACCGCGTCGTCGAAGCGCTGGCGAGCTTTGCCTTGACACCGCTCGGCGAAGCGCGGTTGAACCGCCTGTCGCCTTCGACCGATCCAGCCAGGGTGGCGGAGCTTCTGAGTGCCACGACCGAGACCGTTCGGTACCTGACGTCGAACGCGACGATATCGCTCCGCGCGCCGGCCGAACTGCCTCAAGTGCTCGACGCGTTGGCCATCGAAGGGCGAATGCTGGAACCGCAGGCACTCCTGGCGCTGGCGGACTTTCTTGATTCAGTCGATGACACGCGCGCGGGAATCCGGCGCATGGCAGCCACATTTCCGTTGCTCGATGCGGCCAGCGCCAGCGTCGCATCGTTCAGGCGGGAAACGTCGCAGGTTCGCGAGAAGATCGATCCGTCGGGTGTCGTCGTCGATCAGGCGAGCACCGAGTTGAAACTGATTCGTGATCGCCTCCGTAAGCAACGCGCGCGGCTGAGGGGCACGCTCGAGTCGTACGTGCGCGGCAAGGAGACCGCGAAATACCTGCAGGAGCAGGTTGTCACCGAGCGCAACGGCCGCTACGTGCTCGTGGTGCGGTCGGAGCACCGGAACGCCATTCCCGGCATCGTGCACGGAACGTCGACGAGCGGGGCGAGCCTATTTCTGGAACCACTGAGCACCGTCGAAATCAACAACGATATCGTCGCACTCGAAGAGCAGGAGATCGAAGAAACACGCCGCATCCTGCTCGCGCTGACGAACTCATTCCGCGGTCGACCGGTCGACCTGTCGCGCACCGTCGAAGCCGCAACTGAGCTTGACGTGCTCCAGGCGCGCGCCTGCTTTTCGAGACATCTCGACGGTGTCGAGCCGGCGCTGACGAATGATGGCACGTTCGAGCTGCAGGCAGCCCGACACCCTCTGCTGATTCCGCAGGTGGCTGCGCTGCTCGGCCGCAAAGGATCCGACACCTCCTCGACGGCTCCGGTTCCGGTCACGATCAAGGTCGTGCCGCCCGCAACCTGCCTCCTGATCACAGGACCCAACACAGGTGGCAAGACGGTCGCGCTGAAGACAGCGGGGCTGCTCGCCTTGATGGCTCAGTCGGGCCTGCATGTTCCGGCTGCCGACGGATCGAAGCTTCCCGTGTATCGTTCGTTCTTTGCAGACATCGGCGATGAACAGTCGATCGATGCGAGCCTGAGCACGTTTTCAGCGCGAATCGCCAACATAGCCTCGATGGACCGCAATCTGGTGGTGCCGGCTCTTTTGCTCCTTGATGAGGTGGGCTCGGGTACCGATCCTGTGGAGGGTGGCGCGCTTGGCGTGGCCATCATCGATCAGTTCCGCCGAAGAGGCGCGACGGTCATCGCAACGAGCCACTACGATGCGCTCAAGACGTACGCGTCAACCACCGACGGCGTGGCAGGCGCGGCGTTTGGCTTCAACCCCGAAACGTTCACACCCACCTACGCGCTTGTGTACGGTTCGCCGGGGCGAAGCCTCGCGCTAGAAATGGCGGCGCGCCTCGGCCTCAATCCTTCTGTGATTGCGGCGGCGCGGCAGAACCTGAGTGAACGCGAAGCGCAGCTTGCCGAGCACATCGCGAAGATCGATCGCGATATGCGCGAGCTCGAGCACGAGCATCGGCTCGCCGCGCGGGAGCGTCAGACGCTCGAGGCCGACGAACTCCGCATGCGCCAGCGCGAGGATGTGCTTCGGCACAAAGAAGAGACGTTCCGGCAGCGTCTTCACGAGGAAGTCGACGCGAAAGTTCGCGAGGCACGCCGCGAAATCGACGATGTGATTGCTCAGCTAAAGGAGAAGGCCGCGATGATCGCTCAGGAACACAGCCGTGCCGTGTCGAGCGGCGAATCCGGAGGCTTGCGACACGATGCCAGGATCGCGGTCGACCGAGCAGCGCGGCGATTCTTGGACCCGCTTGACGAACCCGAAGCCGAGGCTCCGGCGGGGCGGCCCCCGGCGGTGGGCGACAGGGTGGCTGTTGGCGGTCTGGGGCTCGAAGGCATCGTGACGTCGATTCACGACGATACGGTCGAGCTCGACGTGCACGGGAAACGCATGCGCGCCAGTACACGCGACCTGCGCGTGGTCGGGATTGCCACTCCGTCTGTGGCTCGCGTGAACGTCAGCGTGAAACTCCAGCCGCGGGACGCGGGCCTCTCCGATCTGAACGTGATTGGCTGCACCGTTGACGAGGCTTTGGCTCGCGCCGAGCGGTTTCTCGATGAATCGCTGCTGAGCGATCAGCGTGTCGTTCGAGTGATTCACGGCTACGGCACGGGTCAGCTGAAACGCGCCCTGTCTGGGTTCCTGCAGCAGCACCCGCTCGTGGCACGGTTCAACATTGCGCCGCCCGAACAGGGTGGAGGGGGAGTGACGGTGGTGGAGTTAAAAGATTGACGAAATGCGGAATGTCGAATGCATTGTGCATTGTGCATTGTGCATTGTGCATTGTCTGAATTCATGAGCCTGTTCCCCCAGCGTTTCATTGACGACCTGCGCCTGCAAGCCAACATCGTGCAGGTGATTCAGGAGTTTGTCCCGCTCAAGCGTGCGGGGACGACGTACAAAGGGCTCTGTCCGTTTCATTCTGAAAAGACGCCGTCTTTCAGCGTGAATCCGGAACGCGGCTTCTTCTACTGTTTCGGGTGCCACGCGGGGGGCGACGTGTTCAAGTTTCTCGAGCTGCACGAGAAACTGGGATTTCAGGACGCCGTGCGACTGCTCTCGCAGAAGCTGGGCGTGCCTATCCCCGAGGATGAGAGCTCGGAGGACGCAAGACGAGACAGCAGCGTACGCGAGGGACTTCTCAAGATTCACGAAGCGGCTGCAGCCTACTTCCGCGACCAGCTCGCTGGTCCGGCGGGCGCCCGGGCGCGCCGACATCTCACGGACCGGGATCTTGATTCAAACGCGATCGAACGCCTTGGCTTGGGGTACGCGCCGAGCGGCCCGCTGGCGCTGAACCGCCGACTCCTCGATGCCGGCTACTCGCAGGGTCTGCTGCTGCAGAGTGGCCTCGTCCTCCAGCGCGAGAATGGCGACATCGTGGATCGGTTCCGGAACCGCCTGATGGTGCCGATCTCCCGTGAGACGGGATCGGTCATTGCGTTCGGAGGACGGGCGCTCGATGCCGAACAGGTTCCGAAGTACCTGAATTCGCCCGAGACGCCCATCTATTCGAAAGGGCGGACGCTGTACGGGCTCAATCTGACCAAGTCGGCCATCCGACAGCTCGGGTACGCAGTGCTGGTCGAGGGCTATTTCGATTTTGCGCAGGTTTTTCGGACGGATGCGGCACCGGTCGTGGCGTCGTGCGGCACGGCCCTGACATCGCCGCAGGCGCAGCTGCTCCGGCGTTTCACAACGAAGGTGGTGCTGAGCTACGACCCCGATGCGGCCGGGCAGGGGGCGGCCGCCCGATCCTGCGATCTGCTCGTCGCCGAGGGATTCGATGTGAATGTCGTTGTGCTGGACCCGGGGCAGGACCCCGACACGTTCATTCGACGAAACGGGGCCGAGGCCTACCGGCAGAAGCTGCGCAGCTCCAGGCCGTATCTCGAATACCTGCTCGACCAGGCGGCCGCAGGCGCGGACCTAGGGCATGACGAGGGCCGCCGCGAGTTTCTCGGCAAGATGCTTGCCGTGGCAGCCCGTGTCCCAGATCCTGCGGCACGGGATCAATTTGGTGATCGAATCGCTCATAAGGCGCGTATTACAGAAGAGGTCGTTCGAACGGAAATCCGTAAGGCAGCTGTCGGACGGCGGCCAGCACTGACCGCCCGGGAGCTCCCCTCGTTCGGGGAGATGAAATCGGCGGAAAAAGGCCTGATTTGGGCCCTGATCCATAATGCCGCCGACGCGTTTGAGGCCCTTGGGGGCCTGGAGGCCGAGGATTTCGAGCTGTTGTCGGGTCGGGAAGTCTTCGAAGTGGCGCGAGGTCTGCAAAAACCCGGAGAGTTCTCACCCTCGGCGCTCCTTCAGCGTCTAAGTACTGTGAATGCCCAGATTGTTACCAGCATCGCCGCGACACCTACACCGCCGGCTTCGGCGCTCGACTGCGCCCGGGCCATCCAACGGCTCAGGTGTGAGCGCGAGCGAGCCGCCATTCAACGTGAAATCGACCGGCTGCAGGAGCTGGGAGCCGGTCAATATGGACGAGAGATAGACCAACTGTGGCATCGAAAGAAAAATCTCCTGCATCGGATCGAAGAACTCACCTGAACTCGGACCGGGCCTCGCGGGATCGCGACGAGGGGCACGGGCCGTCCGGAGGTCCCTCCGGACGAGCGGCCGAGGATACCCATCTGTCGATTGAGGAAAAGTACGACGAGGTTCGGCAGCTCATCAGCATCGGCAAGGAGAAGGGCTATCTCCTGTACGACGAAGTCAACGAGATGCTGCCGTCTGAAATCACCTCGTCGGACGAGCTGGACGACCTCTTCAACACGTTCGGCAGCGCCGGTATTGAAGTCATCGACTCGGACCAGAAATACCTGAGGGACGAGAAGACGCTCGACCGGACCGGCGAAGGTGCCGAGGAGCTCGAGCTCGATCTCACACCGGGCGCCCTCGACAAGACGAACGATCCGGTCCGCATGTACCTGCGTGAAATGGGCACTGTCCCGCTGCTCACGCGCGAGGGCGAGGTCGAGATTGCGCGACGCATCGAACGCGGAAAGCTGGCGGTCATCAAGTCGATTTCGCGCACCCCGCTCATCGCCCGAAAGGTGATCGAGCTGGGCGATCAGCTCCACGCGGGGGAGCGCACGATTCGAGAGCTCGTCATCTTCAACGACGAGGAGATCACCGACGAACGAATTCAAGAACGTTCGAGACAGGTGCAGAAGCAGATCGACGCTGTCCGGAAGGCGCGTGCCGGTTCGGAAAAGCTGACCGAGAAGCTCTACAACACGTCCCGAGGGTCGACCACGCGGGACAAGCGCAAGTTCCGCCACGCCTGGTGGGACGCGATGCGGGCCCGCATCGAGCTGTCCAACTACATCCGCCGAATCGAATTCACAGAATCGATCAAGCGTCGCCTGATCGACGACATGAAGGATGCGGTCGACACGGTCCAGAAGGTTCAGCGCGAGATTGAAGCATTCAATCGTCAGTTGAACCCCAAGAATCGCAAGCAGCGGCTCAAGGAAGAGGACCGGAAGAATGCGCTGCGCCAGATCAAGGACGCCCGGCTCAAGCTGAAGACGATGACCGACGAGCTCGAGCAGGCGCCGGACGAACTCAAACGCACGCTCGACACCATCATCCGCGGCGAGTGGCAGGCCGAGCAGGCGAAGAAGGAACTCGTCGAAGCCAATCTTCGGCTCGTCGTCTCGATCGCCAAGAAATACACCAACCGCGGACTGCAGTTCCTCGACTTGATTCAGGAAGGCAACATCGGCCTGATGAAAGCGGTCGACAAGTTCGAATACCGGAGGGGATACAAGTTCTCCACGTATGCAACGTGGTGGATTCGGCAGGCGATCACCAGGGCCATCGCCGATCAGGCTCGCACGATTCGAATCCCCGTTCACATGATCGAGACGATCAACAAGCTCATACGCACGTCGCGGGCGCTCGTGCAGGAGCTCGGACGGGAGCCGACGTCGGAGGAAATCGCCAAGCGCATGGACATTCCCGTGTCGAAGGTTCGGAAGGTGCTCAAGATCGCCCAGGAGCCAATCTCACTCGAAACTCCGATCGGGGAAGAAGAAGATTCGCATCTTGGTGATTTCATCGAGGATCGGCAGGTGGTGTCACCGGCAGAGGCCGTGATCAACCTGAATCTCAAGGAACAGACCGAGTCGGTTCTGAAGACGCTGACTCCCCGCGAGGAACGCGTCATCAAGATGCGCTTCGGGGTCGGCGATGGCAGCGAGCACACGCTCGAGGAAGTGGGTCAGAGCTTCGCGGTGACCCGCGAGCGCATCCGTCAGATCGAGGCGAAGGCGCTGCGCAAGCTGCGTCATCCCTCGCGAAGCCGGAAACTCAGGGCGTTCCTGGAAGGCCGAACGTCGTAGACTGTTGCGGGCCCATAGCTCAACGGTTAGAGCCGCCGGCTCATAACCGGCCTGTTCCAGGTTCGAATCCTGGTGGGCCCACCAGATCGGATCAAACATGTTGACTGCACGATGCGGAGTGGCGAGCGTCGCTGAACGCTGCCTTGCACAATCCGAACTGTGCAGTGGCAGCCAGAGCCCCGGTGCGTTGTGCACCGGGGCTTTTTTGTTTTTATGAACGCCGATCTCGAACGCGTCATCGCGCTCCAGCAGCTCGACTCAGCGGCACACGAGGCTTCGCGCCGGCTCGCCGAGGAGCCCGAGCGCGAAAAGGCCTTCGAGGACCGCCTCGAAGCCGCCAGAAGCGCGCTTGCCGCCGCCAAGAGCCAACTCGCGGACAACCAGACGGTGCGGCGCGACATCGAAAAGGAAGTGGCGGTTCAGCAGGGCCGCTTGTCCAAGTTTCGCGATCAGTTGATGGAGGTCAAGACCAATCGCGAATACCAGACGATGCAGCATGAGATCGAAATTGCGAAGAAGGAAGTCACCGTTCTCGAAGAAAAGGTGCTGGAGCGGATGATTGAGGCCGACGACCTGACGGCCTCGGTCAAACGGGCTGAGGCGGCGCTCGCGGTTGAACAGAAGAGCGTGGACGCCGATCGCCGGTCGATGAACACGGAGCATGGCGCGCTGAGCAAAGAGCTCGAGCGAATCGCCAGCGAACGCGGCGCCCTTGTCGCGGCACTTGATCGCCACGTACTCGAGATGTTCGAACTCGTCGCACGGCGCCGCAATGGCGTGGCCGTCGCCGAAGCACGCGATGGCGTCTGCGCCATCTGCCACGTTCGGCTGCGGCCGCAGGTCTTCAACACGATTCGGCGCAACGTCGAAATCATCCAGTGCGACAGCTGCCAGCGCATCATGTACTTCGTGCCGAAAGCGGCCGCGGGCATGGCCGACGTCGCGAGCCAGCCTTCGTCATGACGGCCGCGACATCTGCTTCTTGATCCCCTGACCGGATTCGACTCGTGTCCGATTCAATCGTTGCGTATATCGACGGCGGAGCCCGCGGCAACCCCGGGCCGGCCGGTTACGGCGTCCGCATCGAACGTGTCGACGGCACACTGGTCGACGAATTCGGCCAGGCTATCGGCGTCGCGACCAACAATGTCGCCGAGTACCGGGGCCTGCTGGCCGCACTGGAATGGGCCCGCGACCACAACCATCGCATTGTCCACGTCCGGTCCGACTCGCTCCTGCTCGTGCAGCAGATGTTGGGGCGATACAAAGTCAAGCATCCCGGCCTTCAGCCCCTCCATGCCCGGGCACGGCTGCTGGCCCATGAGATTGGCCGCGTCACGTTCGAACACGTGCGCCGTGAGCAGAATCCCGACGCGGATCGCCTGGCCAATGAGGCCATGGACAACGGGAGTGACAGTTAGAGCGAGCGGATGACGGCCGCGAGCCGGCCTGCAGCGGCGCCGTCGCGCCGATAGGAGCAGAACACGTCGGCGTGGCTCGCGGTGCACAGCTGCGCGGTCAAGATGCGATCGGGCTGCACGCCCGCTGCTGTCAGTTGATCACGGGCGGCCGTCCAGATATCGAGGAACCAGCGCCCGCGGCGCGGTTCCGTCGAACGGTGAAGGATCGACGGGTTGTCGGTCGACCTGACCGGTCCCGTCCTGAACCAGCGCTGAAGGTCCTCATCGCGAAAGCCTGCGGCGCCAAATCGCTGCCGCACATCATCGCCAACCTCGTAACAGCAGGACCCAATCGACGGCCCGATGGCCGCCACCAGATCGGAAGGCTGGCCGCCGCTCACCTCGGTTAGCGCCGCGACCGCAGTCGACGGAACGTTCAGCGCGAGGCCCCGCCATCCCGCATGCGCGGCGGCGACTGCTCCCGATTGCATGTCGGCCATCAGCAGCGGGACGCAGTCCGCAACCTGGACGGCAAGGGCCACGTCTGAATCGCTCGCGACAATGATGTCGGCGTCCGGAGGACCTTCGGCGTGACGGCCGCGGCGTTTTGTGACGACGGCCGTGCCGTGAACCTGGTGCGCGCGCAGGAGGTGACTCGAATCGACGGCCATCGCGTCAGCAACCTCGTTCCAGGCGTCGGCGTCCGAGGCACGGCTGGCGTCTCCGAGTCGCCAGGATCTCGTGGTGAACGCATGCCGGGCGTATGGTTCGAGCGCTCGACAGACGAGGCTCGGCCAGGGCTGCTGTTCAGTCCAGCCGAACGCTTGATGCGGACGTGGCAGTATCATTTTTCTATGTCGAATATTGTCGGCCTTGGCCTGGACGCCACCGAGATCGACCGGATTGCCGCAACCATCGCGCGATACGGGGACCGATTTCTGACTCGAATCTTTACCGGTGTGGAGATCGCGTATTGCACCCGCCGCCGTGTGCCCGCCGTCCACTTCGCCGGCCGATTCGCCGCGAAAGAAGCGGCAATGAAGGCGCTCGGCACAGGCCGCTCACACGGCGTCCTCTGGCGCGATATCGAAGTCATCCGCCGTTATGGACCACCGCAACTGAATTTTCACGGCGGCGCCGAACGTCGGTTTGTCGCCGTCGGCGGACGATCGTCCCTGCTGACCATCACGCACTCGAAAAACTTGGCGCTCGCACAGGTCATGATCGTCGGAGACTAGCGCAACACCAGTTGCCATCTCGAGGACCTGCACGTGCAAACCGGTTGTCCGGCCGATCGGGGCCGGACAAGCCCCGCAGGCTCAGCGCCTTTAGCCCACGCAGCTGCCGAAGCCCCCCGGCATCGCCTTTGATACCCGGATAGGCGCGCGATAAGCGCGAGAACGTGGCCCGACGCAGGCCACCCGGATCCACGATCCACACCTAAGGAGCATGCCGTGACTGTCAAGATTACGCCGAACGACAAGGGAAATCCGCCGGGCAAAGTCGCCGACGCCGAGCTGCACTTCTCCGAAGGACCGCTCGACGGTCTGAAACTGATTGGCTTTTCAATCTGGGAGCGCCGCGGGGGCGGCGGTGGATACAACGTCACGTTTCCGGCCCGTCAATACAACGTCAATGGCGAGCGGCGCAGCTTCGCCTTGCTCAGACCGATCGCGGATGCCACGGCTCAGAACAAAGTGCGGGAAATCATTCTTGAAGCGTACCAGCAATACGAGGAACGGGCCGCGCTGGCAAGCTGACGTGACTACTGCAGGACCGGAAGCAGGCGCGCGTTCTCGAGCTGGCGCTTGGGAGGGAGGGTCCATTCCTCCCGGAGCCCCTTTTCGAACTCCGAATGAAAGAAGGACGCCTTCATGCCGCCGTCGATGATGTCCCAGGGGAGCCAGGCGTCTCCGGAGCGATCACGGAAAATGTACCGATCTGCATCGACGCCGCACTCAGCCACGGCCGCGCGCCAGTTCTGGCCGTTGCGCTCGGCCGTTTCGATCACAGGAGCCACGCGGCGGTCTCCAAGCGATAAGAGCGCCTGGTAATACGAATGCCGCTCGGACTTGATGTTGAAGTACACGTTGTCGATGTCCGCCATCAGACCGCGGAGGCGCCTGATCTTCTTTTCGGTCACCGCCGGATCTTCCATCGGTAGCCACTGATAGGCCGTCCCGGGCTTGGGGACGAGCGGATTGACACTGCCGACGATTCGGCCAACATGACCGCGCGATCGCCCGCGAGCGATCATCCGGTCCCGCATCTGCAAGGTCAGATCGCGAATTGCCACGAGGTCGTCGTCTGTTTCGGTGGGGAGGCCGATCATGTAGTACAGCTTCAGGTTTTCGATCCCACTGGCAAAGATCAGGTCGGCGCGATCCAGGATCTCGTCGTTCGTTACGGTCTTGTTGATCACACGGCGGAGACGGTCGGAGCCGGTTTCTGGCGCAATCGTGATCGTCCGCTCGCCGCTGTCGTGCAGGACGCGAACGATGGAAGGCGTCAGGTCGTCGAGACGCAGTGATGCAGGGCTGATGGAATAGCCCATTTCGAAGAGGCGCGCGAGGATGCGCTCGATGTCCGGGTGATCGCACAACGCGATCGAGACGAGACCGACCTTGGACGCGTAGGGTCGTGCGGCCGATGCGAGCTCGAGAATACGCTCTGTCGGAAACGCGCGCACGGGCAGATAGTTGTATCCGGCCCAGCAGAAGCGGCACAGGTTCGCACAGCCACGGACGACCTCGACGAGAAACCGCGCACCGAACTCCGTGTCGGGTGTGAAGATGCTCGTCGCTGGCGGATCGACTGCTTCGGTCGTTTTCAACGCGGCCTTTCGAACGGGCAGCGGCGCACCGGATGAGGCCACAACGCTTGCGATTGTGCCGTCGGGGCCGTACTGCGGCTCGTAAAGAGCTGGCACATAAAACCCGCGCTCGACCGCAAGCTGCCGCAGCAGGTCTGCCCGAGCGGTGGCTTCTCGGAACACCCGGTCGAATGCGGGAACCAGTACCTCGCCTTCTCCCGCGGCGACGACGTCGGCAAATGGAGCGAGCGGCTCAGGGTTGACGAATGTGACAGCGCCGCCAATCACGACGAGCGGGTGTTTGGGCCCACGCTCAGCGGCATATCGGGGAATCCCCGCCAGCCGGAGGAGGGTCAGAACGTTGACGTAGTCCCACTCGAAGGAGACGGAAAAGGCAAAGACGTCGAAGTCCGCCACCGGTGTTTGTGACTCCAGAGTCAGCAGTGGCGTGCGTGACGCAATGAACTGCGCAAGCTCCTGCTTGGGCGGAAGAAAAACCCGTTCGCAAAGGACGTGATCGAGGGCATTGAACAACCGGTAAACCGTCTGAAAGCCGAGGTTCGACATTCCCACCCAGTAAGTATTGGGAAATGCCAGGGCGACACGAACGCGATCGCCGTAAGGCTTCCGTGTGTAGCCCACCTCTTTGGAAAGGATGTCGCGTGCGCGTTCCCGCTGCTCCCAAGATTTCATGGTTGGCAACTGACAATCCGTGGCCGCCCGATGAGGGATGCGCCAGACCAGCCCGGACACCGGTCAGATGGCTGCTGCTCAGGCGTCGGCGTTCGCGCGTGCCGTGGATCTTTCTAGTCTACCATCGGCATCGGGGAGACACGTGCAGGGGACAGGGAGACTCAAACCTCATGACGACGTAGAAACGCCGGCACGTCATAACCCACGCCGCCGTCGTCACCCTGGCGGGGGGCGGCTTCATCGCCTGCCTGGCGCGCTGGGGCAGCACCGTCAGAGGCGATCCCGCTCGAGACCAGGCCGGAAGAACGACGCGCGAACGACGAGCGCCTGAGCATCGGACGATCAACAGGCTCTGGCCCGAGAAGGGGCTCGCTCCTGTGTCTCGAGTTGTCGGCGTACTCGGTCATGTCCACAGGGGTCTGCGTACCGACGCTGGACGAGGCGGCAAGTTCGAAGCCGGTCGCGATGACGGTGATCTTCACCTTTCCCTTCAGCGTGGAATCGACGACAGCTCCGAAAATGATGTTGGCATCTTCGTGCGCGGCTTCCTGCACGATCGACGAGGCTTCGCTCACTTCCATCAGGGACAGGTCGGGACCTCCGGTCACGTTGATGATCACGCCGCGCGCCCCGTTCACAGAGGAACCCTCGAGCAGAGGGCTCGAGATGGCGCGTCTCGCCGCGTCTACTGCGCGTTCGTTGCCCTCCGCCACACCCGTGCCCATCATGGCCAGTCCCATGCCCGACATGATGGCTTTGACGTCCGCGAAGTCCAGGTTGATCAACCCGGGCACGAGAATCAGGTCCGAGATGCCTTGAATGGCCTGCCGCAGCACGTCGTCGGCCGTGGCGAACGCTTCGGTCAGCGGCGTGGTCCGGTCGATGATGCTGAGCAACCGGTCGTTCGGGATGGTAATGATGGTGTCCACGCATTCCCGCAGCGCATCGAGTCCACGCTCGGCCTGAAGGAGTCGCTTTCGTCCTTCGAACTTGAACGGTTTGGTCACTACGGCAATAGTCAGGGCACCCAGCTCAGTGGCGAGGCTCGCGATGACGGGCGCAGCGCCGGTCCCCGTCCCTCCGCCAAGCCCTGTGGTCACAAAGACCATGTCCGCCCCGTCGAGCACCTGGATGATCTGTTCGGTGTCCTCGAGTGCCGCCGATCGCCCGACGTTGGGGTCGGCCCCCGCGCCCAGACCTTTCGTCAATTTTGAACCGATCTGCACTTTGACCGGCGCCCGGCTGCTCTTGAGGGCCTGGAGGTCCGTGTTGGCCACGATGAACTCCACGCCCTCCAAACCCGAACCGGTCATTCGATTCACGGCGTTGCTCCCGCCGCCGCCCACCCCAATCACCTTGATTCGGGCCGTCGCGTTTTCCTCCTCGGCGAGTTGCAACCGCAGACGCTTGTCCTCTTGATGCGAGCCGGAATCGCGGTCCTTGTGCAGTTCACCCATGGTCGATTGCTCCTTTAAAAGAATTCCTTGAACAGACCGCGAAGGCGCCCGGCCATTCGGCCGATTGCCCCCGCCCCGACCGGCACCCGGACGGCGTCGCCGGCGGAGTTTCGATGGGCGTACAACACCAGCCCGACACCGGTTGCAAACGTCGGGCTGTTGACATGGTCCGCGAGCCCTCCCACACCGGCGGGGCATCCCCGACGAATCGGCAGGTCGAAGATCTGCTCGGCGATCTCCGGCATGCCCTCGAGAATGGACCCTCCACCAGTCAGAACGATTCCGGAATTCAGACTCTTCTCGTAACCCGCGTGCCGGATTTCGTCCCAAACCAGATGAAAGATCTCTTCCGCCCGAGGCTGAAGGATTTCAGACAAGATGCGACGAGCCATCACGCGGGGCTTGCGTCCGCCGACGCTCGCAACCTCCATCGTGTCGTCCTCATCGACCATCGCCGACAGAGCGCATCCGCATTTCCGTTTGATCTTTTCCGCGTCCGGAACCGGCGTTCGAAGTCCCACCGCGATGTCATTCGTGAAGTGGTCGCCCCCAATGCCGATCACCGCTGTGTGCCACAGACTGCCCCGCTCGTAAATGGCAATGTCTGTCGTTACCCCCACCGATGTCGACCAGGGCGACGCCCAGCTCCTTCTCGTCCTCAGTCAAGACCGCCTCGCTGGCGGCCAGCTGCTCGACAACAGTTTCCGCGACAGCCACGCCTGCCCGGTTGACGCACGCCACGATGTTCTGTGTCGAGCTCTGGCTTCCGGTGACGATATGCACGTTGACTTCGAGTCGAGCTCCGGTCATCCCGACCGGTGCGCCGATGCCATCCTGCTCGTCGACCACGAAGTCCTGAGGCAGCACGTGCAGGATCTCGCGCCCGGTCGGCAGCGAAACCGCCTTTGCCGCGTCAATCGCCCGCCGCACATCTTCGCGGGTGATTTCGCGGTTCTTGCCGGCTACCGCAATCACGCCGCGGCTGTTGAAGCCTTTGATGTGCGGACCAGAGAGCCCGAGATGCACTGAATCGATTTCAACGCCCGCCATCAACTCGGCTTCGTCGATCGCCCTCTTGATCGTCTCGACCGCAGCCTCGAGGTTGACGACGATCCCCCGGCGGATGCCGCGTGATTCCGCGACGCCGAGCCCGACGATATCCAGCCCTTCGCCCTCAAGCATCTCGCCGACGACGGCGGTCACCTTTGAGGTGCCGACGTCCAATCCGACCAGATATCGTTCTCGTCGCGCCACTCAACCTCCGCTTACTTGATCCGGCTCAGCAACGGCAGGACCGTCTTGGCGGTCTTTTCGGCCGGGCGGACATAGATGCGGCCTTCGAACCGCAGATCCACATAGTCCATTTCGGGCACACGCTCCTGAAGCGCCGGTGCGAGTTCCAGGTACGACCGAAGCCGAGCGAGGAACTCCTGATCGCCAAGCTGAATCACGGCAGAATCACCGCTCAGAATCACTTTGGCGTTATGCGAGTCGTGCACATCGATCTGGGAGACTCGTCGTGAAATGTCCGGATACGGCGCCAGAGCTGCAATCACACGGGAGGCGAGCCCCGCTCGCAGTGCGTCGCCAGCCGCCCCGGGACCATCGACTGCTGTCAGCCCATCGACGATGGGAAGATCGAATCGCGCATACTGCGGACCGTATTCATCGATGATGACGCCACGATCGTCGACCAGATACATCTGCCCGGCGATGCGGCCGATTCCAATGGGCTGTCGTTCGATGACGACGACTTCGACAGTCGAAGGCAGGACGCGCCGCAGCGTAGCTTCCTGCACCCACGGCGAAGAAAGCAGACGGTTTCGCCAGGAGGTCAGGTTGGCCCAGATGAGGCTCTCGTCCTGAAGGCCGCTGAGCGCAGCCAGGACGTCCGCGCTCGACAGGTGCTGGTTCCCTTTCACCACGATGTGATCGACGCGCAGCAGATGCGCATGGGCCGCGATCGCCGCCACATGACGGGCGCCAAAGAAGAGGACGCCCGCGACCACGCCAAGCACCAACGCGCGCCGCACCCACACACGCCAACCCCGACGGGCCCGCCCAGGCTTCACGTGAGCACGCCTGAAACGTTTGTCGGCGGCGACTGCAATCGGGCTCACTGCACGGCCTCCCGGATGCCACCCGGGGCGGCGGTTCTCGCGCTCAGCGCGGCAATCAGCGGCTCAGCCACGCCTCCGATCGATCCGGCGCCAAGGGTGATGACGAGATCGCCTGGGCGCGCAATGCGGACCAACGCCGGCACCACGTCCTCGACGAGCGGTACGACTTCAACCGGCACATGCAGCGTGCGGCGCATGGTCGCTGCGAGCTTCTCGATCGTGACGTCCGGAATCGGATCCTCGCCGGCTGGATAGATGTCGGTGAGCACGATGTGATCCGCCGCAGCCAAGGCCGGGCCGAAGGCATCCATCAGTGCGGCCGTGCGCGTGAAACGATGAGGCTGGAACGCCACGATGATCCGGCGCTTGAAAGCACAGGCCGCTTCCAGGACCGCCGCGATTTCCGTCGGGTGATGGCCGTAGTCGTTGATCACAAGCACGCCACCTGGCTCGCCGCGAACCTCAAATCGACGTTCGACGCCACGGAAGGCGCCCAGTCCTGCCGCGATTCGCTCGAAGGGCAGTCCGAGCTCGAGACCGACCGCGACGGCGGCAAGGGCGTTCTGAAGGTTGTGGCGGCCCGGCACTTCCAGCGACAGCCGGCCCAGCGGTGTCGACACGTCAGTGTCTGCTCCACGCTTGGAGACGAGCGCCTCGACGCTCAGCGTGCCCTGATTCACGTCGGTCGCCGCAATCTCGCTCCGTGGCGCTGTCAGTCCGTATGTGACGACGCGACGGGTCATGTTGGGAAGGATCTCCGCGAGATATGGATCGTCCGCGCACGCGATCACGCTTCCGTAAAAGGGCACCTTGTTGGCGAAGTCCACGAATGCCTGCTGGAGCTCGCCAATGCTGCCGTAGTTTTCGAGATGTTCGTGGTCGATGTTCGTCACGACTGCAATCGTCGGAAACAGCTTCAGGAACGACCGGTCGCTTTCGTCGGCCTCTGCCACCATGAGCTCACCGCGGCCGAGCCGCGCGCTGCCGCCGAACGCGCTCAGCTTTCCGCCAATCACCGCCGTCGGGTCCAGACCAGCCCGCTCCAGCATCAAGGCAATCATCGAAGTCGTCGTCGTCTTCCCATGTGCCCCTGCGACGGCGATGCTGAAACGCAGCCGCATGAGCTCCGCCAGCATCTCGGCTCGCGGGATGACCGGGATGTGACGGCGGACGGCTTCGCGCACTTCGTCGTTCGTCGACCGCACCGCCGACGACACCACCACGACGTCCGCGTCAGCCACCGCCGCGGGATCGTGTTCGTACGCGATCCGGATGCCCAGCACCGCCAGCCGGTCGGTCAGCGGCGTCCGCCGCTCGTCAGAACCGCTGACCACGTACCCCAGATTGGCCAGCAGCTCCGCGATGCCACTCATGCCAATCCCGCCGATCCCGACGAAGTGCACGCGGCGCGTTCTGCCTAACAAGCCGGTCTCCGAACCCCGAACCCCGAACCCCGAACCCGAAACCCCGCGCCGTTCATCGCGCCCCGACAAGCTCGAGCGCCCGATCCACGATCGCGGCGGCGGCATCCGGACGCCCCATCGCGCGAGCCGCCACCGACATCCGCTTCCGTGCACCGTCGTCCGCCACGAGCCGAGCGACCCGATCAGCGAGTTCATGGCCCGTCATCTCGGACTGAATCAACACGCTGGCGGCACCGGCGGCCGCCAGCCCCTCGGCGTTCTTTCGCTGATGGTCATCGGTCGCCGTCGGCAACGGAATCAGAATCGCCGGCTTGCCGGCCGCCGTGATCTCCGCCAGCGTGGTCGCCCCGGCCCGGCACACGACCAGATCAGATTCCACGAGGCGCAGCGCCAGATCGTCGAAGAAGGGCGCCACGTCAGCGTTCAACCCCACCGTGCGGTACGCCGCCTGAACAAGATCCAGGTCACGGACCCCAGTCTGATGTGTCAGCCGTAACCCTGGAACGCGGTCCACCAACTCTCTGGCCGCGTCGATCATTGCCAGGTTGATCGCGTGCGCACCCTGAGAACCGCCAAACACAAGAAGCCTTGTCCCGGACGTGTCCTGCTGCGCGTTCTTCGCCACCATCGTCAGGAATTCCGGCCGAACCGGATTGCCGCTGACAAAGGCCTTGGCACGAAAGAACTGAACCGTCGTCTCAAAGGACACCGCTGCCGCGCGCACGAAGGGTGCCAGGAGCCGATTCGTGAGACCAGGCACTGCGTTTTGCTCGAGCAGCATCGTGGGAATTCCCCGTAGCGCGGCCACGAGCACGACCGGGCCCGCACTGTATCCCCCAACGCCAATCACCAGATGAGGGCGTCGGTCCGAGACGATTCGCCACGCGTCGACCAACCCAAATGGCACCAGCGAGACTCCGCGCGCTCGTGCCATCAGCGACTTGCCCTTGACGCCCCCGATGCGCACAAGGTCGAGTGCGTACCCTTCGAGGGGCAGGACCCGAGCCTCGATCCCCTGAGCTGTTCCAGCGAACACGATCTCGGCGTCCGGCCGGCGCCTGCGAATTTCGCGCGCCACGGCGATGCCTGGAAACAGGTGGCCGCCGGTGCCACCACCAGCGATCACGACGCGCAGGGCATCGCCCGACGCCCTGCCGGCTCCGACTGCGCTCGTCACGAGCATCGCTCCCGGCTGCTGAATTCATGCCTCAGTCACATGCTGCGACACGTTGAGCAGCACCCCCATCCCGAGCAGATTGATCAGCAGCGACGAACCGCCGGCGCTTACAAACGGCAGCGGAATGCCCTTGGTCGGCATCAGGCCCAGGACCACACTGATGTTGATGAACGCCTGAACCGCGATCATCGTCGTCAGGCCGAGGGCCAGGAACGCTCCGAATCGATCCGGCGCCCGCATCGCGACGCGATATCCGCGCCAGGTGATCACGCAAAAGCAGATCAGAACAGCCGTCGCACCGATCAGTCCGAGTTCCTCGGAAATGACGGAATAGATGAAGTCGGTGTGCGGTTCTGGAAGAAAGAAGAGCTTCTGGACGCCGTTCATCACGCCTTTCCCGAATACACCGCCGGTGCCGACGGCAATCAGGGACTGAATGACCTGAAACCCATCACCAAGCGGATCTTCCCAGGGGTTCAAGAACGTGAACAGTCGCCTACGCCGATACGACGCGCCCATGATGAGAATGGCAACCGTCGGGACCAGCACCAGGATCGCACCGGTGATGTAGATGTAGTCGAGTCCGGCTGCAAACACCATGACGCCGGCAATGAGCGCCAGCGACATCGACGTGCCGAAGTCCGGCTCGAGCAGAATCAGGCCAACCAGACCGAGCACGAGCAGCACAATCGGAATGAGCGCGTACCCCATTTCGTTGATGCGGTGCATCCGCCGCTCGAGCAGGGCCGCGATGAAGAATATGGCGCAGAGTTTCGCAAGCTCGGACGGCTGGATCCCCAGCCCGCCGATGGCGAACCAGCGTCTGGCATTGTTGACCGGCGGGCTGAACAGTACGAGGACGAGCCCGAGCGCCACAAAAGCCAGTGACGACCAGAGGAACACAGGCGCTTTGTAGTTTCGGTAGTCCATCCGCATCACGATGCCGAGCACGGCCATTCCAAGGGCTGCCCACAGACCCTGCTTGACAAGGAACAGCGAAGGCCGGCCGGTTCGCTCCAGGGCCACCAGGGCGGAGGCGCTGTACACCATCACAATGCTCAGACCCACGAGCAGAACCGTGGCGGTGAAAAGCACCCGATCCGATTTGAGTTTGCGCGCCAAGATGGTCTCCAGGGCTTTGGGCTCAAGCCCTTAGCCCGACCTAAAGCTCTTCAGCACTTCACCCGAAATACTGCCCGGCACCGGAAACCAGCTCGGTCAATCCCGGGGCAGCCGGACTACGATCTCGTGAGCGGCCAGCAGTCATCAGTCGGCCTCGGGCGAAGGCACTAACTTCGCAGGCTGGGGCAGCCTGCGTTCCCAGCAGCCAGCCCTTCACCGCAGAAAACCGACTGACGACTGCTCGCCGTTCACATCCACTCGAATTGGAGGCGCTATCGGGGCCGCCTCTACCGCGTTTCCGCGCGGGCCAGCCGCGCCACCTCCTCCTTGAATCGTCTGCCGCGATCTGCGTAGTCCTTGAACATGTCAAGGCTCGCGCAAGCCGGAGCCAGAAGGACCACGCCGTCTGGACGCGCGAGCGCGAACGCCTCGTCGATTGCCGAATCGAGCGACGAAGCCTCCCGGACCTCCACGGCTCCTGCCAGCGTGTGGCGCAAGAGCGGTCGGGCCTCACCGATGGCGATCACCGCCCTGGCCCGACTTCGAAGCGGCTCGCGCAACAGACCGAGATCGCCGCCCTTGAAGCGGCCGCCCATGATCGGAACCAGGCCGCCCTGAAAACTCTCAATTGACCTCAGCGCCGATTCGACATTGGTCGCCTTCGAGTCGTTGACGAACCTGACGCCGTCGATGCTTCCCACGAACTCCATGGCGTGCTCGAGGCCGTAAAACGCGTCGACCGCTGCCGTCATCGCTCCCGGTGCGGCCCCGACGATGGCGCCAACCGCCGCGGCGGCCAGCACGTCATCCACGAGATGGGGCCCGATAAGGTGCACGGCGCTCATCGGAACCAGCCGCTCGTTCGCGTGGCGGCGGCGTTCCACAATCCACTCGCCTTCGACGAACACGCCCTCGGTGAGCGCGCTGCGCCGCGACGTCAGTCGCTTTGACGCGCGGCCCCGGCGCGCCAATTCGAGCACGATCGGATCGTCGGCGTTGACGACCGCCCAATCGTTTGACTCCTGGTTCTGGAAGATCCGCGCTTTCGCCTCCATATACGCCTCGACACTCGGATGACGGTCCAGATGATCGGGGGAGAAGTTCAGCATCACCGCAATCCACGGGTGGAAGGCATCGGTGAGCTCGAGCTGGAAACTGCTCGCCTCCACGACGTGGAGCATCTCGGGCGTGGAGTCGTCCACCTGCGCGCTGAGTGGACACCCGATGTTGCCGCCCACCGTGACCTTGAAGCCGGCCGCCTCGAGTATCCGACCTGTCAACGTTGTAGTCGTCGACTTGCCTTTCGTGCCCGTGATCGCAATCACGCGCCCTTGCAACCAGCGACACGCCAGTTCCAGCTCGGCAACGACCGGAACGCCGCGTTCGCGCGCCACGCGGACCGCGATCTGCTCCGGCGACACACCCGGACTCACCACGACCAGATCGGCGGCGGTAAACGTGTTGATGGCATGCCCTCCGAACTCGAGCACGACGCCCAGACTCCGCAGAGGCTCTGCCTCGGGGACGTTGGGCCGAACGTCTGAAAGCGTGACGTGTGCGCCTCGTGCGGCAAGCAACCTCGCCGCCGCCAGACCGCTGCGCGCGGCTCCTGCAACGGTCACTCTCTTTCCGCTCACCTCGAATCTCATTGAGCGCTCATCTCAGTTTCAGCGTCGTCAAGCTGAACAACGCGAAGATAATCGCGACAATGACGAATCGCGCGATGACCTTCGGTTCGCTCCAGCCGATCAGCTCAAAGTGATGGTGCAGCGGCGCCATCCTGAACACGCGCTGACCAGTTGCCTTGAAACAGGCCACCTGGATCACCACGGACAACGCCTCCAGCACAAACACTCCTCCGACGATCAGGAGGAGCAGTTCCTGTTTGATCAGAATGGCCACCGTCCCGAGCGCCGCGCCCAGAGCCAGCGATCCGACGTCGCCCATGAAGATTTCAGCGGGGTAGGAGTTGTACCAGAGGAACCCCAGCGCGGCGCCAACGAGCGACCCGCAGAACACGGTGAGTTCTGCAACCGGCGAAAAATGGACGAGCAACAGGTATTCAGCCAGCACACGATTGCCGACGATGTAGGTGAGCGCGGTGTAGGCAGCCGCGGCAATCGCAAAAACGCTGATCGCCAGACCGTCGAGGCCGTCCGTCAGATTCACGGCATTCGATTCAGCAACGAGCACGAACACGGCAAACGGCAGGTACGCCCAGCCCAGATCGGGAATCACCCGTTTGAAGAAGGGAAAGACGAGACGTGTGTTGTAAAGACCCTGGTCCGCCAGAATAAGCAGAACAACCCCGACGATCGCTCCGACCAGAATCTGGCAGCCCATCTTGTAACGCGGCCGCAGCCCGTGATGCGAACGCCTCACGACCTTCAGGTAGTCGTCTGCGAATCCAATCGCGCCAAAACTCGCCGTCGCAAGGACGGCGATCCACACATAGGGATTCGTCAGGTCGGCCCACAGCAGAGTCGGCCCGAGCGAGGCCGTCAAGATCAAGAGGCCGCCCATCGTCGGCGTGCCGGCTTTCGGTCGATGCGTCTGCGGTCCGTCCTGCCTGATGACCTGGCCGATCTGAAACGCACGCAGCTTTCGCACCATCCACGGACCGAGGATCAGGCTGAATGCCAGGGCCGAGAGGCTTGCTGCGGCGGTTCGAAAGGTGATGTACCGCGTGACATTCAACGCGGACAGCTGTGTGTGGAACGGATACAGGAGGTGGTATACCATTCAGGCGAACTCCGACCTGAGCCGATCCACGATCCGATCCGTCCGAACTCCGCGCGATCCCTTCACGAGGACGACGTCCCCTGCTTGTACGCGGCGTGCTGCTTCGTCGGCCGCGGCATCACTGGTTTGAAAGTAGCTGACACTCTTCTCCGGAAGGCCGGCGGCAATCGCCGCGCGGGCCAGCGCCGCCGCCGGTGAACCGCCGACGGCAATCAGGACGTCAATACCCGAGCGCGCCGCGGCGCGACCCACTTCCTCATGCAGCGAGGCTGACCCCTGGCCAAGTTCGAGCATTTCCCCAATGACCGCCACGCGCCTCGACGCACCTCGCTCGTCCGCCAGCACAGCCAGAGCCTGGCGTGTCGCCGTCGGGTTGGCGTTGTAGCTGTCGTCAAGGACGGTGACTCCGCGCCCCAGCCGTAGCACCTGCCCCCGATGGGTCACAGCCCCGACGTGACGAGCACGCTCCGGAATCGCCTCGAGAGGGACGCGCAGTTCGAGCGCAACGGCGGTCGCCGCGAGGATGTTTGCCAGATTGCCACGGCCTACGAGGGGCGTGCGCAAATCGAAGGCTCCTTGATGGGTGGTGACGTGGGCCTCGGTGCCCTCCAGGCCGCGATCAACAATCGACGCCGCGTGCACGTCAGCAGGACGATCGATGCCGAACGTCACGACGCGCCCTTCGAACTTCTGAAGACGGGCCGTGATCCGTTCGTCGTCTGCGTTGGCGACAAGAACTGTTGAGGTGGTTGCGCGTTCGAGAATCTCGGCCTTGGCGTCGGCGATGCGTTCGATCGACTCGAAAAACTCGAGATGCGCTTCTCCAACGTTCGTCCACACGCGCACATCGGGCTCGGCGATTCGAACGAGCGTGCTAATTTCACCTTCGTGATTCATCCCCAGTTCGACCACTGCGACATCCGGCCCGTGCCTCAGATCGATGAGCGACAGCGGCAATCCGATATGGTTATTGAGGTTCCCCGGATTGCGCATGACTCGATACGTCGTCGCCAGAAAATCCGCCGTCAATTCTTTCGTCGTCGTCTTTCCCGCGCTTCCCGTGACGGCGACTACTCGCGCACCCGACTCCCGGCGGATCCGGTTGGCAAGCGCCTGTAGTGCGACCGTCGTGTCCCCAACCTCGATGACCACC
The DNA here is from genome assembly GCA_963725105.1 of uncultured Acidobacteriota bacterium. Classification (GTDB taxonomy): domain Bacteria; phylum Acidobacteriota; class Vicinamibacteria; order Vicinamibacterales; family CAVVIG01; genus CAVRXZ01. Next base: position 163,450 of record CAVRXZ010000032.1, read on the forward strand.
GCGGCCGGCGCGTCCTTCAGCGATCCGCGCCCGGCTGGAATCACCACGCCGGCTGCGCCGGCGGACATCGCCGCCGGCAGAAAGTCCGACCCGTCGTGCCGTTCGCCACGAATGGCTACAAACAACTCGCCCGCAGCCAGCGTTCGCGAATCAATCGATACGCCCGTGAACTCACGCCCGGCATCTCCCGACCGGACGACGCCATTTGTTGCGTCCGCCACCGAGCGCCCGGTCAGCCGAATCACAGCGTCCGCTACGCCGCGCCGAGATGGCCGCGTCGACCCAGGGCCTCACGAGCGACAGCGACATCGTCGAACGGCAGGACGCGATCACCGATGGCCTGATAGAGCTCGTGCCCCTTCCCTGCGATCAGCACCAGGTCTCCCGGTCTGGCCAGCTCGACCGCCTTCTCAATTGCTTCCCGCCGATCGATGATCGTCAGGCAGACCGGAGCGCCGTCGCGCCTGATGTCCGCCGTCAGTCCGAGCTGGATCTCGTCGACAATTCGCTGCGGATCTTCACCGCGCGGATTGTCCGACGTGACGATGACGACCTCGCTAAGTCGACCGGCTACCGCGCCCATGAGCGGCCGCTTGGTCCGATCGCGATCACCGCCGCAACCGAACACCGTAATCAAGCGCCCCGACGTCAGCGGGCGAGCCGTCTCGAGGAGGTTGCGGAGCGCGTCGTCGGTGTGGGCATAGTCGACCACGACCGTCACATCGCTCCTGGCGCTCGACACGACCTGGAATCGCCCGGGTACTCCACTGAGCGATCGAATGCCCGCCTCGATGGCGCCACGCGGCACATCGAGCGCCGTCGCCGTCGCAACGGCCGCGAGGATGTTGTAGACGTTTGGCCGGCCCACAAGGGAAGACTGGACATGCAGAGGTCCGCACGGCGTGCGGATGTCCAGCGTCAGGCCGTTGATCGAAAACGAGAGCGGACCGGTCGTCACGTCCGCCTGGCGATTCACTGCGTATGTGACGGGCCGAGCGACGGCGCCAGCAAGAGAAGCGCCGCGCGGGTCGTCCAGATTGATCACCCCCGGGGCGTCGCCGCTCAGCATGTCGAACAACTGCCGTTTGGCCTGAAAGTACGCCTCCATATCAGGATGAAAATCGAGATGATCGCGCGTCAGATTTGTGAAAACCGCCGCCGCGAAGGTCATCCCATCCACTCTGCGCAACGTCAGTGCGTGCGACGACACTTCCATCGCGCATGAACGGCAACCCGCCGTCACCATGTCCCGAAGCCAGCCTTGGAGTTCCGGCGCCTCGGGCGTCGTGCGGCTTGCGTCGCTCGTGACGTCGCCGATCTTGTTGACAACAGTGCCCAGCATCCCGCTCCGCAGGCCGGCCGCATCGAAAATTGAGGCGACGAGATACGCAGTCGTCGTCTTCCCGTTGGTGCCCGTAATGCCGACAACCTGCATGTCTCCGCTGGGATGACCGTAAAGGCCATCGGCCGTCAACGCCAGGGCACGCCGGGCGTCGTCCACGACCACCCAGGGCGCGCGGCTTCCGGCGGGAATGGCCTGCTCGGACACGATCACGGCGGCACCGCGTTCGGTCGCCTGCCGTACGAACAGATTGCCGTCGGTCCGAAGCCCTTTGACGGCCACGAACGCGTACCCCGGCGCGACGGAGCGGGAATCGCTCGAAACGCCTGTAATCACTTCCGTTGGCCTGGCCATCAGTGCGTTGTCATCCAGCCGATGAAAACCCGCCCGACGCAGCGTGCCGCTCAGTTCTCCCCAGGTCACGGGCTTGATCCGGTTGCCAACGACCGTCCCGACCATCGGTCAAGCTCAAGGTGACACACCCGGACTGTGTCCAGCTGAACTCCGGGCGCCGGCTCCTGAGCCGCGACAAAGCCATCGCCCGACATCGTCACACCGACGCCAAGCTCGGTCAGCCTTGCGGCAGCTTCCCGCGCGCTCAAACCTCGGACGTCGGGCAATGTGCCGGGCTCCTGGTTGGTGACCAAACGCACGACTGGAGCCGCGCCGAGTGAGGCGTTCACCGGCGCTGCCTCGTGGCGCGCTACGAGGACGGGAGGCTCGGGGTCGATGCTTCGTGGAACACCCAAGTACGCAATCGCCGCTTCCGCGATTCGCTTGAAGATCGGGGCTGATACCACCCCGCCGTGGTACCCGCCCCCGCCGTGAGGTGAATCGACAACGACGATGATCGCCACGACAGGGTTTCGCGAGGGAAGAAAGCCGACAAATGAAGCGTTGTATTCGGATTTCGAGTAATGGCCACCCGCCAGCTTCGCGGATGTGCCGGTCTTTCCGGCAATCGTGTACCCGGCAATCTGAGCTCGCTTCGCGGTCCCTCTGGCGACAACGCCTTCCATGATCGTTGTCAGAGCGCTGACGGTGTTCGGACTAATCGTGCGACGCAGGACCTTGGGAGGAACGGCGTACCGGCGACTGTTGCGATAGATCGCGCGGACAATGCGCGGCTCAACCAGCTCGCCGCCATTCGCGACGGAACCCACTGCGCTCACCATCTGCAACGGCGTGACGCCAACCTGATATCCCATCGACACTGAAGCCAGGGCCCGCTCCGTCCATTTGGCGGCGTCCCAGACAATGCCGGGGTTTTCGCCTGGGAAATCCGGGGAGATCGGACGTCCGAAGCCGAAACGTTCGACGTACCGGCTCAACCGCTCCGTGCCCACGCGGAAGCCAATCTTGATGGCGCCGATGTTGCTCGACTTGACAATCACGTCCGAGAACGACAACACGCCGTAGTTGCGTCCGCTGTCTTCGCGGACGACGTCGGTGGCTCCAAAGCGGATCTGCCCGGGGTTGGTGTCGATGTACGAGTCGATAGGCAGGACTTGCTCCTCGATGGCGGCCGACGCGGTCACGACCTTGAATGTCGAGCCAGGCTCGTACAGATCCTGAACCGCTCGATTGCGGCGTTCGCGCTCATCAAAATCACGGTAGATGTTCGGATTGAATGTGGGTTCATTGGCCATCGCCAGAATCTCGCCCGTATGCGGATCCAGGACAATGGCGGCGCCCCCGGCTGCGTGGTTCTCGAGCACGCCGGCGTGCAGTTCCCGCTCGGCGACATGCTGCAGGTACCCGTCGATGGTCAACTCCACGGTGGACCCAGACGTTGGGGGCCGTTCGAACCGGCTGAAGGCATGCCGCCTGGCGTCTGTCTGCACGAGTACGCGGCCGTTCTTGCCGCGAATCTGCGAGTCGTACGCCGCCTCCAGACCGCCCAGCCCGACGTTGTCGATCCCGACGTACCCGAGAAGATGGGCCGCAAGCTCTTTGTTTGGATAGAAGCGGCGGCTCTCCTTCATGAAGCCGATCCCATCGAGATTCAACTCCTCGACGCGACGCTTCTCGTCAGGCGACACCTGCCGCCTCACATACGCGAAGGCGCCCTTCCTGCGCAGCCGATCCGCCAGCGCCAGCCGGTCCCTACTCCCGCAATCACGGAGGGCACTGCAGAGCTTGGCAGCGACGGCATCCGCCTCGAGGATTTCCGAAGGCACTGCATAAATCGTGTCAGCGTCGGCGCTCGTCGCCAGCACGCGACCGTTGCGATCGACGATGTCACCGCGCTTCGCAGGCGCGTCGATCGTCCGGAGGTGCTGCTTCTCGGCACGCGCGACGAAATCGCTGTGCTCCAGGATCTGCAGGACGGCCAGTCGAACTTCGATCCCAAGCACCCAGATCCCGATAAGGACCGCGACGACCATCAGGCGGCGCTTGAAGACCACGCGCCAATCCACCGGCTCGCGCCGCGCCGCTCGATGGCGGACGATGGCCTGCCGGAGTCTGTCGATCCAGGCCATCACCTGCGCGCCACCACCGTTTTGGCCGGTGGATCGACCGGCGGCACCCGCTCGAGCACGACGGTTTCATCCTGCGTCGGAGTGACCAGGTGGAGCGTCCGGGTGGCGAGAGCTTCTATGCGCCGAGGAGACTTGAGCGTCTCGATTTCCAGGCGGTACTGCCGGCTCAGCTCTTCCTGTTCGGCGCGATCCCGCTGCATCCCTTCGATCTGATAACCGTGGCGCAGCAGCTCGAAGTGCTGCCACGCGGAGAACAGCAGCACGAGGACGAGAAGACCGGCGAGCCCAACCGAGATCCACAGCTCGCGCTGCCTGGCCTCGTCAATCTCACGGACGATGGCGCTGTTCTTGACATCCTTCTTGATGGCGTATTCGAAAGCTTCCATCTCGCCCTTCTTACGGGGCCAGCCCCGTCTGCCTGTCGTTAGCTACATGCGTTCGACAACTCGAAGCTTTGCGCTCCTGGCCCGGGGATTCCTGCCGACCTCTTCTTCGGTTGGCACAATCGGCTTTCTGGTCAGAATCCTCAGACCGAGTTCACCCTGACCGAGAAGCCGAAACGTGTGCTTGACGATTCGGTCTTCCAGTGAGTGGAAGGCGATCACCACGAACCGCGCCTGGGACTTCAGCCGGCGGGTAACCGCTTCCAGGAACCGATCCAGACCTTCGAGTTCCTGGTTCACCCAGATGCGGAGGGCCTGAAACGTCCGCGTCGCCGGGTCGATGCGCTGCCGACCACGGATAGGCACCGCACGTCGCACGATCGCCGCCAGACGTGCGGTCGTGACAATCGGCTCGCGCTGACGCTCCCGTACGATCGCCCGTGCAATACGCCGCGAGTGCCGCTCTTCCCCGTACTGAAAGATGGCATCAGCGATATCGCGCTCGGTGGAACGGGCGATCAGATCGGCCGCGTTGTCGCCGCTCGTCGGGTCCATCCGCATGTCGAGCGGATCGTCACGCTGGAAACTGAATCCCCGGCCCGGGGTATCCAGCTGCAGCGAGGACAACCCCAGATCGGCCAGGGCGCCATCCACGAAAGGAATGCCGAGACGATCGAGCACCGAGTCGAGGGCGCGGTAGTCGGCGTGCAGCAGCTGTACGCGGTCGATCCACGGCGCGAGCCTTTCGCGTGCGTGCTCGAGCGCGTCAGGATCGCGATCCAGGCCGACGATCCTCGAGGCACCCGCCTCGAGCAACGCGCGAGCGTGACCGCCAAGGCCCACCGTGCAGTCGACGAAAATGCCGCCGCGCTGCGGCTGCAACTGCTGAACGACTTCCGTCGTCAGAACGGGAGTGTGGTTCATCAGATGCCGAACTCCGAGAGAGCGCGCGCGTCATCGTCGGTGTACGGTTCGCGCTGAAGCTTGGTCAGGAAGCGCTCGTGATTCCAGACGTCGAGAAAGTTGTACTGGCCCAGGACGTCGACGTCGCCGGTCATCGTTGCGGCTTCGCGAAGTCGAACGGGGATCAGCACGCGGCCCTGCAGATCCAGCTCACCCGCCTGCCCGAAGTAGCTGACGCGATCGAGAAACCGAACCCTGGCGGGATGTGTAGACGGCATCTGGCCGAGCTTCTGCTCGATCTCGAGCCACACGGGCATCGGGTAGATGCGGACGAACTCGCCCGTCAGGCTGGTGACGAACAGATCGCGGCCGTACTGGGTTTCGATGAGCAAGCGAAAGGCGTTGGGCACCTTGAGTCGCCCTTTGTCATCGATACGAGCAGGTGCGTTGCCCCGAAACACACACTTCTCCGGTCTTTTGGTCCACTTTTTTCCAGAAAATTCCACGGCGATACTAGTGAAGCCTCCCCAGGAAGTCAACCGCAAAATCTACTGAATCAGCAAGTTACGTAAAATCTTCGCCTTTTTCTCGCCTAGCTCATCGAGTGGCCCAAGTGCTTGGGCCGCCTCTCGTGACCACCGCGATGGCTGGAGCGGCAAAGTAGGCTAGGATGCCGGGCTTGATAACCCCATGCTGAGAGCCGGCCTCATCGGTGTTCCGTCCAGCGGCAAGACGACGCTGTTCCATCTCATGACGAGCGCGCGAGACATCGCGCGGCCGGTGCACGGCCGAACCGAAGCCTCGATCGGGATTTCGAAGGTGCCTGACGGGCGGCTCGATCGCTTGACCGCGATGTACAACCCGAAGAAGCGTGTAGCGGCCACGATCGAGTTTGCCGACCTCGCGCTGCCGTCAGGTGCCGGATCAGCGAAGGCTCTCGTGGACGTCCTCGCCTACAAAAATGCCGACGCGCTGGTTCACGTCGTCCGCGCATTCGAGGACGCGGCGGTCGCCCACCCGTCGGGCTCGATTAATCCGGCGCGCGACGCACAGATGATGGAAGACGAGCTGATTCTGGCTGACCTGGGTGTGGCCGAGCGTCGACTCGAACGAATCGACAAGGACTTGAAGAAAGCGCGCTCGGCGGAACTCGAACGGGAACGCGAGCTCATCGCGACCTGTCGCAGTACGCTCGAAGACGGACGTCCGCTGCGATCTCTCGAACTTGCTGGCGACGCCTTGAAGCGCCTTCGCGGGTACCAGTTCCTGTCGGCTAAGCCACTGCTCGTCGTCGTGAACGTCGATGAGCGTCAGTTCTCGGAAGGTGGTCCGGACCAGAACCGGCTTGTCGGTGCCGCCGAGCGGGCCGGTCTCGGACCCTTTCTATCGCGGGCAGCCACGGCGGCTGTCGCAGTGTGCGCTAAAATCGAGCTCGAGATTGCCCAGCTCGAGGCAGCCGACGCTGCGGCCTTCCTCGCTGACCTCGGCATCGCCCAGTCCGGGCTCGATCGGGTGATTCAGGTCAGCTACGCCCTCCTGGGGTATATCTCGTTCTTCACCGTCGGCGACGACGAGTGCCGCGCCTGGTCGATCCCTCGTGGAACGCCCGCGCAGCAGGCGGCCGGCGAGATCCACAGCGACATCGCACGCGGCTTCATCCGAGCAGAGGTCGTCAGCTACGACGCGCTGATGGCGCGCGGCACGATGGCTGCCTGCCGCGATCGTGGGGAAGTACGGCTGGAGGGCAAAGAGTACATCGTGCAGGACGGTGACATCATCAACTTCCGCTTCGCAACCTAGGTAAGTCCGAGCGCCGACTCATGTCGCCGAACACTCCCGTCACCGACGGGCTCCCAGTGCTCGTGATCGTCCCGACCTACAACGAGCGGCAAAACCTGCCTGTCCTGGCCGGGCAGCTGATGTCGTATTCCGGGCTGCGGTTGCTGGTCGTCGACGATCACTCACCCGACGGAACCGGTGATGTCGCCGACCAGCTCGCGCAACGATACGTAGGACGCATCGACGTCGTTCATCGGTCCGGGCTACGCGGACTCGGGCGCTCGTATCTGGATGGGTTCCGTCGCGCGCTCGCGGAACAAGTCGGCGTCATCTGTCAGATGGACGCAGATCTCTCGCACGACGCGGCCTATCTCCCCGCCATCGTGGCTGCAACAACCAGCGCCGATCTCGTGATCGGCTCCAGATATGTGCCCGGTGGCGCCATCGAAAACTGGCCGCTTCGCCGACGGATGCTCAGCCGAATGGCGAACATCTACATTCGGGCCACAACCCGGCTGGCCGTCGGCGACTGCACAAGCGGTTATCGGTGCTGGCGCCGCGATGCGCTCGCCGCCCTGCCGCTCGATCAGATTGTGAGTGACGGCTACTCCTTCCTTGTAGAAACGCTCTTTATGGCCGCCAGACGAGGAGCCCGCATCGCCGAAGTTCCAATCACGTTCGTGGAGCGCCGTGAAGGAGAATCAAAGCTCACGTCGTCGGTCCTTCTCGAATCGGTGACGACGCCGCTGCGGCTCATCATGCGGGCTCGACGGGAGTAGCGGGTGGTCTTTCATGCTATGGTTTGCGTGCGGACATGACGCGGGCCGGGCAGGTGAGCAGTCTGAGTGTGTTCTTCCCCGCATACAACGACAGCGGCACCATCGCCAGTATGGTCATTCGGGCGGTTCAGACTGCGAGGCAGCTGACCCAGGACTACGAAGTGATCGTGGTGAACGATGGAAGCAGCGACGCGACCGCCGAGATCCTTGACGAGCTTGCGCGAATCTATCCGACAGTCCGCGTAGTCCACCATCCTCGAAACATCGGCTACGGAGGCGCGCTGCAGACCGGCTTTCGAACCGCGACGAAAGCCCTGATCTTCTACACAGACGGGGACGCCCAGTACGATCCGTCTGAGCTTCCGGCCCTCTGGGCTGTGATGGCGCCTGATGTCGACCTCGTCAACGGATACAAGATCAGTCGCGCCGATCCGCTGCATCGGATTGTCATCGGACGTCTCTACCATCACTTCGTCTGTCTGCTTTTCGGCCTGACAGTCCGCGACGTCGATTGCGATTTCCGTCTCCTGCGACGCAGCGTGTTCGAACGCATCTCCCTTGAAAAAACGAGCGGCGTCATTTGCCTGGAGATGATGAAGAAGATCCAGGATGCAGGATTCCGGATCGTCGAAGTACCGGTCCACCACTATCATCGTGCCTACGGGAAGTCGCAATTCTTCAATTTCTCCCGTATCTTCAGAACGGGCGTCGATGTCGTGCGTCTCTGGTTTGCACTGGTGATTCGTCGCCGGCATCTGACTGCGACTTCTCCGCTCGTCACCCCCAAGCCGTGAACGCCGACTACCGCGCGTCCTACCGTGGCCGAAGGGTGATGATCACCGGTGGCCTCGGCTTCATCGGAAGCAACCTGGCCAGCGAGCTGGTGGAGCTCGGCGCCGACGTTCTTCTCGTGGATTCGCTGATCCCGGACTACGGGGGAAGCCTTGTCAACATCGATGGCCTCGCCAATCGTCTGAAGGTCAACATCGCTGACGTCCGGCAGCGGAGCACCATGAACTACCTGGTGCAGGGCCGCGATGTGATTTTCAACCTCGCGGGACAGGTGAGTCACATCGACAGCATGCTCGACCCCTACAGCAATCTCGAGATCAACTGCCGCAGCCAGCTGACCGTCCTCGAAGCATGTCGTAATTGCAATCCGGGCGTGAAGGTAGTCTACGCGGGGACGCGTCAGGTCTACGGTCGACCCGATTCTCTGCCGGTCGACGAGTCTCACCTTGTTCGACCGACCGACGTCAACGGCATCAACAAGGCGGCCGGCGAGTCCTATCATCTGGTCTACAACAACGTCTTCGGCGTGCGCGCCTGTTCGCTCCGCCTCACCAACATCTACGGACCCCGCCAGCTGATTAGACACAACCGACAAGGCTTCCTCGGCTGGTTCATCCGCCGAGCCATCGAAGATCAAGTTATTCAGCTCTACGGGGACGGTTCGCAGCTCCGTGACGTCGTCTATGTCGAGGATGCGGTCGACGCCTTTCTCCGAGCCGGAGCCGATGATGCGTGCAACGGCGACGTGTTCAATGTCGGAGGCGACACGCCGTACGCTCTGCGGGAACTGGCCCAGGTGATCACGGAAGTTGCCGAATCGGGACGAATTGAATGTGTGGACTGGCCCGCCGACAAGAAAATGATCGACATCGGCAGCTTCTACGTTGATTCCTCGAAATTCAGACGCGTCACAGGATGGGCACCTCGCGTATCGCTGCGCGACGGGATGCAGCGGACAGTGGCCTACTACCGGAAGCACTACCGCCAGTACGTGGACGCCCCCGGAACGGCCGGGTCAGTGTGACCCAATTCCGTATCCCGTTCGTCTCGCTGACCCCCGGAGAGGACGCCGAAGCCGTGCGCACCGCGATCGACCGGGTGATTGCAAGCGGATGGTTTGTCCTGGGGCCGGAGGTTGAGCAGTTCGAACGTGAGTTTGCCGCGGCCGCCGGCGCGGATCATGCCGTGGGCGTCGCTACGGGCACCGACGCACTATCGCTGATTCTGCGAGCGCTGGGGATCGGGTCCGGTGACGAAGTGATCACGACGCCACTCTCGGCAGCCTACACCGCACTGGCAATCGCCATCGCGGGCGCTCGTCCGGTGTTTGCCGATATCGATCCGATCCGATTGACGATCTGCCCCGAACGCGTGGCGGACGTCATCGGACCGCGGACCCGCGCCATCCTCCCGGTGCACCTCTACGGTCAGCCGGCGGATATGGCATCCCTCGGGCGCCTCGCGTCAAAACACAATCTGGCCATCGTCGAAGACTGCTGTCAGGCCCATCTCGCCACGGCAGCAGGTCGTCCTGTCGGAACAATCGGCGTGGCGGGTGCCTTCAGCTTCTATCCGACGAAGAACCTTGGAGCTCTTGGCGACGGTGGTGCGGTCGTGACCAACGATCGAGGGCTCGCCGAAAAAATCAAGCGACTCAGGAACGGCGGTCAAGTCGATCGGTATCATCATCAGGAGTTCGGCATCAATTCGCGGCTGGACGAACTGCAGGCGGCAGTACTTCGTGCGCGGTTGCCCAGGCTTCACGGTTGGACGAACCGGCGGCGACAACTCGCCGCTCGTTACCGGGCGGCCTTGACCAATACGGCGGTCGACGTTCCCCCCGAATGCGACCCGGGCCACGTCTATCACCTGTTTCCGGTTCGGACGTCGAAACGTGCCGAGATGCAGGAGCGGCTTGCCGCGGCCGGCGTGGAGATGCTCGTTCATTACCCCATACCGATCCCTCGTCAACAGGCATTCGCCGACCTGCCAAGTCAACCATGTCCGGTCGCGGAGCGCGTGTGTCGCGAGGTCCTGTCCCTGCCGCTCCATCCGAGATTGACCGACCGCGATGTCCTCGACGTGGCGGCCGCCGTCAATCGCTCGTGAACAAGGGGAAGACATGCGGGCGCTGATCACCGGTGGAGCCGGCTTCATCGGCTCCCACCTGGCGGAAGGCCTTCTTCAGCAGGGGCATCAGGTACTTGCTCTCGATAATCTCTCGACAGGTTCGATTGACAACATCACCCACCTGAAAGGCCGAAGCGGCTTCGAGTACTTCATTGATTCGGTGGACAACGAACCGCTGCTGGCAGAGCTGATTGATCGCAGCGATGTCGTCTTTCACCTCGCCGCAGCCGTCGGGGTCAAGCTCATCGTCGAGCAGCCGGTTCGCACAATCGAAACGAACGTTTACGGCACCGAAGTGGTGCTGAAGCACGCCGACAAGAAAAAGAAGCTGGTTGTTATCGCATCGACGTCAGAAGTCTACGGGAAGAGCAATGACGTACCGTTTCGCGAAGACGCGGACCTGGTGCTCGGGCCTACGCCGAAGCATCGATGGGCGTACGCGTGCAGCAAGGCGCTCGACGAGTTTCTGGCACTCGCGTACTGGAAGGAGCGCAAGCTGCCGGTGATCATCGTGCGGCTTTTCAACACCGTCGGCCCGAGACAGACCGGCCAGTACGGGATGGTCATCCCGAATCTTGTCCGGCAGGCGCTGGCCGGCCAGCCCATCACCGTCTTCGGCGACGGTCAGCAGTCACGCGCGTTTACCCATGTCGCCGACGTCGTCGATGCGCTCATTAAGCTCGTCGTCGAACCGCAGGCAGTCGGACAGGTCATCAATATCGGAACGGCCCAGGAAATAACAATCCTCGCACTGGCGAAACGCATCCGCGAGCTGACAGGGTCGCATTCATCCATCAGGTTCGTGCCTTATGACGAGGCTTACGAATCCGGGTTTGAAGACATGCCTCGCCGCGTTCCTGATCTCACCAAGGTGACTCAGCTCATCGGTTACAGCCCCCGCTACACTCTGGACGATGTGCTCGTCCAGGTCATCGAGTACTTTCAGAAGAAGTAGACGTATACTGGGGACTTCATGCGGACTCCGCGGGTGCTTCTGATCGCCGGCCTGTTCGCCTTGGGCGCTTCGGCACGCGCGTCCGCGGATGTTCAGCTTGCGATAAAGGGCGGTCAGGTGACGCTCATCGCAAAGGACGCAACGGTGCGGCAGATCCTCGCAGAATGGGCCCGCATCGGCCAGACCAGGATCATCAACGCAGAACGTATCCCTGGCGGACCGGTGACGCTCGAGCTGGTCAACGTGCCCGAGCGCGAGGCTCTCGAAGTGGTTCTTCGCGGCGTCAGCGGCTATCTGGCTGCCCAGCGCGCCAGTTCCGGCGCCAACTCGTCAATGTTCGAGCGGATCATCATCATGCCGACGAGCGTTCTGCCGGCGCCCGTCGCCGCTAGCAATCCACCGCCGCCATTCACGCCGCCGACATTCGTTCAAGAGCAGCCCGCCGTCGCAAGCGAGAACGACGACGATGACCGGCCGGTCGCTCCGGGGGGAACGCCTCCGAATCGCCGCCCGGCTTTCGTATTCCCGCCGGCTCAGGGTATCAACGGGGGGCAGCCTCCCGAGCAGGTAGTGCCGGCCGCGGTTCCGGCGGCCCCGTCGCCGTTCGTCCCGTACCCAGGTGCGCCGACCACAGCAGGCGCGCCCGCCGGTGTTGCGGCACCGGGTATGGTGGTGCCTTCCCCGCAGCCGGCACAACCGACCGTCGTGTCACCGGGCCAACCGCAGCGCTAGCGCTCTTCGCGTCGTAAATCACTCCGATGTCTTTGCTCGACGATGTGCAGGCCGCCATGACGGATGCCATGCGCAGTCAATCGCGTCTCCGCCTGGACGCGCTGCGCATGCTCAAGGCCGCGCTGGTCAACCGGGAGGTCGAGAAGGGCCGGGCACTCGACGAGACTGAAGCGCGGCAGGTGGTCGCGTCCCTGGTCAAGCAGCGTCGCGACTCCATTGAACAGTTCACGCAGGGCGGCCGGCAGGATCTCGCAGACAAGGAAGCCGCCGAGATTACTGTGCTCGAATCGTACCTGCCCGCCGCCGCCGATCCGGCCGTGGTGGACCGTGCTATTACGGAGGCCATCGCCGAAACGGGGGCTTCATCACCAAAGGACATCGGCCGCGTGATGAAAGCTGTGATGGCCAGACTGTCGGGTCAGAGTGTGGACGGTCGAAGCGTGAATGAACTGGTCCGCAAGAGGCTCGACGCGTTACGATCCTGACGTCACGCCATGCCACGTTATCCGAGCCGCCGCACTTCCTCTTTTGCGTTTGGTCCGGGACCGATCTCGACCGCCCTCAAGATCCTGATCGGCCTCAACGTCGCCGTGTTCCTTTTGTCGCAGTTCCTGCCCGGAGAGCTCATTGCGCTGTTCGGATTGGTCCCCGCCTTCGTCGTCCGCCGGTTTTGGGTCTGGCAGCTCGCGACCTACATGTTCCTGCACGGGGGCCTGTTCCACATCCTGTTCAACATGCTGGCGCTCTGGATGTTCGGAACCGAGCTGGAGCGCCGGTGGGGAACGTCTTTCTTCCTGAAGTTCTACTTCGTCACCGGGGTTGGGGCAGCCGTCCTCACGGTGCTGTTTTCGCTTCTGCCGTTCGGATTCGCGCGGCAACTCTGGGGATCGCCGATCATCGGCGCGTCGGGCGCAATTTACGGCCTGCTGCTGGCCTACGCGCTGTATTTTCCGGACCGACCGATCTACATGTACTTTGTGTTTCCGATCCCCGCGAAGATCTTCGTGCTGATCATGGGTGCGATCGCGTTCTACGCATCGCTGTCCGAGGGCGGTGGCGTCGCGAACGCGACGCACCTCGGTGGTTTGATCGTCGGTTACCTCTATCTCAAGGGGGGCCGGGTGCGAGTGGACCCGATTGCCGAGATCAAGTACCGCTACCTGAAATGGAAGATCAACAGGATGCGCCGGAAGTTTGACGTGTATTCGGGCGGCCGCGAAAAAGACTGGAACGGGCGCATCCATTGATTGGTTGACTGCAACCTTCGCCCATCCTCAACCTGACCCGGGAGCCTTCTCGAACGCCATGGCTCTGAGGGCGGCGACGCGGGTAGCCATGGGAGGATGCGACGCAAACAGATTCGACCAGAACCCTTCCTTCCGATTGACAGGACGGCCGAGCGGATCCGCGATGCACAAGTGAGCCGTCCCGAACTTCATCGCTTCAGTCGGCGCGGCGGCCTGGTCGATCGACTCGAGTGCCCGCGCAAGGCCCAATGGGTTGCGGGTCAACTCGGCTCCGGACGCATCTGCGAGAGACTCGCGCGACCGTGAAACAGCCATGGCGAGCGCCTGTGCCAGAAGTGGTGCGAGCATGATGGCCAGCAGCCACACGGCGAAGAAGACGACCCCCGCGATTCCGCTGCCGCCTCCGCGCTCGTCGTCGCGGCGCCGTCGTGAACCGCCGCCCCACATCATCCCTCTACTGGCCCAGTCGGACAGGAGCGCCACGCCGCCAACGAGCGCGGCAACGAGCGTCATCACGCGAATGTCGAGATTGCGAATGTGGCTCATCTCGTGCGCAATCACACCTTGCAGTTCCTCGCGATCAAGTCTGTCCAGAAGCCCTCGCGTGACAGCAAGCGAGGCGTGCGCCGGGTCGCGTCCGGTTGCAAATGCGTTCGGATCGGGGTCGGGCACCACGTACACGGGTGGCCGAGGGAGACCGGCGGCAATCGCCATCTCATCGACGATGTTGTCGAGTTGTCGAAATTTCAGGCGGTCCTCTTCGCTGGCCTCGGCTGCTACCTCAGCGAAGGGGCGAGCGCCGGTGGAGGCGAGGACCGCACGGTCGCCTGCAAAATAGCTCACCAGTGCCGACACCGAGCCGACGCCGAGGGCAAGCAGCGAGCCGACCGGGGCCACGCCGCCAACGGTGCCGAGGTAGAACACATCGAATCCGAACCCGAGGAAGAGCAGCACTCCGGTGAACACCAGGATGACCAGCCAGGTCTTGCGCCGGTTGGCAGACTGCTGTTCGTACAGGTTCACCAGTGAGTTTGCGACCTCGCTACCGTCGGGAGAGATCTACGGTCGGCACCTCGCGGTCGGCCTCCACAGTGACTTCGAAGAGTTCGACCGGCTTGAACCCGAGGGCCGTCGCGAACAGGTTGATGGGGAAGACCTGCTGGGCGGTGTTGAACTTCGTTGCGAGGTCGTTATAGAACTGCCGGGCAAAACTCACTTTGTTCTCTGTCCCTGACAGCTCCTCCTGAAGCATCTTCACGTTCTCGTTCGACTTCAGGTTCGGGTAATTTTCAGCGACCGCGAGCAGCCGCCCAAGCGCCTGAGAGAGCTCGCCTTCCTTACGCGCTGCATCGGCCGGGCCGGCGGCGGTCAAGGCAGCGGACCGGGCTTCCATGACGCGTGTGAGGGTGTCCCGTTCGAAGTCCATCGAACCTTTGACGGCGTTGACCAGATTGGGAATGAGATCGTGGCGACGCTTCAGCTGCACATCGATCTGGCGCCAGCCGTTCGTCACCTGATTGCGCAGGCCGACCAGCCGGTTGTATCCCCCAACCGCCCACAACACCGCGACGACAATGATGACGAGCAGCACGATCGCAGCCATGATCGACTCCTCAGCGTTCGAACGGCTCAGCCGTATCCAACCAATCGCTGCGCACAGGACTGAACACGTCCAGCTCGAACGTGTCTTCGAGCGCCTCGGC
Source organism: uncultured Acidobacteriota bacterium (assembly GCA_963725105.1). Classification (GTDB taxonomy): domain Bacteria; phylum Acidobacteriota; class Vicinamibacteria; order Vicinamibacterales; family CAVVIG01; genus CAVRXZ01. The sequence continues at coordinate 178,678 of CAVRXZ010000032.1, forward strand.
CTGGTGTTCGACGGCGGACGGAATGTGCAGAACCTCGCCCTCGCGCACGGTGATTTCTTCGCCCCCCACGAGGAACTTGAGCGAACCCTGCAGAATGTACGTCATCTGCTCGCTCTGGTGTGCATGCATCGGCACCAGGCACCCCCGCTTCAGGTACACCTGGGCGAGCATCTCGCGTTCTCCCGACACAATTTTGCGCGAGACCATTTCGGTGACTTTCTCAAGGGCGATTTCATCCCAGCGATGCAGCCGAACCGACGTGTTGCTCATGGTCCCGACGAGCATATACCAACCGGGGTGGATGCTATAATTTCGGCCGATGAAAGCGTCCGTCATCAACGGCCGCGACGCGCAGATCGGGCCCGACTCAGCAGCCGGGAACACCATCGATGGCCTCGATCGCGACGGCCTGCTCGGCGCCTATCGCTGCATGCTGCTCTCCCGCAGGCTCGACGATAAGGAAATCCAACTCAAACACCAGAGCAAGATCTACTTTCAAATCAGCGGAGCCGGGCACGAGGCCATTCTCGTGGCAGCCGGACTCGTTCTTCGTCCCGGGTACGATTGGTTCTTTCCGTACTATCGCGACCGTGCGCTGTGCCTTCAGCTCGGACTGACGCCGCTCGACATGCTGCTGCAAGCGGTTGGGAGCAGCCTTGACCCCAGCTCGGGCGGCCGCCAGATGCCGTCCCACTGGGCCAGCCGATCGCTCCACATCGTTTCAGGGTCAAGTCCGACTGGTACACAGGTGCTGCATGCGGTAGGCGCCGCGGACGCCAGCATCATCTACAGTCGGGTAACGGCAATCGAAGATCGGGCCGCTCATTTTCACGCGGATGAAGTCGTCTTCGTGTCACTGGGCGACGGCGCGACCAGCGAGGGAGAATTCTGGGAAGCCCTCAGCACGACCTGCTTGAGAAGACTCCCGGTGCTGTTTCTTGTCGAGGACAACGGTTACGCGATCTCCATGCCGGTTGAGTTCCAGACACCCGGCGGCGACATCTCGCGGCTCGTACGGTCCTTCCCCGGCCTGCACGTTGATTCGGTCGACGGGACCGATTTTCTTGCCAGCCTCCGCGCGATGCGCGCTGCGGCTTCGTTCGTGAGGAGCGGTGGCGGGCCCGCGCTTCTGCATGCCCGGTGCATCCGGCCCTATTCGCATTCTCTGTCCGATGACGAGCGACTCTACAAAACGCCAGCAGAACGCGAAGCGGAGAGCCGCCGCGATCCGATTCAGAATTTCGCCGAGTTTCTCAAGAGCCATGAGCTGGCGACAGACAGCGAACTCTCCGCGATTCTGGAGGATGTCGACCGCGGAGTGAACGTGGCCGCCCTCGAAGCATTGCGCGCTCCCAAGCCGACGCCGGACACCGTTGCGTCGTTTGTGTATTCGCCCGACGTCGATCCGGCTTCCGCGGCGTTCGACACGAAGGCCGAACCTGACGGCAAGCCCGACACCATGGTTGCGGCCATCAATCGCACGCTGACCGATGAAATGGCCGCGAATCCGCGCATCGTGGTCTTCGGCGAGGATGTCGCCGATGTCAGCCGCCGCGAGGCCCTGGCCGTCGTCGCCGGTAAGGGCGGCGTGTTCAAGCTCACCCAGGGACTCCAGAGACTCTATGGCGACGACCGCGTCTTCAACGCCCAGCTCGCCGAAGCCAACATCATCGGGCGCGCCGTCGGCATGGCGGTGCGCGGCCTCAAGCCGGTCGTCGAGATCCAGTTTTTCGATTACATCTGGCCCGCGATGATGCAGTTGCGGGACGAAATGTCGATGATGCGCTATCGGTCGAACAACACCTTCTCCTGCCCGATGGTTATCCGCGTGCCGATCGGCGGCTACCTGCGGGGGCGGGCCCTATCACAGCCAGTCGGGGGAGAGCATCTTCGCGCACTGCCCCGGCATCCGTGTGGTGTTTCCATCGACCGCCGAAGACGCGGCCGGTCTTCTGCGGACGGCGATTCGGTGTGACGATCCGGTTTTGTTTCTCGAGCACAAACATCTCTATCGCCAGCCCTACAACAAGGCGCCGTACCCCGGCCGGGAGTTCATGATTCCCTTTGCCTCGGCCGCGCTGCGCCAACCGGGCGACGATGTGCTTGTCGTTACGTGGGGTGCACTGGTTCAGCGCGCCCTCGTGGCTGCCCGCCAGGCCGAACAGGAAGGAATCAGTGCCGCTATCCTCGATCTTCGGACTATCGCTCCGTACGACTGGTCCACGGTCGCGGCCCACGTGAAGAGGACGAATCGGGTGATCGTCGCGCACGAAGACCAGCTGACGTGCGGTTTTGGCGCAGAGATAGCCGCGCGCATTGCGGGCGACCTGTTTGAGTATCTGGACGCTCCCGTCAAGAGGATCGGGGCGCTTGACGCGCCGGTCGCGTACCACCCCGATCTCGAAGATCGCATCCTGCCGCAGAGTGCAGACGTCCTGAACGCCATCCGGGAAACAGCCCGATACTGACGCGGGAGTCCTGCCATGCTGCTCCGCGTTGCGTGCGCCTGCCTGGCAGCTGTTGTCCTGGTGTCTGTCCCTCTCCCGGCTCTCACGCCGGATGTGGTGCAGTCGATGGCCGCCGTACCACCTGAAGTCGCAGGACGTCTCGTTGACCCCGTCGGTTTTCAGCAGGCCGCTTCGGGCCAGTACTTCCTGTTCGACCGGCGTGGCCATACGGTGTACGGCCTCGATGCGGACCTGAAGAGCGTTTGGCAAATCGTGCAGATTGGCGCCGAGCCGGGCCGCATCATCGAGCCGATCGCCTTCTCGGTGGCCGCCGATGGTACCTTTGTCGTTGCAGACGCGCCGGACAATCGCGAACGGATCCAGATCTTCACGCCGGTTGGCTTTCGAACCGGGGGCTTCGTGCTCAGAAGTCGGCTCAAGCCGCGCGTCATTCTGGACAACATGGTGGCGAGCGGAACCGGGTCGCTGCAGTACAACGGTCAGGCAATTCTGATCTCCCAGCCTGAGTCCGGCGCCTTGTTCAGTGAATACAACACATCCGGAACGGTGGTGCAGGTGATCGGCACGCTGCGATACACCGGGCACGAAGACGATCCCGAGCTGCACTTCGCCCTGAACTCCGGTCTCCCCCTTCGTGATCCAACCGGCGGCTTCTTCTTTGTCTTCCTCGCCGGGGAACCCGTGCTCCGGAAGTACGACCACAAGGGCCAGCTTCTGTTCGAACGGCGCATCTATGGTCGCGAAATTGACGAGTTTGTCACCAAACTGCCGACAACCTGGCCGCGACGGAAGACCACGGACGGCGAGCTGCCGTACGTGCCACCGACAATCCGGACCGCCGCTGTCGATCCGCACGGGCGCTTGTGGGTAAGCTTCGTGCTGCCGTACGTGTACGTCTTCGATCCGACCGGCGACAAGATTCGCTCCTTGCAGTTCCGGGGCGCCGGTCTCCTGTCGCCGAACAGCTTGTTCTTCGGCGGTCAGGGGCAGCTTCTGGTCACACCCGGGCTGTACCTTTTCCCGGCCCTTACCAACTAACCCACGTGTCTGCTTCGATTCGGTCAGCGGTTGTGGTGGGCGCGGGTACGATGGGGTCGCAGATTGCGGCGCACTTCGCAAACGCGGGCATCCCGACTCTGCTCCTGGACGTCACGGCTGGACTGGCGTCGGAAGGACTGAAGCAGGCCCGCCGCCTGAAGCCGGATCCGTTCTTCACCGCAGAGACGGCCGGACTGATTCGAACCGGGGCGTTTGACGACCATCTAGCCGACCTGGCGCAGACTGACTGGATCCTCGAGGCGGTCGTCGAGCAAGCCGATGTCAAACGGTCCCTTCTCGAACGGGTCGATGGTGTCCGCCGGCCTGGCACGATTGTGACGTCCAATACGTCGGGGCTTCCTCTGACAAGCTTGTCGATCGGCCGAAGCGACGACTTTCGTCGGCACTGGTTGGGAACTCATTTCTTCAATCCCCCCCGCTACCTGCGCCTGCTGGAGGTCATTCCGACACTCGCCACGGATCCCGCCGTCGTCAGGCGGGTCACAGCGTTTGCTGACATTCGCCTGGGCAAAGGCGTCGTCATCGCCAGAGACACTCCGAATTTCATCGCAAACCGAATCGGTCTGTTCGGGGTGATTCAGACGCTGCGGTCGCTCGAAGCGGGCGACCTGACGATTGAAGAGATAGACGCGATCACAGGACCTGTCCTCGGACGGCCAAAGAGCGGCACCTTTCGAACCGCTGACATCGTCGGACTCGACGTGCTGGCAGACGTCGCGCAGAACCTCCTTGAACGACTCCCGGACGAACAGGAACGAACAGCCTTCCAACTGCCGAAGCTTGTTCACGAACTGCTCGCGCAGAAGTGGCTTGGTGAAAAGTCGGGAAAGGGATTCTATCGGCGCGAATCCGCATCGTCCACCTCCGGGGATTCACGAATCCTGACATTGGATCCGGCAACACTGACATACAGACCGAAACAAACGGCCCACCTGGCGTCCCTCGACGCGGTACGAGGTATTCCTGATGTCGCCACGAGGACCAGGGTGCTCTTTCTGGGTCAGGATCGAGTCGGTGCGTTCCTGCGGCGCACACTTGGGTCGACACTCACATACGCCGCAGGGGTTGCGCCCTTCATTGCGAATTCGCTCGACGACGTCGACCGGGCGATGCGATGGGGCTTTGGATGGGCACTGGGACCGTTCGAAATCTGGGACGCGGTCGGCGTTCGCGAGGTGATCGATTCACTCGGCGAAGCGGGACCCGCCCCGCCGCTCGTGGACGACCTTCTTCGCTCTGGCCGCAATCGATTCCGCGCTGGTGAGGTTCCGCCGGCTGGCGGGGGGCTGCAGATCCTGAAGGCCGCCAACGATCAGCAGCGAATAGTCCGGCGCAACCCCGGCGCCAGCCTGGTTGACCTCGGATCAGGAGTTCTGGCACTCGAGTTCCATTCGAAAATGAATGCGCTCGGGGGCGATGCCCTGCAGATGCTCAACGCCGGCGTCCGGGAGGCGGCCGCGAATTTCCAGGCCCTTGTGATCGGCAACGATGCGCCGGATTTTTCCGCGGGCGCCAACCTCACCCTTCTGCTGCTCGAAGCCGAAGACCGGAATTGGGATCAAATCGACTTGATGGTCCGATCTTTCCAGGCGGCGACGCAGGCATTGCGATATGCGGACGTTCCGGTTGTCTCGTGCCCGGCGGGCTTGACGCTTGGCGGTGGTTGCGAGATTGTGCTGCACGCGGACCGTGCGCAGGCGGCTGCCGAAAGCTATATCGGCCTGGTCGAGACTGGTGTTGGCCTCGTACCGGCCGGTGGCGGAGCGAAGGAAATGCTGCGGCGGGCTGTAGATGGTTTGCCGCCTGAATCGGACCTGCTGCCAGTGGTACAGCGTCTGTTCGAAACAATCGGATTTGCCAGGGTCTCAACGAGCGCGGACGATGCGCGGAAACTTGGTTACCTCAGGGCGGTTGATCGCTCGACGATGAACCGCGAACGGCTCATCGCGGACGCCGTCGACCTGGCTCTCGAACGCGTGCGCGAAGGCTACCGACGGCCGGTGTCCCCTGCCGGGATACGGGTGGGCGGCGACAGCGTCCTGGCGGCGCTCAAGCTCGGAGTGCATCTGGCGTGGCGGGCCGGGCGCATCAGCGATCACGATGCTGTGGTCGGTCGCATCCTCGCGGGCATTCTCGCAGGCGGTTCGCTGCCGCATCAGTCACTCGTCAGCGAACAGTACCTGCTTGACCTGGAGCGAGAGGGGTTCCTGCGGCTGTGCGGGGAGCGAAAGACCCTCGAGCGCATCCAGCATACGCTCAAGACCGGCAAACCGCTCAGGAACTGAGATGCCCTTCGTCAACGTCGGAAGCGGCCCTCCCATTGTCCTTGTCCCTGGAATCCAGGGTCGCTGGGAATATCTTCAGCCCTGCATCGAGGCGCTCGCCCGCTCGTTCCAGGTGTTGACGTTCCCGCTTCGGGGCGAGCCCGGTTCGGACGCGCCTTTCGATCCCGCGCTTGGTGTCGACAATTACACCCCTCAGATCGAAGCCGTACTCAACCTGGCCGGTATTCGACGAGCGACGATCTGCGGTGTCTCGTTTGGCGGCCTTCCCGCTCTTCGATTTGCCGCGACGCGACCCGATCGCACCGCTGCACTCGTCCTTGCGTCCACTCCTGGACCCAACTGGCACTTACGAGCGCGACATCGGGTCTACGCGCACGCACCCTGGTTCTTCGGTGCGCTGTTTCTGGCCGAATCGCCATTTCGCCTTCGCCGTGAGCTCGTCGCAACGTTCCCCGACGTGAAGGCTCGCTTGCGTTTCACGCGATGGCAGCTGGGAACCTTGCTTCGCGCGCCCGTTTCACCAAACCGGATGGCTGCACGAGCCGCGCTGATTCCTGGTGAAACTCTGAGCAACGATTGCACAAAGATCGCCGCTCCGACGCTCGTCATCACTGGTGAACGCGAGCTGGATCGGGTTGTCCCAGTCGACAGCACGATGGCACTGCAGCCGCTCATCGCGGGCGCGCAACATCAAACGGTCCGCGCAACCGGACATCTCGGGTCGATCACGATGCCGGAAACCTTTTCCGACCTGGTGCGAAGTTTTCTCGAAGGGCGATCCGTCATTCACACTGTCGACGATGTTGCGTGAAATCGAAGGACCTGTCGGACGTCTCGAAGCGCGGCTGGATGAACCACCCGTCCCCAAAGACGGCATCCGTGCCGCGGTTGTGTTTGCTCACCCGCATCCGCAGTACGGCGGTGACGATGCACACCAAGGTCGTCTACCAAGCGGCCAAGGCATTCAGCCGCATCGGCTGCGCAGTCATCCGATTCAACTTCCGCGGCGTCGGGGCCAGCCCAGGCCGCTTCGATAACGGCATCGGCGAGTCAGCCGACTTCAAAGCCGCACTCGACTTCATGCACGCGCATTATCCGTCTGCTCATTTATGGGCAGGCGGGTTTTCGTTCGGCGCGTGGATCGGGTTGACGGTCGGAGCCGAAGATGCAAGAGTGTCGACTCTTGTCGGCATTGCCCCACCAGTGGCCACACATGATTTTGGGGTGGTCCTGACAAGCACCAAGCCGAAGTTCTTCATTCAGGGCGAACGTGATGAAATCTGTCCGCTCAAACAGATGCAGATCTTCTACGCCCGCTGCGACGAACCCAAGGAGATCGCCGTCATCGATGCGGCCGATCACCTGTTTGACGGTAAAACCAGCGAGGTTGGCGATGCCATCGAAGATTTGCTCAGCGATTGGACGGGCTGACTGACAGCAGACTTCGTCAGGCCCGCCTGATGTTGAGGACATATGCAGGATGCCGTGATCGTCTCGGCCGCCAGGACCGCGGTCGGAAAAGCGCCGAACGGCGCACTGCGCGGAACACGGCCAGACGAACTGGCGGCGACGGCCATCGCCGGTGCACTGGCGCGGACACCCGCCCTGGATCCGCAGGAAATCGATGACGTCATCATCGGCTGTGCGATGCCGGAGGCGGAGCAAGGCATGAACGTGGCCAGAATCGCCGCGCTGCGAGCGGGCATCCCGGTCAGCGTTCCAGCCGTCACCATCAATCGTTTTTGCGCGTCCGGATTGCAGGCCATCGCTTTCGCTGCCGAGCGGATCATGTGCGGACTTGCGACGACAATCGTGGCGGGCGGCACCGAATCGATGAGCCTTGTTCCAATGGGCGGCAACAAGCTCACACCCAATCCGACCCTCGTGAACGACTATCCGGATGTCTACCTGACGACGGGGCTTGTGGCCGAAAACCACGCGCGCGATTACAGCATCTCCCGCGAGGAACAGGATGCATTCGCACTGCGCAGCCATCAGCGAGCACTCGCAGCGATCGACAGCGGACGTTTCCGGGAAGAAATCGTTCCGGTTGAAACAATGCTGCTCGAGGCCTCCACCGGCAAACCGAAGACGCGGCCCGCATCATTTGCAGTCGACGAAGGTCCGCGGCGCGACACCTCTGCCGAGGCTCTCGGCAAGCTGCGCCCGGCATTTCACGTTCGCGGGACCGTGACCGCCGGTAACTCGTCGCAGACCAGCGACGGGGCCGCGGCTGTCGTGATTACCTCCGCCGAGCGGGCGCGCGCACGAGGTCTGCGGCCGCTCGCCCGTTTCGTCACGTATGCGACGGCCGGCGTCCAGCCGGAACGATTTGGCATCGGTCCGGTGCCGGCCATCCGTAAAGCGCTCGAGCTGGCCGGCCTGACGCTCGACCAGATGGATCTCATCGAGCTGAATGAAGCCTTCGCCGCTCAGGTGCTGGCGTGTCTGCGCGAACTTCCCGTCGATCCAGAACGCCTCAATGTGAACGGCGGCGCGATCGCGCTGGGACACCCGCTTGGCTGCACAGGGGCCAAGCTGACGACGACATTGCTTTACGAAATGCCGCGTCGCCATGCGCGCTACGGACTCGTTTCGATGTGTATCGGCGGCGGCATGGGCGCCGCCGGCATCTTCGAGCGAGCGTAGCGCTCTTTGTCGCTGCATCGGCAACAACTGGCCTGCCGCACGTGTCAGAATGAGAGCTATGACGCCTCTTGCTGAGGCTGCAGCGCCGCGAGGCGGAGCCTGGCTGATCGAATCGGCGAAGCCGCCGGCTATTTTCACGCCCGAAGAACGCACCGAGGAACACCAGCTCATCGCGCAGACGGCGTCAGAGTTCGTAGACCAGGAAGTCGCGCCGGCTCTGGAACAGCTCGAACGTCGAGACTGGGACGTCGCGCGACGGTTGCTGAAGCGCTGCGGTGAGCTTGGCTTGCTGGGCGTCGACATCCCGGAAGCCTACGGCGGCAGCGGCCTCGACAAAGTTTCTTCCTTGATCATCAGCAGCGTGATCGCGCGGGCAGCGTCGTTCGCTGCGGCACATGGCGGACAGGCCAATCTCGCGGCCGTTCCCATCTTTCTCTTTGGGACCGAATCGCAGAAGCAGCGGTACTTGCCCAGGCTGATGGCCGGCGAGCTCGTCGGCGCGTATGCGCTCAGCGAGACCGGGTCCGGCTCCGATGCCCTTGCGGCCAAGACTCGTGCAACTCGACAGGCCGACGGCAGCTTCACGCTGACGGGCGAGAAGATGTGGATCACCAACGGCGGCTTCGCAGACGTCTTCATCGTCTTTGCGAAGGTGGACGGAGAACACTTTTCGTCGTTCATCGTCGAACGGGCATTCGGCGGAGTGTCGAGTGGAAGAGAAGAGCACAAGATGGGCCTGCACGGCTCTTCGACAACGGCTGTGCTGCTGCAGGACGTCCGGGTGCCGGCTGCCAACCTGCTGGGCGAGGTGGGCAAAGGCCACAAGGTGGCGTTCAACGTTCTCAATTTCGGCCGCTTCAAACTGGGTGCCGCCTGCTGCGGCGGAGCTCAGGGCGCCATTGACGAAGCAATCGGATATGCGGCGTCAAGACGACAGTTCGGACAGCCGATCGCCAGCTTCGGTGCCATCCGCCACAAGCTGGGCGAAATGATCGTCCGGACATACGCGCTGGAGAGTTTGATCTACCGAACAGCTGGGCTGATTGATTCGCATATCAACGCCACGCCTCACGATCCGACCGATGGATCGGCGGCGCTTGCAGCGTTCGAGGAGTACGCCGTGGAAGCGTCGATCGCGAAGGTGGCCGGCAGCGAGGTCTTGAATTACGTCCTCGACGAGAACGTACAGATCCACGGTGGCAATGGCTTCGTGACCGACTATCCGGCCGAGCGCCACTTTCGCGACGCGCGGGTGAACCGCATCTTCGAAGGAACCAACGAGATCAATCGCTTGCTCATTCCCGGTATGCTCGCGAAGCGGGCGACGAAAGGCCAGCTGCCGTTGATCCGAGGCCGCTAAGGCCCTGCGTGACGAGCTTTTGATGCCTGCGCACGTGCCAGACTTCGACGATTCGTGCCTGGCCGAAGAGCGACGCGCTGTCGAAGCCTGCAAGAAGGTTGGCGTGATGCTGTTTGGCCTGGCCATGGAAGCTTATGGGGCCGCGCTGTCCGAACAGCAGGAAGTCATGATGTACATCGCGGACACGCTGATTGACGTCTACGGCGCCGAGAGCGCTGTCCTGCGTGCTGTGGCGGCCGCCGAGCGGAATGCGCCGCGCGCCTTGCGGCACCAGGACGCGGCGCGAATCATTCTCAATGACGCGACGTTGAGGATTGAGGCGGTTGCGCGACAGGCACTGGCGGCCATGGCCGATGGCGACACGCTGCAGACGCTGGTGGCGGCACTCCGTCGAGTCCTGAAAGTCAGGCCCGTCAACACGGTGACCCTTCGACGCCAAATCGCCGATGAAGCCGTGGCGCGCGGCGAGTACTTTTTCTGAGGAGAGCGAGTGTGCACAGGGGCAATGGAACGAGGAGGCCTGGCAGACTAGGGCAGGCGGCGCTGGTCGCCATCGTGACGCTCCTTGCCGCGTGCAGCAACAAGCCGCCGGATAATCCGCGCGACTACGCCGCCGACATCGCCGCGGCCCGCATCGCTAAAGATGCGGCGTTTCAGTCGGCATCCGATTCGCCGGTGCCCGGAAACCGTCGCGCCGAGCTGCTCCCGTTGGCCTACTTCCCAATCGATCCGGACTACAAGGCCGCCGCGGTGCTCAGGCCGTCCACCGACACAACGATCCTGCAGGTCGCCACCTCGACGGGCGGAATTCGACAGATGCGTCGTGTGGGATCGCTCGAGTTCGCGCTGAAGGGCCAGCCCATGAAGCTGACCGCCTTCGTCGAGGTCGGGGCTCCGGACCTGACCCATCTCTTCTTGCCATTCGCAGACCTGACCACAGGGACCGAGACGTATCCAGGGGGCCGCTACCTGGATCTCACGCGCAACGCGACCGGTATCTACGAAATCGACTTCAACCGATCGTACTTCCCCTACTGCTATTACAGCCCGTCGTACGAATGCCCGTACCCCCCGGCTGAGAACCGCTTGAAGATTCCGGTGCGCGCAGGAGAGCGATTCAAGCAGTCTGAAGGCAAAGGGTGATTCGCGCGGTCATCTTCGACTTCGACGGGGTCATCGCCAACAGCGAGCCGCTGCACTTCGAGGCATTCCGCCTCGTGCTCGATGAGGAAGCCCTCGTCCTGACGGAGCGTGACTACTACGATCGCTACCTCGGCTACGACGACCTTGGAGTCTTTCGAGCCATCAGCCGTGATCGCGGTCTGAGCTGGAGCGCTGAGCATGTCACGGCTCTGGCAGCTCGCAAGGCCGTCCGGCTTGCCGACCTCGAGCGAACCAGGTCGCTCCTCTTCCCCGGCGCCGAAAGCGCGGTCAAACAGCTCGCGGCGGCCCTGCCTCTGGCCATCGCGTCGGGCGCTCTGCGAGAAGAGATACGACGCGTGCTCGAGACGACGCAACTCGCCCGATATTTTGCGGCCATCGTGGCAGCAGAAGACACACCGGCCAGCAAGCCGGCACCCGACCCATACCAATTGGCGGTGGCAAGGCTGTCGGCGGCAATCGGCGAACCGCTCGCACCTGCTGAGTGCGTGGCGATTGAGGATTCACGCTGGGGCCTGGAGTCGGCGCGAGCGGCGGGCCTGCGCACAATTGCGGTCACGCATACCTACGCGGCCACCGAACTCGGAACCGCGGACCTCGTCATTTCGAGCCTGGACGCGCTCGTCCCGGCAAACCTGAAGACCCGCCCTTTTGCTTGAGGTATCCTGACCTCATGAGCGTCCCGAGACGCTGCACGGATTGGCACCGTGATTAAAGAGCAGCTGGTTCACAGCTTCACCCATGCCGCGCTCAGTCCCGATCCCGATCTGGCGATCGCGGCGCTGATGATCGCGCGTATTGAGTATCCCAAGCTCGATGCAGGACCATATCTTGATCGCCTCGATGCCATCGGTCAGGAAGCCGGGCGGCGCGTCGCGAATGCTACGCTCGTGGCGTGCGACACCCCACCGCGCGTTGATCCCGAACGCTACGCGCGGGTTCTGGCGCTGAACGATTACCTCTTCAATGACCTCCACTTCGTGGGCAACGAGCTTCAGTACGAAGACCCGCGCAACAGCTTTCTGAACGAGGTGATCGATCGCCGGACGGGCATTCCCATCACTTTGGCGCTCGTGTACATGGAAATTGCGCGGCGCGCCGGTCTTCAGATCGAAGGGATCAACTTTCCGGGGCACTTCCTTCTCCGCTGCCGGGCGCGGCAGGGGCTGTCGTGACTCCGAGGACCTCATCATCGATGCATTTCACGGCGGCGCGCTGCTTTCAGAGGAGGCGTGTCGCGAGCTGTTCCGCCGCCATGCCGGCGAGGACGCGGTATTCGAAGCACACGTACTCGCGCGCGCCACCAAGCCGCAGATCCTGGCGCGCGTTCTGCTGAACCTCAAACGGATCTACGTGCGGATGCATTCGTTCCCGCAGGCGCGGGACGCGACAGAATTGCTGCTCGCCGTGGATCCGTCGGCCATCAACGAGCTGCGGGATCGCGGGCTGCTTGCATACCACCTGAAAGACTTCTCAGCGGCGCTCCGTGATCTGCAGGCCTATCTGCAGCAGGCCCCGACGTTGAAAGCCGGCGGCGATGAGGGCGACGACCATGAGCAGATCTGGGAGCACGTCAAGGCTCTCCGCAGACGCGTGGCCTCGCTCAACTGAAAGCGTCCGCCTAGACACCCGAGGTTTTCGCCATCTCGTCGTAGAGCAACGCGGAAGCAATGATGCCGTTGTGAAAGTTCGAGAGATCGAGCTTCTCGTTCGGCGCGTGGGCGTTCTCGTCTGGAAGTCCTACGCCAAACAACACTGAGGGCACGCCAAGTTCCTCCTGGAACGTTGAGACCACAGGAATGGAGCCTCCCTCGCGTGTGAAGACCGGCGCCCGGCCGAACCCCTGTTCGATGGCGCGACTCGCTGCCTGCACGAACCGATTGTCGAAGGAGGTCATCCACGGTTTGCCTCCCTGCATCCGGGTAATCGTCAGATCGACGGTCTTTGGCGTGATGTCCCGCAAGTGGCTCTCGAACAAATCGGCGATCTTCGTCGGAGACTGATCGGGAACGAGGCGCATGCTGAGCTTGGCCATTGCCACGGCCGGCAGCACCGTCTTGGCCCCTTCGCCGGTGAACCCCGATAGCAGGCCGTTCACTTCCAGCGTCGGCCTCGCCCAGTACGCTCGAGCGTGGTGTAGCCGGTCTCCCCGAACAGTTTGGGGATGCCGAAGTCCTTCCGGTACTTCTTCTCGCTGAACGGCAGCTTGGCCCAGGCCTCTCGTTCAACCTGCTCGAGCGCCCGCACATCGTCATAGAAGCCGGGAATCTTGACACGCCCGCCCCGGTCTTTCAGCTGTGCGATCATCTGCGCAAGAACGAACGCCGGATTAGCGAGAGCGCCGCCAAACGAACCGGAGTGGAGGTCGGTACGGCTGCCCCGCACGTCGATCTGGAAGTACACCAGTCCGCGCAGTCCGTAGCAGATGGACGGCACGCCGCGCTCGAACATCGCTGAGTCCGAAATCACCGCAACGTCAGCCTTGAGCTCAGCTCTGTGTGCGCGGATGAACTCGTCGAGGTTCGTGCTGCCCACTTCCTCCTCGCCCTCGAGGATGAACTTCATGTTCACCGGCAAGCGACCGTGCTGCTTCAGATGCGCCTCGACGGCCTTCATGTGCATGAAGACCTGGCCTTTGTCATCGGCCGCTCCGCGCGCATAAATCTCGCCGTCACGAACCGTGGCTTCAAAGGGCGGCGACTGCCACAGGTTGATGGGATCGACGGGCTGGACGTCGTAGTGACCGTAGAACAGGAGCGTCGGTGCTCCCGGCGCGCCGAGCCAGTCCCCGTAGACGACCGGGTTCCCGGGGGTTGAAATGAGGCGGACATTCTGAAGTCCAATCAGTCTCATCTGGTCCGCGCACCATTCGGCGCAGCGTGTCACATCCCCAACGTGCTCGGGAAGCGCACTGATGCTCGGGATCGCCAGAAGGTCCTTCAATTCTTCGACGTACTTCTCACGATTGACGTTGATGAAGTCGATGACTTTGTCCATGGGTGACCTGTCAGCTTGACTACGTGCGCATGCTCCAGAATTCCCCGTCGCTCATCGCACGTTGTTCGGCTTTCAACTTCTCGAGATGGGCACGCACGGTTTCGCGTGCGACCGTCACGATAACGGGATCGCGTCCATGATAGATGGAATCCGTCAGGGTCGGCACTGTCGTCTGACCCGCCCTCAGGAGCCCGATAATCTGCTCTTCCCGTTTGAGGCGGTGATCGATCGCGCGAGCCAGGACCTCGGCGGGCTGCTCAACGGCCGAACCGTGCGCAGGAAGAAGCCGGCTGGGTCGCATATCCGCAAGACGGTTCAGTGAGGCGAGATACGCTGTCAGACTGCCGCCACGACTCCAGTGAATCATCGCGCTGCCGCCAGCCACGATGAGATCGCCGGTAAACGCCGTTCGGGTTGGTTCATGCCAGAAGGCGACGTGATCCGGACAGTGGCCGGGCGTGTGCACAACAGTCAACGTCTCACGGCCGATCGGAATCGAATCTCCGTCCGCGAGCGGCCGCCACTCCACGTTGTAGCGATTGTCTTCGCCCGGCCATGGAAACTTCGCGAACGAAGCGGCCGGATGCCGAGCCGCGAGCGCGGGCGCGCCGGATGCGTGATCTGAATGACCGTGGGTCACGAGAACGCGAGTCAAGACGGCTCGCCGCGCGCCCAACTCGCGCTCGATTGACGCCAGATGCCGCGGAACGCCCACACCGGCATCCACAAGCGTGGCATCCCCCGATTCGTCGACCAGCAGATAAGTCTGGTTTCCACCGGCGGTCATCGGCCCGGGATTCTGCGCATGAAGGACGATGGGCGCAAAACCGTGCATGCGTCAGCGTACCGTCAAAAGCTGTAGCGGAGCACGACGGAGATGTGGGAATTCAACCGGTACTGACCGATGAAATCTGCCGGCTCACCCCGGATCAGGGCACCCCACACGGTCGTCCGCCAGTGCTGGCCATAGGATTGAGAATATTCCGCCTTGAAATACTCGCCCCTCAGATTCTGGTGGATCGCCGTCTCAACCGCGAAGCTGCGGGCCGGATCGATCGTGTACGAGGCCCGGCCGGTGAACGATTTCGTGAAGCCTCGATCGGGCGCGAAGGTCAGAAGGGATCGCCGATCCGTGATCACCTCGCCGGCATAGCCGCCGACAAATACCCATTCGCCGGTCTGCTTCTCGAGCTGGATGACGTACAGAATGTATTCGTCCGTGATTGGCGAACTGGAGGTGAAATACGCCGTCTCGCCCTTGACGGAGAACCAGGGAAGCGGCATCGCAACGTCTGCACCAAGAGCACGGATATCCGGATAAATTCTCGTCACCTGAACGGGAATCACATCGCCGCCAGCTTTTTGGGCCAGGCTCGAACCAGGCGACACGCGAGCGTCGAAATTCGGGAGATTGTTGAAACCGTCAAAAAACGATGCGGACCACTCCACGCGCGTGCCGACGCGGCTCCAGCGGATGCCTCCTTGCTGCCCAGAGGGCATCACCGCGCCCGCGTCAACCAGTTGAATACCCGAGTTTGGCAGGACCGTCCAACGCTGATCGAGCAATGGAATCCGACTCGGCGTGAAGCGCGGAACCCAGACGATGTCCACAGAATCATGTTCACCCGCCTGCAACATCGTGCGCACGCCGGTGACACCCAGAAACGGCGCATCGATGACGTTCAGGAAATCCCGCGGGGCGAAGCGGTCGGTCGGGTTCAAAATATCGGTCTTCCCCCACCGTATGAACTGCTTGCCGATATCAACGGTCAACCACTTGTGCGAAATCGTGGCGCTGGCACGGCGGATTGAGATCCGCGGTCGCAGTACACCGCGATCCGAGTAGTCGACTCGCCAGTCGTCTTCCACCTGGTCGTGAGAATTCGCACGCAGTTCAGCACCGCCACCGAGTCGCAGCCATCCCGTCGGCTTAAGGAAAGCCTCGTCTCGGATCAGCAGATCGCCGACCACCTGCGTCGGGTCGTGGACCGCTTCCTGCGGATAGAAGACGCCCTGCCCCTCGACAAAGCCTCGCTGCGTCAGTGTCTGGGATCGAACGGACTCCGCCGTCCCAAGCGAGGCGACGAGCAACGTCGCAGAGTACCGCAGGGCGTGCCCCCATCAGTAATCGGACTACTGCCGCCGGATGGCCTGGAGGGTGAAGCCCTCGTCCTTGAGCGGGACGTTGTATTGGAGTTTGTCCAGGGTCAGGCGTGTCCGACTCCCCCGGCGAAGGTCCGTCATCTCGAGCTGGCGGGCGGTCCAGATGCCCTGAACGTTCTGGATGTCCGTGTAGTTCAACCGGCGCACGGCCTGATCCTTTATGAAGTTCTCGATCCGCGCGAACGCGTAGTTGTCCTTCCGGACCCACACAGTCGATCTCGTGTACTGCGAGGACTTGCTTTCCCTGGGTGTCGATTCGACGCGCCAGCAGACCGCGCCATCGACTGTATCGTCACCTTCAAGGACATAGTTGTACTGATCCACATCCCGCTCTTCGAGATCCTCGAAGCTGAAGTCAGTCCCGAAGAAACGGGTGGAGCGATCCTGGAGTGCGATTCGTCTCTCGCGCTCGATGGCCGGCGTCCACATCCACTGATCCGACGCACGATCAGAGTGGTTCCACACCAGGAGAGCCACGCCCTTGACCTCAGGCGGCACCGTGAAACGCAACACCGACTTGCTCTGGCCGTGGGCGCCGAGTCGTTCAAACGTCCAGCGCTTGTCGGCGATTTTCCCCTTGCCGTCGAACACCTGCAGCAGGCCCTCATAACGCTGCGACATCGCGTCGGTGCGGCGCTGCGCCTCCTCCACGATCTTCCGGGCATCGTCTGCGGCTCGGAGCCCGATGCAGCTCAGGGCCAGACTGACGACCAGCGCGGCAATAAGCTGGTGGCTTCTGCCTCGACGCACCTCGCTATTCATATTCCAGCGCCTCGACAAGGGATCCGCGAACGGCTGCCTCTGCCGGCCAGATGGCCGCGACGAACGCGGATGCGAGAATCGTAGGCACGAGCATGAGCGCGACTCGGAGGGGAAATTGATAGTCCAGTCGCATGCCCGCGATATCCTCACGCACGATTTCCAGGATGTAGTACAGATTCACCGCACCGAGCGCCAGTCCCAGAATCAATCCGAGGCAGCCGACCGTCAACGCCTCCATCCAGATCGTTCGCCGGATCTGCCCGCGCAGGCCGCCAACTGCTTGCAGGACGCCAAGCTCACGCCGACGATCTGTAATCGAGACCGTCAGGGTGTTCACAATGCCGAGGATCGCAACCAGCACCGCGACGGCGATCTGGACGGAGGTCAGCCCGAACCACTGATCGGTGACCTTGAGGATGTAGCCCTTCAATTCGGCGTTGGTCAGCACGAAGACCTGTCGCCGCCCTTCGAAATGACTGAGGATGCGACTCTTGACTTCGGACACCGTCGCGCCCGGCTTCAGATACAGGCGAAAGATGTTCACGGAATCGTCGCTCCAGTACCGGATGAAAAGCGCGCGATCCATGATGATCGTGCCCTGCTGGTCGGAATAGTCTTCGATGATTCCCGCGATCGGCAGGTGAATGACTCCGTTGGGCGCGGGAATGTCCAGGATTTCGCCGAGCTTGAGATTCTGGAGCTGGGCCAGGTTGTCCGACACCATCAGTCCCTGACCGGCCGCGGTGAGCCGGTACATCTCGGCAGCGTTCCCGAACACCGGAGGGCGGGGCGATGTGTGCGACAGGCTCTCGACATCGACTGCCACAATCATCATGGGCGTGCCTCTGAACACCGACCGCGCGTCTCGCACGAGCTGTATCCGCTCGATCCCTGGAACCGCCGCCAGTTCGGGCGCCATGGTTGCCGGGAACCGGACAGTCCGTGTCACGACGCTCTGCGCGGGCAGCACAAACAGATCGGGATTGAGTGCCACGTTCATCCAATTGATGATTGACGCATAGCTTGCCTGAGCCATCCCGGCGAACGCCACGGCGAGGGCCAGTGACAGCATCAGGGCCGCCACGGCCGCAGATGTCCGTCGTGGAGCCTGGATGAGGCTGTCGGCAGCCAGCGCCCCTTCCACGGGCCGCACGGCTTTCAGGATCGGCCGCAGGGTTTTCGCGAGCGCCAGCGCCAGCAACGGACTCAAGAGAAGCGCCACGACCACAGCCAGGGCGTAGCCGCAATAGAAGAAAACGCGCGAACCTCCAATCGTCAACGCCGCGACCGATACGCTGCCGAGCGCGGCCGCGAGAGCGATCCGCAGCCGGCTCTCGCCCGCCGACAACACCTGGTATTTGCCCTTCTGAAGGGCCTGTACCGGATCGACGCGTGCAGCGTTTCGCGCCGGAATCAGGGCCGCGATCATGCTGGTCCCGACTCCGATCACGAGGGCGCCGCCAAGCAGCGCGGGGTTCGTCGCCAGCGCGTCCGCCCGTTGGGCGATGCCGTAGACATCGTTGATGAGCGAGCCGATCGAGGTCGCAATGCCACGCGCAATCGCCACGCCGAATGCCACGCCGATGGCCGACCCGATGAGGCCGGTGACGGCACTTTCACCGAGGAACAGCCAGCGAATCTGACCTCTGGTGGCCCCTAGCGCGCGCAAGATGCCGATTTCAGACCGCCGCTCGGTCACTGCGATCGAGAACGAGTTGTAGATGATGAACATCCCGATGAAGAGGGCGAACAGGCTGGAAATATTTACCATCATCGAGTACGCCGCCAGCATCGATTCGAATTGCTGACCGCGACCAGACGGCGGATCGACCTGCAGACCGGGACCAATGAGTGCGCGGACTTCGCTCTGGCAGTCGGCAATCGAGCGGCCAGGCTTGACCGCCAGATCGATCCGGTCGAAGGTTCGGCCGCGTCCGAAAACCTTCTGCGCGGCGTAGATATCCATGATC
Organism: uncultured Acidobacteriota bacterium; assembly: GCA_963725105.1. GTDB lineage: Bacteria > Acidobacteriota > Vicinamibacteria > Vicinamibacterales > CAVVIG01 > CAVRXZ01. The sequence continues at coordinate 197,552 of CAVRXZ010000032.1, forward strand.
GCCAGATTGCCGCCAAAGGCGCTTGTCAGACCCGAGGACTTCATGATGCCGCGCACCGTGAAGGTCTTCGGGCCTTCCGCGGTACCGAGCGGCAGCCGGCTGCCCACGTTGACGTGATTCTTCTCGGCAAATTCCCTTGTGAGAATCAGCGAGTCCGGCTGAGCGAGAAAGACCAGGGGATCGTCAATCACCGCTTCGTCGCCGCTCTCGAGGTCGTAGTCGCGAAGACTCCGATCGCCCGTCATGTCGACGCCCAGGACGAGAAGGTTGCCTTGACCCGCGATTCCGGTATCGACAACCGCCTCGATGACTGGCACGGCGACGCGCACTGACGAGGCCGTCTGGACCTTGTCGAGGAGTTCTTCCGGAAAGCCTGTTTCACCAGCCGTCACCTGCAGCTCGGTCTTGCCGGCAATGCGATCGACGGTTCGCGTAAACGCGAAAATCACACTCTGATTCGCGGTGTGCATGCCGACGAACACTGCCACGCCCAGCACAATACCGGCCGTTGTCAACAACGTCCGCAGGACGTGCTTGCGGAAGTACGGCCAGCTGATGAGCCTGAGCAGGATCATGGCACTCGGCGCACGTCCTCGACGATGCGCCCGTCGCGAAGCGTGATCGTCCGCAGGCAGCTTTCGGCCACCTTCATGTCGTGAGTCACGATGATGACCGTCGAACCCAGGCGCTGATGCAGATCCCGGATCAGCGTCAGGATGTCTTCGCCTGTATGCGAGTCGAGGTTCCCGGTGGGCTCGTCCGCCAGAAGAACCGGCGGGTAGATGGAAAGTGCGCGGGCAATGGCGACGCGTTGCCGCTCTCCGCCGGACAGTTCGTCGGGCAGATGCGACAGTCGATGGTTGAGCTGGACGAGCGTCAGAAGCTCGCGGGCGCGTTCATCCACCTTCGCGCGCGGCCAGCCTCGCAGGTGGAGCGGCAAGCCGACGTTCTCGAGACAGCTGAGCGTCGGCAGGAGATTGAAGAACTGAAAGACGAAACCGATCTTGTCGCGCCGCACCCTGGCCAGATCGTCATCAGGCAGGCCACTGAGCGAAGCGCCATCTATCGAAACGGTGCCTTCCGTCGGGCGATCGAGCGCACCAATGAGGTTCAGCAAGGTGGATTTCCCTGATCCGGAGGGCCCGATGATCGAGACCATCTCACCGGCCGGAATCGTCAGGTCGACATGATCGAGCGCGACGACACGGCGCTTGCCGTCGAACTGCTTCGTGACCTGGTCCAGCACGATCATCGCAGGCGGATGGTCGGACCCGGCGGCGGCGGAAGGGGCCGACGTGAGTGCGACTGGCATGGGCATATTGTGTGAAACATTTCACAATATTGTCAAATTCCACCACATTTGGCGCATTGTGAGGGGAAATGTTACCGGAGCGCGGACTTGAGATTGCCGCGACAGTCCAATCACGAGACAGCGCGGGTGTTCGACGGTGCCTTCGCAGTCCGGACGAAGCGGCACTACAGCGTCGTACCGTCGGCGCGAGGGGTTCCGTTGCACGTGCCCGGACTTCGAGCTGACGAGGCCAGACCTGCAAGCACGGATTCGCCGTGGAGTTCTTCATGCGCCGCGAGAGACGAAGCCAGATGGTACCGTGACTGAAGACTCGCGTCGCGCGTGACCTACGCGCAGAACTGGCCGCGCCTACAACAAGGCGCAGACCAGCGAAAAGGCGCAGTTCTGTGCGCTGCTCGCGCGATCTGGTGTCCGACGTGCCGTCGCCCGAACAGAAGCGCGGCCGTCCGTCCCTGCCGCTGTGCGACATGATTTTCGCGGCGGCGTTCAAGGTCTACTCGCACGGTCTGCGGCGCGTCGCTTCATGACGGACCTGCGAACCGCGACGGCGCAAGGGCCTGATCGACCGGACGCCGCACTACAACAGCATCTTCAACGTGCTCGACCACGAGTCGCTGACGCCGATTCTGCAAGAACCTGATTACGCGCGCGGCGCTGCCGCTCAAGGCGCTGGAAACCGACTTCGCGGTGGATTCGACCGGCTTCGGACTGCAGAGCTTCTACCGCCACTTCAGCGCGAAATACGGCCACGACGTAGAGCGCCGCGACTTCCTGAAGCTCCACGCGATGATCGGCACCAAGACGAACGTGGTCACGGCCGTGGCGTCACCGATCCACGGCGACGACTGCCCGATGCTGGCCCCGCTCGTCACCGAGACGGCGAGCACTTCAACGTCGAGCGCGTGAGCGCCGACAAGGCGTATGGCTCGCGGTTCAATCTCGCACCTGATCGAAAGCCTCGGCGCGACGCCCTTCGTGCCGTTCAAGACGAACGCGGTCGGCAATCCCGACTCGCCGATGTGGAATCGGCTGTTCCACTTCTTCCAGCTTCCAGCGCGACGAGTTCCTGCCGACGTACCACAAGCGGTCGAACGTCGAATCGACGTTCTCGGCGATGAAGCGCAAGTTCGGCGACACGATCCGCAGCAAGTCGCCCGTCGCGCAGCGCAAAGGAAATGGTAAATGGGGAAATGTTCTTGGTCGTTAGTCCTTGGTCATTGGTCGTTAGTAGTGCAGGCCTTCAGGCCTGCTTGTCACGGCGGACCTAAAGGTCCGCACTACATTCGATATTTTGCGGGAAATGTAGAATACGAGACCCTCAATGGTCACACGACTGGAGACAGCCGATACGTTCACCTCGGACGAGTCCCGGGCGCTCGATCCCTACTTCACTAATACCGACCGACCGGTCTTCGCGCTGCGAAACCTGCCCGAAGCCGTCAAGGGTGCGTTGTTCGCACGATATTCCCGCTCGGCCAAATCGCTGCGGCGTCTCTTCCTGGACGAGTTCCTTGAACGGATCGCCTCGGGCGCTATCTCCAAGCCTGGCGGAGAACTCTCCGGACCTTCCGCGGGCACGGCAAGCGTCAGAGAGGACCGGGCAGCGAAGCTGTACGCGCGGGTCTTCGGCGAGTACGGCGACGATTCCGTCGCCCAGCTGGGCAGTGCCCACCTGGCGTGTGAAGGTGTGTCGAACATCTTGACCAAAGCGCTCGAGTGGGGTCGCCTCATGGCATACCTCGAGCAGTCCACACGGTACGTTCCGTACACCGATCGCCCCAATGGTCGATGGAAGTACCACGTACCCGCCGAGCTCGACGGCCTACCTGTTCGGGACCTGTACATCCAGACGCTCGACCTCGCGTTCGACACGTATGCGCGCTGGATTCCAGCGCTCGAGGCCCATTTCCGTCTGAAGTACCCCAAGGTCGCGAGTGATTCCGACGCGGTCTATCGATCGGTCATCCGCGCGAAGGCGCTGGACACGTTGCGTGGGCTGCTGCCGGCCGCCACACAGTCGAATGTGGGTCTGTTTGGAACCGGTCAGGCGTACGAAGCGCTCCTCTTGCGTCTCCTCGCGCACCCGCTCGAAGAAGTTCGCGCTTATGCCGACCTTATCCTGGCCGAGCTCCGGCAGGTCATTCCCGCGTTCCTGACGCGAATCGATCAACCCGACCGAGGCGGACGCTGGATTGAGTATCTGGCCGAAACACGCCGCGCGTTTCGGGCAGTCGCTGAACGCGCAGTGCCGCAGATGGAGACTCAGGAGCGACCGGAGGTGGTCCTCACGGAGTTCGACCCGGAAGGCGAGACCAAGGTCCTCGCCGCCGCGCTATACGACATGTCCACGCTGCCCGATGACCAGTTGCTCGAAACCGTACGGGCGATGCCACCGGCCGAACGCGCCGAAATGCTTCGCGCGTATGTCGGGGTTCGCGGGAACCGACGACACAAGCCGGGTCGGGCTTTCGAACGGACCTCCTATCGGTTCGACATTCTGTCGGACTACGGCGCGTTCCGGGACCTGCAGCGCCACCGCCTGCTCACCCTGGAGTGGCAGCCGCTCAGCACGCGCCACGGCTACACCGAGCCAGCGGCTATCGAAGAGGCAGGCGCCCTGGCTGACTGGCGTGAAGTGATGGACCGATCCGCAGAGCTGCACGCGGCCCTGGCGAATCAAGGGCTCCGGGACGTAGCCTCGTATGGTGTCGCGATGGCCTATCGAGTCCGTTTCTACATGCACATGAATGCGCGCGAGGCAATGCACGTCATCGAACTTCGCACGGCGCCGCAGGGCCACCCGGCGTACCGCCGCGTCTGCCAGTTGATGCATCGGGCCATCGCCGAGGTAGCCGGCCACCAGGCTATTGCGGCCGCCATGACCTTTGCCGATCACTCGGAGGTCGAGCTGGAGCGACTGCAGGCCGAACGGAACATCGAAAAGAAACGGCGCGAGATTGGTGCGATCTAATCCTTGGTCCAGTAGCGGGAGGTACTCGTCTAGAAACGTCAGCGTTTCAAACGAGTTCATGCGATCGAAGAAAAGGATTCCGTCCAGGTGGTCCGTTTCGTGCTGAATCACCCTCGCCGTAAAATCCTGCGTGTGGAACTCGAGCGGATCGCCGCGGCGATCGAGGGCTCGCACTCTTGATCTCGCGGGCTCGCGGAACCCGCCCGCGGATGTCCGGAATGCTCAAGCAGCCTTCCCAGCCTTCCAGCACCTCGCTTCCCACAACGACAATTTCCGGGTTGACGATGACTGAAGGCTCGCTCTCCGATTCGCCCGATTCGTTTGCATCCAACAGCGCAACGAAGAGCCGGAGCCCTTCGTGAACCTGGGGCGCCGCAAGGCCAACGCCGTGATACTCGATCATCGTGTCAATCATGTCGTCGATCAGTCGCTGGACAGCGGCGTTGCGGAGATCGGATCGGTCCAGAGCTCTCGTCCGGGCGCGCAGCACGGGATGGCCCATGCGCGCGACCTTGAGAATTGACATGGCAGCGGATTATACGCCCGAGTATCGCTTCTGTCCGCGGTGCGGCGGCGTACTCGAACGTCGACTTATCAAAACGACGGAACCTGAGCGCCTTGTTTGCGGCAGGTGCACGTTCATCTTCTATCTCGACCCGAAGATCGCCGTTGGCACCATCATCAGGTCGACTGCGGGCCGCCTCGTGCTGGTTCGCCGCGCGATTGAGCCTGGCTACGGCAAGTGGGTTTTTCCGGGAGGCTACGTCGACCGCGGCGAGCAGCTGACTGACGCGGCCATTCGCGAGGCACGTGAGGAATGCGGGCTTGAAATCCGCCTCGACGGTCTGGTCAATATCTACTCGTACGCCGGACGCACACCGGTGATCGTGGTTTACGCCGCCACGTCAATGGGAGGAACGTTGTGCGTGGACGACGAATCGCTCGAAACGGCCGAGTTCGAGCACGTCGGCATCCCGTGGAACGACCTCGCCTTTCGCAGCACCCGCGAAGGCCTTCGCGACTATTTGGCCGGGCTTCTGCATCCGATACGTCCCTAGCGATATTTTCCTAGAGATTTCGGTGCGCGGGCACCAGCCGTACGAACGGGATTCGTACGCAGGCGTACGGCTTTGTAATTGCTGAGGCGCTTCCAGTCGCAAGTCTGCCGTTTTCAGAGGGTTTGAGGAATGAAGATAAGGGCCTTGCACTCCGCGCTGGTTCTCGCCGCCGCCCTGCTGCTGTCAGCGTGCCAGTTCCAGCAAAAGTCGAACGTCATCGCACCGGGCAACGGCTCAAGTTCAGGAACCGGCGGAACCCCTGTGTCGAACACAGACGGTTCACTACTCGGCACCTGGTCATCCGAAGCCTTTACGATTCCGACCGGCCTCAGCTGCACGAACTTCCAATGGCACATCACCAGCCAGACGGACACAACGCTGACAGGCGATTTCACGATCGATTGCTCCGGCAACGTCTCAGTCGAGGGCAGCGGCGAGGGCCACTTGCTGAGCAAGACAGAGGTGTCCGTCACAGTCCATGGCACTGCCAACGGCGACGGGCTCCCGCCTTGTGCGTTTGAATTGACCGGCACCGGCACGCTCATCGACGAGAACACGCTCGAGGATTCCGTACTCCGGGACAACGTGTCTGGGTCCGGTTCACGGCACGGAAACGCTGAAGAAACGCACCGATCCGGCACCACCGCCGCCAGCGCCCGCTCCGCCGCCACCGCCGCCGCCCGCTCCCAACCCGAACCACGTGCCCTCGGGCCCGCTGACGGTGGACCGGGCTCACCAGGTGCTTGTCGCGACCGGGAACGAATTCCCCAATCTGACGGCACCGAAGCCGACAGAGAGCGCGAGCATCACAGCCACGACCGAGCTGCTGCGACGGATGATCTGGCACCTGGATCTGGCCGGTTATCAAGCGGCACGTCAGCGCAATCCGTCCGGCGCGATCTCGCAGGACAAGCTCACTATTTTTATCAACAGTCGCTGGCACGCCTACGACGTAATCGTGGGCCTGGGCACGCCGAACAGGGCGGTCCAGATTGGAATGCTGGAGGTAACGCCGGCGAACCCGACTGCGGATCCCGGCATTCCGGACTAGGAGCTTCAGGCGATCGTGACGTCTTTGTTCAGATACACGTCCTGAATCGCGTTCAGCAGGTGCGACGCCGTCCGGATCGGACGCTGAAACGCCTTGCGGCCTGAAATCAGGCCCATCCCGCCGGCCCGCTTGTTGATGACCGCAGTCTTGACGGCTTCCTTCAGGTCGCTTTCGCCGGACGACGCACCGCCCGAGTTGATCAATCCCGCCCGGCCCATGTAGCAATTCGCCACCTGGTACCGCGTGAGGTCGATCGGGTTGTCCGTCGTGAGCTCGGAATAGACCTTCTTGTGGGTCTTGCCGAAGTTGAGCGCGGTGAAGCCGCCGTTGTTCTCGGGCAGCTTCTGCTTGATGATGTCGGCTTCGATCGTGACGCCGAGGTGGTTGGCCTGGCCGGTCAGGTCCGCGGCCACGTGGTAGTCGGCTTCCTTGGTCTTGAACGCGGGGTTCCTGAGGTAACACCACAGCACGGTGAACATGCCCAGCTCGTGCGCCTGCTGGAACATCTCGGTGACTTCCTGAAGTTGCCGCTTGGACTCTTCCGATCCGAAGTAGATCGTCGCGCCGACGCCCATCGCACCCATCTCGAACGCCTGCTTGATGTTCGCGAAGCGAATCTGGTCGAACGCGTTCGGATACGAGAGGAACTCGTTGTGATTGAACTTCAGGAGGAATGGAATCTTGTGCGCGTACTTGCGCGCGACCGCACCGAGTACGCCGAGCGTTGACGCCACCGCGTTGCACCCGCCTTCGATCGCCAGCTTCACGATGTTCTCGGGATCGAAGTACATCGGATTCGGAGCGAACGACGCGCCGGCGGAATGCTCGATGCCCTGATCGACCGGCAGGATCGAGACGTAGCCCGTTCCAGCGAGCCGGCCATGATCGAACAGCGACTGCAGACTGACCAGCACACGCGTCGGCCGATCCGAAATCGCGAAGACCTCATCGATGAAGTCGGGGCCCGGCAGATGAATCTGCTCGTAGGGAATCGTCTTACAGTGATGGCGAAGCAACGTGTCAGCGTCGTTGCCGAGAAGGGCTTCAATGCTTGAGATTTCGGCCGTGGGACTCATGGTGTCCTCCGCTTGCGCCGTTGGTTTCTCGAGTATGTTAGCACCGGAAATCGGAAGTCTTCCACGACAGACGCCTCGACGGCCGCGTGCACCAGGTCATCGACTGGCAATTGAGATTCCGCCTGCTCCGCCTCTTCGCACTCCGACACGTGTTCCTGGATGTCGAGGCGTGAAGAGCTGACAACAATCCTGATCCGGAATGATGGAAGTCGGAAAGGTCCCAAGTCGTTGTGCCTCCGCAACGATTTCGTCTTTGTCCATCCCGACGAGCGGCCTCAACACCTCCATGGACGCAGCCGACGCGATTGTCGTCAGGTTCTCGAGCGTCTGAGAGGCAACCTGCCCGATGACCTCCCCGGTCACCAGGGCCCTGGCCCGCCACTGCCGTGCGAGCCTCTCCGCGATGCGGAGCATGAAACGGCGGTACACGACGACGCGCAGCTCGGCCGGAACCGCAAGCAGCACTTTCTGCTGGAGAGCGCCGAATGGCACCAGGATGAGGCGGGATCGCAGCTGATAGCGGGTCAGAAGCGTCGCGATCTCGCGGACCTTCTCCTGCGACACCTGCGACAGGATCGGATAGCTGTGGAAGTGGATCATCAGCACCGAGCAGCCCCGGCGCATCATGCGAAATGCGGCAAC
>CAVRXZ010000033.1:0-34039 GCA_963725105.1 uncultured Acidobacteriota bacterium
GTGACGGACTTCCCGTTCATGTCTTTCATTGTGAAATTCAGATTCGCGGACTTGGCGTCAACCGGACACGCCGCCGCGGACAGCGCAGGTTTTGCCGGCCGGCTCATCGAGAACCGTGACACGAGGACGGCCGCCACGATCAGCGCGGCGAACGCCGCTCCAGCCACCATCCATCGCATTCGCATGTTTGCTCCTCGGACCCGGCACGCACGATTAGCGCAGTGAAGCGTGCACGAACGCGGTCATGCGCTCGACCTCATCGGCCGGCTCCTGAGTGATGAGCACGAAGGTCCTGTTGCCGACAGACCAGACGGAGGCCTGATGCCCCAACACCTGAAGCCGGTCCTCGCTTCTCACGCTTCGCGGCAGCATGAATATCGACATCGGTGCGCCATGATGGCGGAACATCAGATGCGCAGCGCGCCCCTCTCCGTAGATGCACGGTCGCGCGTCCACCAGCTCCAACCCCATCTGCTCTGGGTGCTGGGGAAGGCGCAGCTCCCATCCAAAGCTCGAGGCCATCGAGCTTTCGACAACTGACGGCTCCCGTCGCGCGTCGGACGCCGTCAGCCGAAAGCACTTGAGATGATTGGCCGTCAGCTCGGCCGCCATGATGGTGGTGGACTGCTCGGTGAGCACGTACAGGAACGCGCCGCCCACGACCAGAACAAGGCTCGCGGCAAGTGCCAAGGGGGCCAGGCGCGCTCGCCATCCCGGCGCCGGTGAGGTCGTCGACTGCGGGCCCAACGCCGCACAGTTTGCTCGCAGCGAACGAGGCGCGGAGCCTTGCTCGAGCGCAGCGCGTCTCGCGCGCATGAGCTCGCGCACCGCCTGTTCAGTGCGCACGCGTCCCTGGCAAAGGCGACAGACGCGCAGGTGTGCGTCGACCATGTCACGGTCGGCCGCCGTCACGTCCCCGTCCACGTACGGGGTTACGAGCGTGTCGATTCGATGGCAGTCAATCATCTCTTGACTCGTCTCAGGACGTCTTCTCCAGCGCGATCGCTCGCGCGCCGCTCAATCGATCGAACAGCATGCGGCGGCCTCGCGAAATCCGCGACATGACCGTGCCGGCCGGAACGTCGAGCATTCGCGCAATCTCACCGTACGAAAACTCTTCCACGTCGCGTAACCAGACTGCCTCGCGGAACGCGGGCGGCAGGGACTCAACTGCGGCCTGCAGGTCGGGATCAAGCGTGTCATTCAGCAGAAGGGACTCGGGCGTCTCGACGTGGCGGATGTCGCTGTTCACAGACGGACCCTCGACAGCACGTTCGACCGCCTCACTATCGACGACCACCGATTGACGCGCCAGATCGCGGGCCCGGTTGCGGGCGGTGTTGTGGAGAATCGTGAACAGCCACGCCTTCAGGTTCGTCCCAGGCTCGAAGCGGTCCCGGGCGCGAAACGCTTTGAGATAGGTATCCTGCACAAGATCTTCGGCATCTGCGGGGGTTCGCGTGAGGCGACGGGCGGTCCGGTACAGGCCGTCCAGGCACGCCAGCGCGGCCAGCTCGAACGTCTCTCCTTCGATCTTTTCCGCCGACTGGCGACGGCCCTGTCGCATTCGCATGACGCCGGCGCCACAGGTGTTAACCCGAGCGCGTCCTCATTTATTCCGGTTGCAGTATACCGTGTCGCCCGGAGCGGTCACCGCTCAAGGGACCGCACGGCGCGCCGACGCCGCAAACGACGCGCAAGCAGTCGGTTGGCGGGCCTGCGCAATACGAATTCAAAAGGACCAACGTTTGCAGGCGTCCGGCCGTCACGGGTAAGATCGAGGCACTCTCGACCCTTTGGTTTCCCGAGGTTCATGATTTATGCGGCTCAAGGTTGTCTTCGCCCTGCTTGCATGCACGCTGGTCGGCTGGCAGCCCGGCACAGTCAGCGCCCAGACCCCCCTGGTCCCCTACTTCGGGAAGAACAACATTCACTACGACAGGTTCAACTGGCAGCATTACGAAACCGACCACTTCATCATCTATTTCTACCCGGAGCTGCAGCAGCACCTCGAACGCATCGCCGGTTATGCCGAAAGCGCGTATCAGCAGATCAGTAACGACCTGAAGCACGAAATCCCGACCAAGGTCTCGCTCATCCTGTACAAGACCCACAGCGAATTCGAGCAGGAAAACGTGGCGCCGGGCGAGGCTACTGAGGGCGTCGGGGCGTTCGCCGAGCCGCTGCGCCAGCGGATGCTGATGCCGATCGACGCACCCTCGGATCAGCTCTACGGGCTCATCGTCCACGAGCTGACCCATCAGTTCGAGTTCGACATCCTCCCGCAATCGCTGCTCCGCCGGAACGTCCCCCTGTGGGTCAATGAAGGCTTGTCCGAGTACGAACGCGGGCAGTGGACGCCGCTCGACCTGATGATGGTCCGCGACGCAGCCATCGCCGACATCGTCCCCAAGATGACCGAGACTCTAGACTACGGAAACGCCAGCAGCGCCCGGTTCGTGCCGTACAACCTGGGCCATGCGGTTTTCGAGTTCATCGAGGCCCGGGCCGGCAAGGAAGGCATCAGGCAGTTCCTTTTCGCACTGCGCAAGAACGCCATCGGTGGCGGCGACGATGCGTATGAAGAAGGGCTGCGGATGAAGAAGGACGAATTCGACCAGGCCTTCGAACGCTACTTGAAAGAGCGGTTCAAGCCGTTCCGCGACAAGGAGCGTCCGGCCGACTACGGCAGAAACCTTGCGCCGAACAAGGAGAAGACGGCGTTTGCACAGGCGTTCTCGATTGCGCCGTCACCGTCGGGCGACCTGATCGCCGCGGTGACGATAAATCACAAGGACCGTGAATTCGACGTCGTCCTGCTTTCATCGAAGGACGGCTCCGTCGTGCGCAATCTGACGAGCGGGTTCGACAAGGATCGCGGGTTCGACCACGTCGTCCTGCTGGGCGAGCGCTTCGAAATGCCGTGGCTGGCGTGGTCGCCCAAGGGCGATCGTCTGGCGTACTTCGTCCGGACCGAAAAAGAGCGCACGCTGATCATACAGAATGTCCTGACGACCAAGATTGAAACCCGGCTGCCGTTGAAACTGGTCGACGAGCCCGAGTCGCCGAACTTTTCACCCGACGGCCGCACCATCGCTTTCGCGGCCCTTCGCGGCGGCGTGGGGGACATCTACACAATCGATCTTGCAACGCAACAGGTTACGAACCTGACGAGCGACGAGTTCGCCGACGCGGGGCCCGTCTTTTCACAAGACGGCAAGTTCATCATTTACAACGCGCGCATCAGCGGCAATCAGAAGCTGTTCAGGCTGGACGTCGAGACCAAGAAGAAGACCCAGATCACGTTTGGTACGGTCGACGAAACAGCCGCGCAGTTCATCGACGACCACACGATCATCTTCTCGTCGACGGCGACGGATCCGAATCTCCCGATCGAGCCCGAGGTCGCCAAGAACGGCAACATCTACAACATCTGGACGCTCGACCTCGGCACGGGTGAGATGCGGCAGTACACCGACGCGATGGGTGGCAACTGGTCGCCCATCGTTCTCAATGGATCACCCAAGCGCATCGGGTTCGTCACCTATTACAAGGGGGACTACGAAATTCACTCGCTCGAGCGGCAGGAGCCGCTCCACACCGCGTCGACGTCCGACTTCGGATCACCCGGTCCGATCGTCGATTTTCAGTCGCCGCTCCAGCACACGGTCGTCACGTCCAAGATCCAGAAGAAGGGCACGTTCGAAAAGATGTTTCTGGAAGGCCGGCCACCCGTGGTCGTCGGAGTTTCGAACAGCGGCGACATCACGGGCGGTACCCAGGTGACGTTCGGCGATGTCCTCGGCGACCAGCAGTTCAACTTCCTGGCGGCGTCGACGGGACAATATCGAACATTTCTATTCGGGTACACCAACCTGTCACGCCGCCTGCAGTGGGCAGTGCAGGGCTATTCGCAGACGCAGTTCTTCTACGGCCAGTTGAGCGGGCTCCTCTACGACCCGGCGCTCGCGCCCCTTATCAGCACGTCCGACGCGATTGCGACGCGAACCTATCGGGGCGGCACCGCGTTCGGCATCTATCCGCTGAGCCGCTATCGCCGGCTCGAGGTGAGCGCCGGTGTGGAGCAGATCAACGAGCAGTACAACGATCCGGCTCTCGAAGCGTATTCACTCAACTATCAACAGGAGAACTTCGGACAGCCAATCTTCCGGAACGGAACGCTCGTGCCGCTTGGCGTTGCGTGGGTGTCGGAAACCACGGTGTTTCGCGAGTTCGGTCCGCTCTCAGGCAGCACGATGAGGCTGTCCTACAACGTCGCGCCAAAGCTCGGCCCCACGCTATCGCGCCAGACATTCGACGGCGACGTGCGCAACTACCTGCGGATCGGTACGACCGGACTGCTCGCGACGCGCCTCCGGGCGTTCAAGGGCGCGGGCGAGTACCCCGACTTCATGTACTTCGGCGGCAACTCGGAGATGCACGGCTACGACTACCTGAGTTTCGTCGGACAGAACGTCATCTTCGCCGACGCTGAATTGCGCTTCCCGATCATCGAAGCGGCGATCACGCCGATCGGCGTGATCGGCGGAATCCGCGGCGTGTTCTTCTTCAACATCGGCGGGGGCTGGTTCAACAACACGGGATCGTCGGGGCCGGGCTGCCAGGGCATCTCGCCCGGGTTCAAGTTCTTCGCCAACTCGACCGTCGTCTGCCAGCCCATTCTGGGCAACGTGACCGACGCATCCGGGTTCCCCGTCCCCAACCCCGCAACCCTCGACCCGGACGGCACCTGCGGCGCTCGTTGCGTTCCGCTGGTCAGGTACGGCAGCCCCATAGTCGTCGACGGATTTCGGCTGCAGGATGCCCATGGATCGTATGGATTCGGACTTGAGACGTTCGCCTTCGGCTTCCCTATTCACTTCGACTGGGCGTGGCGGACAATGTTCAACAGAGACTGGGAGGACGTGGTCTATGCCCCGGTCGGCGGGAGTTCGGCCTTCCGCAGGCCGCGCTTCGCCGTGTGGATCGGCTACGACTTCTGAGAGGCCGCGTTACGAAAGGCTCTTGAGCCGCAGCACGCTGCGGTCGAGATCAATGCCGACTCGATAGTTCTTCAGAAACTGCGTCCCGACGATGCCGCCGAGCTGAAAGCCGAGGAGCATGCTCGGCGCGTCCAGATTCAGGACGACGACCGAAAAGTTCTTGTATTTGATCGCGTCGAAGGCCAGATCGATGCCGGGAAGCAGGAAGGCGTCCTTCTCCCACCCCGACGTACCCCACACGCGCAGCGGCACCTTGCGCAACTCGGTTCTGGGAAGCGCGCTGGCGATCGCCTGACTGATCGAAATCACCTCGCCGCCCGTGTCCACCACGAACGTGACTGGGTGCTTGTCGCTGACCACGCCGCGAACGGTCGCGAGTCGATAGAGCCGCAACGGCAGCTCGAAATCTGCCTGCTCCGGGGGCAGGTGTTTGCCGAAGGTCAGCTTGTGCGTCTTGTAGTCGATCGTCATCGAGAAGCCGAGCGCCAGCGGCGACAGACTCTCCGTTTCCCGCTGCGGAATGTCTCGTAGCGGCGGATTCTTCACGAGTACAGGCACGTTGTGCAGCTTCAACGACCCGATCTCGAGCGAATCGATCCGCGCGAGCTGCAGTCCTCGAAGTCCGATGTCGCCGACACCCGCGCTCAACGTGTATGTGATGGGGACAATGCCCAGCTTCTGGATCGTCGTGCGCGTCAGCACCGTGCTCTCGGCGCCTGTGTCGACGACGAAGTCCTGCGGGGAGGAGTCGTTGACTTTGGCTCGAACGACCACTTTCTCGTTGACGAGTCTGAAATCGACTGTGTACAGCTGCTGACTGGCGGAGGGATCGGTGTCGAACGGGAGCCGCGAGCCGAAGGAACGGAGGAAGCGGATTTCAGCACGCGCCCACTCGGCCTTCTCGCTCCGGTCCTTGTTTGGCAGCAGGTTCACGTAATTGTTGTAGGAGGAGGCGGCCTCCTCGAATCGGTGCATCCGCTCGTAAATGGCGCCGACCGTGTGGTGAATCTCGAGGTCGCGGGGGGCCAGGCGCAGGGCTGCCTGCGCCTCATTCATCGCTTCGTCAAGCTTTGTGCGGGCCAACATGGAGCGGGCCAGGCCGTGACGGCCTCGGGCAAGTTCAGGCTGCAGCGACAGCGCTGACCGATATTGCTCTTCGGCCGCTTCGAACAGCCCGGTCGACCACAGCGCGTCTCCGTAGAGCGCGAGCGCCGCTGGGCTGCTCGGTGCGATGCTGAGAAGGCTTTCCGCCTCCCGTCGCGCCAGCGAGAACTGCGCGACACGGAGCGCCGACTGCACGACCCCTGCTCGAGCCTCGCGCGACGTCGCCGAGTCTTCCGTGTTCACCGCCTGGCGGTACGCGTCGAGCGACTCCTGATACTGCCCCTGCTCGAAGAGCAGCTTCCCAAGCTGAAGCTGGATATCTGCCATCTGGGACGGCACGTCCGCGCGGATGACCAGGGTTGTTGCGGTCACGAGGGTTGCACCGGCGAGCAGGCGAAAACGAGTGGCCATGACCCCTCCATGCGACGCCCAGAGAACCCGACACCACGGGTGCAGCGGGCTTCGAGAACCGGGCTGCCCCGCACCGCCAGTGAGAATAGGCCAATTCGATGCCGACTGTGAACTTGTTTTCGAAGACCGAACGATTGCGTCCCCGACTTACGTAATTGTCGGATCGGCGCCGGGCAAGAACGGGAAGCGCGTCAGCGGGTGTACTGCTCGATCGGCACGCCGTCGTACATCTCGTCGACCCGCAAGATCTGTGTGTCGCGGCTGTAACTGCCGAGCTCGTAGTCTTCGCTCATGATTAACGCCTTGATTGGCTTGGTCGGACAGACCTCAGCGCACAGACCGCAGAAACTGCAGCGCGAGAGATTGAAGTCGAAGTAGTCGAGCACTTTGATCTTCTGGCCAGGCTCGCGATGGCCGCCGAGCGCGATCAGGTCGTCAGGACAGGCCTTCGCGCACTGGTCGCAGACAATGCAGGTCTGTGCGCCCGTTCCAGGCTCCGTCTGCAGCCGCAGGACGCCTCGAAAGCGCGGCGAGGTCGGCCGGCGTTCAGCTGGATATTGAAACGTGAAGGCCGGTTGCGGCGTGTACTTCAGCGTGACCCACATGCCTTTGAGCAGGTCAACGAGGAAGATCGTCTTGAAAAACTGGGTGATGGTGTTCATGGACAATCGCCGTTCCGCCTCACACGCTCATCCGACAACGATTGGCTCGGTCTGCCCCTGGTGAATGACGCGTTCTTTGCGCAAGACGGTGCCTTCCTTGCGAATCTTGTCCTGCAGCCGCATCAGCCCGTACAGCAGCGCCTCCGGGCGCGGGGGGCACCCGGACACGTAGACGTCGACCGGGACGACCTTGTCCACTCCTTGCAGGACGCTGTAGGTCGGAAACGGCCCGCCGGCGTTCGAACAACTGCCCATGGAGATGACCCACTTGGGCTCGGGCATCTGGTCATACAGGCGCCGCAGGACCGGTGCCATCTTCTTGGTGACGGTCCCGGCCACGATCATCAGATCTGACTGCCGGGGCGAAGCACGGAAAACTTCGGCGCCGAACCGGGCGATGTCGTAGCGGGACGCCGACGCCGCCATCATCTCAATCGCACAGCAGGCCAGCCCGAATCCCATCGGCCAGATCGACGATTCGCGGGCCCAGTTGAGCACGCGATCGATGGTCGTCGTGATGAAGTTATCTTCGAATTTGTGGTCGATAAGACCCATGGTTCCTCAATGGCTCAGGCCATCAGCTTCTGAAAATACTGCGCGTTTGCTCCGATGAACGCTTCCCACTTCACAGGCGTCTCGTCGAGCACGAAAATCGCGTCGACGGGACACGCCGGTACACAGGCTCCGCAGTCGATGCATTCGTCGGGATGGATGTACAACATGTCCGCGCTTGCGAAATCGGGCTCGTCCTTGCGTGGATGAATACAGTCAACCGGGCAGACGTCCACGCACGCGGTGTCCTTCGTGCCGATGCAGGGCTCACAGATGACGTATGCCATACGGGACGACTGCCATAATGATACTGAAAAAGCCGCCCCGGCGTCGTTTACGGCATTTTCGGCGGCCGCCTCTTCAAATTCCAGTATGCTTGAATTCAGGATGCCTTCGCTCGGGGACCGAGGTCCATGTCCATCGTCGCCCTCTCGGAACTGCTCGGCGCGGGCGTGCGCGACACCAACGGCACGGTGTGCGGACGTGTGCGCGAGGTTGCGCTCGCACCTCAGGATCACCCGGCCCGCGTTGCCTTTCTAGTCGTTCGTACCACAACCGGCGAACAGGTCCTGGCCGCTCGTGACGTGAAGGCGATCGGGCCCGTCGTGCGCGCGACGACCGATCCCGGCCAGTGGGAGTCATACACCCCGTCGATCGGCTCCTTCCTGCTGAAGCGCGATCTGCTGGATCGGCAGATCATTGATGTCCACGGACGCAAGGTCGTGCGCGTCAACGACGTCGAACTTGATTCCACGCCGACCAACAGCCACCTTGAATTGAGCGTCCTGTCCGTCGACGTCGGCACGAGGGGTGCCGTTCGCCGCATCGCCAAGGGTCTCGTTCCGGCGTTCACGCTGCGGGCACTTCTGGAGAAGATTCCACCGCGTGTCATCCCGTGGCATCTCGTCGATCTTCTTGAAACCGATCCGGCGCGGCGCGTCAAGTTGAAGATCGTGTACGAAGGGCTCTCCAAACTGCACCCTGCCGACATCGCAGACATCGTCGAGCATCTGCCGCACGCAGAACGAGAAGCGGTGTTCGAGACGATCGATGAAGGGGTGGCGGCGGAAGCACTCGAAGAACTGGATCCGAAGGTGCAGGTGTCCGTCGTCGAGTCGCTCGACAGCAATCGGGCAGCCGACATCGTCGAAGAAATGGACCCGGACGCGGCCGCGGATCTGCTGGGCGATCTGTCAGAAGACCGCTCGGACGAGATCCTGAAGGAGATGGAACCGAAGGAGCGGCGGGAAGTCACGCAACTTCTCGAGTTCGGCGAGCACACCGCCGCCGGACGCATGACGACGGAATTCATCGCCGTCGACGAGATGGCTACCGTCGATCAGGCCATCGATGCGCTGAAGACATTCGAGGGAAGCCGGGAAGCCCTCGCCACCATCTATCTGATCGGAGCCGGCAGCCGGCTGACGGGCGCCGTTCCGCTGGTGAAGATCGCGGTCGCCGGACCAGCGGCCCGGCTCCTCAATCTCAGTGAACCGCCTGTCACGTGCGCGCCTGACACGCCGGAGGACGATGCGGCTGCGCTCTTCGACAAGTACAACCTCATTACACTCGCCGTCGTGGACGCGGACGGCCGACTTGCTGGAATCATCACGGCCGACGACGTCATCTCGATGCTGCGCCGCGCCTGAAAGCCGCTCACCGCCATGCTGTTCCGCACTCTTGGCAGACCCCAACCGGCGGACGTCGTCCTGCGCCTCAAGAACTGGAAGATCCGAATCCTGATGGTACTGGCCGTCATCGGACCCGGGTTCATCACGGCGAATGTCGACAACGATGCCGGCGGCATCTTCACGTACTCCCTTGCGGGCGCGCAGTTCGGCTATTCGCTCCTGTGGACCATGATTCCGATTACCGTCGCGCTCGTGGTCGTGCAGGAAATGGCCGCACGCATGGGCGCCGCGACCGGAAAGGGACTGAGCGATCTGATTCGCGAGGAATTCGGCGTGCGAGCGACCTTTCTCCTGATGGTTGCTCTCGTGATCACGAATTTCGGCAACGTTGTCGCAAATTTCGCCGGCGTTGCAAGCAGCCTCGAACTCTTCGGGATCTCACGCTATATCGTCGTCCCGGTTGCGGCGGCGCTGGTCTGGGCACTCGTCGTGCAGGGAACCTATCGAAGCATCGAAAAGATCTTTCTTGCAGCGTCTGCGTTCTACGTCTGCTACATCGTCGCCGGACTTCTTGCGCACCCGGACTGGCGCGCGGCCGCCCTGGCCACG
Organism: uncultured Acidobacteriota bacterium; assembly: GCA_963725105.1. Lineage (GTDB taxonomy): Bacteria > Acidobacteriota > Vicinamibacteria > Vicinamibacterales > CAVVIG01 > CAVRXZ01. The sequence goes on from CAVRXZ010000033.1 coordinate 9,973, forward strand.
GTGAGCCGGCCTTCGAATATCGGAATTCGCAGTTACGGCTACCTGTTCATGGTCATCAGCCTGGTCGGGACGACCATCGCGCCGTGGATGCAGTTCTATCTGCAGGCGTCCGTCGTCGAGAAAGGCATCACGGCTCGACAGTACGGGGCGTCGCGCTGGGACGTCATCTTGGGTTGCATCTTCACCGATGTCGTGGCGTGGTTCATCATCGTCGCCTGTGCCGCAACGCTCTACGCGACCGGACACACCGCCATTGCCGATGCGACCGACGCGGCCCAGGCGCTCCGGCCGCTGGCCGGCGAATATGCCTATCTGCTGTTTGCCGCAGGACTGTTCAATGCCTCGCTCTTCGCGGCGTCGATTCTTCCGATTTCGACCGCTTATGCCGTGTGCGAAGGTATGGGGTTCGAGTCCGGTCTCGATAAGAAGTTTCACGAGGCGCCGGTGTTCTATTACCTCTACACCGCGCTGATCGTGGCTGGGGGCGGCATTCTGCTCGTGCCGCGGTTCCCCCTGGTGCATTTCATCGTGCTGTCACAGTTCGTCAACGGCATCGTCCTGCCCGTCGTCCTGATTTTCATGCTTCTGCTCGCCAGGGACCGGGGACTGATGGGCGAACAGGTCAATTCATCCCGCTACAATGGCGTGGCCTGGACAACGGTGGTCGTAATGATTGTCCTGAGCGCGGCGTGGATGGTCGCCCAGGCCCTGGCCGGCTAGTCGCGCTACAATACCCCACCTCATCGGTTCGCTCCCGGGCATCCTGGGGGTGCCCTCGGTATCCGGTTCCCCGTCGCCCCGTCGATCGGCAGGACATCGCAGGTCGCAGAGGACAACACTTCTGCAGGGAGGGATTGGACATGTCTGGATTCCGTATCTGCCCCACCGCCCCGCGTCGGCGCGTCGGTCTCTTCTTCGGCATGGCGCTGATCGGACCCACAATGGCTTTGCTCGCCTGTTCGGGTGGCTCCGCAGCGCAGGATCAGAACGCCCTTATCGGCATCCAGACCTCCCAGCTGTCAGTCATCATCGAGAACAAGGTGGGCATGCCGGTGACCGACATCGATGTGGCGATCGTGCCGATCGGCGCCGCAACGTCGTTCAAGAAGTTCATCGGCCGGATGGAGAACTCAGAGAAACGCGAGTTTTCTCTCGGGGACTTCACCGGATCTGACGGCACACCGTTCAACCTGCGCATGATGCATCCGAAGCTCATTCGGGTGACGGCGAAGGACCTGAACAACAAGCCCGTGACCGTTGAGACACCGTGGAGGTAGGAGACCACCGCAGCGCAGCGGGATGAAGAGGGGTGAGCCTGCGGGCAGCCGTTGAAGAATGCTACGATTCAGCTGTGACCCGGGTTCTGCCGCTCAACGTCGTCCGGCCTCGCGAACCGAAGCCTGACTGGCTGAAGGTTCGCGCGCCCGGTTCGCCGAACTACCTGAGACTGCGCGAGCTGATGCGGGATCTCAGCCTGCACACCGTCTGCGAAGAGGCGCGCTGTCCCAACATCGGCGAGTGCTGGCACCACGGAACCGCGACCTTCATGATCCTTGGCGATGTCTGTACGCAGAGCGTGCGCCTACTGCGCCATCTCACACGGACACCCGGCTCCGCCCGATCCCCAGGAGCCTCAGCGCGTCGCAAGCGCCATTCAGACCCTCGGTCTCAGCTACGTCGTTATTACGTCGGTCGATCGCGACGACCTGACGGATGGTGGCGCTTCGATGTTTGCTGAAACCATCCGGCAGACCCGAGCGCGCACCCGCGACTGCCGAATCGAAGTCCTGATTCCGGATTTTCGCGGAACTGAACGAGATCTGCAGACTGTGCTGGACGCGCGAGCCCGACGTGCTGAACCACAACACCGAAACCGTGCCGCGGCTCTACCGAATGGCGCGCTCGGGTGGGCGATACTCGCGGACGCTCGAGCTGCTCGATCGCTCCCGACGATACGCTCCGGCAATTCCCACCAAGACCGGTTTAATGGTGGGACTGGGCGAGGACCGGGACGAACTGGTGGCGACGTTCCGAGATCTTCGTGAGGTGGGCTGTGCCATTCTGACCGTCGGCCAGTACCTGCGACCATCCGCCGAGCATGCGCCGATGGTCCGGTACTACCACCCCGACGAGTTCCGGGAGCTCAAGGAAATTGCGCTCGAGCTGGGTTTTGCCCACGTCGAATCCGGCCCGCTTGTGCGCAGCTCGTATCACGCTCACGAAACCGCCGACGCCTACCGCGCGGCCACGGCGTCCTAGCCAGCCCCGTCTCCCAGCCCATCGGCGCGGCGCACGAGTTTGGAAATGCGACGTTTCTGTCGGTTTCCAGGGTGAGAACCCGACACGCTTGTCGGACTTCCCGCCTGGCGTTCCTCAAACGGGCGAAATTACTGAGCACAAGTCGCCTGATCTGCCGCTCTTTCCCTTCCATCCACTGGCCCTGATCTTGCTCCGGTCATTCGCGGGTCAGGTCTGGAACCAGAAAAACTTGAAGAGGGCGCTATGGACTTAGAAGCCGTGCTTCGTCGGGTTCGGGCGGAGTTCGTCGAGATGCCTGGTTTACGGCTGACCCCCGCTCAGGCAATGCGGCTGTGGGGGCTGGATGGGGACGCGTGCCGTGCGGTCATTGACGCACTGATCGACTCGTCCTTCCTGAGGTGGACGCCGTCGGGGGCGGTCACGCGGACAGGCGTCTAGGACCGCTGACCTTCCGTCGCCGCTTTCTTCGGCCGGTAGACATGTGTCGCCTGGCCGAAGAACACTTCGGCCGACTCCATAATCGTTTCGCTGAGAGTGGGGTGCGGATGGATGGACAGCTTCAGGTCTGTCGCCGTTGCGCCCATTTCAATCGCAAGGACCCCTTCGGCGATCAGTTCGCCCGCTCCGGAACCCACCACGCCAACTCCAAGGATTCGCCCTGAATCAGGGTCGAGCAAGAGCTTCGTCAGGCCGTCTAGACGATCGAGCGTGATCGCACGGCCGGATGCTCCCCAGGGAAATTTCGCCACGGCCACGGATCGGTGCTCGGCCGTGGCTTGTGCTTCGGTCAGCCCGCACCAGGCCAGTTCCGGATCCGTGAAGACGACGGCAGGAATGGCACGCGGCTCGAAGAACGACTGTTCGCCGGCGATGGCTTCGGCTGCCACGCGTCCTTCGTGTGACGCCTTGTGCGCCAGCATCGGCTCCCCAACCAGATCGCCGATAGCGAAGATAGACGGTTCGTCAGTCCGGCGTTGTCCGTCGACAGCCACAAAGCCGCGCGCGTCAATCCGCACTCTGGTCCGATCGAGACCAGGTATGTCGGAATTCGGTCTCCGTCCGACAGAGACGAGTACCGACTCGAAAAGCTGTTCTTTGGCGCTGTTGTCCGGCCCCACGAGGACCGCCCGAACGCCGCCAGCCTCCTCCGTCATCTGCGCGACCTTGGTGTTCAGGTACACCGACTTGACGGCCTGGCCGACTCGTTTCGCAAGAATGTCCACGAGATCGCGATCGGCGCCGGGCAGCAGTCCGGCCGTCATTTCAACAATGGTGACCTGACTGCCGAGCGCGGCGTACACGCTTCCGAGCTCCAGGCCGATGTAGCCGCCGCCCACGACGAGCAGCGTGTTCGGTATGGCGGGAAGTTCGAGCGCGCGCGTCGAATCCCAGACGCGCGGACTGTCCAGCGCCAAGCTGCCGCCCTTTGCCGGGCGCGAGCCGGTGGCCAGGATCGCGTGGTCAAACCGAACAACCTCTTCGGAGCCACCCTGCAGGCGCACTCGCAGATTATGCGGATCGATGATTTCGGCCACTCCCTGGAGATGTCGAACTTTTCGATACTTGACGAGCGCGCTCGTTCCTCCGACCAGGCGACCGACAACCGAGTTCTTGAACTGACGCAGCTTGTTCAGATCAATCCTGGGCTCGCCGAACTCGACGCCCCAGGACGAGGCGTGGCGCGACTCGGTAACGAGCTTGGCTACGTGCAGCAATGCTTTTGATGGAATGCACCCGCGATAGACGCACACACCGCCGGGAGCGGCCTCAGGATCGATGAGCGTGACTTGAAGGCCGAGGTCGGCGGCGAGAAACGCGGCCGCATAACCGCCCGGACCACCGCCGACCACTGCGACTTGTGTTGAGAGCATGACTGCCTGGCGCCTTGTAGCCGGATGTCCCGGTGCCCGGGATTTACCCCTGAAGCGCGAGCAGGAACGGCTGCTCGAAGGCCTCCACGACCCAGCGGAGAAAACGGATGCCGTCAGCGCCGTCGACGACACGATGATCGTATGAAAGTGAAAGTGGCAGCATCAAACGCGGCACGAACTCGCCGTCCGGTTCGTGGCCCGGAGCCGCGGCCCCTTGAGCCGTCGGGCGCCACACGGGCTCCATTCTCGCGCGAGAAATGCCCAGTATCGCCACTTCTGGAGCATTCACGATCGGCGTGAACGCCGTTCCACCAATCCCGCCGAGATTCGAGATGCTGAAGCAGCCGCCCTGCATCTCGTCGAGTGACAGCTTCCGGTTTCGAGCTTTTTCTGACATCTGGGCCAGTTCGATTGCGATCTGCGTAATGTTTTTCGCATCGACGTCTCGAATGACGGGAACCAGCAGACCGCGATCGGTATCGACGGCTACGCCAACGTGCACGTACTTCTTGTAAATGATCTCCTCGGCGGCGGCATCGACCGAGACATTCAGTTGAGGGAACTTCCTCAGTGCGGTTGCAACAATCTTTAAAGCGATCGCCGTCAGCGTCAGACTGCCCCCGCTCGCCTCCACCGGCTTGGCATACCGCTTTCGAAGCTCTTCGAGCATCGTGATGTCGGCGAGATCGTGCTGCGTGACGTGCGGAATCGCCGTCCACGCGGCTGACAGGTGCTCGGCCGTCTTCCGCCGCACGGCTCGCATTGGTTGACGCTCGATGTCGCCCCACCGGCTGAAATCAGGAAGCGGCTCGCTCGCCGCGGGGCTCCCGGCCGAAGGAGTTGTGACGAGCCGGTTGACGTGAGTCTTGACGTCCTCGATCGAGATGCGTCCGTCCGGACCAGTTCCCGCCACATTGTGAATATCAACGCCGAGTTCGCGGGCCATGCGTCGCACCGAAGGCGCCGCGGGTGCCGGCGGCAAATCCGGCGACGCGGGCGCCTCCACGGGCGGACGCACGACACGGCTGAAGTCCACGACGTTCTCTGGGACCGTCGTTCCGCCTCGGGCTCGAGCCGCGGGAGCAGCAACGTCGACGGCATCTGCGGAGGTACCGGACGTCTTCGCGACGCTGTCGCTCTTGCCCGGCACCGCTGATGCGGCCGGCTGTGCGGGGACGGGCGTTCCCGGACCGCCGTCTTCCGCCGGCGCACCTTCCTGGATGCTCAGAATGGCCTGGCCGACTTTGACCTTGTCCCCGGCCTTCACCTTCACCTCTTTGACGCGGCCGGCAACCGACGAGGGAACCTCGATCGTCGCTTTGTCAGTCTCGAGTTCGAGAACTGGCTGATCCTTGGTCAGGGTGTCGCCAGGTCGCACGAGGACGCGCAATACGTCGCCCGCCGCGATGTTTTCGCCCAGCTCGGGGAGCGTGAAGTCGATCATGAGATTGCGGGATTGAGCTTCTCGGGGTTGATGCCGTGCGCCTCGATCGCCTGCTGCACGACCGACGTCCCGATCTTGCCGTCCCGTGCCAGCGCGGCCAGCGTCGCAACGATGACGTAGCGATGGTCCACTTCGAAAAAATCGCGGAGTGCTGCACGGCTGTCGCTCCGACCGAACCCATCGGTTCCCAGAGTGGCCAAGGGACGCGGCAGCCACTGGCTCACCATGTCGGGAAGCGCCTTGACGTAGTCCGATGCCGCCACGAACACCCCGGGGGCGTCCTTGAGGCATTGGGTCAAGTAGGGTTCATGTGGAGTTTCGCCCGGGTGCAGCAGATTCCAGCGCTGACACCGTTGACCGTCGCGGTACAGCTCGCTGTAGCTGGTCACGCTCCACACGTCAGCGCCTACACCGTACAACGACTCCAGCATCTCCTGGGCCTTGATCACTTCGGGCAGAATCGCGCCGCTTCCGAAAAGCTGCGCGCGCAGGGCAGAGGCAGGCTTCGAGGTCGGGCGGAAACGGTACATCCCTTTCAGAATCCCGTCCCGCGCTCCCTCCGGCATCACGGGCATCTCGTACAGCTCGTTCATGACGGTCAGGTAGTAGAAGATGCTTTCCTGTTCCGAATACATGCGGCGGATGCCGTCCTGAATAATGACGGCGATCTCGTAGGCAAATGCGGGGTCATACGCGACGCAGGTCGGATAGGCCAGCGCGAAGAGATGGCTGTTCCCGTCCTGGTGCTGCAGTCCTTCGCCGGCCAGCGTGGTTCGGCCCGAGGTTCCACCCAGCATGAATCCCCGTGTGCGCGAATCGCCAGCCGCCCAGATCAGGTCGCCTATGCGCTGGAACCCGAACATCGAGTAGTAGATGAAGAACGGGATCGTGTTGACGCCGTGCGTGGCATACGCGGTGCCCGCGGCAATAAATGAGGAAATCGACCCGGCCTCGGTGATGCCTTCCTCGAGGATCTGCCCGTCGGACGCTTCCTTGTAGTACAGCAGCGTGTCCATGTCGACCGGCTCGTACAGCTGGCCGGCATGCGAGTAGATGCCCACCTGCCGAAACAGCGCCTCCATGCCAAAGGTCCGCGCCTCGTCCGGAACGATGGGTACGATCAGCCGGCCGAGATCCTTGTCGCGCAGCAGTTTCGACAGGAGCCTGACGAAAACCATCGTCGTCGACGCTCTGCGGCCCTCTGTGCCCTTGTAGAACTCTTCGAACAGGTCGGTCGGCACGTTCTTGAGGGGTTCACTCCGCGGCCGCCGGCTCGGCACGAACCCGCCAAGCGTCCGACGCCGCTCCTTCAAGTACCGAATCTCGATCGAATCCTCTGGCGGCCGATAGAACGGGGTCATCGCGAGTTCTGCGTCGGAGATGGGAATCCCAAAGCGCGCGCGGAACGCCCGTAGCTCATCCTCGTTCAGCTTTTTCTGCTGGTGGGTGATGTTCTTGCCTTCGCCCGCCTCGCCGAGTCCGTACCCTTTGATGGTTCGCGCCAGGATGACGGTCGGTGATCCTTTGTGTTCGACTGCGGCCTTGTAGGCGTTGTAGACCTTGACCGGATCGTGCCCGCCGAGCCGGAGCGACCGAAGCTGATCGTCGGTCAGGTGCTTGACCATGTCGAGCAGTCGCGGATCCACACCCCAGAAGTGCTGGCGCACATACGCGCCGGACTCGACGGCATACTTCTGGTACTCGCCATCCACGATCTCGCCCATCCGCTTGACCAGAAGGCCGTCGCGATCCTTGGCAAGCAGCTGATCCCACTCGCGGCCCCAAATCACCTTGATCACGTTCCAGCCGGCGCCGCGGAAGGCGGCTTCCAGCTCCTGAATGATCTGACCGTTGCCGCGAACCGGGCCGTCCAGCCGTTGGAGGTTGCAGTTGATGACGAAGATCAGGTTGTCGAGCTTCTCGCGCGCGGGGAGCGTCATCGCACCGAGCGCTTCGGGTTCGTCGGTCTCGCCGTCTCCGAGAAACGCCCAGACCTTGGCATCTGATTTTGGCTTCAGACCGCGATCCTCGAGGTACCTGGTGAAGCGCGCCTGATAGATGGCCATCAGCGGACCAAGCCCCATCGAGACGGTCGGGTACTCCCAGAAATCGGGCATCAGCCAGGGGTGGGGATACGACGACAGACCTCCAGCGGCATCCAGCTCTCGTCGAAAATGCTCCAGGTGAGACTCGTCGAGCCGGCCTTCGAGATACGCCCGCGCGTACACGCCCGGCGCGGCATGTCCCTGAAAGAAGATCACATCGCCGTCACCGTCCGCATCCCGTCCATGGAAAAAGTGGTTGAATCCCACTTCGTACAGCGTGGCGACCGACGCATACGTCGAAATGTGGCCGCCAATTCCCTCTTCGGTTCTGTTGGCACGGACGACCATGGCTGCGGCGTTCCACCGTGCCAGACTCTTGATTCGGCGCTCGATGTCGAGGTCCCCCGGCATCAGCACCTGATCTTCAGCGGCAATCGTGTTCAGATACGGCGTGTTGGCGGTGAACGGGAGCTTGACGCCGTTTTCGGTGGCGTGAAGCGCCAGTTCGCGGAGGAGATGAGCGACCTTCGACGGTCCGCCGCTCTGGAGGACGTAGTCGAGAGATTCGAGCCACTCACGCATCTCGACTGCGCCAAGCTCGGCCGCATCCTTGGGGGCGATATGTCTCACGGGACCCACGATCCTTCCGTCGAGGCGCGGCCAAGGCGACCAGCCTGCGCCTCGAACTCATCGGGTTTGCCTGCCCTGGACTGCACAGGGCGACACGGCATCAGCCGGAATGTCGGCTGCCAGGTCCGCCGGCTGTAGGCCAATCACTGAATTGTAGTCCGATGACGCACTCGAGGGAACCCCGTCACCCTCATCTGCCTATGAATGTCTTGTAAATTTGGGGGCGACACGATTGTTCGAACGTCATGCACGCATGACCCACTGATCCAATGACCAAATGACCAAGTTCATCCATCAGTTGTCCCTCATCCGCGAACAGGTCATCTCGTGCGAGCGCTGTCCCAGGCTGCGTGCGTACTGTCAGGAGATCGCGCGGGTAAAACGGCGGGCCCACTTCGCGGATACATACTGGGCCCGCCCGGTACCTGGCTTTGGCGATCCTCGCGCGCGGCTATTGATCGTCGGTCTGGCGCCGGCAGCGCACGGCGCTAATCGGACCGGCCGGATGTTCACAGGCGATGGGGTTGGCGGTTCCGGCGACTTCCTGATGGCGGCGCTCCATCGCAGCGGCCTGGCAAATCGCTCGACCTCGCAGCGTGCGGACGATGGGTTGAAGCTTCGTGACGCGTACATCACCGCCGCGGTGCGGTGTGCGCCACCGGACAACAAACCGCGTCCTGAGGAAATCACGGCGTGCCTCGCGCATCTGGAAGCGGAGTTTCGGACGCTCTCGCGCGTTCAGGTCGTCATTGCGCTTGGCCGAATCGCCTTCGACGTTTCACAACGGCTGCTCGAATCCCGCCGCGCAACGGGTCGACCTCGACCGTCGTTCGGTCACAACAGCGCGCACGCGCTGTCGAGCGGGCACTGGCTCATCGGTTCCTATCACCCGAGCCGGCAGAATACGCAGACGGGGAAACTGACGCCAGCTATGCTGGACGCGGTCTTCCGCCGGGCGCGCCAGCTTCTGACGTGACGGCGTGGACCACGCCGCCTTCGATCAGCTGGCGGACCGTCGGGACAATCAGATCCGGTCGGTCAGTAATGAGGCCGTCTACGCCCCATTCAAGCAGTCGGCGGGCGTCGTCGCGGGTGTTGACGACCCACACCTGCACGACCAGCCCGGCCTTGTGTGCGGCGCGGACAAAGCGAGGGCTCACCACGCGGGTGAGGCCGCCCCACTCAGGCACTTGATAGCCACCATACGGAGGCTTTGAGACAGGCCATCCGAAGTGTGCCCGATACAGTGCCAGCCGCACTTCCACGCGTGACGCGCTCGTGGCGACAGCCGGCTCGAGCCTGCGCACCTGCCGCAGCGCCCGCCAGCTGAACGAACCGAGACACACCCGATCCACCGCGCCCGCTCGACGGACAGTCTCGACGGCGGCTTGCGCCAGAGCCGCACTGCCTGCCTTGAGTTCGATGATCAGTGGAATGTCCGGATAGCGATGCAGCACTTCCTGAAGAGTGGGGATGCCTATGCCCGCGCCCCTGAACGGGAATTGATCGCGGAACCGAAAGGAATAGCCGGCATCGGCGCGCGCCAGGTCCGCGCTCGACCACGCGCCGATCGGCCCCCGCAGGTTGGTGGTGCGGTCGAGGGTTGGATCATGAAGAACCACGACCACGCCGTCGCGCGACAGGCGGACGTCGAGCTCGAGACCGTCGGCGCCGTGCGCCAGGCCACGGTCGAAGGCGGCAATCGTGTTTTCCGGTGCGAGTTCTCGACCGCCCCGGTGCGCGAATACGAGCGGACGGCCCAGCGAAAAGAATCGACAATTCGGATAGAATCGATTCATGGCGGCTCCAGCTCAAACCCTCGGCGAACTGCGCAAGGCCTCTGACGCTCGCATCCGACCGGTGAAGCAGGAAATCCGGGACAACCTCGTGCGAAAGCTCCAGGCGGGCGAGACCCTATTCCCCGGCATCATCGGCTACGACGAAACGGTCGTTCCGCAGCTCGTCAACGCGATTCTCGCACGTCATAACTTCATTCTGCTCGGGCTGCGCGGTCAGGCGAAGAGCCGGATACTGCGCGGACTGATCGATCTGTTGGACGAGCGTATTCCGGTTGTTCCAGGCTGCGAGATTCACGACAGCCCGCTCGCGCCGCTGTGCGCGGCTTGCCGGGCGCGCGTGGCGAGGGAAGGCGATGATTTGCCCATCGCCTGGCTGCCCCGCGAGTTGCGCTTCGTCGAAAAGCTCGCCACGCCTGATGTCACGATCGCCGACATGGTCGGCGACATCGATCCCATCCGCGCGGCGCAGGCTGGGTTGAACCTGTCCGACGAGCTGACGATGCACTACGGTCTGCTCCCGCGGGCCAACCGCGGCATTTTCGCGATCAACGAACTGCCGGATCTCGCCGGGAAGATTCAGGTGGGGCTCTTCAACATCCTGCAGGAAGGCGACGTTCAGATAAAGGGCTATCCGATCCGCCTGAGGCTGGATGTCCTGCTGGTCTTCACCGCGAATCCAGAGGACTACACGGCGCGCGGCAAGATCATCACCCCGCTGAAAGACCGCATCGGGTCGGAAATCCGCACGCACTATCCGACCGCGCGCAACCACGCCATCGCCATCACGAAGCAGGAAGCGTGGACTGAACGTACGGGTGCGATCCGAGTCGAGATTCCCGACTACGTCCGTGAAGTCGTCGAGGAGGTGGCGTTCCAGGCCCGCGCGGATCGCAAAGTGGACAAGCGATCCGGAGTCAGCCAGCGGTTGCCCATCACCGCGCTCGAAGTTGTCGTGTCGAACGCCGAGCGTCGCGCGCTTCACAGCGGCGAACGAATCGTGGTACCGCGGGTGACCGATGTGTACGCCGCCCTTCCCTCCATCACGGGTAAGTTCGAGCTCGAGTACGAGGGCGAGCTGCGAGGCGCCGAACAGGTCGCACGCGACCTGATCCGGTCGGCTGTCGGCAACGTGTTCACCGGAATGTTCGACGGCGCCGACACGCGAACCGTGGTCGAGTGGTTCGACCTGGGAGGATCGCTGCCATTGAGCGACACGACCTCGGCGGACGAAGTCATCTCGATGACCAGCGACGTTCAGGGATTGCTGGAGCTCGCGGGACGCGCGGGCCTGCCGCCCGGCGCCCCGGCGCCGATGGTTGCGTCGGCCATCGATTTCGTGCTCGAGGGCTTGTACGCCCAGAAGAAGATCAGCCGAAGCGACGAGCGGGGCTACGCCGCCAACGAAGCGGCCCCGCGGCGACCGGCCCGACGCGAGGAAGTGGCGATCGACGAAGAAATCCGGATGCCGACCGGGAAGAAGAAATACTACAACTAAGGAGCCTCCCGGCTTCTTCACGATGAAGTATCGATACACGAAGTTCACAGGCGGCGACCTCGATGATCTGGATCTCGAGGACCTGGTCGCCAAGCTTTCCGATCTTCTGCTCGCCAGCGGGTTCGGCAACCCCTATGAGATGGACGATGCCGAACGGACGATGCAGGCGCTGCACGATGCCATTCTGGACGCGCTGTTCAATGGCGGCGTCCTGCCGGAAGAGACGCTCGAGAAGCTGCTTGGCGACCCGGCCGATGGCGATCAGGCCGAAACTCGATCGAAACTGGAAGAGCTCATTCAGCAGATCATCGATCGGATGACGGAGGAGGGATACATCACCGCTCCTCCCGATCTCGAGGCGGAACGCCAGAGGCGTCAGGGGCGCGGAGGGAACGGCCCGGACGCCCCGCAAGTGGCCAAGTTCGAAGTGACCGACAAGGCGCTCGATTTCCTGGGCTATCGGGCCCTGCGCGACCTGCTGGGGTCGCTGGGCAAGAGCAGCTACGGTCGGCACGACACACGCGAGCAGGCGACGGGCGTCGAAACGACCGGCGCGCCCAAACCCTACGAGTTCGGCGATACGTTGAATCTAGACGCTGCAAGCACACTACTGAATGCGGTCGAACGCGAACCACCGCCTTCAGCAAGAGCACCCGGCGCCCGGCACCCGGCTTGCAGCGCCCGGCCGGTCGAAACTGGCAATCGACGTCACCCATGAAGATCTGATGGTCGTCCAGGGTGAGTATCAGAGCTCGTGCGCGACGGTCCTGATGCTGGACTGCAGCCACAGCATGATTCTTTACGGAGAGGATCGCTTCACGCCGGCCAAACGCGTCGCGCTCGCGCTCGCGCAGCTCATCAAGACTCAGTATCCGGGTGATGCGCTGAAGGTCGTGCTCTTTCACGATTCGGCGGAAGAGATTCCCCTCGCTGAGCTGGGCCGCGTTCGTGTGGGCCCGTACTACACGAACACGAGGGAAGGCCTGCGTCTCGCGCGCCGCATTCTGGATCGGCAGAGTAAGGACATGCGGCAGATCATCATGATCACGGACGGCAAGCCTTCCGCGCTGACCCAGCCCGACGGGCGAATCTACAAGAACGCATTCGGCCTGGATCCCTTCATCGTCGCGGAAACCTGCGCCGAAGTCGCCGCCTGCCGCAAGAGCGGCATCATGATCAATACGTTCATGCTGGCCCGCGACTACGACCTCGTGAGCTTCGTCCGTCGCGTCGCAGAAATCTGCAAGGGTAAAGCGTACTTCACAACCCCGTACACCCTGGGCCAGTACGTCCTGATGGACTACATGGACAAGAAGACCAAGACGATTCATTGAGGCGGTTCATCCCCGGTGCAGCATGGCAGAGCTTCTTCCGATCTTTCCGCTCCCCAACGTCGTGCTCTTTCCCAACGTCTTTCTCCCCCTTCACATTTTCGAGCCCCGGTATCGCCAGATGGTGGCCGATGCGCTCGCGAGCGACCGGCTCATCGGCATGGTCCTGCTCAAGCCGGGGTGGGAGCACGGATACGAGGGACGGCCGCCCGTCTATCCGATTGGATGCAGTGGAGTCATCACGCACGTCGACAAGTTGCCCGACGGGCGCTACAACATCGTGCTGCGCGGTGTCGAACGCTTCCGGATTGTCGGCGAGGACGACGAGCGGCCGTACCGGATGGCCAGCATCGAGGCCGTCAGCGAACGAACACTCGGGGTCGAAGATCGCGCGGCCCTGCGGCGCCAGCGGTCGAAACTGGAAGGACTGCTCGCGCCCGTCATCGACCGCGACGTCGCCCGGGGTCACGCCCACCGCGAATCCCGCGCAGGCGCTGACCCGATGATTCCGTCGGAAATGGCCGATGAGGATCTCGTGAACGCTCTTGCCCAGTACCTCGATTTCGAACCGCTCGAGAAGCAGGCCTTGCTCGAGAGACAGTGCCTCAGGTCACGCGCCGAGTCGCTTGTGGAGCTGCTCGAAATGAAACTCATCGCCGCCCGCGCGCCGTGCGGCTCTCACTGCTCTCACTGACCTGGTTCAGGGTTCAAGGGTCAGCCGTTCAGGGTTCGCCCTCAGGCGACTGGCGGGCCGCAATCGTCGCCACGATCGTCTCTCCGTGAAAGCGGCCATTTTCGATGAAGATGTTGCTGGTGTCACGGCCGCAGATGGCGCCGCCGGCGAGAAAGAGCCCAGGAATGTTGGTTTCGAACGTAGCAGGGTTGTAGCTGGGCGTGCGATTCTCGAGCAGCGTGACGCCTGCACGCTCCATCAGATCCCAGTCGGTGTGGTACCCCGTCAACAGAAAGACGTCGTCGGCGGGCAGTTCTTCCGCTGTTCTCCCGGCACCCTCGCCCTCCGATGCGACAAGAACCGAGGTTGGCCGGATTTCCGTGACCCGCGTGTTGAAGCGGGCCCCGATCGACCCTTCCTTGATGCGGTTCTCAATATCGGGACGGACCCAGTACTGATCGTCGGCTTGAGTGCGGGACGCCGGTGAATCAGCGTGACGTGAGCCCCTGCACGGAAGAGCTCGAGCGCCCATTCCGCCGCTGAGTTGCCTCCGCCGACGATGAGGACGCGACGCCGGTAGGTACGGGTGCGTTTCGCCATAGTAATGGTGCACGTGAGGCAGATCCTCACCTGGGATGTTCAGCACGTTGGGCCGGTCGTAGTACCCAATCGCCAGAATGACGTTGTTCGCATGTCGGACACGGCGAACTCCGCGGCCTGAACGCGTTTCCACACCGAATATGGGCCGCCTGTCTTCTGGCGGCTCCGGCTGGATCGACAGCACCGTTTCGTCGTACGCGATCTGCAGGTCGAAGACGTCGACGACCTTCCGGTAGTAGCGCAGCGCCTCGGCGCGGGTTGGCTTGTCATAGGGCGACACAAACGGCAGGCCGCCGATCTCGAGCAGCTCAGGGGTCGTGAAAAACACCATCTGAGGGGGAAAGTGGTAGATGGAGTTCACGAGGGTTCCACGTTCGAGCACCTGGTATTCGAGCCCTCGCTGCTTGGCCGCAATCGCAGCCGACAACCCTGACGGTCCCGCTCCCACGATAATCAGGTCACGAACGGCCATGTGCTGCATGATATCCGCGGGCTCGGGCAACGGTGGCCGATCAGCCATCAGCCATCTTCTTAGGCCATCAGCCCTTAGCCTCGGTTTTTCGGGGCCCGTTCACCGCCTCATCGTGCCCGCTGAGGCGTGGTTATGGCCAGTTCGCCGGAATTGTCATCCTCCCAAGCCTTTTCTGCTCTATTATTTGCCGGTCGAACGGCGTCTCGCGACGTCGGGACGAAGGAGATTCTGCATGCATGCACCCATCAAGTACGTCGAAAAGGGCCTGTCACTGGCCGCCAACGGCGCCTGGGTGGTTTTCGATGGTCTAAACAAGATCAATCAGCGGCCATCATTCACGCCGAAGTGGTCGGACAAGCCGCTCCTGAAGTCGTATCAGAAGACGAAGCCGCCGCTCGGCTGGCCGCGCGTGACCGATTCGCTCTGCCCGACGTGCACTCGGGAAGCGCGGCAGGCGATTCTCGACGGGAAGCAGGACGTGAGCGTCCTCCTCAACGAAAAGGTCGGCGAGATCAAAGCGACGATTCTCGAACGCGACGGCCAGATCCTCATGGTGAAGGACTGCCCCCTCCACGGCCACTTCGAGGACGTGATGGCCATGGACACCGCGTTCTTCAAGCACCTGGAGGACGTGTTCCCGGGCCGCGACATCCGCGCCCACAACGACGAAAAACTGCACAACCACGGCAGCAGCACCATCAAGCACGGCCGCGGGTCGGTGCTGACCGTCGACCTGACGAACCGCTGCAACATGATGTGCGACCCGTGCTTCATGGACGCGAACCAGGTCGGGTTCGTGCACGAACTCACGTGGGACGACATCAAGATGGTGTTGGACAACGCGATCAGCATCAAGCCGAGACGGCAGATGTCGGTGCAGTTCTCAGGCGGCGAGCCGACGATTTCGCCGTACTTCATCGACGCCGTGAAATACGCCCGCAAGGTCGGCTACAACAGCGTCCAGGCGGCGACCAACGGCATCGAGTTCGCGAAGCGCCCTGAGTTCGCGAAGGAGGCGGCGGAAGCAGGCCTCCGGTACGCGTACCTCCAGTTCGACGGCATCGGCAACGCGGCCAACGCGCACCGGCGCGTCGGCAACTTGTTCGACGTGAAGCTGCGCGCCATCGAGAACCTGCACAGCGCCGGCGTGGACATCGTGCCGGTCGTGACGATCGTCAACGGCGTCAACAACGAGCAGGTCGGCCGCATCATTGAGTTCGCGCTCGACAACCCGAAGACCATCAACTTCCTCTCGTTCCAGCCTGTATCATTCACCGGCCGCGACGAGGAGATCACCGACGAGCGTCGCCACGCCCAGCGCTACACGTTGTCGCACCTCGCCCACGACGTGAAGAACCAGACCGGCATCGGCGAGCCGGTGCGGGACTGGTTCCCGATTTCCTTCATGGGCAGCTTCACAGACTGGGCCGACGTAACGCACGGCGCCGAAAAAGAGTTCGGTCAGCTGACTTGCGGTTGCCATCCCAACTGCGGCGTCGGTATGGCCATCATGATCGACAAGGAAACCAAGGAAGCGGTGCCGGTCACCAAGTTCCTGAAGGCCGAGCAACTCGCCAAGGACGTCGCAGCGGTCACCGACGCAGGCCGCGGGCGGTTCCTCTCGGTGTTCGGGATGGCGCTCGCGCTGGTGCGGAACTACGACTCGTTCCAGTCGCCAACGCACTTCAAGCTGACGGACCTGCTCAAGAAGTTCGATAAGACATTCGGCGCCACGAAGGCGGCCGAGAAGGGCAAGTACGGCAAGGTCGAAGGCGATCGGACCAAAGACGACATCGCGAAGCGCCGGGCCGATCGCTGGAACTTCCTGTTCGTCGCGGGCATGTGGTTCCAGGATCTCTTCAACTACGACTTCCGCCGCACCGAGATGTGCATCATCCCCTACGCCACTCAGCAGGGTGAAATCTCGTTCTGCGCCTACAACACCGGCATCGGCTGGCGAAACATCATCGAGAAGATGCACATGACGGCGACGTTGACCAAGTGGTACGAGGAGCACGGACGCCACGAGATCTTCGCCGGCAACAAGGCCGTGCCCCTCGCGTCTACGGATCACTCGCTCGTCCTCAATGCCGAGGCCGTTGCCGCGGGCGCACAGCACGATCTCGATGACCTTGGGATTGCGAAGAATGCCCGGGAAGAAAAGCTCAAGAGCCGGCAAAACGAAGAGATGGCAAGGCTCTATCGCCAGCACGTGCTGAAAGAGCAGCCGACCCTTCAGATACAGGGGTTGGGTGGCGCCAAGCGCCCTGACGTCCAGCCGGTCCTGCACAAGGAAACGGTCTAGTTATGATCGGGCGATGGAGCGCACCTTCATCTTCCTCAGCGCGCTTGCGGGCGTGACCGGTGTCGGCCTGGGCGCATTCGGGGCCCACGGCCTTCGGACGCGCCTGTCGCCGGACATGCTTGCGGTCTTCGAAACCGGCGTCCGCTACCACATGTATCACGCGCTGGCCCTGATGGCCACCGCAGCGCTGATGGGCAGGCACTCACAGACGCTGCTCGCGGCGGCCGGCTGGTTCTTCACGGCCGGCATCATCCTGTTTTCGGGCAGTCTGTATCTCCTGGCTCTCACCGGAATGACCGCCCTCGGGATAGTGACCCCGATCGGCGGCGTCGCGTTCCTGTTGGGATGGGGCTGCCTCGGCCGCTGCCGCATGGTAGGCGTACGGCGCCGATTCAGCGTTTCTTGCGCGCGGGAGGCGCCGGGCGGGGCTGAAACTCGATCATCACGTTGCTGATGACCGCAATCGGGCGCCCTGCAGACACATACGTCGCGTTACCGTCGAGGCGCTCCGAACTCGAGTTTCTCGCCGAGAATTGTCACCTTCTGCTCTGCTTCTGGAATCGCGACCGAGATCGGCTCGCTCCCGGTCGGCGCGACGGCTTTGACGCCGCCGGGACCGGCGCCGCCGCCAATACGCTCGACCAGGTCGGATGCCCGTCGAAATTCGTTCTGAACCGTCGGCACGGCTGATCAGCGTATTGTCCATGGTCAGCACACCGACCGTCGCCGTATAGCGCGCGAACGCTCGATTGGCTTTCACCTGCTCTTCTGAATAGGTATGCCGATTGTGAAGGTCGAACGTGAGCGTGACGGGGCCCTTGTGCGGCGGAAGGGCGATCAGAATCCCCTTCTCCGGGTCGCGCTCGGTCATGACGTCGCAGTAGGCCCGTTTGGTGGTCAGGCCAACCCCAAGCGGCGACGGGCACGATATCTCCGGCGCGACTTTTTGCGTCGCTGGGAGAGGAGTACTGGCTGGCCGCTTGGCCGGCGGCCGCTTGGTCTGAGCGGAGGCCACGGCAACAGCCGCGACGACAATCGCGGCGGCTATGCGCCGTTCCATCCGCCTAATCCTCCACGAGCAGCGACGTCGGGACACTGTCGCGAATACCTGGGACCGCGCTGTGCAGCCGGATGAGTTCCAGGAATTCCATGCGCGTCCGTGCGTTCGTCCGGAACAGATCCAGCATCGCGCTCGTCACCGCAAACGAGTTCTGTTTTTCCACGCCACGCATCGACATGCACAGATGCGTGGCCTCGATCACGACGGCAACACCCAGCGGCGCAATCTTGTCGCGGATGGTCTCGGCGATCTGGTTGCGTCAGCCGCTCCTGGACCTGCAGCCGGCGGCTGAAGACGTCGACGAGCCGGGGAATCTTGCTCAGCCCGATGACCTTCGTCGCTCGGAATGTAGGCAATGTGGCACTTCCCGAAGAACGGCAGCAGGTGATGCTCGCACAGGCTGTAGAAATCGATGTCCTTGACGATGACCATCTCGCTGTAATCGACCGAGAACAGCGCGCCGTTCAGCACCTCGTCGATGTCGGCCTGGTACCCGCTGGTCAGAAAGCGCAGGGCCTTCTCGACCCGCTTCGGCGTATTGAGCAGCCCTTCGCGTTCTGGATCTTCTCCCAGCTCGGTCCAGGAGTCTTCTGATCAGATTCTGCATCGTCATATCTTAGCCCTGGTTCCGACCTCGCCATTCATGAACCGGTTCCGCGTTCGTCCGTGTCGATTTGCGCGCGCTGCAGCTGGCCGCTGAAATCAACGTAGATCGACTTCCACTCGGAAAACACGTCCAGCGCCGCCGTTCCTGCCTCGCGGTGGCCGTTGCCGGTCGCCTTTGTACCGCCGAACGGCAAGATGAACTTCGGCGCCGATCGTCGGCGCATTGACGTAGAAAATGCCGGTGTAGAGGTCGCGCATCGCCGTGAACGCGCGATTCACGTCCTGGGTGTAGATGGAGGCCGAGAGTCCGTACTTCACCCCGTTGGCGATCGTCGATCGCCTCATCCGAGCGACCGCACCGGAATGACCGACACGACCGGCCCGAAGATCTCCTCCTGCGCGATCCGCATGACGGGTGCCACGTCCGCAAAGATCGTCGGCTCGATGAAAGTAGCCCGTCGCGCAGTCGCCCGTCGTCAGAGCGATGGCCGCCGCACGACGAGCGTCGCGCCTTCGCTGCCGACCGATCTCGACGTATCGCATGACCGTCTGCGCGCTGGTCGTCGCTGACCAACGGACCCATCTCCGTGTCGGGATCGAGGCCGTCCCCGACGCGCAGCGCGCGTCGCGCGCTCGACGAAGCGTTCGAGAAACGCGTCATAGACCTGTTCGTGCACGATGATCCGGCTGGCCGCCGTGCAGCGCTGTCCGCTCGTGCCGAACGCGCCCCAGAGGCAGCCCTCGACCGCGAGATCGAGGTTCGGCGTCGTCCATGATGATGATCGCGTTCTTGCCGCCCATTTCGAGGTGGACTTTCTTGAAGGACGCGGCCGCGTGTGGACGGCGACCGTCCGGCCCGTGTCGGTCGATCCGGTGAACGAGACGACCCGGACATCGTCACTCGCCAGGAGCGCGTCGCCGACTTCCCCGCCGCTGCCGGTCACGAGGTTGACCACGCCGGGCGGCACGCCGGCCTCTGCAAGGATCCTGACGAAATTCAGCGCCGACAAGCGGCGTCAACGTCGGCGGGTTTGAAGACGACCGTGTTGCCGCAGACGAGGGCCGGGATGATTTTCCACGACGGAATCGCCATCGGAAAATTCCACGGCGTGATGACCGCGCACACGCCGATCGGCTGACGAATCGACATCGCAAATTTGTCACGCAACTCGGACGGCGCCGTCTGACCGTGCAGCCGGCGGCCTTCGCCCGCCATGTAGTAGGTCATGTCGACGGCTTCCTGCACGTCGCCTCGCGCCTCGTCCAGCACCTTGCCCATTTCGCGGGTCATGTCGCGCGCGAATTCCTCTTTGCGCGCCACGAGGAGCTGGGCGGCACGGAACAGAATCTCCGCGCGGCGTGGAGCGGGAACCAGCCGCCAACGCTCGTATGCTCGACGCGCCGCGTCGAGCGCTTGCGCGACATCGCCACGTGTCGATTGCTGAAACGTGCCGATCAGGTCCGCAGTATTGGCCGGATTGCGATTCTCGAAAACGTCACCGGACTGGGACGGTATCCACGCGCCGTCGATGAAGTTCGAATATCTCGTTTCCTGGTGAATTTTGTCCGGTACCGTCGGCATAGCCACAGAGAGTGCCGTACTGCGGACGTCGGCGCAACACGATCGGTAACCCCCGTGAAGCGTGGTGTTTATGGAGACGCCTTCGGGCGAATGCGCACGCCGCGCGGTGCACAGTCGGCGACACCGACAGTCGAATCGAGCAAAACCGCGCGGGAATTGCGGGCTGCGTGCGTGGCACGATTCCTGAATCTACCAGCGTCGGCGGGAGGAATCGACGATGCCCAGGCTGTCCACTACTCCGCAGTCGGCCACCACGCAAAAGGTGGTCATCGTGAACGGCAGTGCGGAAATGCTCGAGCTGATCGACTCAGCGTTCGAGGCGGGGCACTACGACGTCGTGTTCGTCGAATCGACCGATTTCGCCTATTCGCGAATCAAGCAAGTACAGCCCGATCTCGTGATTCTCTGTCTGCACCTCGAAGACATCGACAGCTTCCAGGTGCTGTCGATGCTCAAGCTCGACGACGAGACGCGCGACATTCCTGTGTTGACGTGCATGAATGAATCTGACGGCTCCGAGCTCGAAGACGAGTCGGACAGGGCGTCAGAATCGGACCTGTTGTCGGCAAAGATCGCCGCGCGGATGAACTGATCGCTCAATCAGACTGTTCCTCTCAAGCCGAGAACATCAGCGCGCTCGCGCATGAAGGCAATCACATTGCCGATGTGCTCCTCGAGCGGCAGTCCCAGAAGGCTGGCGCCCGCGGTCAGGTCTTCGCGCCTGACACCTCTGGCAAAGGCCTTGTCCTTCATGCGCTTCACCACGGATCTGGGCTCCAGATCGAGCACGCTCTTCGTCGGGCGTATCAGCGCGGCCGCGGTGACAAAGCCTGCCATCTCGTCGCAGGCGAACAACGTCTTCTCGAGAAGGGTGTCGCGCGGCACGCCTGAATAGTCGGCGTGCGAGAGAATCGCCCGGATCACCCATTCCGGATACCCCTGCTCACGCAGAATGACACTCCCGCGAAACGGATGGTCCTCGAGGCTGGGCCAGCGCTCGTAGTCGAAATCGTGAAGCAGTCCGACGAGGCCCCACGCGGCATCATCTTCGCCAAACTTCCGCGCATAGCCGCAGACGGCCGACTCGACTGCCAGGGCATGTTTCAACAGGCTGTCGCTCTTCGTGTACTCGCTCAGAAGTGCCCATGCGGCGTCGCGGCTTGGAATGGATGACATCTTCTGATGTACGCTCTTGCCGAATCTTAGTGCAGGAATCGACGATGGCCAATCCGCCGCCGGCAGCCGACGCGCTCGACACCGAGTTCCACCGTGGACTCGGCCTCTACGACTCCACGATGGTCGTCGTGGGCTCGATGATTGGCTCGGGCATCTTCATCGTCTCCGCGGAGATGGCCCGTAACGTCGGTAGCGCCGGCTGGCTGCTGGCGGCGTGGGTCCTGACGGGTGCGCTCACGCGTGGTCGGCGCGCTTTCGTATGGAGAGCTTGCGGCCATGATGCCTCGGGCCGGCGGGCAGTACGTTTATCTTCGCGAGGCGTTCTCTCCGCTGTGCGGCTTCCTCTACGGCTGGACCCTTTTTCTGGTGATTCAAACGGGGACGATCGCAGCCGTCGCGGTCGGCTTTGCCAGGTATTTCGGCGCACTCGTTCCGTGGATCGCCGACGATCACTATCTGATCGCGCCACTGCATGTTTCCACCGGCTATGCTTTCTCGCTGTCAACGACCCAGCTTGTCGGCATTCTGATGATCGCCCTGTTGACCTGGACGAACACCCGGGGCCTCAACTACGGGCGCATTGTGCAGAACGTGTTCACCACGGCGAAGACGGCGGCCGTGCTCGGCCTGATCCTTGCCGGTGTGCTGCTCGGCTGGAATCACGCCGCGGTGGCGGACAACTTCGGCAACATGTGGAGCCGTCGCGGCGTCTCGGACATCGCTCCTGGTCTCACCGCAGCCAGCACGTTCGGCCTTTTCATCGCGATCTGCGTCTCGCAGACCGGTTCGTTGTTCTCGGCCGATGCCTGGAACAACATCACGTTCACGGCCGGCGAGGTGAAGCAGCCGCGGCGCGACATTCCGCTCTCCCTGGCGATCGGCACCGCCGTCGTCATCGGTCTTTATCTACTCGTCAACGTGGCCTATTTGGTCACGCTGCCGCTCGACGCGGTCCAGCACGCGGGCGGAGACCGCGTGGCCACGGCGACGTTGAACGTAATCTTTCCCGGCCTCGGCGTGACGATCATGGCGCTCGGCATCATGATCTCAACCTTCGGGTGCAACAACGGACTCATCCTGGCGGGTGCCCGCGCCTACTACGCGATGGCGCGCGATGGTTTGTTCTTCAGACGCGTGGCACGGTTGAACACGGCGAAGGTGCCCGGGTGGGCCCTCGCCCTCGAAGGTGCCTGGGCAGCGTTTCTGGTGCTCCCACGCACGTACGATCCCGCGACGCGCGTGTACGGAAACTTGTATGGCAACCTGCTCGACTACGTGATCTCGGCGGCGTTGGTCTTCTACATCCTGACGATCGCCGGCGTATTCAGGCTGCGCCGCTCGCGGCCGGAAGCCATGAGACCCTATCGCACGATCGGCTACCCGGTGGTACCGGCCCTCTATATCGTCGGCGCGACTGCGATTCTGCTGGTGTTGTTCCGCTACCGGACCGCCACGACGTGGCCCGGCCTGATCATCGTGCTCCTTGGGGTTCCGGTGTACTTCCTCTGGAGGAAGCGAGGCTGATTGCCTTGTTAATCACGCTGGTCGCCTTCTCGGTCAGCCGGTAGGGCGCCAGCTCCGCCGGGTTCACCCACCGCGCATCGGCGGCGTCGGAGCCGCAGACAATCGCGAAGCTGCGCGCATAGCAAAGATAGTCGATGATGACGAAGTGGTAGGCCACGCGACCGTCCGCCGCGCGGTCGATGCGATCCAGCACTTCGACGACCGGACCCACGTCGATCACCAGCCCTGTCTCCTCGAGCACCTCGCGGGCGATCGCAGCTTCGAGTGTCTCCCCCAGCTCGACGCCGCCACCCGGCAGACTCCATTCGCCCTTCAGCGGCGCGTGTGCCCGCCTGGCCAACAACACGTGACCGGTGCCGTCGAGTACGACCGCGCCGACGCCGACAATCGGCCGCTCCGGAAAATCTCTCACGTCCTCACATCCTGAAATTCTCAAATCCTCAAATTCTCAACTCTCCTAGGCCCCCATGATCTTCACGACGACACGCTTTCGTCGTTGACCGTCGAACTCCGCGTAGAACACCTGCTCCCACGGGCCCAGGTCCAGCTTGCCATCAGTGATAGGCAGCACGACCTGATGACCCATGATGGTGCGCTTGAGATGAGCGTCCGCGTTGTCCTCGCCGGTTTCGTGGTGCTGATAGTCCCGGCCGGCGGGCGCGAGCTTCTCCAGCCAGACCTGAAAGTCGTGTATCAGCCCGTTCTCCCAGTCGTTGACGAAGACGCCGGCTGTGATGTGCATCGCCGACACCAGAGCGGTGCCCTCTTTCACAGCGCTCTTTCGAACGATTGCGGCAATATCGTCCGTAATCCGGATGAACTCCTGCCGCTTCTTCGTGTTGAACCAGAGATAGTCGGTAAACACCTGCACGGCAGCATTCACAGCGACAGGGCGGCGTCAGCGTTCAGGTCCGGCGCGGCGAACGCCCCGGCGCGAAACTTCCGAAGACCGGCCGCCGCAATCATCGCGGCGTTGTCGGTCGACAGCGGCAGACTTGGCAGGAAGGTTGGAATCTCCCGCCTTGCCCCGCGCGCTGTCAGATCCGCCCTAAGACGGCTGTTTGCAGACACACCACCTGCCACGCCGACGCTTCTGGCCTGACAGCGTCTGGCCGCGTCGAATGTGCGATCGATCAACGTACCGACCACCATCCGCTGAAAACTCGCGCACAGGTCGGCGATCTCCTGGCCATTG
>CAVRXZ010000034.1:0-40482 GCA_963725105.1 uncultured Acidobacteriota bacterium
GTAGAAATGGCGAAGCTGGCAACGCGGGGCGTTGAACTGGAACCGATTGATCGTCTCGAAGAGAAACTGAAGCTTCTCGTCGCGATGGTCGATCGCATGAAGGCTGAACAGGCGCGAGCGGCTGAAGAGAATCTTCGGCTCTCCCGGGAGCTCGAAGCGATGCGCTCGCGGCTTGGTGCAAACGAATCGCTGAGCTCGGAGCTGAGCACGCTCAGGAGCGAGCGCGACGCGATTCGCACGCGGGTGGTCGATATGCTCGACCAGCTCGAGGCGCTCAATCTCTGAGGAACGATTGGCGACTGACGACTGATGACTGACAACCGGATCATCCCGGTTCAGATCGCGGGACAGCGCTATCCGATTCGCACGACGCTCGAGGCCGAGTACGTGGCTCGTCTCGCGGCGTACGTGGACGAGCGGATACGCGCGGCGGCGACGTCGACGGCGACGGGCGATTCGGTCCGCTTGGCGGTCCTTGCGGCGCTCAACATCGCGGACGAGCTGTTTCGCTGCCGCGACGCGAACATCGCGCGGGACGGCATGCTCGCGGAGCGCGCCCAGGAGCTCGAACGAATCCTCGATCGCGTGCTCATGGCATAGGAGGGTCAGGTTCCAGGGTTCCAGGTTCCAGGTTCCAGAGTTCCGGGTTTCGGTTCCAAGTTCATGGTTCGCGGTTCATGCCTGCACGCGCAAGACCATGAACGCCTGGAACTACGAACCTGGAACTTTGGAACCTTGGAACTCTGGAACCTTGAACCTCGCAGTCGTCTCGACTAAGATGCGGTACGTGTTTGAGTTCCCTGCTTTGTACGTGATGGCGGAAGGCTCGTTTGAGCCAACGTTTCATCAAAGAGGGTCGCGATGCTGCGTGGTGTGCATGCCTCTGTGCGAGGAAGCCTGAAGCGCGGCTTTTCCTAGCGGCTCCACCTGTCTACGCAGGTTCATCGACCTCCCCACACGGCAAAGCGGGGGCCTTTCGGCCTGACCCCTTGAGTTTTCGCGGGGCTTCCCCGCGCGCGGCGCCGACCCAGCCAGCCCGACTTGGGTCCGGGAAAGGACGTCACGCGTGTCGCAGATATCCGGTCCGTTGCTCGGTGCTCTAGCTGCGCTCGTCGCGGCCGTGCTGGTCTTCGCGGTCTGGGTCGCCAACCGCAAACGCATCGCCGCAGAAACCGTCGGGCGCGCCGAGGAACAGGCCAGCCGCATCGTCAAGGACGCCGAGCGCGAAGCGGAAAACCGCAAGAAGGAAGCCCTCCTCGAAGCCAAAGAAAAGGCCCACGAGCTCGTCGTCAACGCCGAACGTCAGGCCAGCCAGAGCCGACAGACGACGGCCTCCGCTCGAACAGAGCCTGAAACAGCGCGAGCTGTCCACCACCGAACGCCAGGCAGCCGTCGAGCGCGTGGAAAAGGAGCTGGCGGTCCGGGATCGCGCTGTCGCCGAGCGCGAGAAGACCTCGGCCACCGCCGCGTCAAAGTACGAGCGGCTCGTTGCGCAACAGCAGCACGAGCTCGAGCGCGTCGCCGGCCTGACAGCCGAAGAGGCGAAGGAACTGCTGCTCAAACAGATTGAGGGCGAGGCACGCCACGACGCCGCCAACCTGCTCAAGCGGCTCGACGCGGAAGCTCGTGAAACCGCCACCGATCGCGCCAAGCATTACATCACGCAGGCCATTCAACGCTGCGCGGCCGAGCACACCATCGAGACGACGGTGTCCGTTGTCGACCTGCCGAGCGACGACCTCAAAGGGCGCATCATCGGCCGGGAAGGCCGGAACATTCGTGCTCTTGAGATGGCCACCGGCGTCGATCTCATCATCGACGACACGCCGGGCGCGATCATCCTCTCCGGCTTCGATCCGTACCGGCGCGAGATTGCCAAGCTGGCGATCGAGCGGTTGATCATCGGACGGCCGCATCCACCCGGCGCGCATCGAAGAGGTCGTGCAGAAAGTCAAAGAAGAAACCGACGAAGCCACCCGCAAGGAGGGCGCGAGCGTGGCATTCGAGCTCGGGCTGCACGATCTGCACCCGGACATTCTGCGATTGATGGGCCGTCTGAAGTTCCGGACGAGCTATGGACAGAACGTCCTCTATCACTCAGCCGAGGTCGCGCGCCTGGCCGGCATCATGGCCAAGGAGGTTGGTCTCGACGCTCACGTGACGGTGCGCGCCGCCTTCCTGCACGACATTGGCAAAGCCATCGATCGTGAAATGCAGGGCACCCACCTCGAGCTCGGCATCGATTTCCTCCGCAAACACGGCGAAAGCGAACCGGTGGTGATGGCGATGGCCGCTCATCACATGGATATCGACTGGCCGTCGCTCGAGGCGATGATCGTACAGGCTGCGGACGCCATTTCGGCTGCACGTCCCGGCGCGCGGCGGGACATCCTCGAGTCTTACGTCAAGCGTCTCGAAAAGCTCGAAGGCATCGCCGACTCGTTCAAGGGCGTGTCGAAGTCGTTCGCGCTGCAGGCTGGGCGCGAAATCCGCATCATGGTCGAAAGCGAAAACGTGTCCGACGAAGAGGCCGTCTGGCTCTCGAAAGACATCGCCCGGCGCATCGAAAGCGAGCTCGAATACCCAGGCCAGATCAAGGTCACGGTGATCCGCGAGACGCGGGCCGTCGACTATGCCAAATAGCGCCGGACCCGTCGTTTCAGACTTTTCCGAAACCGACCTCATCCAGCGCATCGCGCAGCACCTGCCGCCCGCGCCGGAATGGCTCGTTGTCGGGATCGGGGACGATGCCGCCATCGTCGAGCCCGCGCGGAACCGCCTCGATGTGCTCAGCGTCGATGCGTTGGTCGAGGGCGTGCACTTCGATCGACGATTCACGTCCCCCGGCGCAATCGGTCACCGCGCTTTGGCGGTCAACCTGAGCGACCTCGCGGCGATGGGCGCCGAGCCCCGCCTGGCGCTCCTTTCTCTGGCGATGCCGTCAGACCTTCCCGTTTCCGACTATGACGGCATCGTTGCGGGGCTGACGACGCTGGCTGCGCGGTATCGGGTCACGCTGGTCGGCGGGAATCTCACCCGCACGCCGGGCCCGCTCGTTATCAATGTCACCGTCACCGGATCCGTCAAGCGTCGACAGACTCTGACGCGCCGTGGCGCAAGGCCCGGAGATGATCTGTACGTCACCGGATCGATCGGCGCGGCAGCAGCCGGCCTGCAGATGTTGCTGGCCAACGCTGATGCATCAGGATCCCTGCGTCGAGCGGTATCGCCACCCGGAGCCACGGATACGAATGGGGCTGCTCCTCGGACGGAATCGCGCCGCGACGGCCTGCATGGACCTGAGCGACGGATTGGCAGACGCCGTGCGGCAGATCGCCACGGCGAGCGGCGTCGGCGCGGCGGTTGACGCCGCGGCCATTCCGGTCGATCCGGCAGCAGTCCGATGGTTCGAGCGAGGAGCCGGCGATCCGCTTCTGCAGGCCGTGAGCGGCGGCGATGATTACGAGCTGCTGTTCGCGGTCAAACCGCGCCACCGCGGTCGCCTTGCCACGGCGTCCCGGCATGGCCACGTCGCGATCACCCGCATCGGCACTTGCACGGCCGAGCCTGACATCGTTTTGCAACGCGAGGGAAGGGCGCAGCCGCTTCCGCGCGGGTACACCCACTTTCGATGATCCGTCTGACTCGCGACCTCGTGCGGCGATGGTTGGGCACGCTCCTCCATATCGACGACACGCCGGAGCGGACGGCTGCGGCGTTCGCGGTCGGCGTGTTCTTCGGGTTCTCACCCCTGCTGGGTTTGCACACGCTGCTCGGGATCATCGCGGCGTTCGTGCTCAACCTGAATCGGGTCGCCGTTCTTCTGGGCGTCTACTCCAATCTGCCGTGGTTCCTCGCGCCGTACTATGCGATCGCGACCATGGCCGGCGCCGAGCTGACGGGACATCACCTGCCGCCGAATTTTCGCGCGCAAGTTGGGCAGCTCTTCGCGTTGTCTCTGTGGCACGGGGCGTTCTGGCACCGTCTGGTCGTCGTCATGCGGCCGTTGATCTGGCCGTACACGGTCGGGTCCACGCTGTCTGCGTTGATCCTGGCGGCGGCCGCCTACCAGCTCGCGCTCACGTTCGTCACGAGCCGCCAGCTTCGGAAGATGATGCGACATCGAGACTGAGCACTTTCGTGAAGCATCGCGTCTTCATCTACAATGCTTTCCAGTGATCATCGCGCGCTCACTCCGGCGAAAGATCATCGTCACTGCCATCTCAGCCGTAGCCTTCGTCGCGCTATATGAGGTGACCATCCTCGATTCGCAGTACGCGGCTTATCAGGCTGAACAGCGCGAGGCCACAGCACTGCCCTCGCCAGGCGCGCGCCTGGCGTTCAGCGCCACGGCCTACTGCAAGGGATCGACGACAACGTCAGGTGTGGCGCCGCAGAGCGGCGTCGCGGCCGCCGATCCGCAGCTCCTGCCGGTCGGCTCGGTCGTCGAACTCGACGCGAACCAGCCGCGATACGACGGCATCTACACGATCATGGATACCGGTCCCAGCGTCCAGGGCCGACAGATTGACCTCTACATGTGGAGCTGCAACGAAGCGCTCAGCTTCGGGCGGCAATCCGTCCGTCTCGTCGTGCTCCGTCTTGGATGGAACCCTCGCGCCGGAAAAGAGCTCCGCCGCTAAGCGGCTCCCAGGCCCTTCTCAGCTGTTCACCTCGAGCCGCTCCTCGCTTTTGTACTGCAGTTCGAACAGCTTGAAGTAGATGCCACGCTCGGCAAGAAGCTGCTGGTGCGTGCCGGCTTCACGGACCTGACCCTTGTGGAGCACCAGGATCTTGTCCATGTCCTGGATGGTCGACAGCCGGTGGGCGATGGCGATCGTGGTGCGGCCCGCCATCAGCCGATGCAGCGCGTCGCGAATCAGAAGTTCGGTTTCTGTATCCACGCTGGACGTCGCCTCGTCGAGAATCAGAACAGTCGGATCGAACGCGAGCGCGCGCGCAAACGAGAGCAGCTGCTTCTGGCCGGTCGAGAAGGTCGAGCCCCGCTCCGCCACGGCGCTGCGATAGCCGTCCGGCAGTCGTTCGATGAACCGATCGGCATGAACTGCCTGAGCCGCGCGAAGCATCCGGCCTTCGTCAATCGACGTGTCGCCAAGCCCGATGTTGTCAGCGATGGTTCCGGAAAACAGGTGGACATCCTGCAGAACCAGGCCAAACAGCCCCCGAAGATCATCGAGCGCCATGTCACGGATGTCCACGCCGTCGATGGTGATGCGGCCCTTGTTCACGTCATAGAAACGCATCAACAAGCTGATCAGCGATGTCTTTCCCGCGCCCGTGGCGCCGACCACGCCGACACGCTCGCCCGGCTTCACCTCGAAACAGACATCGCGCAAGACGTAATCCGGCTCGCGCTGCGTGTCCTGTGCGCCCTGTGTTTCCTTAGTGTCCTTTGTGCTCTCTGTGGTTCCGTAGGAGAACCAGACATGGTCGAACACGATGTGCCCGGCCCCGCTGCGCGCCTTCGGCCGCTCCGGCGGACGGATCGTAATCGGCTCATCGAGCAGTCCGAAAATCCGCTCAGACGACGCCATCGCCGCCTGGAGCACGTTGAATTTCTCGGACATGTCGCTGATGGGTCGAAAGAACCGCATGGAGTACTGCAGAAACGCCACCAGGGCGCCCAGCGTGACGGCGTTTCGAAGCACGTCGCCGCCGCCGTACCAGATGATCAAGGCAGACGCCAGGGCCGCGACGACCTCAATCGCTGGATAGAACACCGCATAGTAGAAGATCGATTCGATGTTGGCGTCGCGGTGCATCCGATCGATTTCATCGAAGCGGGCGAAGTTGAGCGCCTCCCGGCGGAAGAGCTGCACCGTCGACATCCCGGTAATGTTTTCCTGCAGAAACGCGTTGATGCGGGCAATCCACCCGCGCACCACGCGATAAGACTCCCGGACGTGTCGACGGAACCACTGTGTTACGAGCACAATCAGCGGAAGAACGGAGAAAGCCACGAGCGCCAGCCGCCAGTTCATCCACAACATCACGACCATGATGCCCGCGAGAGCGAGTACGTCGCCGAAGACGGTGACGATGCCCGAGGTGAAGAGATCGTTCAGCACATCGACATCCGAGGTCACCCGCGTCATGAGCCGGCCGACCGGATTGCGGTCGTAGTACGACAGATCCAGCCGCTGCAGGTGGCCATAGATCGCCATCCGCAGATCGAACATGATGCGCTGCCCGGTCAGCTGCAGGGTCCAGGTCTGAACGTATTCGGCTGCGAATGCGGCGACCAGAATGACGAAATAGAGGCCCGCGAGGCGGTCCAGACCGGTCAGCTGACCGGCCGCGATATGGCGGTCGATCGCGATCTTGATCAGGTAGGGCTGCGCAAGCTGTGCGGCGGCGCCGATCAGAATGGCGGCCATCGCGACGATGACCTGACGCCAGTACGGGCGCAGGTACGCCAGCAGCCGACGCATCAGCTTCGCGTCGTATGCCTTCCCGAGCACCTCGTCGTCGTGCGGAGAGCTCACGAGGCCGCCAGCTCCTCTTCCAGCAGTTGCTTCCTGTGGAGCGCGGCATACAGCCCGTTTTGCCTGATCAGATCGGCGTGACTGCCCCGCTCGACGATGCGCCCGGCGTCCAGGACGAGGATCTGATTGGCATCTCGAACGGTTGAAATGCGATGCGACACGATGATGGCGGTGCGCTGGCGCATCACCTCCCGCAACCTCGAAAGGATCTCCTCTTCGGTCTGGGTATCGACGGCTGACAAGGCATCATCGAGGATCAGAATCGCAGGATCGACCGCGACAGCCCGGGCAATGGCCGTGCGCTGTTTCTGTCCGCCCGACAGCGTGATCCCGCGCTCGCCGACCCGCGTCTCGTATCCCTGCGGAAAGTCGGCTACGTCCTTGTCGAGGCGGGCGACGGCTGATGCTGCGAGGATACGTTGCAGGCGCTCGTCCCCACCTGCCCCACCTGGCCCACCCGCCCCACCTGCCCCCACGATCGCATCCAGTCCGAACGCGACGTTGTTGGCAAGCGTGTCGGAAAACAGGAACGGCTCCTGGGGCACAAAGCCGATCAAGCCGCGAAGCTCCGCAAGCGGCAGATTTCGCACGTCTCGCCCATCGATGAACACCGTTCCCGGCGGCGGATCGTGCAGCCGGGCGAGCAGACTGATCAGCGTCGACTTACCGGAACCGGTCTGACCAACCAGTGCAATCGTCTGGCCCCATTCAATCCGGGCTGACACATGGTCAAGGACTCGGGTACCGTTGTAGCTGAAGACCACGTCGCGGAATTCGATGGCCGCCTGCCCGGAAGACCCGGGGAACATCGTGCCGGCCTGTGGGACGGCTGGATCGGCGATCGCCGGCTGCGCATCGAGGACTTCCAGCATGCGCTTCCATGACGCCATCCCCCGCTGCAGCATGTTCGTGACCCATCCGAAGGCAATCACAGGCCAGGCGAGCATCGTCAGGTAGGCGTTGAAGGCGACAAACTGCCCGATGGTGATGCGTCCGCGAATCACCTCCCGGCTGCCAAACCAGAGCGCCACGAGGGCGCCGAGGCCCAGAAAAAACGCCATGCTCGGAAAGAAGCATCCCTGGAGCGTAATAAGTCCCCGATTGCGACGGAGATATTCGGCGTTTGACGCGCGGAATCGCTCGATCTCATAGGGCTCCTGGCGATACGCGCGAACGACGCGAACGCCGGAGAGTGCCTCCTGCACGACGGCGCTCAGGTCCGAGAGCTGCGCCTGGATCTGTTCGAAGCGCCGATGGATGGCGCTGCCGAAGTACTTGACGGACACGGACACGAATGGTAGCGGCAAGAGCGACAACAGGGTCAGACGCCAGTCGATCGACAGCATGACGATGATGGCGACGACGAATCGCAGCAGCGTGTCCGCGGAATACATCACGGACGGCCCGATCATCATGCGGACGGCGTTCAGATCGTTGGTGGCGCGCGACATGAGGTCGCCGGTCCGGTGCGTGTGAAAGTAGGCGGCCGGCATCCGCTCGAGGTGCGCGAAGAAATCGTTTCGGAGGTCGTATTCGATGTGTCGGGAGGCGCCGACCAGCACGCGACGCATCAGGAAGCGGAAATAGCCGCCGACGATCCCGATTGCCAGCAGCAGCGCTCCGTACTCCGCAAGTTTCGCGCGCGTGACGCCCTGGGTGAGATCGTCAATGGCGTAGCGCAGCACCATCGGCGACGCCAGCGACACGGCCGTCGTGGCCACGATGCACGCCAGACCGACGCTGAAGTCACGGCGGTACTTCTGCGCGTATCCGAGCAGCCGTCGGAACGGGGACACCTTGGGAGTATACTGCCGGGCGATGAACGCGCTGTTCGTCGTCCTGCCCGCCCTCGGCATTTTCGCGATCGCTTACCGCTACTACAGCGCATTCATCGCAGCCCGAGTGCTTGCGCTCGACGACACGCGGGTCACGCCGGCGCACACGAAGTTCGACGGCCACAACTACTATCCGACTCGGCGCTGGGTGCTCTTCGGCCACCATTTCGCGGCCATCTCCGGCGCTGGACCGCTGATCGGTCCCGTGCTCGCCGCACAGTTCGGCTACGCGCCTGGATTCATCTGGATCGTTGCCGGCTGCTGCCTGGCCGGCGCCGTTCACGATCTGGTCTCGCTCTGGGCCTCGACGAGGCGCGGCGGACGCTCCCTTTCGGATATCGCCCATACGGAAATCGATCCGGTCGCCGGCACCACGGGCGCCGTGGCCGTGCTGTTCATCATCATCATCGCCCTCGCCGGACTGGGACTCGCGGTGGTCAACGCGCTGGCCGAGAGCTCCTGGGGAACGTTCACGATTGGCGTCAGCATTCCGCTCGCCATCTTCATGGGCTTTCACATGTTCAAGTGGCGGCGAGGCCACATCACGGAAGCCACGCTCGTCGGTGTCACCTTGATGATTCTGGCCGTGGTCCTCGGTCGTCCGGTTGCCAACTCCGTGCTCGGGTCCTGGCTGCTGCTGTCACGTCATCAGATCACGTTGGCGCTCGCGCTGTACGGCTTCGCGGCTTCGGTGCTGCCTGTCTGGATGCTGCTGACGCCGCGGGACTACCTCAGCACGTTCATGAAGATCGGGACCATTCTCTTTCTCATCATCGGCATCATCGTCGTGCATCCAACCCTGCGAGCACCCGCGATTTCCCAGTTTGCAGCTGGGGGTGGACCCGTAATTCCGGGTCCGTTGTTTCCGTTCGTCTTCATCACCATCGCGTGCGGCGCCATTTCCGGATTTCATTCGCTCATCGGGACCGGCACGACACCGAAGATGATCGATCGTGAAAGCGACATACGGCCGATCGGGTACGGTGCCATGCTCTGCGAAGGCGTCGTCGGATTGATGGCGCTGACCGCGGCCACAGCGCTCCATCCAGGCGACTACTACGCCATCAACACCATGCCCGCCGTGTTTGCCAAGCTTGGCATGCCTATGGTGAACCTCGCGGAGCTGCAGGCGCAGGTCGGCGAGCACGTGATCGGACGCCCGGGCGGCGCGGTTTCGCTGGCGGTCGGCATGGCCGACATCTTCAGCCGGCTCCCCGGCATGCGCGGGCTGATGGCGTACTGGTACCACTTCGCCATCATGTTCGAGGCGCTCTTCATCCTGACCACGATCGACGCCGGTACGCGTGGGGCCCGGTTCGTGCTGCAGGAATTCGTCGGCCGCGCCTGGAAGCCCTTCGCTCGCCCCAATTGGCTGCCCGCCTCGCTCGTCTCAACGGCGCTCGTCGTCCTCGCGTGGGGCTACTTCATCTGGACCGGCTCCATCGACACGCTCTGGCCGATGTTTGGCATCGCGAACCAGCTGCTGGGAGGGGTCGCGCTCGCGGTCGGCACCACGATTCTGATCAACATGGGCCGCGCGCGATACGCCTGGGTCACCTTCGTGCCTCTGTGCTTTGTTGCCGTGACCACTCTGACGGCCGGTTACATGAGCGTGCGGGACAATTTCTGGCCGCGGGCAATTGGTGCCGATTCGTCACTTCACGTGCAGGGTTATGTCGATTCGATCTGCACGGTCATCATGATGCTCTGCGTGATCATCATCCTCACCTCAGCCGTTCGCCGCTGGCTGCGCGTCCTGACCGGCCGTGTTGCGGCCATGGAGCCGACCGAGGCGTAGATTCATGCTATCCTGAGGCAGCCTTCTCCCAGCGGGCCCACCGACTATTTTCGAGGATAGTGTTTTCTATGAGGTACAGGTGTCGCCCGTTTCATGTACGCGGCCGCCGCGTACGCGCTTCTCGGGCTCGCAGCGCCGGCGCACGCACAGTTTCAACAGCAACCTGTAGCCGAGCCCGTCAGCGGCGAAACCTACCATATCGAGGGCGCCGTCGGCCTCTGGGCGCCGTCGACCGCCATGTCGATATCGAGCGAGTCGCTGGGCATCATCGGCTCGACCATCGACTTCCGAAGTGACCTCGGCCTTCAGAATCAGCGCTTTCCCGAATTCCATTTCGAGCTGCGCGGCGGAAGACACAAGTTCCGCTTCCAGGCGATCCCGATCCGGTTCAACCAGACCGCCACACTGACGCGTGACATCGTATTCAACGGACAACGGTATCGCATTGGGCTGCCGGTGACGTCCGCGCTCGACTGGAACGCCTACCGTTTCGGTTATGAGTTCGACTTTGTTCGCAGAGAGCGCTTCTGGGTGGGCGGCATGCTGGACGTGAAGTACACCGACGTGACGGCCACGCTCACGAGCTCTCTGGCCGACGAGTTCGCGCATGCGCTGGCGCCCGTCCCGGCAATCGGCGCGGTGGGCCGGGCGTACATCGTGCCCAACGTCTCTATTACCGGTGAAGTGACGGGATCAACGCTCGGCTGGCTGCCGACGAGCCTCATCCAGGACAACCAGGGCCACTACGTTGACTACAACATCTACGGTACGTGGAACATCATCAAGAATGTGGGCATCCAGGGCGGCTACCGCTCGCTCGACCTCGGTTATGTCGTGAACAAGAACCGGGATTCGGGCGCCTTCAAACTGCACGGGCTCTTCTTCGGCGTCGTCGCGCGATACTGACCCGCACTGTGGCCGGCGAGACCCCCCAGCGGGACGAGACTATCGCCCGGCCACGCCGGTCGCCACCAGCTTCCCCAACCGTCTGTCCGCGTCCTTCAGCGTTTCTTCGCGCTTGCAATAGCAGAAGCGCAGCTTTGTCCGGCCGAGGCCGGCATGCTTGTAGAAGCTGCTTCCGGGAACCGCCGCGACACCGATCTCTTTCACCAGATGCCGCGCGAACTCCACATCGTCTGAAAAACCGAAAACGCTGATGTCCGTCATGATGTAGTACGCGCCGTACGGTTTGTAGCAGGTGAAATGGTGTCGCTCCAGTACGTCGAGCAGTATGTCGCGCAGACGGCAATACTTCGCGGCCAGGTCGCCGTAATACTGCTCAGGAAGCCCCAGCGCGACGACGCCCGCTTCCTGCAACGGGGCCGGCGCGCCGACAGTCAGAAAGTCGTGCACCTTGCGAATCGCGCCTGTGATTGAAGGCGGAGAGATTGTCCAGCCCACCCGCCAGCCGGTCACGCTGTAGGTCTTGGACAACCCGTTGATCGTGACGGTGCGATCCGCCATCCCCTCGATGGTCGCGATCGGCACGTGCCGGTGACCGTCGTAGACGATGTGCTCGTAGATCTCGTCTGCGATGGCGAGCGCATCCCACTTGCGGCATAAGGCGGCGATCGTTTCGAGTTCGGCTCGAGTAAAGACCTTGCCCGTCGGATTGTTCGGGGTGTTGATAATGATGGCTTTGGTTCGATTGTTGAAGGCCGCCGCCAGCTCGTCGGGATCGAAGTGCCAGTCCGCCTTGGGCGAGTCGAAGGAGCCGACGCGTCCGGTTCGTACAGAGTCACGTAGCGCGGCGTGGCGCCCGAGAGAATCGCATCGGGACCGTAGTTTTCGTAGAACGGCTCGAACACGACGACCTCGTCGCCGGGATCGATGACGGCCATCATCGTCGACATCATGGCTTCCGTCGAGCCGCAACACACGGTGACCTGCTCGTCCGGCACCACGTCCAGTCCGTACCGTCGCGTGAACTCGCGGGCGACCGCCTCGCGAAGCGGGCGAGCGCCCCACGTCACGGAGTACTGATTCACATCGTCCTGAATGGCGGCGATCGCGGCGGCCTTGACGGACTCGGGCGCCGGAAAGTCTGGAAAACCCTGCGACAGATTGACGCCGCCGTGAAGGTCGCTGAGTCGCGTCATCTCACGAATGACCGACTCGGTGAACTGTGTAGCTTTCTTGGATCCTGTCAACTTAGACATCTATTCGTTCTCGCGGGGCCCCACCCCCGCTCGCTCATGCCTTCGCGCCGCCGCGCTCGGCATATCCAGAACAGGGCGTCACAGCGCGGACTACTAAGCGGCGCTAGACCGTTCGGCGGGGCTTTTTCTTCTGGGTGACTTTATCCGAAGCCGGCTTGGCCGTCGACCGTCCGGGCTTTTTGGCGGGGCGGACCTGCGAAGGGGCTGGCTCTGTCCAGGTGGACTCCAATCCATACAGACGGCGGTAGTCGTCGGCCATCCCGAGGATCTTCTTGACGTAGTTCTGCGTCTGCGCGTACGGGATGTCATCGATGAACTCGTCCCGGTCGAGGCCAGGTCGCTCCTCCACCCACCGATGGACGGCCCGTTCGCCAGCGTTATAGCTCGCCAGCGCGAGGTGGAGCTCGCCGAACTCCCTGACCTTGTCGCCCAGGTAGGTCATGCCTATCCGGACATTCGCCTCCGGGTTCGTCAGAAGCCGCGACGAATAGCGCAGCTTCAGCGTGCGCGCGTACTGCCGTGCCGTCGACGGCAGCAGCTGCGTCAGGCCCACGGCGTTGGCGACCGACCTGATATTCGGCACGAACGTCGATTCCTGCGCGACGAGCGCCGCCGCGACGTAGGGATCGATGTTGTTTTCAGCGGCGTATTTCCGGATCAGATCCCAGTACGCCATCGGGAAAATCACGCGCAGGACGTCCCCTGGAAGGTCTTCACCGCCGGCCGCAATGAACTGCGGGTACGCCCGTTTCATGCCGTTGATCGCCCCTCGATACAGGGCAAACTGCCGCGGGCCGGTCTCTGAACGTGCCTGCTGCGATGCGATCCAGGCCGTTGTCGCCTCGACGGCCGATGACTCGCCCCAGACCGCGCGCGCGTACCCGCAGCTCGTTCTCGGCCTGATCGTACAGACCGAGGGCCATCAGCGCCCGGATGACCGGCGCGTTGGGCGGTAGCGTCGACGCATTGGCGGCATCCGTGACTATCCGACCTTGAGGCAACGGACTGCCGCGTTCGGTAAGGCGCTGCGCAGCCAGCCTGCCGTAGTAGCTGTTCAAGTAGTCCGCAACAGCAAGCCGGTACCGTGACTCCGCCAGGGTGCTCGCTTTGGCCCCATCATAGGCGCGGCCCGACCAGTAGAGCCAGGCAGGCCGATAGTCGGACCGCGGGAAATCGAACGCCGCCTTCTCGAACACTCGGATGGCATCCGCGAAACGGCCGTTCCGGTAGGACCACCATCCGGCCTTCCACGCGGCGCGCTCAGCGTGGCGACCTTTCGGGAACCGGTCGTACAGGTCACTGAAGATCTTCGCCGAATCGTCGTCCTCGTCCTGGCGAGCTTGGTAGGTTGCCAAATCGTTCAGCGCATCTTCTGCCCAGCCCTCTGTCGGGTAGTCGTCGATCACTCGTTGGATGGTGGCCAGGTACTCGTCAGCATTGCCCAGCGTGCGCGCGATGAGCGCGTGGAAGTACAGCACCTCCGCCTGCCGAGACGCGTGTTCAAAGTACGGTCGGAGCCCATCGCGTGCGATCCGCGTCCGCTTGAGGAAGTAGTCACACTCCGCGATCCGCAGAGCGACGATCTCGCGATCGTCACCTTCGGACGCTGCGCGCAAGCTCTCGAATTCACCGCGCGCCAGCTCGTAACGCTTGGCCGAAAAAATCCGTTCCGCGCGCTGGAGCCGCCGCGCGTACGGCTCGTCCTCCTGCGCGCGTTGGAGCCTCAACTCGGCGCCCGCGTAGAAGGAAAATTCGCTGAGCGGAAAATCGTAGTACACGCGAGAGAGCGCCAGATTCGTCTTCTGTGTATCGCCGACCAGCTTCGCTGCGCGGCCCACCCGCATGAGCAACGCATCGACCGGCATCGCGATCTTCGCCTTGAGGAGACCTTCGTACACCTCGAGGGCGGCTGCGTGGTCGCCAAGCGACTCGTCGGCTTCCGCCTCGCCCAGCGCGGCCGCTTCGGCCACGTAGCCAGCCACGTCGCGACCGCGAAGCCCTCGGAAGGTGCGACGGCCCTCGTCAGCGTGACCAAGGCGGAGCTCGGCCAGGCCTTTGTAGTAGTCCGCGTAGTTGCCAAGGGGACCCTGGCGGAGCCTGGACTGGGAGAGTAGCGGCAGCGCTTTGGCGAAGCTGCCATCCATCACCAGCTTGACGGCAGCCATGAAGTCGGCGGAACCGGAGGGATCTGACTGTCCGCCTGCCGGCACAAGCCAGAGCAGCGACAGCTCCCGCGGCAGAGGTGGGTGCCGGGTGGGAACGAGTGTCAGCGCAACCGGAAGGGACTGCTGGGCACGCGGGCTGACGCTCGCCGCCAGAAGCAGCGCAAGCGCGCCGGCCACAACCCCAAGACGCCTCCCCACCCTCGGGACCCTGTTTCTCACTTCTTCCGTCTTTTCGGCCTAAGCCGTCTCGCGGAGCAGACTGCCCTGCGGCCCGCGACCGAGCGCACGGACGACCTCGTCGTCGATGAGCACTCGAATGGTCTGAATCGCCGTCGAAACCTCGAGGCATCGCGCCGCGTGTCTCGCCAGCAACTCGAGCGCCTCCCGCCATGCAGGTCCATGCAGGACCTGCCCGCCTTCAATCTCGGCACCCTGGTCACCGTACAGAACGGCGACAGTCTCGCCCCCTATGACGAGAGGTATCGCGATGCTCGAGCGTCCATCGCCCCAGGGCGGCAAGTCGATGGGGGGCTGCGCGGCTGAGCTGTCGTGTAAGGCTGCCGCCCCCGTACGAACTGCCTCTCCAATCACGCTATTGTTCACGAGAGGCAGAGTCACATCTGCTGCACGAGCGAATGCGGCCCCAAAACCGTGCAGCCGCCAGCCACGAAGGACTCCATTCCCAATCACGAGGAGGCCGGTCCGGGCTGCCTCGCGCTGGGCGGCGTCGACGAGGGCGTTCAGCACGCCAGTGAGCGTCTTTGCGTTGTCGAGCGCGCGGACGCCGTCGACCAGACGCTGACTGGCGCCAAGCTCCGCAGTTCGGGCGCGGGCATGGGCTTCGCGCAGGTGCGCGTTCAGCGTCGCGAACGCGTCTTGGAGATCCTCGTCCAGGTTCATGAACGGATGTCTCGCATTATGCGGGTGCCCCGACGGGCAAGTCAAGCGAGGGATGACAAACAACTCTAACGGGCAGAGTGGTTTGACGCGACATCGACCGAGCCGTACAATGAGGGGGTCATCGATCACGGGCATTCTCGTCCGAGCAGACTGTCTCTCATACGGGGGCGACACGGCTTCGACGGGGGTAGAGACTCGTGGGATGCATGCCGAGCCCCATCGACTCGTAAATCCGGTGGAATATCCCTTAACTGCGGATACTCAGTACGCTCTCGCTGCTTAATTAAGCAGTGAGCGTCTGCCCTGACCTCGCCTGGTGGTTGGGGGCCAGATGCCATTAAACAGGCTGGCGATCGGATGGCGGCTCAGCGCCCGGTCGCGAGATGTTGCTGAGTCTGGTGCCTGGCGGTTTTTCGCCGTTTCCTCACGTCGGGCATGAGAATTCAGAAACGGACACGCATGTAGAGTCCCTCGGGGAAATACCTTCGGACGCGGGTTCGACTCCCGCCGCCTCCACCACTTTCCGGCGTGTTCCGGGCATTTCAGCCCGAGAGTTCCCGCCCGTACCTATCCGAAAACTCGGCCGAGCCATCAGGCTGCCCTGTAATATACCGAAGCAGCCCACCGAGTCGCGGGCGGCAGCGAATCGGACCGTGCGGTGGTCCGGTTGGTTCCGGCGTGATCAGCCGGTCGTGCAGACCTTGGTGATTCCGCTCCCGGTGATAGTGCTCAATGAAGGCCGACGAGCGTGCGTCGGAGGTGCGCCTCCCCGAGGAACACGAGCCGGTCCAGACATTCTTCTTTGATGGATCGGACGAACCGTTCCGCATACGCGTTGCAGTTCGGCGCGCGGTAGGGCGTCTGGACCACGCGCACGCCGGCGGCCGCCAGCGTCTGCCGAAAAGCCTGCGCTCCATTTCGTATCGCGATCGCAGATCAGGACGCGAGATCCGCGCAGACATCCGTCGTCCGCGTCCGTCACCGTGCGCGCTGTCTGCAGCACGAAGGCCTCATCGGGATGCGGCGTCGACCCGACGATCTGCACCCGTCGTGACGCGAGCTCAATGACGAACAGCGTGTAGTACGTGACGAGGCCGTGCGCGGTCCAGACTTCGGTGGTGAAGAAGTCGGCGGCCGCAATCGCGCCCCAATGCGCGGCGAGAAATGTGCGCCACGACATCGGGCGCTCGGGCACCGGGCCGATGCCTTCGGCGCGCAGGATGGTGGCGACGTCGATCGGGCGACGCGATGCCCGAGGTTCTTCAGGGCGCCTTGGATCCGACGGTAGCCCCACGTCGGATTCTCCCGCGCCATCCGAACCGTCAAGCGCGCGAATCTCCTGGAGCACCCCCGGCCGTCCGACCCGCCGCGCGCGTGTCCACTTACGCGCGATCAGCCGTCGATGCCAGCGCAGGAGCGTGTCCGGCGTGACGAGCGTCGCGACCTCCGTTAGACGCCGATCGCCCGAGGCGATGACCCGTCCCGCCAGCCGACGACGTTGCGCGTCAGTGAAGTCGCAGGCGGCGATCGCCGAGCTGCTCGTTGAGGACGCGGTTCTCTTCCCGCAGGTAGGCGATCACCTCCAGCTGGTGACGATTCACCCACCCGGCGAGGGCGACGAGAAGAAGCCGCCATCGGACCGTGTCGAGCATCCGCCGAGTCTACCGGTCGCTGCTCGGGCATCATGGCTCGGCTGGATTTTCGGATAGGTACGAGTCGAACCGCGGCGACATCCACGACCGCGGGAGTCTACACTACCGACTCAAGCCTCGTGTCGGAGGCCTCGGCTGAGAAATGGGACATTACGGGCTGCGGAGAGCTGTACGCGCCCCTGTCACACCCCTTCGTGGAGCGCCCGTCTGGATCTTGAACGGCTTGAAGCCGGGAAAGAACTTGTCCCCGGCTTCCCCCTGATTCTGCGCCTCGGCGCCGCCACGTCTGTCGGTGAGCGCGACCGCTCCAAGCGCGGCCATCTGACGAAGTACATCGCGGCGGTCGACAGTCATGCGCGAACGCTACTGCCTGTCGGCGACGATGACGTTGTTGACCGCCTGATCCTGAGGATTCCTGCCGGCCTGCGTGGCCGTCATCGTCTTCCCGTCGGCTGAGATCACCACCTTCGTCGTCATCGTCGGCTTGCCGTCAGTCTTGCCCATGATCTCGATGGTTCGAGCGTCGATCCGCTTGAGGGCATCCGTGCTGTTCGGCGCAGGCGCTCCGACGACGGGGTTATCCTTGCCGTCGAACTTCCCGCTCAGCTCGACGTGGGTGGGCTTGCCTTGATCGTCCGTGCCATCGATCATGGCCTTCATCCCGCCCTGAATCGACTCCATCTTCACGGTTGCCGCCGTCTTTGGCTTGGGCCCAGGGCTGTATGTGGATTTGGCCAGGTTGACCTTCCAAGTCCCGACCCACGGGTCGGCCGATTGGGCCGCAGCCGTGAACGAGACGGCTACCACAGCAGCCAGCGCAACACCGACGATGGTTCCGAGTCGCTTGTTCATGAACACATCTCCTCTCCAGAAGGGCCGGATTGCGCAGGTCGACGCCGCGGGGCTGCCGGCCCAGCCTCGGGCCTCTTGGAGTGTCCTGCGCCTCAGGGTTACCTGAACACGGGCGGAGGCGCTGACCTCTCGCCCGGCTAGAGCAGTGCGTCCTTGGCCGCCTTGACGGGACGGGCCTTGATCACCTTGCGCGCCGGCTTCGCCTGGAAGATCGTCGGCTCCTTCGTGAAGGGATTGATGCCCTCCCGAGCCTTCGTCGCCGGCTTCTTGATCACGACGAACTTCGCGAGGCCAGGCACCAGAAACGCTCCCGATTTCTTGAGTTCCTTGTACGCAATGTCCGTCAGCCCTTCCAGCAATTCTCTGACGTTCCTCTTGCTCAGACCTTCCGAGTGTCCCGCAAGCTTTTCAATCAATTCCGACTTCGACATCAGTTTTGCCACGCGTTGTTCTCCTTCGTGTACGAACGTGCGCAGTCTACACGGACTGCGGTCGATGCGACGAACTCATGCTCGCGAAGATGGTGTCGAGCCTGAGGGCAAGGGGCTGATTATACGGGCCGGACGGCTGTGCGGGCGGGATGACTCCTGGTACATGGCGCTCCCTGTGATCCATGACGCCTCGGTGAGTCTGGTGCGCCCGTCGTCCCCTCCGGCCGCACAGACATGTCCAGAGTGACCACCAGGTACCGAAGAGGTGTCCAGCCTGGAGCTCTCGAGACGGTCGGTCGACGGATCGTTCCGCACCCAACTGACGACGCCGTCAACACGCCATCGTCGCGGATGCCCGCCGAGCCCACCCGGGTGCCGTTGACCCAGATGTCAACGGCCCACATCGGACTATTGGCTAACGGCACGTTGGTCCGCCGGTTCTGCGCAGGCGAGCGCGACTACGTTACCATGTGGTCGTCGAGCCAACGCTCTCCGCGCGTCGTATCCCATCACAGGATCGGGCGGGCGACGAACACCACCCGGACATGCCTACGCGGAGCGGAATGTTCCAAACGTTGAGCGAGGGTTCGAATCGCCCCCCGTCCCACGTGACCTTCGCCAGGAATTCGCTCGCGCATCGCGCCGATTCGGCTCGATCTAGTAGTGGGACACTACGCCCGAGCGACTCCAACCGTGTACGCGCCGCCTGAGAGCACGGCGCGAATGAACACGCGTCGGCTGGTCACGGCTTGGCGCGCTCGCGGTCCAACTGCCGGAGCGTCACCGTCCACGTGAGGGGCACCGACTGTGGCGTGAAACACAGCTTGTCGTCGCAGGCCTGGTAGCTGAGAACGCCCTTGATCGTCATCGACGACACATCTTTCAATGCGGCCTGGCCCTGAGGCGATGCGTCGACCAACACGTCCTGCAGGATCCGAAACGGCCGCTGATAGACCTGAACGTGCTCGTTCAGCGGCTTGAAATGATAGTCCTCGGATAGTGGGTACAGTGCGCCCCGGGTGAGCAGTCCGGGTTGTGGCTGTACCCGAGAGAGCGATGGGCTTGTACCCGGTCACGCCTGGCGCGTACACGTGAACGCCTCGCGCCGGCCGCAGGTCGAGGACCAGAGAGAATTGCGTCCCGGGGGCCACGGTGCTGTCGGTGGCAAACGACGTCATCTCGAGGTGTGGAGATGACAGCGTGGTCGCCTGCGCGTCAACCTTGCTGCCCAACCTGGCCATGATGCTGCCGACGGTGCTGCGCTCCTGATAGGCTTGCTCGAAGAAACGCGAGGTGACCACGCCTTGGCTATTCAACATGAACGTGCCAGGGAATGGAATGCCGTAGCTCTGTTGATTCGTGTCCGGTACCGTCGTGTTGAGAATCCCGTACCGCCTGATGGTGGCCGATCCCGGATCCGACAACAGCGGGAAGGTGATGCCGCGCCGCTTCGAAAAGTCGGTGAGGACGGCCACCGGATCGTAGGTAACGGCAGCCAATGAGAGACCCTGACGCTTCAGTTCCGCCTCACGGCCTTGCAGCTGGACCAGCTGCGTCTTGCAATAGGGTCACCAGTCCGCCGATCGCAAGAACACCAGCATCAGACCCTTGGGTCCCATCAGTGACGCTAGCGTCCGCGACTGGCCTTTCTGATCGAGCAGCGTGAAATCGGGCACCCGCGATCCGACTTGCGGCCCAAGCTTCTGGACGTCAGGAAGCACCGGCTGCTGTGCCGTCAGCTGAGCGGCCAGACTGACGAGCGCCCAGACAACTGCACTGGCAACAGTGAGAAACATGCGGTTTAGCATAGCACTCACGCAACACCTTCCCTTTTCCCTTTCGTTCGGCGTTACACTTCCAACAGCGAGCGTCGCATCACCGCGTCGTCAGCTCAGGCCAGCGCAACCACTGACGGCCTGTGCG
Organism: uncultured Acidobacteriota bacterium; assembly: GCA_963725105.1. Lineage (GTDB taxonomy): Bacteria > Acidobacteriota > Vicinamibacteria > Vicinamibacterales > CAVVIG01 > CAVRXZ01. The sequence continues at coordinate 20,222 of CAVRXZ010000034.1, forward strand.
TCTCGAATTCCCAATTCTGTCGCTGAATCCACGAGTGAGGCAACGTTGCGCAGCGCCTGAATACCTGACCTACGGTGTCTCGCGCATGAAGCATCTCTTGCTCACCCTGCTTCACCTGGCCATCATGACCGCGAAGCTGTGTGGCACTGGTGGCGTGCGAGCGGTGATCGCGGAGAATCTCCTGCTCAAGCAGCAACTGATCGTCCTGCGCCGTGCTCGCCAGCGCGCGCCGAACCTGACGCTGAGCGACCGGCTGCTCTGCGGATTCGGGTCGCTCTTCCTCAGTCGCGGACGGATCCGAAAGATCGCCATCGGCGTACGCCCCTCGACGCTCCTGGCGTTTCATCAGGCGTTGGTGAAGCGCAAGTACCGCCGACTATTCTCCTCGGGCCCGTGCCCGAAGAAGCCCGGACCGAAGGGGCCGAGCGAGGCGCTCATCCAGGCGATCGTCGAGCTCAAGTCGCGCAATCCTCGGTTCGGCTGTCCACGGATTGCGCGCATCATCTCGCACACGTTCGGAGCCGACATCGACCAGAACGTCGTGTACGGCGTACTGTCGAAACACTCTCGCCCAGCCCCGTCCGGAAGCGGGCCCTCGTGGTTGTCGTTCATCGGACACACGGCAGACAGCCTGTGGAGCGTGGACCTCTTTCGATGCGAGTCCATCGTGCTCCGGAGCCATTGGGTGCTCGTGGTCATGGACCAGTTCACGCGTCGTCTCGTCGGTGTCGGCGTGCACCGCGGGGCGGTTCATGGCGTCGACCTCTGCCGCATGTTTAACGCCGCCATTCAGGGGCGGGGCGCACCCCGACATCTCAGTACCGATCATGATCCGCTGTTCGAGGCGCACCGCTGGAGGGCGAACCTTCGGATTCTGGAGATCGATGAGATCAAGACGGTACCTTTTGTGCCGCGGTCACACCCATTCGTGGAGCGCCTGATCGCAACGATGCGCCAAGAGTTTCTCGACCATGTCCTGTTCTGGAATTCCCGAGATTTTGAACGGAAGCTTGCCGACTTCCAGGCCTATTACAACGCAGCGCGGAGCCATGCGTCGTTAGAGGGCCACACGCCGTTGACCTTCGCCGGCAGACATAGGATGGCCCGTGCCGAGCTGAACCATGTGCGTTGGGTCTCCCACTGCCGGGACCTGGTCCAGCTTCCAGTGGCGGCCTGACAACGAATTCGAGACGGACAGGTACTACGTCAACTTTTCGTATCGGCCGGAAGAGCGGTACCTCGATGAAGCGGCCGCACTCGTAGCGAAGGCGATCGAGCAGGATGCTGAGGGGTTCCTCGGCATCTTTCTGCGAGGTCTGGTGGCCGCGAAGCGCGGCGATCTGGAAGCGGCCGTGCGCGACATGCGGAGGGCCCACGACCTGAAGCCAGGTGATGCAATGGTTCCGAGGGAGCTGAGCCGTCACCTCTGGAGTGCCGGCCAGGAGCAGACCGAATTCGCCCGGGTGGTGTTCCATGAGTTGGTGCGTGTCGATCCGCTTACACCCCTCAACTGGGCGCTTGTGGCCTGGCAGCACTACAGTGCCGGGCGATCACGTGAAGCCGAACGGGCCGCGCGCCGGGTATTTGAGCTCAGCGACCCGGGTAATCCTGCGCGAACGTACGGCGCCTACTCCTTGGCAGTGCCCGGCCATAATCGTCACGGCGCCATTGCGGCCTTGGATGAGGTCTCGGCGGCATTGCCTGGAACGCCGTACGGCTCCATCAGTGGGTTTCTCAGCCGAGCGCTCCAGGGCGACGCAAGAGGCGCCGGCGCGCAGGTGACGCCGCAACTGGAACAGGCCGCGTTCTGGACGGAATTCCTCGCCTTCTTTCTTGCGCAGGGTTATGCGCTGATCGGGCGTCGCGACGAGGCCTTACGATGGCTCCGAGCCGCCATCGCCCGCGGACTCATCAACTACCCGCTGCTCGCGAAGGAGGACCCGTTCCTGGAGTCGTTGCGCGGCGACCCGGAATTCGACGCGCTCATGCGCGACGTGCGGCGCCGCTGGGAAGCGTTCCAGCTCTGACTTCATGCCACGGTCTCGGTTCTCGCCGTCTCACCTGCTGCCCCGCTTGCCCCAAGAATTCAGACTGTGGTATGACCGTGGTATGAAAGTAGCGCTGTCGATTCCAGATGACTTGTTCGAGTCTGCAGAAACGCTCGGCAAGCGGTTGCGGGTGTCGCGCAGCCGCCTCTACGCCACGGCGCTGGCCGACTTCCTGGCGAAACATCGAGGCCGCAAAGTAACCGAGCGACTGAACGCGGTCTACGCCACAGAAGACAGCCGGTTGCCGTCCGCGGTGCGACGTCTGCAAGGGCGATCGCTTGAGCGCGAGGGGTGGTAGTCGAGCGGGGCCAGATCTGGTGGGCCGACCTCGGCGATCCTGCCGGATCCGAGCCGGGTTTCCGACGCCCGATTGTCATCGTCCAGAGCGACGCCTTCAATCGGAGTCGCCTGCGGACCGTGCTGGCCGTCGTGCTGACGTCCAACCTGCGACTGGTCGAGGCGCCGGGCAATGTCCTCATTCCTGCCAAACTCGCCGGGCTTCCGAAGGACTCGGTCGCCAATGTCTCGCAGATCATCACGGTAGACCGCGACTTCCTGACCGAACCGGCCGGACGGGTTCGTGGCCAGTTGCTGAAGGATCTCGAGAACGGTCTCCGACTTGCTCTTGCCCTCTAACGTCAATCCGGCGTCGACTAACAGCGTGTTCCTGATCGGCCCATCTTTCGGGCTATCCGTCTTTGACGGATATACGTCTTAGACGTATACTCTCCATGAATGGCTGACCTTCGTCGAAACCCGACTATTCACTTCCCTCGTCAACCGATATCTGTCGGACGATGAGTACGCGGCGCTGCAACAGACGCTCGCGGACAATCCGGACGCAGGAGACGTCATCCGAGGGTCGGGTGGCGTCCGGAAGCTCCGATGGGACGTCTCCGGACGCGGGAAACGAGGTGGGATTCGAGTGATCTACTACCTCCGATCGCGCCAGGGAGAGATCTGGATGCTCACCTTGTACGCGAAGAGTGAGGCGGAGAGCATCCCAGGGCACGTTCTGAAGAAGATCAAGGAGGAAATCGATGGCGGCGCCTAAGCGGCGGAATATCGGCGCGGAGATTCTGGAAGGGCTTCGACAGCTCAAGCGAGGCGAACACGGCCGCGTCACGACCGTGCCGGCGGTAGCGACGATTCGCGAGGGCACGGGCTTGTCACAGCCGCGGTTTGCGGAACTGCTCGGCGTCTCGGTGCGGACGCTTCAGGAGTGGGAACAGGGACGCCGCGCGCCGTCGGGGGCAGCACGCACCCTGTTGATGATTGCCGCGAAGAACCCGCGCGCGCTCATCGAGGTCGCGTAGCACCATGCACGGTTCTCCCGGCCGCGCACTCGATTCCCTGTGACGCATTAGTAGAAGCGGCATATGGCACGTTTTCGAAGGAACGCCAGTCGTCCTGACGCCGAGAACCCTGAGTAGACTCCGAAGGAGGTTCAGAAGGCGCAACCGCTCACGGAGGTCCTGCCGAAGGAGACTGCCGAGGTACTGCGGTTGTATGCCCGGAAGGCAGGGCTCTCGACCGAGCGTTCCTCCAATCGACGTCGAGCAGGTGCAGCGGCCCGTCGTCGAGATCGCCGTACGGCCTCACGCTGATTCGTGCCGCGCTTGGCAGGTTTGATGGCGTCCTTGCCTCACACGAACGGGCCAAAGAGGATCGGTTATCGCCCTCAACTCCGACGCACGCGAATCCGCGGCAATTCCGGCCAGTACTTGCGCCCTGCGAGCACGTCTGGGTCTCGCCGGCGATAACCGCCATTGATAACCGATCGGGAACGGGTTCCCGCGGCCGCCTTGCGCCTCGCCGTGGAGGCGGCGGGGCACGTTCCCGCCGCTTCTGGTTCCCGCCGCCTCCCCGTGGGCTCCACGGAGCAGGGTCGGATTACCGGCCACATCTCGGGTTTCAGGGGCAGCCTGTTCGGAGGCACGGCGGCACATCTGCAAAATCTGGCCAGAATGCGCCAGTCATGGGCCAACGGCCGCAACCCCCAATCCAGTTCGACTCCCGCCGCCTCCAATTTGATAGAAGCGCTGCATGAAATGTTCGGGACCTCCAGCGCTCTGCTCCGTGCTCAGAGTCTTGCGGCGACGGCCATGACTCTGGTCTTCAGGGCTTCTTTCACGGCGGCGGGTTTCGGAGACCCCGGCCCTCCTACAGCCAGGCCGACAACTTTGTTTCCCTTGAGAAACACGTACATCGAGCCCTCGCCCGACACCGCGTAGAACGTCTTTTCGCCGATGCCCGATTCTTCGGAGACCTTGGCATCGTCTTCATCCATCCGCCTCTTCACCAGATTCAGGGTCAGTGCCTTCTTCGCTTCCGCTGGAGACGAATATTCCACAACGGAGAGGATCAGTCCTGCGTTGCCTGCGCGGTAGGTGCAATAAGAAATCTGACCGCTGGAATCTTCATCACGAGCCGGACCCGCGGCTGTGCCCGCGCCGGCGGATTGACTCAGAAGTGCTGACGCTTCCGCGGACGACATGAGACTGCAGGGGTCCACAGCCATAGCGGTGGACGGGATGGCAAAGAAGCTTGTAAGAACCAGCAGGGCGTAACGCAAGAATGCCTCCTTTGGTGGCCGGCTTCTTCTACGTGTTCCGAAACTGAGGAGTCTGGCAAGCGTACGAGCGACCTCTCCACTTCATGGCCGACGCGTCAGCGTCGTTCCAAATCCCCCGCGGCCGTCTGGCGTGTCGAACTGGATATTGATCTGGCTGCTCGTCAGGCTCACGAGATGGATTGAGAGGCGCGCTCCGTCGCGGGTGAAACGCTCGTGCGATCCGTCAAGAAATCGATCTTCTGCGCTGACGACGGTGACGGTTGGCACGATCCGGCTCGGTGCGAGCGCGATCGGCTCGCCCACGCGGAACTTGACATCCATCTGAGAGGGCGCATACACACGGCCGTTTCGTCCGACGACCTTCGTCTGGACCTGCAAATCGCCGTCGCCAGCCGCGTGGACGACCAGGGTGACGTCCCGCACCTCATTGGCGCCGGCGCCGAACACCTGCTCGTCGAGCGCCGTGACCCGCGGCGTCTCCTGCCGCAGGGCTTTCCACGTTCCAGACAGATGCATCAGGAGTTGAGCGGCCGATACCTTGTCCTGCCCGGCCACCGACTGCAGCAGCCCGAAGAAGACAACCGTGCTCGCGATCAGGGTCTTCATGATTCTTATGTATCACAGGGAACCTGAAGGCCGTCAAGGTCTGGGAGCGGCTCACGAGCAGGCGAGAATCGACTGGATCCGGCCAATCAGGACGTCGACGTCTACGTCCTTGTCAAAGTACGCGGCGCAGCCGATTCCGCAGGCTTCCTGGCGGACGCGCTCATCGTCGAACGCCGTCAACATGATGACGGGAATCGTGCAGCCGCGGACCTTCAGCTCACGTTGCAGTTCGAGACCCGACATGCCTCCGAGCTGGATATCAAGCAGCAGGCACCCAGGAGCGGGGGCGACCGGCCCGGCAAGGAATTCTTCCGCTGACGTGTACGAGGCGATCTCGAATCCGCTAGCTCGCAGAAGCCGGCCCAGAGCCGTGAGCGTCGGGAGATCGTCCTCGACAACAGCCACAAGCGGTGAGGCCTTTCCCATCGGCGACCACACAGTACGCCTGTTGGTCGTGCCGCGCGATAGCGCCTTCGCGCTACTCCTCCGCTTGCGCGTCCCTACCGAACCCGGCCGACCGGACGGATGCCGAGCTCAACCCCCATGCGGACAAGTTCGGCGATGGAGTTCGCCTGCATTTTCTCGAGCACACGATGACGGTGAATCTTCGTGGTTTGTTCAGAGATCCCCAGGTCGAATCCGACCTGCTTGTTCAGCTGACCGCTGATGAGATGCGCAAAGACCTCGCGTTCCCTCGGACTGAGGCGCTCGAGGCGGGCGCGCAGCTCCCGCATCCGCATGCGCCGGCCGCGTTCCTCGGCGTCCCTGGTGATCGCCCGGGAAACGGCATCGAGCAGCAATGCGCCGTCGTCGGTTTTGGTCAGAAAATCGACAGCCCCACCTCTTCATCGCCTGCACGGAGTTGCGAACGTCACCCTGGCCGCTCAGGAATACGACCGGGAGCGGCTCCTCCATCCGCGCCAGCGCCCGCTGAATCTCGAGGCCGCTGAGGCCGGGCAGAAGGAGGTCGAGGACCACGCAACCCGGGGTTCGGTGAGGTGGTGCACTGAAGAACTCCGTCGCATTCGGATAGGTGCGGACGACATGCCCCGCCGCCCGCAGGTAGCGCGCGGTGGCCTCGCGTGTCGACGTGTCGTCTTCGATCACGTGGACGACCGGCATACGGGATTCCGAGATGTTCAGCATCTGTTCAGACCGCCATCCGACGATCGTCAGGTTGGAGGGGAATGGACACGCGCACGGTCGCGCCTCGGTCGACATTGTTGGTCGCAACAATGCGGCCGTCGTGCGCCCGCGCAATGTTCTGAGCGATGGCGAGCCCCATCCCCATCCCTTCGGTCTTCGTACTGAAGAACGGCTCGAACATTCGATCGCTCACGCCCGCTGAAATGCCCGGGCCCTGGTCGCGGACAGCGACGTCCACCCGGCCTTGCTTCGACGCGGTGGACAGGACGAGCACGCGACCGCCGGTGGAAGTTTCTATCATCGCCTCGAGACCATTGAGAACGAGGTTCAGGAGCATCTGCTGAAGGTGGACACGGTCGCCAATCACCCAGGCAGACGACGCCTCCAGCGCCAACTCCACACCGATTCCCCGTCTCCCCGCGTCCTCGGCAATCAGTGCGGCAGTGTCCCGCGCCAGCTCGTTCATGTCGACCAGCTCTTCATGGCGCGTGTGCTCCTGCATGATCGTCTTGATGCGCCGGACAACTTCGGCCGCGCGCTTATCATCTTTGCGTATGTCCTCAACGATGGCGTGCAGCTCGCGGAGGTCTGGACTTCCCGCTTCGAGGATCATCTTGGCCGCTTCCGAGTTGCGCAGGATCGCGCCGAGCGGCTGACGCAGCTCGTGTGCAAGCGCCGCCGTCAGCTGACCCATCGCCGCCCGCCGGTCCAGATCCGCCATCGTCGTCAGGGTACTGCCGCGACTCGACCTCGGCGCGACCGCGCCGTCCGTGCTCGAACCACAGGGCGCTCCCGAGAGCGGCGAACAGCAATGTAGCAAGCAGCGAGATCGCAACGCCGCGGTGGTATTGCTCCCAGAACCCCACCGGGCGGAACAAGACGAGGCTGTCGGGCGGCAGCTGGGCTCCGCTGATGCCCCATCGCTCTAGTTGCCGCCAATCGAATCGCGTGATGTAAGGGTCGATATCGCTGACCGGAATCGCGTCCGCGGATTCGCCGCGGAGCACGCGGACTGCGAGCTTGGCCGTTCGTTCGGCCACGATGGCCGGACTGAACAGACGCCCTCCGACGATCCCGTGGCTCAACATGCTCTCATGCCAGCTATAGACGGGCACCTTCGTGACAGCCGCGAGCTGATCAAGAACTTCGACCGGCATCAACCGCTGGCCGGCGCCATCCTGGCTGAGCGACACAAAAAAGACGATCGAGTCGCTGGATAACCCCGCAATCGCTTCTTTCAGCTCGCTGATCGGCAGACCGTACAGGTACGAAAACGACAGCCGATCGCTAAACGTCTGAAACTGGGTTCGCGTCAGCGCGCCGTACACCATGTCGATTGCCGACGATCCGCCGACGACCGCAACGTGCTTGAGGCCGGGATGCAGTGCAAGCGCGAGCTTCAGCGTCGCACTCGGATCAAACCGTGACTCGACTCCTGTTGCTCGCAGTCCGATCGCGGCGCCGGCGCGCGCATGAAACACCAGCGACGCGCCAGGGAACAGCTCGTCGTCGCTCTGACGAATCAGATCGACGCCGGAGCTGCTCGTGGCAATCACCACGTCAATCTGGCCGTGGCCGTAGAGGCTGCGGAGATAGTCGCGCAGCGCCGACTCGTACTTCGGCTGCCCGAACCTGGAGATGTCGATCGATTCGCTGTAATAGTCGAGGCGAGGGCCGAAAGCCTCACCCAGGACTCTGCGGTAGATAGCCTCCATCTCGATCGAGAGAGGGGCGTCTCGCCGAGCCTGATGAAGGACGAGCACTCGTTTCTGTGCGTCTTCGCCGCTCGCGTCAACCGGCACGGAGGCAAGAAGCGCACTCAGCGCCAGCAGACCGACAAAAGGACGCACAAACACCTTACAGACCCTGTTAGACGCCGGCGGACGCGCAGGGTTTCGCGGCCGAGGTTGCACGCCGGTCACGGGACACCGTTCGGATGATATTCAATCTCCGAGCCAATCGTGCACACTTCACTTGAACACGCCGACCGCCTTAAGAATCGCCAGGAGAATCGCCGCCCCACCCACTGACACCAGCCAGCCGCCAATGGCTCCGGAGGCCGTCAGGCCGATGAGCCCGGCGATCCAGAACCCGAGCATGGACCCGATGATCCCGACGATAACGTTGGCGATCGCGCCCATCTGAGCGTTCGTTCCCATGACCATGCTCGCGAGCCAACCAACGACCCCGCCGATGATGAGAGAAATGATCCACTGCATGATTTCCTCCTGTTGCAACCCACGTCGCCAGCGTGGGCACGGTGCTCCTAATTGAGCAAGAGAAAGGCCGGATCCAGAATCGCGGCCTCGTACTTACCGTAACTCGCGTCACCTCAGACCTATGGGACCGCTATGCACCCGCCATATGGCCTCGTCGCGACCAGCGGTCCCCGCCGTATGTCACGAAAACCACCAAATAAGACGGGGGACGGCACCGCAAACCGCGACGGCCGGAGACACGTCCCACTTGGGGAAGCGACCAGACAGATTCTTGGCCGCTCCGGGGCACTATTCAGAAGGCCGAGACTGATTCAGAATCAGCACGTGCCCACCAGACCTCAGCCGATCGGGTTCGATGCAGTCCGCAAGATTGGACGCACGCTGCCCGGCGCGGAAGAGAGTACCGCGTACGGATCGCCGGCCCTGAAGGTCAACGGCCGAATGTTCGCTTGCATGGCCGTCCACAAGTCGGCGGAGCCCAACTCGTTGGTCGTGTGCGTTGACTTCGAACAGCGGAATGAATGGCTGTCCGCTGATCCAGATTGCTACTACCTCACCGATCACTACGTCGATTACCCGGCCGTGCTGGTACGACTCGACCGCGTCCATCGTGACGCGCTTCAAGACGTACTGCGTGTCGCGCATCAATTCACGGCCGCGAAGCGACGACGACCCATGCTCATCTCAGCGACTAAAGCGACGCCCGAAGGGCTAAGCCACTGAGCGACGGTCACTGCTGAGTCAGCCACCGTGTAACTCTTTCGCAACCCAACTCGATTCCTCGCTGGTCCTTGCTCGTTCATCGTTGGTCGCTGAGTGCTCTAACCCTCTAATCGACCAGTGACTAACGACCAAGGACGAGCAACGAACGACCAACGACCAATGGCTAACCACCAGCCGTGGCGGTCTTCTTGCAGCTGGTCCGCCCGACGCGAGAAAGCTCGACCATTACCGCATGAGACTCACGTTTCTGCTGATCGCGCTTCTGGCAGGCTGCCTGACGGCGATGACGCTGGCGGTCACGTGGAGCGATGTTCGCTCAGAACAGGGCGTGCTGCAGCGAAATCTTCAGCGCCAGGCGCAGGCTCTCACGGAGCATCTGCAGGATGCAGCCGAACCGATCCTGCGTCGCGGGTCGACCGATCTCCTCAAGGATTTTGTCGATCAGTTCGCGGCGCGCGAACGACTGCCGGGCGTTGTCATTCACGACGGCCAGGGCACGCTCGTGGCGGCGAGTTCGGTGATCGCTCCCGCATTCAGCGAGCACCCGAACCTGGTGCCACCGTGTAAGCCAGCGGTCCCTGGTTGTGGTTTGTTTCTCGTCGTCGGCAATTCCGAGGTCTTCGCGTATTCGGCGCCGCTCAGCCGGAACCGGCCGGCCGCACACACTGTCACGACGATCCATGATGCGAGTGCGCTTGCAGGGAGTCGTGCTCGCCTCTGGCACGCGGCGCTGCTGCAGGTCGTGCCGCAGGTTCTGTTGATCGTGTTCGTCACGATCAGCGTGGTTCGATCGACCGTGCTGGGGCCGATTGCGAAGACTGCGCGCTGGATGAAGGACTTGCGCATCGGGCGCGCCGCGCCGTCAGGAGATCCCGCGGCGACCGGCCTTCTCGATTCGATTGCCACCGAGGCGGCCGGTCTCGCCGAGAGCCTCGCATCCGCGCGGGCAACGGCCGAAGAAGAAGCCCGTCTCCGCGAGGCCGGCGATTCGCTGTGGACACCCGAACGCCTGCGGGTCGCGATCGCCGATCGTCTCCACGGCAGCCGCCTGGTCGTCGTCTCCAACCGCGAGCCCTATATGCACGTACGGCGCGGACGCGGCATTGACGTTCTCGTGCCCGCCAGCGGCCTGGTCACCGCGCTCGAGCCGATCCTTCGCGCATGCGATGGGACCTGGATTGCTCACGGATCCGGCAACGCAGACCGAGACGTCGTCGACAGCCGGTGTCGCCTTCGCGTCCCACCCGACGAGGCGCAGTACACCTTGCGGCGCGTCTGGCTCAGCGCGCAGGAAGAGGACGGCTACTACTTCGGCTTCGCCAACGAAGGTCTTTGGCCGCTCTGTCATATCGCGTACACGCGCCCGATGTTTCGGGCGGGCGACTGGCATCACTACGAGCGCGTGAATCAGAAGTTCGCCGACGCCGTCCTCGACGAAATCGCCGATGTCGAGGAGCCATTGCTGCTCGTCCAGGACTACCACTTCGCGCGGCTGCCTGCGCTCGTCAAGGCCAAGAGACCCGACGCCCGCGTGGCCGTCTTCTGGCACATCCCGTGGCCCAACCCGGAGGCGTTCGGCATCTGCCCGTGGCGGCAGGAACTGCTCGACGGGTTGCTCGGAGCCGATCTCGTCAGCTTCCACATTCAGGCGCATTGCCGCAACTTTCTGGACACCGTGGATCGCTTTCTTGAATCCCGCATCGAATGGGAGCGCTTCGCCGTCCATCGCGGGCACCACGAGACGTGCGTCCGGCCGCATCCAATCAGCGTGGCGCTGCCCGAGACGCCCGGGGAACCACGCGATGCGGCCGCCGCACCTGACTGGGATGGCGCCGCCCTTCGGCGCGAACTTGGGCGTCGAGGGTGTCATCCTCGGTGTCGGGGTCGATCGCATCGACTACACCAAAGGGATTGTGGAACGCTTTCGAGGCATCGAGCGCTTCCTCGAACAGCATCCGGCATACGCCGAACGCTTTGTCTTCGTGCAGATCGGCGCGCCGAGTCGGACGCACATTCAGCGCTACCAGGACCTCGTGGTCGAAGTCGAGCGCGAGGCCGGCCGCATCAACCGCCGGTTCGGCACCGGCGGCTGGCAGCCCATACGGCTGCTCAGCGAACACCACGGACATCATGATATCGACAGGCTGTACCGCGTGGCCGACTTCTGCCTGGTCACATCGCTCCACGACGGCATGAACCTGGTGGCCAAGGAGTTCGTCGCGGCGCGTGAGGACGAAGACGGCGTGCTGGTACTCAGCCAGTTCGCGGGCGCGGCCGCGGAGCTGACCGACGCGATCATCGTCAACCCCTACGACGTGGAGCAGCTGGCCGCCGCCATCAGGGTCGCGATCGAAATGCCCGCTCGTGACCGGCGTCATCGAATGCAGCGCATGCGTCGCGGTCGTACGCGACCACAACGTGTACCGTTGGGCAGCCGATCTCGTGTCGGACCTTGCCGAGACGCGTCCCGTCGCGTACGAGGCGGCGCGCATCGCGTGATGCCTCACGATCTCCTGTCCCGCTGGTTAGACGTCACGCCGATGCTGCAACAAGCGCGCGCCGTTGGTCTGTTCCTCGATTTCGACGGAACGCTCGCGGCGCTGCGCACCCGGCCGGACGCCGCCTTGTTGAGCGAATCGACGCGGCGACTGCTTGGTCGGTTGGCGCGCCGGCCGCGCATTCGCGTCACGATCATCAGCGGTCGTCGGCGGAGCGATCTCGTCGCCCGCGTGAACCTTCCCCGGGTCCGCTACTGGGGGTTGTTCGGCTGGGAGCGGCGCCGCGGCTGCTCGCTCCCGACGGGACCACGCCGGGCGCTCGGTGAACTGAGTGACCGCCTTCGCAATATCGCGGGTGTCCGCCTCGAAGACAAGACATTTGCCCTGGCCGTTCACGTGCGCCACGCATCACCCGCAGCCAGGCGCCGCGTCCGCTCGGTCCTGCAGGCATACCTGAAGAATCCGGCGTCGGCACTCCGAGTCATCCGCGGGGCTGAGGCCTGGAATGTGCTTCCGCCCCAGATCCCGGGAAAAGGCGATGCCGTCTCCCGCGCTCTTCGGCAGGCTGGGCCTGCCGTGATGCCGATCTATGTCGGCGACGATGAGACGGACGAGCCGGCGTTTGCGGCGGTTCGTCGCGGCCTGAGCGTCCGCGTGGGCGGCCGAGTCCGCACCCGGGCGCAGGACACCCTGGCGGATCCCGAGGAGGTCGGGCGCTTCCTGGAGCGTCTCGACGGCGTGCTCTGATGGCGCCGGTCGATCGCCCGTTCCAGTTCGTCACCGCGTCGTACCTGACGCGCATCGAGACTCAGTGCGCCGCTGATCTCGGCGGGCTCCGTCAAGCGCTTGAGGCGTGCAGCGACGCGTCGATTTTCTACCACACGTTCCAGAGCCTGGGTCGCCACCATTTCCTGACCGAGGGCTTCTCGAACGACTTCGCGCAGTGGATCCTCGCAGGCCTCAATCGTCCCCGACTCGCGGAGCTGCTGGCCGGCCTCGACATCCGGGACTACCTGTCGCTTGCCGACCTGCGGATCGACCTGCTGCGCGCCATCGACGACTTCTGCCGCGAGTTTCCCGAGGAAGTCGCCCGGCCGGCGTTCGAGCCGTTTCACTTCTGCGCAAGTGTCGAGGTCACGGCCCCGCTCGGTCTCGAGGCATGGACGCTCGAGGAATTCCGCCGCGGCATGGATCACGTCGGCCACGGGTCGTTCCACTTTCACTTCGTCGCATCCCGCCTGCGGCTGCAGCTGCAGTCGAACGATTTCTCCGTCTGGTTCGCCGACGTGCTGGGCCTGGAGCGGCTCGCCCGGCTGACCAATCAGATCGACATCGTCACGCAGACGATTGACGGCGCCAAGGCCCAGCTGGTGGCTCTCGTTGACCGGGAGCTGGCGGCATGACGGATGCGGCAGCGGACCGCCTCGTCAGCCTCGACGACTACGTGCCAATCGTGGGCAGGGAGGAAATCGACAGTCTGCGCGCGCTGGCAAAACCGCTCGCCGCCCGAACGGTCCAGATGGTCAACTCCACAGCGGTCGGCGGCGGCGTCGCCGAAATCCTCAACCGGCTCATCCCGCTCATCAGCGAGCTCGGACTGAAGCCGCGTTGGGATGTCATGACCGGGGGCGACGATTTCTTCGAAATCACCAAGGCGTTTCACAATGCGCTGCACGGTGGTCAGTACACGCCAAAGCCGAAGGACTTCGAGACGTTTCTGCAGTATGCGAGCGAGAATCGGCAGCGGCTGCCGTTCGACGCCGAGTTCATCGTCGTCCACGATCCTCAGCCGGTCGCGCTCATCGAGGGCCGGGAGAACGGCGCCCGGCACTGGATCTGGCGCTGCCATATCGACCTTTCGCGCCCCAACCCGCATGTCTGGACGTTCTTGTTGCCATTCGTCTGCCGTTACGACGCGGCGCTGTTCTCGGCACCTGAATTCTCGCGCCAATTGCCGATTCCCCAGTACCTCTTCTACCCCTGTATTGATCCCGCGTCGGACAAGAACCGGCGCCTCGAGCCGGAGGTTGTCGACAGGACGCTCCAACGATTTGGCATCGATCAGGCGCGTCCGATCATCACGCAGATTTCCCGGTTCGATCGCCTGAAGGATCCGCTGGGCGTACTGCGCGCCTACCAGATCGTCAAACGTCATACCGACTGTCAGCTCGTGCTCGCGGGAGGCGGCGCGTCTGACGATCCGGAAGGGGAGAGTGTCCTCGCCGAGGTGCGACAGGCGGCCGAAGGCGATCCCGATGTCCACGTGCTCAATCTGCCGCCATGGAGCGCGCTGGAAATCAACGCGCTTCAGCGCGGGTCGACGGTCATCGTGCAGAAGAGCCTTCGCGAAGGGTTCGGCCTCACCGTCACCGAGGCCTTATGGAAAGCGAAGCCCGTCGTGGCTTCTGCGGTCGGGGGCATTCCAGCACAGGTGATTCACAAGCACACGGGACTGCTCGCGCACTCGATTGAGGGCGCCGCCTATCAGATCCGGTTTCTGCTCTCGCACCCCGCTCTCGCCCAAAAACTCGGAGAGCAGGGGCACGAACATGTGCGTGAACACTTCCTGATCACGAGCAATGTCAGGCGGTATCTCACTTTGTTCTCGCGCATGGCATGATAGAGGCAGTGCTTGTGCCGTCATTAAAGCATCAAGATCGAATTCCAGATGGGAGGCATGGCGTGATAGGTGCAGCGGTCAGACGATCGTTCGGTTTCGGGGTTCTCGCTTTCACACTGACACTCGGGCTGGCTCAGCAGGCCCACGCGCAGGGATTCATCAGTCCGTTGATAGGTTTCAACTTTGGCGGGGACTCCGGCTGTCCCGAGATAAGCAATTGCGAAGACAAGCATACGAACTGGGGCGTCTCGGTCGGCGCCATGAACGCCATCATCGGCTTCGAAGAGGAGCTCTCCTATACCGATAACTTCTTCGGCTCCGTGCCCGGCGGTTCGTCAAGCGTCCTGACGCTGATGTCCAACGTGATGGTGGGACCGAAGCTGGGGTTCGTGCGACCCTACGGCGTGGTCGGGGTCGGCCTCATCAAGACGCAGGCGGAACTCACGCCGGCGGGTCTGCTCTCCACAACCGACAACAACTTCGGCTGGAACATTGGCGGCGGCATCATCTTCATGTTCATACCGCACGTCGGCGTGCGCGGCGATATCCGGTACTTTCACGCCTTCCAGGATCTCAACCTGGGGGGCTTTCAGCTGCAGGATACGAAGCTCGACTTCGGGCGCGCCGCCGCGGCGTTGATGATCACATTCTGAACGGGGCGCAGGGGCTAGCGGGGCGGGTTGCCTGGCCCGCTTTCGCCGGCCGCGACTCCGGCAGCGTTCAGATTCTGCTGAATGCCTTTTCGCGCCCTGATGATGCCTTTGGCTGCGTCCTCGGCGATGGCCTTGTCCTCTGTGCGCTCGGCGCTCAGCACGCTCGGCAACATGTAGTTGCCTTCATGGCACTCGTACGGCAGGAGCTGAAATCCTGGCGGCGACGTCAACGGCAGCGCAATCTTCCACAGCCGCGTGTACGTCTTTGGATCTTCGATGGTCACCTCGTACCGCAACACATCGGGCTCGACTCGTGTGAACCGCTCGACGAGCTTCATGTCCGGACTGTGCCGAAGCCCGTTCCCATTCAGGCCGATGCTCGTTCTGTCGGTCAGATTCGTCGTTTCGACGACGAGCGTCTCACCTTCCCAGTGACCGCGCGCGTCGCCCAGATACTGGCGGATACCCGACCCAAGCCGAGGCCGACCGTCGAGCGGTATCACACGCGTGTCGTGCACCATTTCGTAGCTGATGACCACTTCGGTCGGCGTCTGGAGGATTCGGTTGCCGTTGCCGTAGATGACCGGCACGATCGAACCGACCACACCCCGCGTGACGCAGCGGTCGTATAAGGTGAAGTCCTCAGGGCTCTCGAACGGACCCTCGCCGAAGCTTCCTCGATCGCGGGGCGCCCGCCGCTTCTCGGCTTCCGCGGTGGTCGGGGGAATCTTCCCGTCAGCCGGTTCGACGATGAGTGACGTCTGGCGGAACGATTTGTTCAGCCACGCACCATCCCCTCTGAAAGAGCCAATGGCGTTCTCGGCTGCGGCGCGGGTCTGGGTGTCACGCTCCACCTTCTGCTTGAACTCTTCGTCGGTGAGCTCCGCGCGACCGGCGAACTGGTCCGGCCGCTGCAACGGGATCCCCCAGGCGGCATCGCTGGTCCAGGTCCCCTGCAGGTCGGGATGGCCCCAGGGCGTCTTGGGCACGGTCCAGGCCTTGGCAGACTTCGCCGGCGTTTGTGCAGAGGCTACCGGCACAGCCGCCACGCTGGCCAGGAACACAACCGCCGACAAGAGCATCCCTTTCAGCATGGCGTTCGTCACTCCTGGCTCATCCATCAGCTCGCCTTGCACGGGACGGGCCGCCACCTGGACCCGTCAGACTCTTTCTTGAAATTCGAACTCGTGATGAACGACTGGTTCAGGTATGTCGGATCGTCAATCGTCGTCACAACCGTGAACCAGTCCGTGCCCTCGTCAGAGAACGAGATGAAGTGTTCCGTCATCACGGTGTTCTCGCTGTAGGGCACGCCGTTCTTGCGCAACCAGCCCGGACGCAACTGCGTGGTCACGACCTTGAGCGGCGCCCAGCGACCCTGAGCCGGTCCGCCACCAGGCCCCGCGAAGCCGGGACCGCCGAATCCGCCGCCTCCCCCGCTTCGAAGCCACTGGGCCGCGGAGTATCCCTGGAGCTCGCGCTCGCCTGCCGGCGGAGTGGACGTGCTGAAGTGCAGCAGCCGCGTCTGAACTCCGGCGTCGGTCTCCATCTTCAACGTGCTGTCGTCCTGCCATGTGACGTGGACGCGGCCGGGCATGCGCATGATGCCACCGGCCCCGTATGCCTCGCACGCTCCGTCTTTGGAAGGATCCCACAGATTGGCCTGCCGCCGCCCGTCGCCGTTCAGGGGAACGCTCGCGTAGTCCCCCTTCGGCGGCGTCACCATGCGGAAGCGCCAGTCTTCAGTGACGATCGATACCCAATATCCCGTCAGGTCGACAGGTGCCAGAGCTCGGGCGGATCCCGGCGTCGCCGCGACTGGAGCAGTCCCCCGCTGGGCCAGGACGACCGGCGACAGGACGAGCGCGAAGGTCCCGGCGATACCGCCCGTAATAGCCTTCAGCCCCAGGTTCATCCCTTCGTTCGTGCTTACTTGACCTTCTTGACGACGAACTCGAAGGGCATGCCCATGAAGTCGATGGTCATCTTGATCTGGTCCGGCGACACATCACCCACGTAGGACAACGTGAACGCCATACCACCGAAATCGAGATCCACGTCGAAGCTGATCTTGTTGCCGTCGATCTTGCCCTTCTTGATCGGGATCTCCATCCCGTCCGGGCCGGTCGTGGTCCCGGTCAGCGCGGCGCCATCGGCTTTGAAATTGAAGCCGACCTGCACGGCACCGTTCGGCGTATCGACCGAACCGGTCCACTTGCCGTCAACGTCGGCCGCCATGGCCGGCACGGCGAGCAGCAGAACGCCCAGGGCCAACAACAAAACGCGGCTCTTCATATCAATCTCCTCGGCTTGAACGCGACAACAGAAGCGCGCGGGAAACTGTACCCGCGCGCCCGAGCCATTATGACCCGAGATGGTTAAGAAGTGTTGGCAGCCGTGACGCCTGCCCCAACGGCGGAGCCGGCTATTTGTTCGCGTGGGCCGGGCGCGGCCTCGAGGATATCCAGACCTGCCGGACGATCATGTCACTCACGCTGCTCGGCTCGCCGCGGTCGCCGGGAGCGTACGGAAAGCCAACGAACGCCATATGCGGAAGGGGTTGATAGATGCCGTCATAGGACTTGCCGAAGTTGTAGATTTCGGTGCCGTTCACACCGCCTTCGACAAACTGGACGTTAAACCGCTGGCCACGCCACGTGGCTTTGACAAAGTACGTCAGGTTCTCGTGAAACGGATAGACCTGACGTTCCGATCCAACCGTCTCAATATAGGACCCCGATGAATTGTCCCCTGAAATGAAGCGCCAGGCGATGGCGCCATTCCCCCGTTTGTCCACGCTCATGCGGTAGATATTGTCGTTGAGCGCAGCGTCGCCCTCCCGCATCGTCATGATCTTCCATTTGGGATCTTCAGTGTCGTTGATGACGCTCAGGTTCGTCGCCAGAAGCGAGTACTCTCCCTGGCTCAGCGTCTGCAGCTGGTAGCTAATGTAGGCGTCCGGCGACAGAAGCTTGACGCCCACGCCAGGAATGAACGTCACGGGACCATGGATATCGCCCACGGTCTTGCCCTGGGTGAGCGGGTCGTACACCTCACTGCCTCGGATATATCCGGTCGTGGTCGGGGCGACGAATGAGGCTTGCTCGGACCATGGGCCCCCTGCACCCTGATATTCCGCCCGCGCCCGCCACTGATACGGCTTCTCACCCTCGAGGTCGGCCTCTGGCGCGTACGACGTGGTGCCGCCGGACCCGCTGCCGCTGAACCCGGTGTGCACCAGCGCGCCGCCGCCGTTGTAGATTTCAAAGCGATACGTCAGAGCAACTGGTGAAGAGAACTTCGTCGCCGCGTTGTTGATAACGAGGAGGAACTCCTCCGGTTTCTGGCCGTTGATCGGGGACACCGGCGTTGGAGCGGTGACTTTCAACGTGGAGCCGTCGGCTGCTGCCTCGCCGATGACGCCCGTTCCCGCAGGCGAGGTGGGGGCTGGCGACGATTTGCCGCAAGCCGACAGGGAGAACACGCACAACGCGACCACCAGCCTGAACCTGCCTGTCATGTGATAAGCCTCTCCCAGTGGAATGTTGGTTCTGCGTAAGGAAAGCGTCAGAATTTGGAAATGATAGCCGACCAACGCGCTCGCGCCAAGATGATTTTCGGTACAGACGAGCTTGTCGTCAGTGTTTTTGCGGCTCGTGCAGCGCGTAGACGCGCGCCGTCGGGTCCAGGTACTCGAGCGTCAGCCACGCATCAAAGCCGCGTATCCGCTCTTCCACCCGTGCCCAGTCCCCCGGTCGATACCAGTCGGCGTGCACAATCACGTGGGTGACGCCGATTCCGGTCAGATCCCGCAAGCTCGGTTCGTCCGGAAACATTCTGAGGCGCGCGAACAGCTTTTCGTGGCGGGCAGGAAGGATGCCGCTGTACCCGTGCACGGTCTTCTGCCAGTGCGACGTCGCGTGGAGCATGTAGGCGGTCTGCAGACGCTGGTCGGGCGCATACATGGGCACTTCGGCGACGACGAACGGCTTCACATGCTGCGCCATCCACCGATCCACAGCGGGAAGATCCAGGCTGTACGGGCTCACAGGCAACGGGATCGCCAGGAACTCGACGACGAGCAGCACGCCGACCGCACCGAACAGACGTCGGCGGCCGGCGGGCCCGAGGCGCGCCCGGATCAATTCGTGTCCGATCCCCGCCAGCACCGACAGCGCTAGCACGCCCAACACCGCGAACCGAGTCGGCGCGCGAATGAAGCTGAACCCAGGCAACCGGTACACCAGGGGCCAGAGCGACAGGCGGCCAAATGCACTCGGCGGCGCTAGACATAGGGAAAGAGACACCGCCAGTAGGACGCCGTAGTCGAACCCCGGACGCATCAGGACCGTGGCTTTCCGTCGCAGGATGGCCACCAGACCCCACGTCAGCGCCACAGCGCCAAGGAGAATGGGCAGATAACCAGGAAACAGAAACGCGCTGGCGGTCGCATTGAGATCTCCGCCCGTCAGAAGCGGCTGTAGCCACGCATGCAGTCGTGTCGGCGAGGCAAGAAAGCTCTCCGGTGTCATGGACCATCCATCGAGAGTTCTCCGAAGGCCCATGTCGTGCTGGACGACGCGATAGGGCCAATAGACAAGCGCCGCCGGCACCAGCAGCAACACGCCTGCCCCGCCAAAATCGCGCACCCTCGCCCACGCCGGCCTCCACTCGCCACGGACGACCCGACAGGCGACCAGCACGAACGCTGCAACCGCGAGGAAGACCGCCCCGTGCCCGCTCGTCAGGGCCTGGACGCTGAACAGCGCGACAGCCATCCTGAGATGGCGCCTCGGCCCGCCGTCCAGATAGGCCGTGAGCGATGCAAGAGCGAACGGGATCCACTGCACGGTCCCGATGTGTATCTGGGGTGTTCGGAAGAATCGGGCGGGACAGAAGGCAAAGATCATCCCGCAAATCAAGGCACTCGGTTCCGAGAGTCCCATCCGGCGACCAAGGACGTAGGCGCCAAGGCCGCAGAGAACGCAAGACGCGATGATCGCGATGTTGAACGCCAGGATCGGATTGTGGGTCACCCACAAGACCGGCGCGGCCATCACCGCAGTGCCAATCAGGTTTTCCGAGTACGCGAGCGTATCGCCTTGGGGATAGAAAATATTGGCGTCGAAAATCGACAGGGGCTGGTTCACGAACGCATGCACGTCCCACTGGA
>CAVRXZ010000035.1:0-8127 GCA_963725105.1 uncultured Acidobacteriota bacterium
TAGTTCAAGAACTTGCGGTCCTTCTGGAGCGATTCCAGGGAGGTCTGAAACAGGTCGTACTGTCGCGCGATGGTCCGCGTGAGAGAGGGGGACTTTGAGAGAGCGTGCGGCTTTTCCACCTGACTCTTGCCGTCCTCGGTCGTGTCGTTGATCTCTCCCGTGGCGATCTTCATTATCATCACGGCGTTGGAAACGACATCTGGCCGCTTTTTGACCTTTGGGGCCTGTGCGTCTCGACTTCGCAATTCTCTGGCTGAATCCAGTATTGAGGCAACATTGCGTGGCGCCTACGCGCTGATGGACACGCGCGAGGCGGCCCTGGCTGAACTCCAGCGCGTATTTGTTTTGATCGCCCAGGAGCATTACGACCGCGGGCAAGCGCCGTCCCTTCGTGTCCGCCATGGTCGACATCGTCCTCCCCTTGCGGAAGTATGTCCACCAAACCGGATCAAGCCCACGGCCCGCCGCTGTTCTTCAAGATTCTTCGACACGCGACTCTGGGCTATTCTGGTCTCGTGAGTCCGACGGTTCTCCGGGTCCGGGGCTATCGCTTCTATTTCTTCTCGCGTGAGGAACCGAGAGCGCACGTGCACGTCCAGCACGCGGCCGGCGAGGCCAAGTTCTGGATTGAACCGACCGTGGCGCTTCATGCCAACTACGGCCTGAAGCCGAAACAGGTGGCCGAGGCCCAGAAACTGGTTGAGGAGCATCTTGATGAGATCCGGCACGCTTGGGCGAAGCACTTCCCCGGCTGAAGTGACCAACGTCTCGGCCCACGGGTTCTGGCTGATCGTCGACGAGCAGGAAGTGTTCGTCGCGTTCCAGCAGTTTCCGTGGTTTCGGGAGGCGTCGATTCGGGCGATCACGAACGTGCAGCTGCCGACCCCGCATCACTTGTACCGGCCTGACCTGGATATCGATCTCGCCGTCGAGTCCATTGTGCACCCTGAGAGGTACCCGCTCGTGAGTCAGGCACCGGCTGCCAACGCGAGGCCGTCGACGAGTCGCGATCGAGGCAGGAGCAAGGCCAAGAAAGGTTCCCGCACGACCCGCTGAACACATGTCTGGAGGGGAAAGCCCAAGGTCCGCGGTCCGGTGAAACAATCAACGAGAGTTGCACATTGCCTCGGCGCTTGCGCGCCTCCGCATGACCTACCATCCACCACGAACCATCAACGAGGGTCCGTTTTCCAGACGGTTGGAGTCTCATCGATGTTTAGAGTGGGCTGAGAGCCAGACCCACGAGACCGCACGCCCCTCTGGCCTTCCCCACAAACCGTTCGTCGCTGCTCAGGACAACTCGCCCAGCACGGCGTCGTCCTGGTCGTAGCCTTCGATCGTCGTCTTCGCGTTCGTGGCCTTGAGTGCCTGCTCGAGCAATCGAATCTCACGCGCGACGCGCGTGACGAGCCGGTCGAGCACCTTCACGTCGTAGACCGGTTCTTTGACGATTTCCTTGTCGGCCGACGCGCCGTAGAAGCGCCGCTCCCGGTGCGCGTTGTCGTTGCGAAGCGCGAGGAGTTCTTCGTGGCGCTTCTTCAGCGTCTTGAGCCAGGCGAGCCCTTCGTTGATCGTGATCTGAGCCATCGATCCACCTTCACGCGACCTCGAATTCGGTCGACGACGACGATGGCATCGTCGTCGAACCGTTGTCAAGCAGGGGTGGAACCGATGTATGGTGAAGCGTTCAGGCGCTGCACGTGAAGGTCCACCCACGATCGCGTTCAGGCCCCAGGGAGCAATACCCCCTGGCGACAATCGCGGCGTACGGTCCAAACAGCACGCATGCGTCCAAACTCGTCGTCTCGGTGATCGCAGGTCCGGGCCAGCGCGATGCAACCGCCACACGCGCGTGGACGACGCAGGCGGTCGATGTCCGCCACGATCTGGTAATCGCGGGCGACGTTGCCAGCTTTGTGCAGGAGCAGGGCGCAAAGCGGACCATTACCTACGACCGCATCATCGGTTGTCCCCACGAGGAGGGGATTGACTATCCGCTGGGCCGGACCTGCCCGCGCTGCCCGTTCTGGGTGGGCATCGACCGGTTCACTTACGAACCGACGACACCACCAGTGCCCACGCTGTCGCCAGAGGAGATTCTGGCTGATCTGTCGTCGGACGAACCCGAGCCCCCTCGCGAAGCGCTGGATTCAGCTGACGGTCACCGGTCGGCGCTCGTCGAGCCGCTGCTCCGCGCGATCGATCGCGGTCTCGCCAATCCGTCGAGGGCGTCGCCGGAAGAGGCGTCGCTGTTTTCCTACGCGCTCTATCTGCTCGCGAAATGGCGTGAGCCTCGCGCCTATCCGTACGTCCTCCGATGGCTGTCGCTGCCAGGCGAGGCGGCCTTTGACATCGGCGGCGATATCGTGACGCAGGACGGCGGGCGGATTCTCGCGGCGGTCTGCGACGGCGACCTCGATCCGATTAAGGCGCTGATCGTCGACCGCTCCGCGAACGAGTACGGCCGTGGCGCGGGCGTGACGGCGCTCGCCCTGCTGGCCGCGTGGGCGGAGATGCCGCGCGAATCGGTGATCTCGGTCTTTCGCTGGCTGGTCCGCGAGGGTCTCGAGCGGACGCCGAGTCAGGCGTGGAACAGTCTGGCGGCCGACTGCGCCGACATCGAAGCCGTGCCGCTGTTCCCTGAGCTTCGCCGCGCGTATACGGAGGGTCTCATTGACGCGCAATTCATGGACCCGTCGGAACTGAACGAGGTCGAAGCCGCGCCTCGCGGCCTCATGCTCGAAGAGACGCGAGAGCGACACCCGCTGATCGACGATGTCATCCAGGCAACAGCGTGGTGGGACCGCTCCGTGAAGGCGCCTGAATCGACCAGTCCGGAGGAACCCTATCGCGCACCGTCGAAGATCGGACGCAACGAGTCGTGTCCGTGTGGCAGCGGCAAGAAGTTCAAGAAGTGTTGCGGCGGCTGACGTACCGCACGGAACGAGATCCAGCGGTGGGTACAGCGGGGCCGTTCGGGAGCAAATTGTTCACTGATTGTTCACGTCGAAACGCCTGGTCGATGGCGACCTTCCCATTAGACAAGGTGCGGAATGGACGGCCATCTAGCCCGGAGACTGTCGGCGGCGCATCGATTCTTGCGCCGTCGGGCCGCGAGGATCTGGGTGCGGTCGACTAGTACCTGCGCCTAGTTGATCGGCGCCTTCCCGACCACGACCTCGAAGCCTGGACCTCACAGATCCTGGCGATGACGGACGCCGATCCGTCCGACCAAGGAACTGACTCCAAGGAACTGACTCTTGACACTCGAAGCTGGCGCTACCATAATCCGCCTTCATGAACCTGCTGAGGATCGGCGGCAACTCCGGCGTCGTGGCACTGACGCCCGACGTGTCGGTCGTGTCGATCCTCGCACTGGTGCTTAGCGTCCTCCTGCTTGGCCTGGGGCTGCTTCTGGGAAGCACCCTCGCCGCCGGATGATGTAGTTCCCACAAGTTCGCACACAAAGGGCCATCATCCGACAAGGGTGATGGCCCTTTTGCTTTTTGAGGACCTATGGAGCTCGGAGAACTCAAAGCCTTCGTCACGGTCGCCGCCGAACGCAGTCGTGGCGGCGCTGGCCCTCGCCCGGGTGACCGAAATGAAGCCGACCTGACGGTCGCGCAGAGAGGAGACAACGTGCTGACAAGAGTCTCGTGGCTCATACCGGCGGCGATCCTGTTCGGCAGCCACGGTGCGTATGCGGAGCAAGCGTGCGAGAACCTGGTGAACCTGAAGCTGCCCTACACGCTCATCACCTCGGCGACGAGCGTGCCGGAAGGCGCCGCACCGGCGCCCACCGCTCCGGGTGCGCCGCCGGCGAGTCCTGGCACGGTACCCGCCCATTGCGACGTTCGCGGCGTTATGCGTCCGAGCCGCGATTCTGAAATCAAGTTTGCCCTGTGGCTGCCGGCGGCTTCCGCCTGGAACGCCAAGTACCGACAGGAAGGCAACGGTGGCTGGGCAGGCGCCATCAACACCGCCTCCTTTGCAGAGCCGTTGCGCCGCGGTTACGCCGTGGCCGGCACCGACGATGGCCATGAAGGTGGTGGCGGCGCGAACTGGGCCGTCGGGCATCCGGAGAAGCTGATCGACTTTGGGTATCGCGCCGTGCATGAAACCGCGATGCAGTCCAAAGCGATCATCCGCGTGTTCTACGGCCGGGACCCGGAGCGAAGCTACTTCGCCGGCTGCTCGGACGGCGGCCGCGAAGCGCTGATGGAGGCGCAGCGCTTTCCGGAAGACTTCAACGGCATCCTGGCCGGCGCCCCGGCGAACAACTGGTCGCGCTTGTTCACCGCGTTCGTGTGGAACGAACGCGCGCTCCTGGCCACGCCGGACAGCGCGATCCCGCCCGCCAAGCTCCCCGTCATCCAGCGCGCCGTCATGGCCGCCTGCGATCGTCTCGACGGCGTGGCCGACGGCTTGATCGAGAATCCGCGTGCCTGCACGTTCGATCCGGCCGTGCTCGTCTGCACGGGAGCGGACGCGGCCGATTGTCTGCCCAAAGCTCAGGTCGACGCGCTCCAGCAGATCTACGAGGGGCCGCGCAATCCGCGCACACAGGAACGTCTCTTCGTCGGACAGCCACCCGGGACGGAAGCGGTGCCCGGCAGCTGGGGCACCTGGATCACGCCGGCGAACCCCGCAGGTGCCATCCAATTCATGTTCGGCAACAGCTACTACGGGGCGGCGGTATTCGAGGACCCCAATTGGAATTTCCGGATGCTCGACTTCGATCGCGACGTGCGCATCGGCGATACGAAGGCGGGACCGGTCCTCAACGCGACCAGCCCTGACCTGCGGTCGTTCCGTGCATCGGGCGGGAAGCTCATTCAGTACCACGGGTGGGGAGACGCCGCCATTCCGGCGCCGAGTTCGATCGAGTACTACGAGACCGTGCGCGCCTTTCTCTCGAAATACCCGGATGCGCGCACGCCTGGCGCTCCCCCGACCGAGGATTTCTACCGACTGTTTCTCGTGCCCGGGATGGCGCACTGCGGTGGCGGCTCGGGCCCGAACAGTTTCGGCAACGGGGGCGTTGGCGCGGCGACCAGCCGGGATCCTGAGCGCGATATCTTCACCGCACTGGAGCGATGGGTCGAGGGAGGGATCGCGCCGGAACGCCTGGTGGGCACCGGACGTGCCACCGATGATCCGTCGAAGCCGCTCACCCGGCCGCTGTGCCCTTATCCGCAGGTGGCGCAATACCGAGGCTCGGGTGACGTGAACGACGCGGCGAACTTCGCCTGTGCCGCGCCGTCGTCGAGGTAACGATGACCGACCCCAACCGCGTCCTCATCTTCGACACCACGCTGCGCGACGGCGAGCAATCGCCCGGCTGCAGCATGACGCAGCCGGAAAAGCTGCGGGTGGCGAAGGCGCTCGCAGAGCTTGGGGTCGACGTTATCGAAGCCGGTTTCCCGATCGCCTCGCGCGGCGATTGGGAGTCGGTGAATCTGGTGGCTCGCGAAGTGCACGGTCCGATTATCGCGGGCCTCGCGCGCTGCAATCGAGAAGACATTGACACCGCATGGCGCGCTCTGAAAGATGCGACGCGTCCACGCATTCACGTGTTCCTCGCCACCAGCGCAATTCATCGCGAATACAAACTCAACATGGCGAAAGAGCAGATCGTCCACACGGCGGCCGAGGGCGTGAAGCTCGCACGCAGTTTATGCGCCGACGTGGAATTCTCGCCAGAAGACGCATCTCGGACCGAGCTCGAGTTCCTCGGGCAGGTGGTTGAAGCCGCTATCGACGCCGGCGCCACCACGATCAATGTCCCCGACACCGTCGGCTATGCGGTTCCTGAAGAATTCTACGAAGTCTTTTCGTACCTCAAACGCAACGTGCGCAATGTCGACAAGGTCGTACTCTCCGTTCACTGCCACAACGACTTGGGGATGGCGGTCGCAAATAGTTTGGCCGCCGTACGGGCCGGCGCACGGCAAATCGAATGCACGATCAACGGCATCGGCGAACGCGCCGGCAATTGCTCGCTCGAGGAAGCGGCGATGGCGATCAAGACTCGCGAGACTGTTCTTGGAGTGCATACCGGAATTCATACGACACGCCTCTTTCCAACGAGTCGCCTGGTGTCGCAGATCACCGGCATGCCCATCCCGCGCAATAAAGCGATCGTCGGTGAAAACGCGTTTGCGCACGAAGCCGGCATCCATCAACACGGCATGCTCAAGCATCATTCGACCTACGAGATTATGCGTCCCCAAGATGTGGGGCTGTCGCGCACCAATCTCGTGCTCGGCAAGCATAGCGGCCGTCACGCGTTTCGCGAGCGCGTGAAGGACCTCGGCTTTGACGTCGGCGACGGCGAACTCAATCAACTGTTCGAAGAATTCAAAGCCTTGGCCGACAGGAAGAAAGAGCTCTTCGACGGCGACATCGAAGCGTTGGTCATGCGCTCTGAAAATGAAGCCGCAGGGCCTTGGTCGCTGCAATCTCTGAGCGTCGCCACGCACGATAATCAACCGGCACGCGTGACGATCAAGCTTGCGCACACCGATGGCCGTGTCGTAGCCCAAGATCAAACCGCTGACGGACCCGTCGACGCCGTGGTCAAAGCCATCGACCATGCAACCGGAATTCATGTGCAACTGCGCAAGTTTGAAGTGCACAGCGTGACCGTCGGCGAGGACGCACAGGGCGAAGCGCTGCTCACCGTCGAACACAACGGTCGCACCTATCGCGGCGCGGGCATCAGCACCAATATTCTCGAATCCGCCGCGCGAGCGTACTTGGAAGTCATCAATCGCATTGAAGCCACCAGAGCCCATGCCGACCGCAGCGGCAACGAGCGCCGCCCGCCGCTGCGGCCGACGCTACGAGCCGGCGTCTAGGCTCCTTCCGTCTATTTCGCGTCGGCCGGCTCGATCCGGAAGATGGTGCCGCTCTTGTCCTCGCCCAACCGCTCCGTCGCGACGTACAAGTGGCCGTCGGGTCCCTGCACGACGTGCCGAAATCGCCGGTTGAGCGGGATGAACATCGCTTCGCGCCGCTCGCCTTGTGGCTCGGGCTGCTTGAAGGCGACGCGCTGCAGCATCTGTCCGTTCAGAGCGCCGATGAACAGGTGCCCCTTCCACGCCGGGAACTTGTCGCCCGTATAGAAGACGACGCTGGAGGGACTGATGGAGGGCGTCCAGTACATCTCGGGCATGTCCATGCCGGGACGGAACCACTGCTGCTCGGAGACCGGCTGCTCGTTGTAGATCTTGCCGAGCGACACGAATGGCCAGCCGTAGTTGTGGCCCGGGCGGAGGATGTTGAGCTCGTCGCCGCCCATCGGACCGAATCTCCGTGGCCCAGAGCGCGCCCGTGTCGGGGTGCCACGCCAGGCCGGTGACATTCCGATGTCCGTAGGTGTAAATCTCGGGCATCGCGCCCGCGCGGCCGACGAACGGGTTGTCGGACGGCACGCTGCCGTCATCGCGAAGACGCATGACCTTGCCCACGTCGCTCCCGAGGTCCTGCGCGAGCATGCGCACGCTCATATCGTTCGTCGCGAAGAAACGGTCGTGATCGTTGAGGGTCAGGTACACCATGCCGTCGGGCCCGAATTCGGCGCGCGCGGCAACCGGTCCGCCCATCACCCATCCCTCGGCCACGAACAGCTCCGTGACGTCGCTCACCGTGGTGTCCTGCAACTGACCGCGGGCGAGGGCGACGGTGGTGAGGCCATCCGCGCGGCGCTTCACGTAGCTGAGGTAGATGAAATGATTCTGCTCGAAGCGAGGATGCACGAGCACCGACTGCAGGCTCCCCGCCTCGAGCGACGCGGGCGGCCACCCGTTCACCACAACCGCTTCGCGCTCGCCGGCGCGCAGGAGGCGCAACGTGCCTGGAGTCTCAGCAATCAGCAGGTCGCGGCCGCTCGGTAGAAACGCGACATGTCGGGGCATCTCGAGCCCCGTCGCGAGCGGCACGAGGCGCACCCGGATCAACTCGCCGGGGGACAATTGCCTTGCGGCTGCCCGTTCGGATTGCACGAGCCTAGCGTATAAGCGTCGAACACGAGGGACGTCGGCTGGCTGGCCGGGGCTTGCTGGGCAGCAACCTTCAACTCTCCGAGGCCGAGCAGGACGATAGTTGTGCTGGTGACGAATGACG
>CAVRXZ010000036.1:0-100492 GCA_963725105.1 uncultured Acidobacteriota bacterium
AACCGCGACTTTGTCCGGCTCCGAGCTGTCCGACGACTTCGCCCAGGAGACCGGCCTGCATCTGCGCGGGGCAAATGGACGTCTATATCGAGCCGATCGAGCCGATCACCCGAGCTGTACGTGATCGGCGCCGGCCACGTCGGGACGTACCTGGCCAATCTGGCCCAGGAGGTCGGCTTTCAGGTGCACGTCGTCGACGACCGCGAGAAGTTCGCCAACCGCGAGCGTTTCCCGGCCGCCGCCGAGGTCGTGGCCGAGGACATCCCGGCCTGGTTGGCGCATACCAGCCTTCCGCTCCACGCTTACGTCGTCATCGTGACCCGCGGACATACCAACGACCTCGAAGCACTTCGTGCGCTTGCGCCGCGTGAGTTGCGCTACCTGGGCCTCATCGGAAGCCGGGCCAAGGTCGCTCGGATCTATGAGGCGCTCCGAGCCGACGGCATGCCGGTGGAATCTCTCGAGCGTGTGCATGCACCGCATCGGCCTGGATATCGGCGCTGTCACGCCGCAGGAAATCGCCGTCAGCATCCTTGCGGAGCTCATTGCGGTCAAGCATGGAAAGATCGTGAGCGGGGACGCCAGCCAGCTTTCGATGCAGTGGCAGCCGCCCAGCCTGGCCCGCAACAGCGTGTAGATGGGCATACCCCAATAGGACATGAGCGCGTATTAATGACTGGTTAGCAGTCTCTATGGGTGAGTGCTAAGTTCGGATGACTCAGGGTACCCAGCATCGGTCCAAGCGCGTCCTGGCCGCGCTGATCCGCGAATTCATCGCCACCGGCGAGCCCGTCGCCTCGTCTTTGCTGGTTTCGGCAGCGGGCCTCGGTGTGTCCTCGGCCACCGTCAGGAACATCCTGGCGCGCCTCGAAGACGAGGGGTACGTCCAGCAGCCCCACACTTCGGCGGGCCGGATTCCGACTGACCGCGGCTATCGCTTCTATGTCGATCAGCTGCTCGAAGGAAAGCGATCGAGCCGGACGGCAAGCGCGGTCGAGGCTCGATTGCGCCGTGAGCCCTCGGGCGCATTGCCCGATTCGCTGCTGTCGCAGGCCTCCCATGTCGTGTCGCAGGCATCCGGGCTCGTGGGGTTCGCAATGCCACCGACTCAAGGCACGGCGGTGTTCGATCGCGTCGAGTTCATCCCGCTCGGGTCGGGACGCGTGCTCGTCGTCATTGTCGCCCGCGGCGGCCAGGTGCTGCAGAAAGTCATCCAGGTCAGCGACCTGCTGAGCCCCGATGAACTGCATCAGGCGGCCAACTACCTGAACGCGGAGTTCGCAGGCTTGACACTCGCCCAGGCGCGCGAGGCGGTGCTCGAACAACTCGACGAAGAGCGGCTCTTGTGCGATGCCCTGTTTGCACGGGCGATGAAACTGGCGACGTCCACGTTCACGAACCTTTCCGACGACCGCACCATTTACGTGGAGGGCACGGCGTCGCTGCTCGGAGAGATGCCGGGCGTTACGCTGGGTACGCTGCAGGCTCTGCTGCAGATGGTCGAGGAAAAGCAGCGGCTCGTGCACCTGCTCGACGAGTACCTCGAGGGCCCCGGCCTTGTCGTCGTGATCGGCACCGAGCATCCGGACCCGAACCTCCGGTCGTTCAGCCTGATTGCGTCGACATTTGAAGACGCGTCGGGCACCGGGGCGGTGGGTGTGATCGGGCCGACCCGCATGCGGTACCCACGCGCCATTGCGGTCGTGGACGGAACGGCTCTGGCCGTGGCTCGACTGCTGCGAGACCCTGAACCCTGAACCTGAACCCTTTGAACCCTTTCTTGCCTCGATGTCCGACGAACCTCTGACCGACGCGCCCGACACACCAGACGCGCCCGAAACCGCGGACCCGACTGCTGCGCCTGATCCGGTAGCCGAGATGCAGCGGGAGCGGGACGACTTTCGTGATCGTTGGCTCCGCAAGTCTGCCGAATTCGACAACTACCGCAAGCGTGTCGACCGCGAGCGCCGCGAGCAGGCCGATCAGAAAGTCGTCGACCTCCTGCTCGAACTGCTCGCCGTGGTCGATGACTTCGATCTCGCGCTCAAGGCCGATGCTGGTAAGGGCTCATCCTCGTATCGCAAGGGTGTCGAGATCATCCACGCGAAGCTGCACGATCTGCTGCGGAAGCAGGGCGTCAAACCGATCGAGGCGCTTGGGGCCGACTTTGATCCGAACATCCACCAGGCCGTCCTGCACGAAGACAGCCCAGGCCGGCGCGACGGCGAGGTGATCGCGGAACTCCGGCGCGGCTATCGTCTCGGCGAACGGTTGCTGCGGCCCGCGATGGTGAAGGTGGCCAAGTCGTGAGCAAGCGCGACTACTACGAGGTGCTGTCCGTCTCGCGGACGGCCACCGAGGTTGAAATCAAGAGCTCCTACCGCAAGCTCGCGATGAAATACCACCCGGACCGCAATCCGGGCGACACCACCGCGGAGGAACGGTTCAAGGAAGCCGCCGAGGCCTATGCGATTCTGGCCGACGCGGAAAAGCGCAGTCTGTACGATCGATTCGGGCACGCGGGTGTCGGTTCGGCCGCGAGCGGCGGCTTCGACCCCTCAGTCTTCGCCGACTTCGGCGACATCTTCGGTGGACTCGGCGACATCTTTGGCTTCGGCGACCTCTTTGGCGGCGGGCGGCGCCGAGGCGGCCCCCAGCGGGGCGCTGACCTGCGCTACGACCTGGAGATCACGTTCGAAGAATCGGCGCAGGGTGCGGAAACCGTCATCCAGATTCCACGGCAGGAAAACTGCGATGGTTGTCACGGCTCGGGCGCCGCCCCCGGCTCCACGCCCACAGTGTGTTCGCAGTGCCGCGGACAGGGGCAGGTCCGGTTCCAGCAAGGGTTCTTCACCGTGGCGCGAACGTGTCCTCAGTGCCGCGGCAACGGGCAGATCATTTCAAAGCCCTGCCCGGCATGCCGCGGCGCGGGCCGAGTGGGCCGGGAGCGGAAGATCACCGTCAAGATTCCGGCGGGCATCGCAACCGGACAGCAGCTCCGGCTGCAGGGAGAGGGTGAGGGTGGCAGTGCTGGCGGTCCACCAGGTCACCTGTACGTCGTCGTCCACGTTCAGGAGCACGAATTCTTCCGTCGTGACGGCGTCAATCTTTTCTGCGAGATTCCGGTGAACATCACGACGCTGGCTCTTGGCGGCGAGATCGCGGTGCCCACGCTTGACGGGACGGAACAGGTGAAGGTGGCCGACGGCACACAGACCGGCACCACACTTCGTCTCCGCGGCAAGGGCATGCCCGAGGTCAACGGAGGCGCACGGGGCGATCTGTTCGCCACCGTACAAGCCCAGATTCCGCGAAAGTTGAACAAGGAGCAACGGCACCTGTTCGAGCAGCTTGCGAAGGCGTTACCTCAGGATCAGTTCCGTCCGCGTCCCCGCGAAGACGAGCAGGATGAGCGCAACCTGTTCGACCGTGTCAAAGACATGTTCGGCTAGACGATGAAGAAGTGGCCAGCCCTCGACATTCAAGGCGCTGACGACCGCCTCCTGCTGCTGCTCGACGATTTCACGCCAACCGCCATCGAAGACACCGCGTCCGGTATTCGCGCATTCTTTCCGTCACCGGAGCCTCGCGACGCCGCCCGCCAGCGCTTCGCCGCCGAAGGCATCGGCGCGGAGTCCATCGACGTGCCCGACGATGACTGGGCCGTCCGGTCGCAGCAGAATCTGGCTCCTGTCACTGTCGGCGGAATCACGGTTGTTGCGGACCCGGTCGACCTTCCAGACTGGAAGTCGCAAGCGCGGACCATCGTCATCAGTCCGTCGATGGGCTTTGGAACCGGTCACCATGCGACCACTCGCTTGTGCCTCGCTGCGCTCCAGCACATCGAGCTGGAAAACGCGTCCGTCCTGGACGTGGGAACAGGATCGGGCATCCTGGCCATCGCGGCCGCCCGGCTGGGTGCAGCGCGGGTACTGGGCCTCGATAACGATCCTGATGCCATTCAGGCAGCGAACGACAACCTTGCGGTCAACCCAGACACTGATCAGGTCCGCTTTCTTGTCTCGGATCTGACCACGACTCCCCTGCCGCAATCGAGCGTCGTAGTGGCGAACCTGACGGGTGCTCTTCTGCTTCGCGAGGCGAAAACGCTGCAGGCGGCGGCCACCCCTTCGGGCATGATCATCCTGTCCGGCCTGCTGGCGGATGAAGAAGACGACGTTCGTCGCGCGTTTGGCGGTGACGCCAGGCGGATGCAGGAAGGCGAGTGGGTATGCCTCGAGATTCGTTCGACAAACCTTTGAGCGTCCCGTTGGGTCTAACGGTCAAGCGATGCACCCCGTCCCGCTGACTTCGGCCGTCGTCGCGCTGGTCGCGTGTGTGTCACTTGCCCAGGACTCGCGCACGAATGCGCAGCGGCCCGCGCGAGACACGCCGGGACAGCCAACCACCCCGACGAACACGGCCGTCATTGCTGGCCGTGTCCTGACGATCGATAGCGGCCGACCGGTCAGGCGCGCGCGTGTGTTCGCCGTCGGTCCCGACCTTCCAGAGGGCCGCGCGACGATGACGGGCGATGACGGCGCGTTCGAGCTGACTGAATTGCCGGCCAGCCGTTACACGCTGACTGTGTCGAAAGCCGGTTATGTCACGCTGGCATACGGGCAACGACGGCCGCTTCAAGCCGGCACGCCGCTGCAAGTCGGCGCAGGCCAGCGGATCGGCGGCATCGATTTCCGCCTGCCGCGCGGCAGCATCATCGCCGGCCACGTCGTAGACGATGCCGGCGATCCGGCGCCGGGCACAACGGTTCGCGTCCTGCGCCACGAGTACCGCGCGGGCGTGCGGCAGCTCGTACCCGCGGGTACGGCGCAAACCGACGATCAGGGCGCGTTCCGCGTCTGGGGTCTCAATCCGGGTCGCTACTTCGTCAGTGCCGTGCAACGCAATCCTGATGTCGGACCAGGCGGGCCTGGCGGGCGCGGTCGAGGTCCCGCTCCACCGGCGTCGGACGACCCGACTCAACAGGCGTACGCACCAACGTACTTCCCGGGAGTCGGCTCCGTGAGCGAAGCCGCAGCCGTTACGGTGGGCGTCGGTGAGGAAACAGGCGACGTGAATTTCGCGATGCTCCTGGTTCGCACGGTCCGCATTACCGGAACGGCCACGAACTCGAGCGGTTCGCCCGTGACGAACGGCCTCGTCAGCCTCACGCCCGAGGGCGTCGCCAGCCGTTCGCGAAACGCCGGTACCGACTTCAACGGTCGCATCGATGGTGAGGGGCGCTTTTCGATCGCGAATGTGCCGCCCGGTCAGTACACGCTTCGCGCAGCGAGCAACGGGCCCGATCGAGCGCAGTACGCGGTTCAGCCGCTGTCGGTCTTTGGGGCGGAGATTTCCAACCTGTCGCTGATCCTGTATCCGGGCGCAACCATCACCGGATCGGTCAGATTCGAAGGCACGAACGCGCCCGATCTTCGTCAGGTGCGCATCACCGCACCCGCGCCCGGCAACGTGGCCCTCGGACCTAATCCGATTGGCCGAATCGACAGGGACGGGCGGTTCGTCATCGATCCCGTGCCCGCCGGCACGCACTGGATTCGGGCAGGGGACATTCGCGGATGGTCGCTGAAGTCCGTGATACTCGACGGCCGCGAAGTCGTGGACGCCCCGATCGAGCTGTCGAGCGGCCAGAAGCTGAGCGACGTCGCCATCGTCTTCACGAGCCGACAGAGCGAGATCAATGGCACCATCGTGAACGAACAGTCAGTACCCGTCACCGACGTTACGGTGCTCGCCTTCCCGACCGATTCGAGCCTCTGGCAGCCGATGTCGAGGCAGATCGTGACCGCGCGCCCGGATCAAAACGGCAGCTTTCGGATGCGCGGCCTCCCTGCCGGCGACTACTATCTCTCGCTGGTGGATCCGAGTGAACCGGGCGAGTGGTACGAGCCGGCGTTCCTCGACGAACAACGAATCGGAGCCGCACGGCTGTCGCTCGGTGAGGGCGACGTCAAGACGCACGACTTTCGCCGGACGACGCGCTAGCTCATCCTCCGCTACAAATCCCCCCACAGGAACTGCAGCACGCTGATGGCCGCGATCGGCACGGCATCGGCTCGCAAGGTCCTGTGGCCCAGAGTGACGGGCTTCACGTCATGAGAGGCTGCCAACTTGATCTCCTCGTCAGTCCACCCCCCTTCCGGCCCGACGAGAACCGCCACATCGTGAGGGATCTGCCCGCCGCGCAACACACCGACTGAAGTCGTGCCGACCGCAGCGCCCGGTTCGACCAGCATGAGGCGCAGGGTCGGAGCGGGCTCCTGCAGGTAGTCCTGAAGCTGCAACGGCGTCCGAATCTCGGGCAGCGTCGCACGTCGCGCCTGTTTCACCGACGCCAGCGCCACGCGTCGCCACCGATCGACCCGCCCGCCTTTGAGAATCGCTGCAACTGTTGTTTCAGTGCGCTGGGTGATGATCGGATGCACTGCGGCCACACCCAACATGACGGCATCTCGAACGACTTCGTCCATCTTTTCGCCCTTGAGAACCGCCTGTGCGAGCGTGATCGGCACGTCGGGTTCGCGGGCCGGCACGCCTTCGTCGAGCAACTGAACGCGAACGCCCGTCCGCTCGACTGAAATCACACGTGCAACGAATTCACGGCCTCGACCGTCGAACACGCCAATCGTGTCGCCCGTCGCCAGGCGGAGCACGCGCGTCAAGTGCTCGCTCTCATCGCGCGGCAGCATCACGGTCTCGTCGCCGGGATCGAGCGACGGCGCAAAGAATCGGTGCACGGGGGGATTATACGAGCGAGCGGGGTGCGGGGTGCGGGGTGCGACGTGCGCGACTGCAAGTGCTGGTCGGCTGGCACGCCGTGTGCTCGCCTCCTTCGCCGTGGGCGTATCGGACTTCCAGGAGCTCCAATGCTGGCAACTCGCGAACGAGCTCAAGAACGAAGTGTACGCGTTTACTGCCACGCGGCCCGTGGCCTTGGACCGCGATTTCTGCCTGGACATTCGGTGAGCCGCCCGTTCGGCTCCATCGAACATCGCCGAGGGGTTTGGGCGATACACGCACCGCGAGTTCGCCGTTACACAGCTACCCGCGGCGTACTCCGGACTTCACACAGCGCCGCCCATTGTAAGCACTCCGCACGTCGCACCCCGCACCCTGCACCGGACTGCTATACTCCCCTCAGTGTTTTTTCGCGGACAGCTTGTCGGCAAGTACAAGGTACTGTCGACGATCGGCAGCGGCGGATTTGGAACCGTTTACCTCGCCGAAGACACCTGGATTGACAAGAAGGTTGCCCTCAAGGTTCCCCACAAGCAGACGGTCGACTTCGGTGAGCTGCTGCGCGAGCCGAGGCTGCTGGCCACCCTCAATCACCCCAACATCGTGACCATTCTCACGGCGGAGAAGCAGGACAACGTCTTCTTCATCGTGATGGAGTTCGTTCCCGGCGAAACGCTCGAAATGACCCTGGCTCGAGACGGTGCATTGGAGCTGGGGCTCGCGCTCGATTACATCTGTCAGATCGCGAATGCAATGGACCACGCTCATCGCCAGGGCGTCCTCCATCGCGATCTCCGGCCGTCGAACGTTCTCGTCACCGACAGCGGCCTGCTGAAGGTCGCGGACTTCGGCACGTCGCGATTTCTCGAAATCGCGGCCCATGGCACCACGGTCATCGGCAGTCCGCCGTACATGGCACCCGAGCAGTTTCACGGCAAGGCTGTGTTTGCGTCGGACATCTACTCGCTCGGCGTCACCATGTATCAGATGCTGACCGGCTACATGCCGTACGACACGCCGTCGGCCGCTGACCTCGATCGCCTCATGCGGGGCGAGCTGCTGAGCGCCCCGCGGCTCAAGAATCCCAAGATTCCCAAGGCGCTCAGCGACATCGTCATGCGGGCGATGGCGCCGGAGATCCCCGCCCGCTACCAGCGCGCCAGCGACCTGCTCGACGATGTGCTGGCCGTGCGGGCGCCGGTCGGGCGGCGCTCTGCGTCGCCTGAGGCCGACTCCGAAGACCTTCAGGAGATTCAGACACGGCTGCGGGCTCGCGAGTCCCCGCAGCCGCGCTTCTGCTGGCATTGCCGCAAGCCACTGCACGCGCGGTCGGATCGGTGTCCCTTCTGCGGCGAAGCGCAATAACGGGCAGTCCACTCGGCAATTGGCTCTTCCCCGTCCGGCCGCGTCTGCTATTTTCAGGATGCTAGAATCGAACTGAGGAACTTTATGGCTTTCGCGGGAACCGGCAAGATCTGGATGAACGGCAAACTCGTGGAGTGGAAAGACGCCACGATCCACATTGCCTCGCACGTCATTCACTACGGAAGCGGTGTCTTCGAAGGCGCCCGGTGCTATGCCACGCCCAAAGGATCCGCGTGCTTCCGACTCGACGCGCACATGCAGCGGCTGCAGCACTCGGCCAAGATCTACCGGATGGAATACCCGCTGGATCTGAACGGCTGGTCCAACGCTGTGCTCGAGACGATCCGCGCAAACGACATGAAGGAGTGCTACATCCGCCCGATCGTGTACCGCGGCTACGAGACGCTCGGCGTCAATCCACTGAACAACCCGGTCGATGCCGCGATCATGGTGTGGGAGTGGGGCGCATATCTTGGCGCCGCGGCGCTCGAAGAGGGATGCGACGTCAAGGTCAGCACCTGGGCGCGCATGGCGCCCAACACGCTGCCCGCCCTGGCGAAGGGCACGGCCAACTACGCCAACTCGGCGTTGATCAAGATGGAAGCGGTGGCCGACGGCTATTCCGAAGGTATCGCCCTCGATGTTCACGGACTCGTCAGCGAGGGAAGCGGCCAGAACATCTTCCTCGTCCGCAATGGCGCGCTCATCACGCCGCCGCTTTCGTCCTCCGTGCTCGGCGGTATCACCCGCGATTCGATCGTCACGCTCGCCCGCGAGCTGGGCTACCTGGTGCGCGAAGAGGCGTTTCCGCGTGAGCTTCTCTATCTGGCCGACGAGGCGTTTTTCGTCGGGACGGCGGCCGAAGTGACGCCTATTCGTTCGGTCGACAAGATTCGCGTCGGCGCCGGGCGGCGCGGCCCCGTGACGGAGGCGCTCCAGCGGGCTTTCTTCGACGTCATCAACGGCAACGTCGCCGACAAACACGGCTGGCTCACCTACGTCTATCCGGACGAAGCCGCCTTCAGACAGCCGTTAAAGACCGCCACGCTCAAGAGCCGATAAGCGTCTACAGACGCCCGGCTCTTATGCACGTCAACGACCTGCTCAGAATTGCTGTCGACGCGGGGGCATCCGACCTGCACATCAAGGTCGGCAGCTACCCCATGATGCGCGTCCGCGGGACGCTCGTCGCCGCAAGTCAGGACAAGAAGCTCGAGCAGGACGAGGTCGTGGCGATCAGTACGGCGGTCATGTCGCCGGCGCAGCGGCAGAAGTTCAAGGACGCCCAGGAGCTCGACCTCGCCTACAGCGTTCCCGGCCTCGGACGGTTCCGGGCCAATGTCTTTCAGCAGCGCGGAACGGTGGGCCTGGTGCTCCGCGTGATTCCCATGCAGGTGCGGACGGTGGATGAACTCCACCTGCCGGCGGTCCTCAAGACCATCGCCGGCCTGGAGCGCGGGCTGGTGCTTGTCACCGGCACGACTGGCAGCGGCAAGAGCACGACGCTCGCTGCCATGATCGACCTCATCAACAGGGCGCGGACCGCCCATATCGTGACGGTCGAGGATCCGATCGAGTTTCTCCACCGCGACATCAAGTCGATCATCAGCCAGCGCGAGGTCGCGGTCGACACGCGATCGTTCGCGCAGGCACTCCGCAGCGCCATGCGACAGGACCCCGACGTCATTCTTGTCGGCGAGATGCGCGACTTCGAGACTGTCGAGACCGGCCTTCTTGCCGCTGAAACCGGTCACCTGGTCCTGTCCACGCTGCACACACTGGACGCGACAGAGACCATCAACCGGATCATCACGGTCTTTCCGCCCCACCAGCAGCCGCAGATCAGGCTGCAGCTTGCAGGCGTGCTCAAGGCGGTCATCTCGCAACGCCTGCTCCCGCGGGGGGACGGCACGGGACGAGTACCCGCCGTCGAGGTGCTGATCAGCACGCCCTTCATCCGCGACTGCATCGTCGACCGGGAAAAAACCCACCTCATCCCCACCGCGATTGCCGCGGGCACTTCGCAATACGGCATGCAGACGTTCGACCAGTCCATCCTGGGTTTCGTACAACGCGGATGGGTCGCGTTCGATGAGGCGCTGCGCTGGGTCACCAACGTCGACGAGTTCAAGCTGAAACTCCAGGGAATTTCCAGCACGTCCGACGCCAGCCGCGACGAAATGGCTCGGGCGGTCGTGGGCGCCCCGGACATTACGAGGTTCGGGCGATAATCAAGCCGAGTCGCCCCGATGTCGGCCTACTCCGACGCCCTGAAGATGCTCGCGCGGCGGGAGCTGTCCGAGGCACAGATTCGACAGCGCCTGGCTCGGCGCAATCATCCACGCGCCGAGATTGACGCCGCCGTCGCGCGTCTTCAGGAACACCGCGCACTCGATGACGTTCGCGTCGCCGAGACGATCGCGCGCGCGCATCTCGCCAAGCATCGCGGCGAACGTCGCCTTCTCAGACAGATCACCCAGGCGGGAATCGCGCCGGGCACGGCACGACGAGTCGCCCGCGAGGCTTCACAGTCGGTCGAGCTCGAGGCACAGATCGAGGCGTCGCTCGCCAGGCGTCTCCGGCAGGGTTCGCGGATTGGCGACGCGCGGCAATTCCGCCGGCTGTTCCGGTATCTGGTCGGCCAAGGCTTCGATCCTGACCGAATCCTCCGCGTGCTCAAGTCGCACTCTACGCGGCAGGAGTGGCCGGATGACTGAGTAGAATAGAAGCCCGATGACCTCCAACGAGATCCGCGCGTCTTTTCTCCGTTACTTCGAGCAGCACGGCCACCGAATCGTCTCCAGCTCGCCGCTCGTTCCCGCCGACGATCCGACATTGCTTTTCACCAACGCCGGCATGAACCAGTTCAAAGACACGTTTCTCGGCCGGGAGAAGCGCGACTATTCGCGCGCGACCACCTCGCAGAAGTGCATGCGGGTGAGCGGCAAACACAACGACCTCGACAACGTCGGCCCGTCGCTGCGACATCACACGTTTTTCGAGATGCTCGGCAACTTCTCGTTCGGCGACTATTTCAAGCGGGACGCGATTCGTTTCGCGTGGGAACTGCTGACAGGTGTCTGGGGGATGTCACCCGATCGTCTGGTGCCGTCCATCTTCAGGGGGGGCGGCGGCATTCCCCGCGATGACGAGGCGTACGAACTTTGGAAGCAGTTCGTGCCGGCGGACCGCATTCTCGAGCTGGGCCTCGACGACAACTTCTGGCAGATGGGCGACACCGGCCCGTGCGGCCGCTGCTCGGAGATCTACTACGTCCGTGGTTCCAGCGCGGATCCCGAAATCGAGATCTGGAACAACGTCTTCATGGAGTTCGAGCGAGCCGCCGACGGCACACTGACCCCCTTGCCCGCACCATCCATCGATACGGGCATGGGCCTCGAGCGCATTACCTCAGTTCTGCAGCAGAAAGAGTCCAACTACGACACGGACGTCTTCGGCCCGATCCTCGCAGAGGTCGGCAAGCTCTGCGGACGCGCGTACGCCAGTTCAGGCTCGTCTGACGATGTGTCGATGCGGGTGGTGGCGGATCATATCCGGGCGACGGCGTTCCTCCTCGGCGACGGTGTCATTCCGTCCAACGAGTGGCGCGGCTACGTGCTGCGGAAGATCATGCGGCGCGCCATGCGGCACGGGCGCCACCTTGGGCTGGATGAACCGTTTCTCCACAAGCTGGTCCGCACCCTCGAGCGCGAAATGGGTCAGGCGTATCCCGAGCTGCGAGCCAATCGCGAGACGATCGAGAAGACCATTCTGGCAGAGGAGCAGCGCTTCGATGCTGTACTGACCGAAGGATTGCCGCGGCTCGAGGCCGAGATTTCGAAGGCCCTCCAGACACCCGATCGCGTGCTGCCGGGCGAGGCCGCGTTTCGTCTGTACGACACGTTCGGTCTGCCGTACGACTTCATCGAGGACACCGCCGCGACTCAGGACGTGACGGTCGACAGGAACGGATACGAACAGGCGATGGAGGGCCAGCGGGAAAAGGGTCGCGCGAAGAGTGCATTCGAGGTGGACCGCAAAGGCCAGCAGTTCACGGTCGCTGACGAGCAACTTCTCAGTGGCTCGGGCGACCAGTTCGAGGGGTACGCCGCGACACGACTGACGGGCGTTCCCATCGTCGCGATGTTCAGCGACGACAGGCAGCCGCTCGAACAGCTGACGACCGGACAGACCGGATATCTGGTGCTCGCCCGCACGCCGTTCTATCTCGAGGCCGGCGGTCAGGTGTCCGACAGCGGCCGTATTCTCAGCGAGGCTTCCGGCGGGAGCGCCACCATCGAGGGGCTTGCGCGCATCCGACCCGGCCTGCCACGCGCCCATCGCGTGCGTGTGACCGAGGGTTCATTTCGCCTCCGCGACCTGGTGACCGCTGAGGTCGATGCGGACATTCGCAACGCGACACGCCGCAATCACACAGCGACGCACCTGCTGCACGCGGCGCTCCGCCAGGTGTTGGGGACGCACGTGAAGCAGGCGGGCTCGCTCGTCGCTCCGGATCGGCTGCGCTTCGACTTCGTCCACTTCCAGCAGGTCGGTCGGGAGGACCTCGATCAGCTCGAGCGCATCGTCAACGCGCAGATTCATCGGAATACTCCGGTCCAGACCGAGATCCGCCGCACGCAGGAGGCGATTGAAGCCGGCGCTATGGCGCTCTTTGGCGAGAAGGTACGGGGACCAGGTCAGGGTTGTTACGGTGCCCGGTTTCAGCGTTGAGCTGTGCGGCGGAACGCACGTGGGGGCGACGGGCGACATCGGCTTTTTCACCATCACCTCTGAAAGCGGTGTGGCCGCTGGTGTTCGACGAATTGAAGCGCTGACTGGGGCTGAGGCTGTCAAGTGGGCGCAGCGTCAGCGATCATCGTTGGCTCATTTGATCGATGCGCTCGGAGTCGGCCCCGATCAGGCGGTCGAAGCCGTTGAGCATTTGAAGAGCGAGGCGAAGCAGCTCTCGCGCGATGTGACCCAACTCAAAACCAGGCTCGCGATGGGCGGCGGCGTCGAGGGCGACGACTCGGTTGACGTACGCGGCGTTCGTCTCGCCCGCCGGAAGGTCAACGACCTGGGAAAGGATGCGCTGCGGCAGCTGGCCGATTCGCTCAAGGCCCGCATCAAGAGCGGCGTCGTCGTCATCGCCTCGGCGAGCGAGGGCAAGGTCCAGGTGGTCGTCGCCGTGACGCCCGATCTCACAGGGAAGCTGAAGGCCGGACAAATCGTCAAGGAGATCGCACCCATCATCGGGGGCTCCGGCGGAGGCCGGCCCGACTTTGCGGAAGCCGGAGGAAGGCAGCCCGAAAAGATAGACGCAATGCTGGAGGCCAGCCAGGCCGTTGTCGCGGCGCTCCTCGGAGGGTAAAGCGGAAGGCGCTTCAGCCCGATAACACGGGGTGTTGCCCGTCCGAATCGACCCTATTTGCCAGCATGCTCGTAAAGCCTTTCAAATCTTGATGTTGGCCGCACTCTGGTACGGGCTGCCCGCTCGAGCCCAGGCACAGATCTACTCGTGGCACGACGCGAACGGGAACCTGGTCCTCTCCGACCAGCGGACCGGACCCGTCGAGCGATCCTACCGGGTGCCCAAAGCCGAATCGATTCGTGCCACGCGCCCGGCCTCGGCGGACCGCAACCGTTTTGATGACCTGATCACCGAGCACGCGCGCATCAACCAGGTGCGGCCCGACCTGGTCCGCGCGGTGATGCAGGTGGAATCGGGCTTCAACCCGTCGGCGCGGTCGCCGAAGGGCGCGCTCGGCCTCATGCAACTGATGCCGGCGACCATTCAACAGTTCGGCGTCAGGAATCCTTTCAGCCCGTCTGAAAATGTCCGCGCGGCGTCTCGTATCTTCGCCAGTTGCTGGACCGGTACCAGAACAACGAGCAGCTGGCGCTCGCTGCCTACAACGCCGGCCCCGGAGCCGTCGACAGGCATGGACAGAGCGTGCCGCCCTATCGGGAAACGCGCGACTATCTGACCCGCATCAACCAGATGGCGTCGCGCCCGGTCGATTCGCCCGGCAGCGTCATCTACAAAACCATCGAAGTCGTCGATGGCCGGCCGGTCACGCGCTACTCCGATCGCAGGCCGACCGCCGGCTCCTACGAGATCGTCCCCGGACGCTAGACCGCTTCACTTTACTGCCTGTGCTAAGATCGATCTTTTTGGGGAGGGACCGATCTAGTGGCTAGTCACGCATCCGCGCTTAAGGCGCATCGGCAGAGTCTGAAACGTCGTGAGCACAACCGTCAGTTCCGTGCGCGCCTGCGCAACGCGTTGAAGAGCATCCGGGCAGCCATCGACGGCAACGATCTCGCTGCCGCGAAGACAGCGCTCCATAAGACCACCTCGCTCATCGACAAGATGGCGAGCAAGGGCATCATCCACGACAACGCCGCAGGACGTTACAAGTCGCGCCTCGCGTCGCGTATCGCAGCCCGCGGCTGAGCACGCCCCTCTCCGCAGAGCTCTACAATCAGCCGTTCCAGCAGAATCCGTGGATCGCCGGCCGAGCGTTTCAGATCGAGATCCGTCCGAAACACCGATTCGATCGCCGACGGCAGCCGCCGGGCCGCGAGCATGCCGAATTTCGATCGGACCAGCCACGCCAGCTGACCGAGGATCTTCTCAGGAGGCGCGCCGGAGTCAATCAGCAGCGCAAGCTGCTTGAGCGCCTCACCAGCTTTCCCCTGCTCAATCGCGTTCGTCATCCCCCAGTCGTCCTGAAGCGCCTCGGCGCCCGCAATCTGCCGCGCATCGTCGACCGTGATGGTCTTCTGACCCAGTGCGTACAGCAGGAGCCGATCAACGTCGTTTCGCAGTCGCTTGACGTCCGGTCCTGCGCGCACTGCCAGCAGATGCGCCGCCGCCGGGTCTATCGACACGCCGGCGGCCGCCACGCGCGTTCGGATCCAGCGCTCGGCGTCGCCCTGGTCCTCGAGCGTCCCGCACTCGACCATCACGGCGTTCTTCGCGAAAATTCGATACAGACGGCTTCGTTTGTCGAGAGTCGCCGCAACAAACACCAGCACCGTCTGGTTCTCGGGCTTCTCCAGATAGGCTTCCAGGCTGGCCAGCGCTCTCGCGGCTGCGTCGCTTTCCCGCTTCGGCAGAAGCAGCGTCTCCGCCTGATGAACGACGATCACGCGCCAGGGCGACATCATGGGCAGCGTGCGCGCCGCCGCCAGCAGAGCTCCCACCCCTGACGCCAGCCGGTCGCCCGTCGTCATGTCTGCGGCGTGGATGCGCTCCACGTTGAACGCCCGCAGCCCTTCGTCGACGAGGTCGCCGAAATCCGCCGCGAGTGCCGCCTTCTCGACGTCATCCTCCCCTTGAAGCAGATAGACGAGTCCAGGGCGGCCTGACTCGATTTGCTTGCGAACTGAGGCTGGCGTAGCGACCGGCATGCGGAAATGCCGCTAGAACGCCTCGAGGATGGCGCTGACGATCGACTGGGCGAAGTCGCTGCTCATGCGATCGAGCGCGTTCGTGTCTTGACCGAAGAACGCCGCGGGGTCCAGCGCGCTCTGGCCGCTCTGGGATTCGTAGGACTGGCGGAAGACGAGACTCGGATTCTCCCAGATCACCTTGTTGTCGTGAAGGTCCTGGAGCTGGACCCGCGCGGTGACGGTCAGCGCGTAGCGCGACGCCAGCTGATCGGCATTGAAGCTGACCGGCGCAATGCTTGCCGCGAGAATCTCCCCGGTGAGAAGCCCATCCACTCCGGTTGCATCGGGAAGGATCTTGTACTTGCCGCGCCCGATGAACTCCGACCGAATCTTCTGGGTGAGCAGCGTCTCGAAGTTGAAGATATTGGTTCGATTGACGAAGGCGGGCACGCCAATGGTCTGAATGTAGTCCGGCAGAAACGACCCGCGTCCAGCGAGCGCATAGCCGCATCCCGACCCTGAGACAGCCACGACGAGCGCCGCGGCTGCCAGACACAAGCTGCCGAGGACACGACGCTCGCCTGACGCACGCACCGGGGTTCTCATTGCACCACCAGACTCACCAGCGGTCCCTTGCCTATGACTATCTTACGAATCACCTTGCCGGTCGTATGATTCTGCACCACGCCGTCCGCCAACGCCAGCTCTCGCAGCTCGTCCTCCGACGCGCCGGCTGGAACGGTCAGCCTCGCCCTGACCTTGCCGTTGATTTGAACGGGAACCACGATCTCTTCGGCGCGCGCGACCTCGGGGTCAAATGACGGCCAGCTGGCCCGGCTGAGGCTCCCGTCGTGTCCGAGCATCAGCCACAACTCCTCCGCGGTGTGCGGCGCGAACGGAGACAGCATCAGCACAAGCGCTTCGATCGCCTCCTGCAGCACGGCAATCGTCTGCTGCCGCTCGACGCCCGA
Organism: uncultured Acidobacteriota bacterium; assembly: GCA_963725105.1. Classification (GTDB taxonomy): domain Bacteria; phylum Acidobacteriota; class Vicinamibacteria; order Vicinamibacterales; family CAVVIG01; genus CAVRXZ01. Next base: position 16,497 of record CAVRXZ010000036.1, read on the forward strand.
CGCGGCTTGCGCCGACCGGCCGGGCGCGCCGCGACTGGTGCCTTCGCTGAACCCATACAGCTCGTTGACGAGCTCCATGAGCGACGATACAGCCGTATTCAGGTGCATCCGTTCCTCGATGTCGACGGTGACCCGTCGAATCGTGTCGTGGGTCTTGCGGCGGAGCGCCCGCTCTGCCTCCGATCCGCTGGCGTCAAGCGCAAGGCCGCGCCTGGCAGAGACGACGTCCGCCCAATGGTTCACGAGCCTCCACACACGCACAAGGAACCGAAAACTGCCCTCGAGACCGCTGTCGCTCCACTCGACTTCCTTCTCCGGCGGCGCCACGAACATCACGTACAAACGAAGCGCATCGGCCCCGTATTTCGCGAGCATCTCGTCCGGATCGACGACGTTGCCCTTCGACTTGGACATGACGGCACCTTCTTTCAGCACCATCCCCTGCGTCAGGAGCCGAGTGAACGGCTCGTCGAAGGTGAGCAAGCCGACATCCCGAAGCACCCGGGTGAAGAAGCGCGAGTACAGAAGATGCAGAATCGCGTGCTCGACGCCGCCGCTGTAGAAGTCCACGGCCATCCAGTAGGCCGCGGCCTTCGGATCAAACGGCAGGTCGACGTTGTGCGGGTCGCAGAAACGCAGGAAATACCAGGACGAATCGACGAACGTGTCCATCGTGTCGGTCTCGCGCCGCGCGGGCCCTCCGCACTTCGGGCACGTGGTATTCACGAAGTCAGGCACTTGAGCCAGCGGTGAATCGCCGCGGCCCGTAAACGTCGCGATGCGGGGAAGCTCCACGGGCAGGGCATCAATCGGCACCGGCACAACACCGTCCCGCTCGCAGTAGATGATGGGAATCGGCGTTCCCCAGTACCGCTGGCGCGATATGCCCCAGTCCTTAAGACGGTACTGCACTTCGCCACGCCCGATGCCGCTCTTCTCGGCATCGGCGATCATGCGACGCATCACCGCGGGCGCTTCCTGTCCGTCGTACGGGCCGGAATTGACGAGCCGTCCGTAATTGGTCGACGCTTCGGTCAACTCATGCGCCGAGGCAGGCGTTTCACCGGAGCTCACCACGATTCGAACGGGCAACCCGTACTTCCTGGCGAACTCGAAGTCGCGCCCGTCGTGGGCGGGCACTGCCATGATGGCGCCTGTGCCGTACTCGGCCAGCACGAAGTTCGCGATCCAGATCGCAACCTCTTCCCTGGTGAACGGGTTGACTGCCTTGCGACCGGTGTCGAATCCCTCTTTTTCGATGGCCCCCGTCAACCTGGCCTCGCGATCGAGCGCGCGGAACCGGGCGACCTGTTCGCGGAACGCCGCCGGGTCGGCGCTCTCAGCGGCCAACCGATCCACCAAGCGATGCTCGGGCGCAAGAAGCACGAACGTGGCCCCGTAGATCGTGTCAATCCGCGTCGTGAAAATCTCGATTCCGGTGTCCGCCGGGGCTTCTGGACCACGACCAGGCGCTGCCGCCAGCGGAAACGTGACACGCGCCCCTTCGGATCGCCCAATCCAGTTGCGCTGCATCACAGCGACCTTTTCGGGCCAGGCGCCGAGTGTGTCGAGGCTGCGCAGCAGCTCGTCTGCATACGCCGTGATTCTGAAGAACCACTGCTCCAGGTCTCGTGTTACGACGACCGTGCCGCACCGCCAGCAGCCACCATCGACGACCTGTTCGTTGGCGAGCACCGTCTGACAACTCGGACACCAATTCACGGTCGAGCGCTTGCGGTACGCAAGGTCGCGCTCGAACATCTTCAGGAAGATCCACTGGTTGAACTTGTAGTAGTCAGGCGTGCACGTGGCGATTTCTCGCTCCCACGCGTAGCTCACGCCAAGACGCTGCAGCTGCCCCTTCATGTGAGCGATATTCGCCAGGGTCGAAGTCTCGGGGTGCGTGCCCGTCTTGATCGCGGCGTTTTCCGCCGGCAGCCCGAAAGCGTCCCAGCCGAACGGGTGCAAGACGTTGAAGCCGCGCAGGCGCTTGGTCCGCGCCATCACATCGCCGATGATGTAGTTGCGGACGTGGCCGACGTGCGCGTGACCTGAAGGATACGCGAACATTTCGAGACAGTAGTACTTCCGCCTCGCGGGATCCTCAGTGACTTCGAACGCCTTCGCGTCGGCCCACTGCTGTTGCCACTTTCTATCGAGTTCCTGGGGCTTGTACTCGGTCATGGATGTCCAGATATTGTACGTGACCGGAGAATCACGCTTCTTTCGCGAAGACACGCAGATCGCGACGGGTGCTTTGGATGGGCTGCTAAAGGCGCCAGAACGGCGCCAGCACTCGGCGGGCGGCGTCCGCGGACGCTCGGCCACGAGTCGGCGCGACGCCGCTTCTGGGCCACACGGCGGGCGCAGCCGGCCCCGCAAGCGCCTCGACGACGGCATCGATCGACAACGTCAGGGCGCGCAGGTCGTAGCCGCCCTCGGTGACGAGCGCCAGCCGACCATCGCAGTACTCCCGGGCGATGCCCCGAAGTTCCAGAGTCATGGCGGCAAACACTTCCGACGTCAGCCGCATGTTGGCGAGCGGATCGCGCTCATGAGCGTCGAACCCCGCCGACACCAGGATCAGGTCAGGCTCGAACTGCCGCAGCACCGGCAGCATCACATCCTTGAACGTAATTTCGTAGTCTTCGCTGACCGCCCCGGCTTCGAGCGGGCAGTTCACCGTGAAACCTCGTCCATCGCCGCCCCCGATCTCGGTCACAGCGCCGGTCCCTGGATAGAACGGGAACTGATGCACGGACATGTACAGCACGTGGGAATCGGTCTCGAAGGCGTGCTGCGTGCCATTTCCGTGGTGCACGTCGTAGTCGACGATGGCCACGCGGCGGACGCCCTGGGCGCGGGCGTGAGCCGCCGCGACGGCGACGTTGTTGTACAGGCAGAAACCCATCGCTCGGCTGTGCTCAGCGTGGTGACCCGGGGGCCTGACGAGCGCCAGTCCAGACCGATCCGTTGCACCCATCACGCGCTCGACGGCCTCCACGGCGGCGCCGGCCGCCAGCTGCGCGATGTCGCTGGTTTCGGGCGATGTGTAGGTGTCCGGATCGAGAGCCAGTGCCTGGCCCGCAGTTTCGGCGATCCGCCGCAGGTATTCGTCACTATGGACGCGGGCCAGCTGCTCGTGCGTGGCGCTGCGGGGCGCGACGACCTCGCCCCCGGCGTCTCGCCACCGCTCCGCGATCCGGTCCATCACCTCGGCACGCTCGGATCGCTCCGGGTGCCCCGGCGGCGTTTCGTGCTCGGTGAAGCGATGCGAGGCAATGACGATCAACGACACAGGCGTTACGCAGCCTCCCGAATCAACTGACTCGCGCGCTGCTCGAGGGCATGCAATCGAGCATCGAGTGTGCGGCGCGCCGCCTCGAGTGCTGCCTCGTCGGCGTCGGCGGGCACGTCGAACGGCTCGCCCATGGCGATCGCGACCGTAGCAAACGGCCGGGGGATCTGCGTGCGATCCCAGCTGTTGACCGTCCAATGCCGGCTGGCCTCGAGGTGAAACGGCAGCACAGGGTTACCGGTGACCTTGGCCAGCCACACCGCGCCCGGCTGCGCAACTCGCGCCGGGCCGCGGGGTCCGTCGACGGTGAACCCGACCGGGCGCCCGGCCGCCAGGTCGTGCGTGAGCTGCAGCAGCGCCTTTCGAGCGCCCCGCGACGTCGACCCGCGGGCCGTCCCATAGCCGAAACGCTCGATGATGCCGGCAATCCACTCGCCGTCGAAATTCTCGCTCGTGATGACCACGATCCCGCGGCGTCGATAGTAGTACGTCGCCGGCAGAATCCGTCCGTGCCAGAACGCCATGATCGGCTGGTGGCCGCCAGCGACGATGCGATCGAAATGGTCCGTTCCTTCGGTGCGCCAGCGCAGCGTCGACCCGAGCAGCGCAGTCAGACGGTACCCCAGCGCGGCGATGACCTTCGCCTGAAGACGCTTACCGGGCGACGCCCGCCAGTCAGACATCGCAATTCAGGAATTTCACATTCTGTCCCTGACGAACGTCGTCAAATCAATGAACTGAACGTCATTGGCGCCGTCGTTGCCCGTGTGCGCGCCCTTCAGCATGATTGTGCAGAATGGGCACGCCGTCACGACGGTGCCAGCGCCTGTCTCACGCAGCTGCTTGAGACGGATATCGCTGATTCGCGAACCGGGCTGCTCCTCCTTGTCCGCGAACAGCAGCCCTCCACCCGCGCCACAGCAAAACGGATTCTCCCGGTTTCGCTCGGGCTCTCTGATGTCGCCGCCGAATCGCTCCAGCAGGTGTCTCGGTTCATCAACAGTCCGGGCGTACCGGCCCAGGTAACACGGGTCGTGAAAGGTCACCGTCGCCCGGTCGCGCGTGCTGCCGGTCCCCCGCAGCAGTTCTTCGAGATAGACGGCGGAATGGACAACCTTCACCTCGTAGCCCATCTGGCGATAGTCGTCACCGATTGTCTTCACACAGTGTGGACACGACGTCAGGATGGTCTTCGCACGCGACGCCTTCAGCTCCTCGATATTCGACTTCGCGAGCTCCTGAAACAGGTACTCATTTCCGGTGCGTCTGGCCGGGTCACCCGTGCAACGCTCCTTCGAGAGCACGCCGAATGCGACCCCGCGCGCGCGCAGAATATCGAACAGCGATCGCATCGACGCCTGGTAATCGGCCTCGAACGCGCCCGCGCATCCGAGCCAGACCAGCACGTCGTGCCTGGACGGATCGAACGTTTCGACGCTGCTGGCGGCGACAAAACGCTGGCGCTGGTCGTATCCAAGCCCCCAGATGTTGCCTCGCCGGTCGAGATGATTGTAAACGCCGCCGAGGTAGTCGGGCGCCGCCCCGTTTGACACGAGTCCGCGCCGCGAGCCGATGAGCAGCGGGAGATGCTCGATGCCGACCGGACACTGGTTCTCGCACGCTCCACAGGTCGTGCATTGCCACAACGCCTGCTCGGTATACAGCTCGCCCAGCGGTTGCTCGCGGCGTCCCGAGAGCAGTGCCTCCTGAGTCTGGAGGATGATCGTCTTGGGATTGAGCTCCTTCCCCGAACTCCAGGCCGGACAGTTGACCTGGCAGCGGCCGCACTCGACGCACGTCAGCGCGTCGAGCACCGTCTTGCTCCCGAGATCCTTGACCGTCTCGAGCCCGACCTCTTCCTTTTCGAAATCAAGATTGGGGACGTTGGCCAGCTTCGGTGATCGAAGAAACACCGTCACCGGCGACAACACGAGATGAAAGTGTTTCGACGCCGGAATCAGCGCAAAAAACGCCAGGATGACCAGCATGTGAATCCACCAGTTCACGCGGCCGGCCAGGCTCTCCTCCCCGAGGCGGCCGGTGAGCAGAAACGTGACCATCAGCGCCACGATGAAGACACCGATCAACATCGACTCGAGCGACACGACGGACCCGAGCGCGACCGGGCGCATCACACCGCGACGAAACAGCAGACAGGCCATCCCGATGAGAACGGCCGCGGCGAAGACCGCCAGGATCAGCCGATAGGCCTGGAACCAGGAGGTCGCGGTGACGTCGAGGATCCCAAGGCCTTTGAGAAACTCCACGGTCGTATAGCCGGCAAACGCCAGAAACCCCCAGAAGACCAGGGCGTGCGCGACACCGACCACCGGCCGCTCCGCGATCGTCTGGCGCTGTAGCAGGACATCGACCAGCAATCGGCGGATGCGGACGCCCGGATCCTCCACAGAGAATGTATTGGGCGCTGCCCGGATCAGCTGGATCCGCCGGGCGACTTGACCGGCGAAGAGACCTGCGAAGACGAGGACGAGAAACCAGAGGGCGAGGATTGCCATCAGCTGTTCGACACTCGAACCGCGTTCAAGCGGTCATTCAGGACCTGAGCGCCGCCACCATCGCGGGCACGACCTCGAACAAATCGCCGACGATCCCGTAGTCGGCCACTTCAAAGATCGGCGCGTCGGGGTCCTTGTTGATGGCCACGATGGTGCCTGAGCCTTTCATGCCCACAAGGTGCTGGATCGCTCCCGAAATGCCGAGCGCGATGTACACCTTCGGTGCGACCGTCTGCCCCGAACTGCCGACCTGCCGCTCCATCGGCAGCCACCCCGCATCGCAAATCGGCCTCGAGGCCCCGAGTTCGGCGCCGAGCGCGTCGGCCAGCTGCTGGGCGAGCGGCAGATGCTCCGGCCCTTTGATGCCGCGGCCGACAGAAACGATGCGTTCAGCCTGCGAGAGGTCCACGGCCTGCCGCGCCTGCCGAAACGGCGCCTCCGGCTTCTGACGAATGGCCGCGGCGTCGATCTGAACGTTCAGACTCCGTACCGCCGCGGCCGACGCGCCCCGCACAACCTGATCTGCGCGAAAGGCGCCAATCTGAAACGTCGCAAGGTACGGAACTGGTCCCTGTGGCGCGATCTCTGCCGTCAGGCGGCCCTGAAACATTGGACGAACGAACACCGGGTGCGTGCCGCTGTTCCTGACGGCCGTCACGTCCGCGATGAGCGCCCGATCGAGACGCGCGGCCAGCATCGGTACAAAGTCCCTCGTCTGGTACGTGTGCGGAAACGCCACAAGGGATGGCGCGAGCTGATCGACTGCCTGCTGCAGCGCGGCTGTGTAGCCGTCGGGCGTGTAGGATTCGAGCGCGGGGTCGCTGACCGTCACCACTTCTCGTACAGCGGCCGCGGCCAGCTCAGCGGCCACCCCCTCGACACCGTGACCGAGCACGGCGACAACAACCGGACTGGCGGCCGGGGCGTCACGGGCGGCAAGCTCCTGCGCGGCGGCGATCGTTTCCCACGTCGCGCGATTCAACTGACCGTCGCGCTGTTCGGCCACCACCAGAATCATGAGATCACACGCGCCTCTTCGCGGAGCCGCCGCACGAGCTCCGCAGCCGCTTCGCGTGGCGGCCCCTCAATCATCAGCGTGTGTTTCAGCTTCTCAGGGACATGAATGCCGACGATCGTCTGGCGCGTCATGACATCACCGGACGGCGCAGCCTTCCGAATCTCCTTCTTCTTCGCCGCCATGATGCCTTTGAGTGTTGCGTAGCGAAGCTGATTGATCCCGCTCTGGATGGTGAGGACTGACGGAAGAGGCAGCGTCACCCATTGAAACCATCCACCCTCGAGCTCCCGCTTGACACGGACCGACGAACCTTCGACCGCGACCTCCATGACGATCGTCGCGTGCGACATGCCGAGACGTTCAGCAAGAATGACGCCCGTCTGCCCGAAACCCATGTCGTCTGACTGCAATCCCGCCAAAATCAGATCGAATTGCTCCGACTTCATCGCTCCCGCCAACGCGCCGGCGACGCCGAAGGCGTCGGCGCGGTCGAGCGTCTCGCCCTCGATGTGGATCGCCCGATCCGCGCCACGAGCCAGCGCTTCGCGAAGCGCCTGCGCCACACGCGCGGGCCCCGCCGAGCACACGACGACTTCTCCCCCGTGGCGCTCCTTGAGGCGCAGCGCCTCTTCGAGCGCGTACGCATCCGGCTCATTCATCTCGTAGCTGACGTCTGATTCGCGAATCCACGTGCCGGCATCGTCGACGCGCGGCTGCCAGTCGCGCGCGGGCACCTGCTTGATACAGACGGCAATTTGCATAGATGGTTACGGCTGTGCCCGACGCCCCCGACCGACCTGCCTATGCGTGATACCGCTTGAACAAGAGCGCGGCGTTCGTGCCGCCGAACCCGAAGGAATTCGACAGCGCATACTCGACCGCCAGTTCCCGTTTCACGTTCGGCACGTAGTCCAGGTCGCACTCCGGGTCGGGATCGTCGAGATTGATCGTGGGAGGCACCACCTGGTGGTATACCGCCAGCGCAGTCACGCCTGCTTCGAGCCCGCCCGCCGCACCAAGCAGGTGTCCGGTCATCGACTTTGTGGAGGAGATGGCCACGCTTCGAGCGTGGAAGCGGAAGCACCGCTTGATCGCCAACGTTTCAACCTTGTCGCCGTGCGGCGTGGAGGTGCCGTGGGCGTTGATGTAGGCGACCTGTTCGGTTCCAACGCCCGCGCTCTTCAGCGCCGCGCCCATCACGCGGAACGGGCCGTCGCCATCATCGGACGGTGCCGTAATGTGAAACGCATCCGCGGACATCCCGTACCCGACGAGCTCGGCGTAAATCCGCGCGCCGCGGCGGACCGCCGTCTCGAGTTCTTCGAGAATGAGCACACCGGAGCCCTCGCCCACGACGAAGCCGTCGCGATCCTTGTCGAACGGCCGGCTTGCGTGCTGCGGGTCGTCGTTGCGCGTGGACAGCGCCCGCATTGCCGCAAAGCCCCCGATGCCCATGGGGGTGATCGCCGCCTCGGACCCCCCCGCAATCATCACGTCGGCATCGCCACGCCTGATGATCTCGAACGCATCGCCGATCGCGTGCGCCGATGCGGAACAGGCCGTGCACGTCGCTGAATTCGGACCTTTGGCGCCGAACCGAATCGACACCTGACCGGCCGCCAGGTTGATGATGGCCGACGGAATGAAGAAGGGTGAAATCTTTCGCGGCCCGCCCTCGAGCAGCGCCTTGTGTTCGCGCTCGATAGTCGCAAACCCTCCGATGCCGGACGCGATGAACACGCCGACGCGCGGGCCTGTTTCTGGTGTCACGACCAATGCGGCATCGTCGACGGCAAACTGGGACGCCGCGATCGCGAACTGGATGAAGACGTCCATCTTCTTGACGTCCTTTTTCTCGACAAACTGCAGCGGATCGAAATCCTTGACCTCGCCCGCAATCTGCGTCGAGAACGCGGTCGGGTCGAACCTGGTGATGGGACCAATCCCGCTGCGGCCGGCCAGCAATCCCTGCCAGTTGGCCTCGGTGCCAATCCCGAGCGACGACACGAGGCCGATGCCGGTAACGACGACTCGCCTGCTCACGATGCTCCTCTACCGGCTGGGCGGTTACCCAGACGCCCGGGCCGGCTCTCCTGCTGGAGTGCTACTTCTTGGACTTGGCGTGCGAGTCGATGTACTCGACGGCTTCTTTGACGCGCGTAATCTTTTCGGCATCCTCGTCGGGAATTTCGATGCCGAACTCCTCCTCGAACGCCATGACGAGCTCGACTGTGTCGAGCGAGTCAGCGCCGAGATCGTCGACGAACGACGCATCGGGCGTCACCTCTTCTTCGTCGACGCCGAGTTGTTCCACGATGATGCTTTTCACTTTATCGGCTACGGCCATTCCATCCTCCTACATGTACATCCCGCCGTTCACGGCCAGAACGTGCCCAGTAATATACGCTGCCTCGTCGGACGCCAGGAAGCACACCGCGGCCGCCACCTCCTCCGGGGTGCCGGGTCGGCCAATCGGAATCTGTGCGGCCCAGTCGATGTGGTTCTTTTCGCTCAACGCCCTCGTCATGTCGGTGTCAATCATACCCGGAGCAACCACGTTCACCGTGATGGCGCGCGATGCCACCTCGCGGGCCAGCGCCTTCGCAAACCCGATCAACCCGGCCTTTGACGCCGCGTAATTGCTCTGACCGGCGTTCCCCGTCTGGCCGACCACGGAGCTGATCGCGATGATCCGGCCGCCGCGCTGCTTGAGCATCGGGCGGATCGCGGCCTGTGCGAGGCCGAACGTCGCGGTCAGGTTGGTGGCCAGCACGGCATCCCAGTCGTCGCGTTTCATCCGCATCAGCAACTGATCGCGCGCGATGCCGGCATTGCTCACCAGAATGTCCAGCCGACCGTGGCGCTCGACGACCGCAGCGGGGAGGCGTTCAACGGCTGACGCCTCGGTGACGTCGAGCGATACCGCCTCGGCTCGTCGCCCGGCCGCGGTGAGCTCTGCTGCGATCGCGTCGGCGTGATCGGCCCGCGCCGCGGCAACCACGGTCGCGCCTTGCCGCGCCAGGGCGACGGCGATGGCCCGGCCGATGCCGCGAGACGCACCCGTTACCAGCGCCACTTTGCCGGTCAAATCAAACATCGTGAGGCTCGGCTGCGCGGGGCTCATGCCAGCCGCGTTGATTCGAGGGCCGCGAGGTCCTCCGGCGTCGCCAGGTTCATCGTGAGGGCGTCTGGATGGATCTTCCGGACCAGCCCGGTCAGGACGGTGCCGGGGCCCACCTCAACATACGTTGTGACGCCTTCCGACGCAAGACGCCGGACGACGGCCTCCCACTGAACGGGCGCCGACACCTGGGCAACGAGCGCCTCGATGGAAGCGCGAGCATCGCGTTTGGGCAGCCCATCGACATTCGCGACGACAGGGATCCCGGGATCGTGGACCTTCAGCGCACGTAATTCCGGCGCGAGACGCTCTTCTGCAGGCTTCATCAGCGCGCAGTGGAACGGTGCGCTGACCGGCAGTGGGAGCACGCGTCTGGCGCCCAGCGCTTTAGCACGATCGCCGGCTCGCTGGACAGCCGCGCGATGACCCGCGATGACGACCTGCCCGGGACCATTCAGGTTGGCCGCACTCACGACCTCTCCGTCTGCGACCTCCTCACAGGCACGGGTGACAGCGTCCGCATCCAACCCCACAATTGCGGCCATCGCGCCCACTCCGACTGGAACGGCTTCCTGCATGTACCGTCCTCGACGTCGAACAACCCGGAGCGCATCAGCAAACGACAGGGTGCCTGCGGCAACGTGGGCGGAGTACTCGCCGAGGCTGTGGCCGGCCAGGAACGCGGGCGCTATGCCTCGAGACATCAGAAGACGGCACGCGGCCGTGCTGACCGTCAGAATCGCGGGCTGAGTGTTCTCGGTCAGCGTGAGGCCAGCCTCCGGGCCCTCGAAGCAGACCTGGCTCAGCGATTCACCGAGCGCAGCATCGGCTTCGGCGAACACCTCCCGGCAAATCGGAAAGGCCTCGGCCAGCGCCTGGCCCATTCCCACGCGCTGCGACCCCTGCCCAGGGAAGACGAACGCAATCAATGTCGGGCCCCGGCTGGACCGGCGGCCGCGGCGATTTCCTGCTCGACTCGCTCGATAAAGTGACTCGCCGCAAACCGATAGGCCATCGCTACGGCGTTACGAACCGCCCGCGCGCTGGACCGCCCATGGCCGACAATCGTCACGCCGGTTACACCGAGCAGCGGCGCGCCACCTGTACTCCGAATAGTCGACTCGCCTCCGGAATCGGCGGAGTGCGCGGCGAGCCAGCAGCGACCCGACCCGCATCGTCACTGTCTGCGACAGCTCCTCGCCGAGCAGTTCCTCCGCAACCTCGACGAGCCCCTCGCTGATCTTGAGCACAACATTGCCCGTGAACCCGTCGCACACGATGACATCGGCGATCCCGCTGTACACATCGCGCGCCTCGACATTGCCGATGAACGACAACGACGATGACTTGAGCAGCTGGTGCGCCTCGCGCGTCAGCTCGTTGCCCTTCGTCGCTTCTTCACCGGTGGACAGCAGGCCGACGCGGGGCGACGAGAGCCCAAACGCTACACGGGCGTAGACGCTGCCCATGACCGCAAACTGCAGCAGGTGTGCCGGGCGGCATTCGGCGCTCGCTCCGACATCAAGCAGGATAGCCGGACGATTGCGTGTCGGGATCGTCGCAGCCAGCGCCGGACGGTCCACACCCGGCAGCGTACCGAACGCGCTGTACGTCGCCATGACCGTGGCACCCGTGTGGCCGGCACTGAAGAGCGCGGAGGCGTCGCCCCGCGCAACCGATTCGGCGGCGATTTTGATCGACGCACGCGGTTTGCGACGCAGCGCCGCCGCCGGCGATTCGTCAATCGAGACTACCTCGTCGGCTTCCACCAGCTTCACTTGCGATCGGTTGACGCCTGGATGACGAGCGATCTCCGCCTCCAGGAGGGCGGGCGCACCGACCAACAGCACGCCCAGGTCGAAATGCCGGGCGGCAGCCAGCGCGCCGTCGACGACCTGCCCCGGGGCGAAGTCGCCGCCCATGGCGTCTACGGCAATCCAGATCATGTCAGTGCTGGGTGCGGAGTGCTGGGTGCTGGGTGCATGGTGCCCCCGAGTGCTTAGTGCCGGGTGCTGTGTGCCGGGTGCTAAGTGCGGGGCGCCAGGTGCCGAATGCGCCGAAACTGGGCACCGAGCACTCGGCACGGCACCCAGCAGCTAGCATCCAGCACGAAGCACCGGCATCTCGCGGTTCACTACTCGTCCCCGACCGCCCTGACCTGACGCCCGCGGTAGTACCCGCAGTGTGCGCAGACGCGGTGTGGCGGTTTCGGCTCGTGGCAATGCGGGCACTCGCTCAGTCCCACGGCTTTAAGCGCGTCGTGCGTCCGGCGTTTTGCCGTACGCGTCTTCGAATGTCGTCGCTTTGGATTGGGCATCGTCGCTCTCCGAAGTCAGTTGTCGGTCGGCGTGCGCAGCGTCCTGAGCACAGCCAGCCGTGGATCGTCCCACTCGCGGCGACAGGAACAGCCGCCGCGATTCAGGTTCGTGCCGCAGACCGGGCACAACCCCAGGCACTCGTTCTGGCACAGCGGCTTCATCGGCATGGCCAGGTAACATTGCTCCCGCATCAGCTGCCCGAGGTCGATCGACTCGTCGTCGTAGTAGGCCGTCGAGAGATCGTCTTCCTGGATTTCGAGCTCACCATCACCCGTGTTTGCCGTCCGTGGCTGATAACGGAGGTCGAACGCGGCATCCACCGGCATAGTGAAAGACTCGAGGCACCGGCTGCAGGCGAGCTCCAGGACCGTTCTCAAGCCACCAACGAGCCGAAACCGATCGCCGTCCTTGTCAATATCAAAGGCCAGCACCGCCGGATCAACGATACGAAGGGGCTGCTCATCGGATCCGAACACGCCCGGTTCGTACGTCTTTTCGTAGTGCTCGTGCGGCGTCCGAATACGGCTCAGATTCAGGAACACTAACTCTTCAATATATCACTCAATGCCCCATTACCCGGTTTCCCCATTTCCCATCACCCCATCACCCGATTACCCGATTATCCAATTACCCAATTCAAAGAATCACTCGATGGCCCACGGCTTCGGAATGAACAGTTGCTCGAAGAGACGAATCGCATAGCGATCCGTCATGCCGGCGACAAAGTCGCGCGCCGCAGCCTCGATCCCTTCCTCTTCCACCGTTCGCCGGTCCAGAAAGTCGGCCGGGCGCTCAGCACACTTTCTCCCACAAGCCGCTCAGAATGTCCGACGCCTTCCTGAACTCACCGGTTGCCGTGCTGTTCTCGTAAACCGCCTCGAACAGAAAGCTTCGCAGCTCGAGAACGGCGGTCAGGACGGGCGCGCTCATCCTGATCTCTGTCATCCCGCCTTCGAGCGTGGCAGTGACGACGTCCGTCACCAGCGAGCCGATGCGTGTTGACGAAGAGCTCCCGAGCACCTGAATCGGCGAAGCCGGCAGATCTTCTGCGCGGAGCAGTCCCGCCCGCGTGGCGTCGTCGATGTCGTGGTTCACGTAGGCGATGATGTCCGCGACGCGCATGATCTGACCTTCGAGCGTACTTGCCCGCATCTCGGCGCTCATGCCGATTGGCGCGCCAGACTTTCCTTTCGAGTGCTTTGCGATGCCGTCACGCACCTCCCAGCTCAGGTTCAGCCCACGTCCGTCATTCTCCAGTAGATCGACGATACGGAGGCTCTGCTCGTAGTGGTTGAAGCCGCCGGGCATCAACCGATCGATCACACGCTCGCCGGCATGGCCGAACGGAGTGTGTCCGAGGTCGTGCCCGAGCGTGATTGCTTCGGTCAGCTCCTCGTGAAGCCGCAGCACTTTTGCGATCGTCCGACCGATCTGAGACACCTCGAGGGTGTGCGTGAGGCGGGTCCGGTAGTGATCGCCAGTCGGCGCGAAGAACACCTGCGTCTTGTGCTTCAGGCGACGGAATGCCTTGCAGTGAATAATGCGGTCGCGATCGCGCTGAAACGCCGGGCGCACGTCGTCTTCGCGTTCGGGTCGAAGGCGTCCCCGAGACTCTGCGCTCCGTGCGGCTTGCGGGGCGAGCATCTCACGCTCACGGGCTTCCAGTTGTTCGCGCAGGTTCATAGGGGGTTCATCCGAGAAGCTCGCTCAGGAAGCTCGTACCGTGACGAAGCCGACCCAGCTCGAACACTTCGGCCACCGTTTGGCCGAGATCGGCAAATGTAGCTCGCGTGCCAAGTGCAACCCCGGCCCGCACGCGGCGGCCCGCGGCCAGGAGGGGCACGTACTCGCGCGAGTGGTCTGTACTGGACGTCGTCGGATCGTTGCCGTGATCAGCCGTGATGATCAGCAGGTCGTGCTCACGAAACCGCGGCAGGAGCCGACCCAGCCGCTGGTCGAAGCGCTCGAGGTTCAAGGCGTACCCCGGAACATCGTTGCGGTGGCCGTATCGAGAGTCGAAATCCACGAGATTGACAAAAACGAAACCCGGTCCCGCCTCGACAAGCTGCCGATCCAGCTCGTTCAGGCCATTTTCGTCGCTGGTCGTGTGGATGGCCCGTGTAATCCCGCGGCCAGCAAACAAGTCAGCGACCTTGCCAATCGCGACGACCGGCAGCCCCCTTGCCACCAGCCTGTCGAGGAGCGTCTCACCCGGCGGGGGCAGCACGTAGTCGCGTCGGCCGCTGGTTCTTGTGAACGCGCCGGGCTGGCCGACGTACGGTCTGGCGATGACGCGCCCGATTCCCAGCCCATCGACAAAGAGCTTGTACGCGATCTCGCAGGCGCGATACAACTCCGGGAGCGGCACCACGGATTCGTGCGCCGCCACCTGGAAAACGCTGTCGGCCGAGGTGTAAACAATCAGCGCGCCCGTCCGCCTCTGTTCGGCCGCAAGCTCGTCGATGATCGCCGTACCCGACGCGGCCTTGTTGCCGATAACGCGGCGTCCGGTGCGACGTGAGTAGTCCTTGATCGTGTCTGCCGGAAATCCGTTCTTGAAGACGGGAAACGGATGGTCGAGCACGATGCCCGCTATCTCCCAGTGACCGGTGACCGAGTCCTTGCCCGGAGACGCTTCAGCCATCCGGCCGAACGCTCCGTGCGGGCATGCGTCGCTTGTGCGTCCGAGATTGGCGACACGGCCGAGTCCCAGAGCCTCGAGCGTGGGCAACTCCAGAGGCACCCGGCGCGCAATGTTGCCGAGGGTGTCGCTACCGTCGTCCCCATATGCGGACGCATCCGGCAGCGCTCCAACTCCAACGCCGTCCAGAACCACGACGAAAACCCGCTCGAATGGCCTCAAGACCGGACCGCGGTCGCGGTTCTGACAGAAAGGACGCGTTCCAAGGCGGCACAGGCCGACGCGAGCGCGGCCGGCGATTCTCCAGGGCCGTCGAGCCAGACCAGACCCGGCTCCTTCCGAAACCACGTCATCTGTCGACGGGCGTAGCGACGGTTCTCCTGGGCGATGAGCTCGCGCGTCGCTGTTTCATCGCGCAGCCCGTCAAGATGCTCGAGCGACTGGCGGTAGACGAGCCCGCTAAACGGGCGGGCGGTTCTTGGCACCCCATCCGCCAAGAGGCCGCGGACTTCGTTGAGAAGACCTCGCGAGAACTGCTGTTCGACCCGCCGCTTCACGCGCTCGGAAATCTGCGCGGCCGGCAGCCGAAGCGCCAATCCGAGCACGTCGAACTCTGGGAGGGGGGGCACCGTGTCCGCGAAATGCGCTGTCAACGGCCGTCCCGTGAGATGGAACACTTCGAGCGCACGGATCATTCGTTTCACATCGCTGGGCTGAATGCGCGCAGCGGACTCTTGGTCTGCACGCCGCAGCATCCGATGGAGCGTCGCGCTGCGTCGCCGCGCGATGCGCCCGAGCCGCTCTCGCAGTGCGGCGTCGCGCCCTGGTCCAGGAAAGAGACCTCGAGTCAGCGCCCGGTAGTAGAAGCCCGTGCCGCCGACGAGAAGCGGCACCCGTCCGCGAGCGCGCACCTGGCGGACGGCTGCCGCGGCGTCTGCCGCGTATTGGGCGGCCGTGTACTCGTCGGTCGCATCTGCGATGTCAATCAGATGATGAGGAACGCCACGGCGGTCCGCGATGGCCACCTTGTCCGTGCCGATGTCAAAGCCGCGGTAGACGGCCGTCGAGTCGCAGCTGATGATCTCGCCGTCAAACCGCTCGGCCAGGCCAAGCGCGAGCGCACTCTTGCCGGTCGCCGTCGGCCCGAGGACCGCCACGAGCAGTGGACGGGGAAACGGTTCCATTGTCGTCGGTCCGAAGCGCTGCTAAATCAGACGCAGCACAACATACGTACCAAACACCCAGAGGAGTATCAGGAGTCCAAGGCGCTGCGTGGGATTGAACGTCACCTGGGCGGCGCTTCGTTGTAGTAGAACGTGACGGTGAAGAACGCCTTCTCCGTCGGGTACTCCGGGGGCAACGGCTGCGTCGGATTCGACGCAATCAGCGCTCCCTTGGCGGCGGTGTTGAATGGCTCGATCGGGCACGGATCGATGACGGTGACGTCGGTCAGCGATCCGTCCTTGTGGACGTTGAATGTGATCACAACATGGCCCTTCAGACTCATCGCAGACAGCGGCACGAGCCAGTTGCGCTTCACCTGTGCGACAAAGCGACGAATCCACGGACCGAACTCCACGCCCTTGGTGTCGAACTGGATCTCGGGGCCGAATTGTCCGCCGCCCTGCACGTTGTCGAACATGTCACGCTGCACATAGCGTTGAACGTTCCGGATGGCATCACCCAGTCCTCCGGGCGCCTTCATTCGACCGCCCGTGCCAATCTCAGACGGCAGACGAAGCGCCGACTGGCTTTCGGGCACTCTCACCGGCGTTGCCGCCGCGCCATCGTTCTCAGCCTGCTGGTCCTCCTGGGCTTTGCCTTCCGACGGATCCGGCTTGGGACCCAGACTTCGCGAGGCGTCCGACAGGTTTTCCACGCGCTCGGGCGTATTGCCGCGCGAGAATGGCAGATCGTTCTTGGGATTCGGGACTCGCTGAGGCGAGCGACGCACGCGATCTTTATCAGAAGCCTCGCCTCGATCGGGTGGTCGCGGAGCCTGCCGGTCGATACGCGGCTGCACGAAAACAAATCTGGGCGCCGGCTCGTTCGGATTCGCCGCGACCAGGGCTCGGGCACGGGCATTGGGGTCGGACGGGAACAGGCGAGGCGCCAACAGTACGAGGATCACCATCATGAGGTGGACGATGATCGACAGCAGGACGCCTTCCCGCCATGAGATCGCCCGACCGATCGGCTGGATGTCCGGCTTGTAGTCCTCGATCTCGAAATACATCAGCGGGTTACAAGCAGTATATCAGCCGCCGTGCTGAATGGTTGCAGCCGCACACCCTCCTGGCACGCGGCCCTTACCGGTGCGCCGTATAGAGATAGACGATGCCGAAGGTCAGCGGGACGGCTTGAATATTTGTGAAGCCGCTGCCTTCGAGAATCTTCACGAATTCGTCCGGCGTCGCAAACGCAGCGACCGAGGCAGGCAGGTAACCGTAGGCGGCGTTGTGGCGGGAGATGATTCGGCCAATCCGTGGCAGTAGTTGCCTGAAGTACGCCAGATAGGCGGCCCGCAGAAGCGGCGCCTTCGGTATCGCGAATTCGAGCACGGCAAGCCGCCCGCCGGGCCTCAATACTCGGTAGATCTCCGCGCAGGTGGCATCCGGCCGCTCGACGTTACGGATTCCGAACGCCACGGTGACCCGATCCATCGCCCGGTCAGCAATTGGCACGTGCGTGGCGTCGCCTCGCAGCAGGCACACGCAACCCTCGAGGCCCCTCTGCCGGATTTTGGCTCCGGCTACACCCAGCATCGCGCCCGAGAAGTCGACGCCGACCGCTCTTGCGGCTCCGGGGGTGGCGGAGCACGCCGCGATGGCCAGGTCGGCGGTTCCGGTGCAGAGATCAAGGAGACGTTCGCGGCCAGACAAGGCCAGCGCCGCGACGGCGCGCCGCCTCCACTGACGATCGATGCCGGCGCTCAGGAGATGATTGAGAAAGTCATAGCGGCCCGCAATGGCATCGAACATCCCCGCGATCCGATCGGGCGTCTTGTCGACCTGATCATCCAACGCGGCCCGTCCATTTGGGATAGAGGTCGTGGTCGAAGCCGAGCGCGGCGAGAATCTTGCCCGCAACGAAGTCGGCGAGGTCGTCGAGCGTCCGGGGAAGCTGATAGAAGGCCGGCATCGCCGGAAGAATCGTCGCCCCCGCTTCGGCGCAGAGGACCATGTTCCGCAGCTGCGGCAGGCTCATCGGCGTTTCACGAGGCACGATCACCAGCGGGCGCTTCTCTTTGAGCATGACGTCCGCCGCACGTTCCACGAGACTACGGGACAATCCGTGGGCGACGCCCGCGAGCGTCTTCATCGAACACGGGACGATGACCATGCCGCTGCAGTCGTGGCTGCCGCTCGCAATCGTCGCACCCAGATCTCGATTGCTGAGCACGTTCACCGTTCCCGCATCGACCGACGCCCCATACTTCGCCGCCAGATACGCCAGTAGATTCTCGACGCTGGCCTGTTCACCGAGCTCGTCACGGAGCAGCCGGCGTCCGTAGTCGGACACGACCAGCTCCACGTGGATGCCCGAGGCCAGCAGCGCGGCCAGCGTCCGCACGGCGTAGAGCGCGCCACTGGCACCGGTGATGCCGACAGCGACGGACCGTTGCGCCTTAGCGGCCATAGATGGAAGCGGCCAGTACCAGCAGATACACGATGCCCACGTATCCATTCAAATCGAACGCGCGTTTGACGCGCGACAGGTCCGTCGGCGACACGAGCGACTGCTCGTAGACCAGCATGGCCGCAACCGCGCCTACGCCAATCAGATAAAAGGTCGGAAGTGGCGTGAAGGCAGGAAGAAGCATCAGAGCCGCGACAGTCACCGCGTGGAGGAGCCGAGAAATCGTCAGCGACTTCGCCACACCGAACCGGACCGGAATGGAACGAAGGCCATGCGCGCGATCGAAGTCGAGGTCCTGGCACGCATAGAGCACATCGAAGCCGCCAACCCACGTGCCGACCGCAAGCGCGAGCAGCCAGGGCTCCCATCCCCCGCGACCCCCGATTGCCAGCCAGCCGCCGACCGGCGCAATGGCCAGCGAGAGCCCGAGAAAGAGCTGCGTCCAGTGTGTGTAGCGTTTCGCGAGCGAGTACCAGAACACGATCGCAAGGGCCACAGGAGACAGCACGAAGCAGATCGTGTTCAGCTCCCAGGCAGCGACGACAAACACCAGCGACGATACGGTGACGAACGCCCCGGCTTCTCCGACGGTCATCGCTCCGCGCGGCAGTGCGCGATCGGCCGTGCGCGGGTTCAGCGCGTCGAACCGGGCATCCACGAGCCGGTTGAACCCCATCGCGGCGCTGCGCGCGCCCACCATGGCCACGAGAATCCACGCGACCCGAGACCAGACAAGCGGCGTCTGCCGGGCGGCGAGCAGCGCGCCGGACAGGGCAAACGGCAGCGCGAACACTGAATGGCTGAAACGCACAAATGACAGATACGTCGCCAGCCGCTTGAACACCTTCACTCAATCCACCGCATCTGACTCGGTTCGATCCCCGCGACCAGGTATTCTTCCACATCGTCGGTGCCCGGAGGGATGTCGACTGCCAGCAGGCGCGCGAGCTTCCCCGGCTCGATGCTGCCGTAGGCGGCGTCGAAGCCAAGCGCGCGGGCGCCCTCGATGGTGGCGCTCGCGAGAAGCGATGACGCGGGCACGCCTGGCGCGAGCGCATGCAGCGTGGCAACTTCGGCGAAGACATTCAAGTCCGGCGAGCTCGCAAGGCTGTCGGTGCCAATCGCGATGCGTACGCCCGACGCGTAAAAATCTCCGATCGGCGGAAGCCCTGCGCCTGTGTGGCGGTTGCTCCGCGGACACGTGACCAGCGTCGTCCCCCGCTCCTTGAGCCGCGCGAGGTCTACGGCCGACATCTGCACACCGTGCACCGCGAGCAGGCGATTGTCGAGAAACCCCATGTCGTCCAGGTACTGTACCGGCCCGACGCCGGGAGCGGCCCATTCGTGGTTCCAGGCGCCGATGTCCTTCATCAGGGCCTTCCATGGACCGCCTCCCGTCATGAGCAACTCGATCTCCTCAGCCCCCTCGGCGAGGTGAACACTGCACGGAGCGTGCGGCACGCGCCCGAGTGCGTCCTTGATCGACCGGAACAGCAGCGGCGCCACCGAGTACGGGGCATGCGCCGCGAGCGACGCACGGACGCGATCGGTCGCGGGCAGCGCCCTCAGTTCGCCGACGGCGTGCTCGATGAGCTCGTCGGGCTTATCGATCTTGAATCCGATGATTTCCCAGAACACCACGCCGGCGAGCGGGCTCTCGACCAATTTCCCGAAAGGAGCGAGCGTGTTGCTGATGTCTCCGATCACCGCGGTGCCGCTCCGGAGCGACTCCTGTATTGCCGCGTCTATGGCAGACAGGATTGCGGCGTCGTGCGGGTTCGTCCGCTGGCGACGCGCGTGGAGAATCTGGCGCACCCACGTGGTGAACGAGGCCGACGGGGCGATCTGATCGCGCAGGTACGAAAGCTCGAGGTGAGTATGAGCGTTGACCAGGCCCGGCAGGATCGCCACCCCGCCAAGGTCGACGTGACGCGAATTCCCGCCGGCATCTGATTCAGAGAGGCGAGAACCGCAGGAGACAATGCGGTCCCCCTCGACAGCCACCCAGCCATCTCTCACTGGCGGCTGGCTGATGGGAACGATCCAGGCGGCGTGGTAACGAATCAACTCGGAATGACGCGAAGCTGCTTGCCGGCCCGGCTGCGGGCCGGGTAGCTGGCCAGCTCGCCCGGGACGCTCACATCGCCATCGGCCCGTGCGGTGGACAGCTCCAGCATCCGCGGAATCTCGCGTTCGCGGAAGATCGGGTCACCAAGAATCCGGTAGTGCATGTCGCGCCGCTTGGCCGCGAAGCCCGCGTCTTCAATGTTGCGCACGATCTCCAGCTCGTCCATGCAGTAGCTCGCCCCGGCCGCGCGAACGACATTCTCTTCGATCATGACGCTGCCCATGTCGTTGGCGCCATACGCGAGACTGAGCTGCCCCACCTTGCCGCCCTGCGTGACCCAGGACGCCTGCAGGTTGTCGAAGTTGTCGAGAACTATGCGCGCAATGGCCAGGGTGCGGAGGTACTCGAGGCCAGTTGCCTCGGTGCCGCCGAGTTCGGTGTACGAGGGCTGGAAACTCCACGTGATAAAGGCGGTAAACCCGCCTGTCTCGTCCTGCAGCCCCCGAAGGCGCAACAGATGCTCCAGCCGCTCCTCGTCAGTCTCAACCGTTCCGTACATCATCGTCGCGGTCGTACGAAGTCCCGCGCGGTGAGCGTGTCGCATGACGTCGAGCCACTCGTCTGACGTGGCCTTGCCGTAGCAGTGCAGCAGCCTCCGCACCCGATCCACGAGAATCTCGGCTCCCCCGCCAGGAATGCTATCCAGTCCCGCAGCTACGAGCCGGTCGATCACCCGCGGGACGGGCAGCTGCGACAGGCGCGAGAGATGAATGATTTCAGGCGGCGACAATGCGTGCAGCTTGAATGCCGGATAGCGCTGCTTGACGGCCTGGAACAAGTCTTCGTACCACGTCAGCGGCAGGTCCGGGTTGTGGCCTCCCTGCAACAGCAACTGGATGCCGCCTACGGCAATCGTTTCGTCAATCTTGCGAAACAGCTCCTCGAAACCGAGCACGTAGCCCTCGGGAGATCCCACTGGCCGATAGAACGCGCAGAAATTGCACTTCGCGACACAGATGTTCGTGTAGTTGACGTTGCGGTCGATGATGTAGGTGACGACACCGCTCGGATGCTTCAACGAGCGAACGGCCTCTGCCAGCTGACCGAGCAGCGGCGTGGGCGCCTCTCGATAGAGGAACTGCGCCTCATCTGCAGCGACTCGGCCGCCCGAGGTGACTTTCGCGGCAATCTGATCGAGCTTCATCAGTAGAAGCGCGGCTCCCGCTCCGGCGCCAGGCCGAGTTCGGCGGCATATCGGTAGAACATCTTCAAGCCCGCAAGCTCCCGCTCCCCAAGATGGTAGCTGATATTCTCTCGAAGGTAGCGGACCGCAATCGCCTGCAGCGCGGGGTCGGCAAAGTAGTCACGCGCGACCTGCGCAGACGAGGCGACGCCGGCATCCCGCGCCTCCTGCAGACTCCGAACCTCGTCTGACGACAGCGCGCCAGCCCGTCCGGCCCAGAACGCAAAGACAAATGGAAGGCCCGTGTGGCGTGTCCACACATCGCCGAGGTCAATCTTCTCGACGTTCTTGCCTCCTTCAGAAAGGAGCGCGAGGTCTCCAATGATCAACGCAGCGTCACAGCGGGCCAGCATCGCCGGCAGGTCCGGCTCCGCGGCCTCGAAGGTCGGTTCAATCTCGAATGCCCTCGCACAGAGTACCTTGGTGAGCGCAACTGACGTTCGTGAGGTGGTGGCCAGCGCGATCGACCTGATGTCGCCCACTGGCCGTCGGGTGTACAACGCGACCGACGCCACCGGACCGCAGGAAATGATGCCCACGTCGGAAACGATGCGAAGGTGGTCCGATCCCCGGAGGAATTCGATCGAAGGAATCAGCCCCACATCCACCGTGCGGTCGTGGAGAAGTTCTGCACAGCGTGCGGGAACGTCGAAGCGCAGATCGAAGCGCGGGTTCCGGTCCAGCCCCACGACGCAGGGGCGCGCGTTCAGGTAGCTGACGGATCCCAGTCGGACGCGCATCACGCCAGCGGTTCAAACCGGCCGTTCCGCTCGGCAGGCTCCTGGCCGGCTGCCCGAATGTTGCGTTGGATCTCTTCGAGCGGGGCGCGCCGTCGCCCCTCAGGACCGACGTCCTCCGCAGAGACGGCATCGAGCTCGTCCGCGCCCACCGTGAGCGCCACCTGGGCAAGCTTTGGTCCGTACAGCGACCAATCCACCTGGATCGACGGAATGTTGTCGACAATCACACGCGCCAGCGCCACACCAATAATGTCTTCGAACCCGGTGGTCGGCGCCGCCGGATCGAGCTTCCGGGGGAGCGGCGCAAATACGCGAACGACACCAACGACCCGCTGCAGTTCAGCAACGCGCTTGAACAATTCCACCGCAGCCGATTTCAGCGGCCCGTGAACGGTCAACCGCGCGAGAAGCAATCCGGCGATGTTGACCTCCTCAATCGAGCGTCGAGGATCGTGAAGCAGATCGACTGGTGCCTCCGCGATCAACTCGAGGCCGACGGCATGCAGGTCCTCGAGCAGCGACCTCAGCGTCACGCCTTCGGCCCCGGCCAGTTTCTCCAGATCGGCCAGCGAGAAGCCGGAAACCGGCACGCCTCGAGCCGAATGGACCACCTCCCGAACGCGATTCAGCGCGGCCTCACGGCTTTCCGGGGTGCCCACAATCCGAACCTCGCCGGCCCGTGCCGGGTCAGACGCCGGTGTTCCAACTGCCGCCGGCACGTCCATCACCCGAACGAACGTGGTGGTCAGACCATGTAGGCGCCGCCGGACGTCGTCGGCCATCATCCCAAGGCTGATAATGTCGCGCGCCTGCGACAGTGAAACGATCTCCTCGTCAGTGAGCGGGCGCCGATTGTCCAGGTGAAATGGAAGGTTGGGGACCGTCACGACAACGTGATTTTATTCCAGATTTCGAACGCCTTCCGCGCGGCCTCCTGGGTCGTCGAGATTCGAGCCGGCCACGATCGCGCGTAGCCCTCGGCCGCCCATTTTCGCGTGGCGTCAATTCCCATCTTTCCGCCGTAGGCGGGCAACTCGGCCGCATCGTCCAGATCGTCGACCGGGCCCTTCGTCATCTGCACATCACGAAGCGGATCGATGTGCGTGCCGACAATCCACGCAACCTCGCTCGGGTCGTGGACATTCACGTCCTTGTCGACGACGACGATTGTCTTCGAAAACATGAGCTGACCGAGACCCCAGAAGGCATTCATGATCTTGCGTGCGTGTCCCGGGTACCGCTTGTCAATCGATACGATAACGAGGTTGTGGAAGATTCCCTCCGCCGGAAAGTGCATGTCGACAATTTCCGGCACAGTCTTCCGGATGATCGGCAGGAAGATCCGTTCACTGGCCAGCCCCAGATAGTAGTCCTCCATAGGCGGAATGCCGACGATGGTGGTCAGGTAGATTGGTTGGCGGCGGCGCGTGAGACACGTGAGATGGAAGACTGGATAATCATCGGGCTGCGAATAAAACCCCGTGTGATCGCCAAATGGCCCTTCACGACGCCGCTCGCCCGGTTCGACATACCCTTCCAGCACGACGTGAGCGCTGGCGGGCACTTCCAGATCGACACTGACACACTTCACCATCTCGATCCGGCGCCTGGCCAACAGTCCCCCGAGCAGCAGCTCGTCGAGCCCCTCGGGCATCGGCGCCGTCGCACAGTACGTCAGCACCGGCTCCGGTGAGATTGCGACCGCAACTTCGAGGCGCCGGCCCAGGCGCTCGGCGACGCGGAAGTGCTGGGCGCCGCCCTTGTGGCGTTGCCAGTGCATGCCGGTCGTGCGCCCATCGAAGACCTGCATCCGATAGGTGCCGATGTTGCGGACCCCGGACTCCGGGTCCCTGGTGAAGACGAGGGGAAGCGTAATGAAACGCCCACCATCCCCCGGCCAGCAGGTCAGGATGGGCAGCTCGTCGAGTGTTCCATTCTGATTGACCACTTCGTGGCACGGCGCGTCCTTGACGGTTTTCGGCATCAGATCGCTCAGCCGGCCGACAGAAGGCAGCAGTTTCAACGCGTCCAGCACACCCTTCGGCATCGGCGGAGTCAGCAGCTCATCGATGTCCTTTGCGAGATCGTCCAGCTTCGACACGCCAAGGGCGAGCTGCATGCGCTCGAGCGAGCCGAACACGTTGCTGGCGACCGGCATGTCGAAGCCTGTGGGCTTTTCAAAGAGCAACGCCGGTCCACCGCCGGGCGACTTGCATGCCTTGTCGGTTACCGCCGCAATCTCGAGGTCGGGACTGACCGGATCGGCCACGCGGGCCAGGAGCCGTCGCTTGTCGAGATCCGCCAGGAAGTCGGTAAGATCGGCGTACATATCAATCCGTGAATCGCCGGCAGCTAACCGGCCACTGCTGACGCCATCCTGCTCGTGATTTGCGTTGCCAGCTCGAGGGCTCGACGGCCATCCTCGCCAGTTACAGCCGGAGACCGTCCGGACGCGGCTGCGGCCACAAAATCGGCGAGCTCCCGTCTGAGCGGCTCTTGGTTGACCACCTCAACTTCGCCACCGTGGATCGACGGCGTTGCGCCGTCCTGTTTCACGAGCCGCCATAACTCGATTTTCTGAGCCGTGTAATCAATTGACAGGTACGCCGATCGTTGAAAGAACCGTATTCGCCGCACGCGCTCGCGACTGATGCGGCTGGCGGTCAGATTCGCGATGCACCCGTTGGCAAAACGGAGACGCACGTTGGCGATGTCCACCCGATTGGTGAGCACCGGCACGCCGACCGCGTCGATCGACTCGACCGACGAGGGCACTAGAGACAGAAGGACGTCGAGATCGTGAATCATCAAGTCGAAGACAACATCGATGTCGAGGCTTCGCTCAGGGAACGTGCCGAGTCTGTGGACTTCGATGAACCGGGGGTCGGCGAGCATCGGCCGCGCTTGTTCGACAGCCGGATTGAACCGCTCGGTGTGTCCCACGGCCAGCGCGACCCGGGCGTTGCGGGCGGCCGCGATCATGGCATCCGCCTCGGCAAGCGATCTGGCGATCGGCTTCTCGACGAGCACCGGAAGCCCCGCCGCCAGGAATGGCATGGTGACAGCGTGGTGCTGTTCGGTCGGTACCGCCACCGTGACGGCATCGACGAGACCGATGACTTCGCTCGCGTCGACGAACGCTCGCGTTTTGTACTCTGCCGCGATCGCCTCGGCTCTCGAACGGTTTATGTCGACTACTCCTGCCAGCTGCGCACCCGGGAGGTCCGAAAGGATCCGCGCGTGGTGACGGCCGAGATAACCGACGCCGACGACCGCAACACGCAACGCCACGTCAGCCTACGCCTCGCGTTTCGCCAGACCGCGCCCGACGATGGCGATTCCAGCGTGGTCGGCGGCGGTAATCACGGCGTCGCCGTCAATCATCAGCGTCCGGCCGGCATCCACCGACAACACAGTCGCACCGGCCGTCTGCATGGTGTTGACGGTCGACACACCGACGACCGGCACATCGAAGCGCATGTCCTGCTTCGGCTTCGCGACCTTGACGATCCGTACACCCGCACCGGCCAGCTGACCAGCGCGCGCAATGACCTGATCGGTGCCTTCCATGGCTTCAACTGCGACGACCGCGGCGGCCTTCACGGCCACTGTCTGTCCGATGTCCAACCCTGCAACGGCGTCGGCGATCCGATAACCAAACTCGAGGTCTGCACGCTCCTCTGCGTCAGGCGCGCGCCTGGTCAGGACGCCTTCCCGCGCGAGCAGCGGGGACAGAAACGCCGTCGAATCGATGAGGTCAATCCCATTGTCGCGCAGCATGTCCGCCACGCCCGAGATCACTGCGTCGGTGTTCCGTGTCTTGAGCCGCATCAGGACGCCAAGCGCGGTCATGTCGGGAACGATGTCGGAGAAGAGCTTGGTGTGCTTGACCTGCCCGGCCATCACGGCCTGTGTGACGCCGGCGGCCTTCAGGAGGCCGAGCCAACGCCCCAGTTGTCCGAGCGACACCCAGTGTATCTCGGCCGGCGGAGACAGCGCCGCCCGGTCTGCGAGCTCGGGAAACGCTTCCTCCTTGATGGCGATGATCGTGACGTCGTGGCCGGCCGAACGGGCCGCGTCCAGGACGAGAAACGGAAAGCGGCCGTTACCCGCAATCAGGCCAAGGCGCATCACTCGTCGGCAAACACTTCTTCCGCGCGCCGGCTCGCCCGCCTCAGAATCACACCCCGCTGTGACGTGCGGATGAACTGAACCAGGTACTGCACTTCGTCGCAGGAAAGCGACCGGTCCTGCTGAATGTGGTGGAGCGCCCTGGTCGTATTGAGCTTCGATTGCAGAAGGTACCGAAAGGCGCGCTTCAGCTTCTCGACGATCTCGGGCGGAAAGCCGCGACGCATCAATCCGATCGTGTTCGTCCCGAAAATGCGGGCAGGGCGACTGCCGACGGTTCGCGCATAGGGCAGCGCGTCCTTCGTCACGACGGAATAGCCGCCGATGAACGCGTGCTGGCCGACTCTGCAGAACTGGTGAACGGCAGAGCCCGCGCTGATGTTGGCGAAATCCTCGACCACCACATGCCCGCCCAGGGTCGCGTGCGGGCCGAAAATGGTACTGTTGCCGACCTGGCAGTCGTGCGCCACGTGCACGTACGCCATGAACACGTTCCGGTCGCCGATCATGGTGACGCCGCCGCCGCCCCGCGTGCCACGGTTGATGGTGACAAACTCTCTGAAGATATTGTGCTGGCCGATCAGCAGGCGCGAGACTTCCCCGCGGAACTTCAAGTCCTGAGGGATGAGGCCAATCGACGCAAACGGGTAGATCTCGGTCCCGTCGCCGATCTCCGTATAGCCGTCGACGACCGCCGACGCACCGATCCGGCAGTTCGCGCCCACGCGAACGTGCTGTCCAACGGTCGCGTGCGGTCCGATGGTGGTACCTTCGCCGATCTGGGCTTCAGGATGCACGATCGCCGTCGGATCGATGCTCGTCCTGTCGGGCACGAGACCGAGCAGCAGCTCCGCCTCCGCAACCACGTCGTCCCCGATGAACGCCGTGGCGTGCGCCCGGGCCAGCGCCGTCCGCCGGCGCACAAGCGAGACCTCCAGCCTGAGTCGATCCCCGGGAACCACCTGCTTGCGGAACTTGGCGTCGTTGACACCAAACAGGAAGACCCGCAGGTTCGGGCGTCCTTCGTCGCGGTGCAGCAGAAGCACGGCCGCCACCTGCGACAACGCCTCGAGCATCAGCACTCCGGGCATCAGCGGAGTACCCGGAAAGTGTCCCTGGAAGAATTCTTCGTTGACGGTCACGTTCTTGACCGCAACCACGCGGCCCGGCTCGCGCTCCGTAATCGCGTCCACGAGCATGGACGGAAAGCGGTTGCTCAGACGATCGAGAAGAACGGGAATCTCGATCAACGATTACTTCTTGGGCGCTGCGGGTGGCGGGGCGGCGGGAGCCGGCGCAGGTGCTGGCGCCGCCGCCGCTGGCTTCGGCGTAATCGCATCCAGCTTCTTCACGACCTCGGCGGTCAGATCGACTCCCGGATCCCACCAGACAACGCCCGATTCCGCACGACTCAGGAGCATGTGCAGCCCTTTCTCCTGTGCGACCTGCGAGAGAACCGGAATGACTTTCTTCTGAAAGTCGACCTGGAGCTCCTGCTGCAGCTCGTTGATTTCCGCTTGCGCGTCCTGCTGGAAACGCTCCGCTTCCCGCTGCTGGCGCTCGATGTCCTTCTCGAGCTGCGCGCGCGCCTGATCGCTCATCACCCCACCGCTCTGCTGCAGTTTCTGCTGATTCGCCTGGAGCTGCTTGGCCTTCTCGGCGCCCTCGGCCTGCTTCTTCTGGACCAACTGGCCGATGCGGCCCGAGGATGCCTGGCCTTCGATCGACTCTTGGGCGACGCGCTGAAAATCGACGAACCCGAGCTTTGCGCCCTGCGGAAACGGGGCGGGCGGCTGGGGCGCCGGTGTCGGAGCCGGCTGTGTCGGCGCCTGGGTCAGCGGTCGAGGTGCGGCCGGGCGCGGCTGCACAGGTGCGGTTTGTGCCGGCGCCTGGGCCAGCGTCGTCGCAGTGCCGGTGGTGAACGCAAGCAACGCGACTATCGAAAGACGTCTCATTCCTCGGAATCCTTTCGTGAGCAACTGTAAGTGGCTGATTCTACACTATCAAGCGTGTAGTTGGGCGTTCGCTCCAGCACGTGGAGGTTTAGAACATCGTTCCGACGGCAAACCGGAACTGGAAGGCCTTCTGCGGCTGCAGCGAATTATCGAGCACGCCGGCGCGGCGGGGATTGTAGGCAAAGATCAGGCGGAACGGCACGTTCAGGACTGGCATGAAGAACCGGATTTCGGCGCCAGTGGACGACTTGAAGTCTTCGTAGGTGAAGTTTCGCCCCGGCTTCATCGTGTAGCCGAAAAACGCCCCATCCGGCGTGAACACCGAGGGGCCGACCAGCTCGGGCCCTGGCTCAACCGCGCCAACGTCGTAAAAGAGCACCAGGCGAACCGGACCGGCGATCGCAATGAGCTCTTCAATGTTGAACAGCAGGCTCTTGTTGCCGCCCAGTACGAGGCCTGTGCACGTGCCCAGTGCCCGGGACAGACCCGGTTTGCAATCCGACGGCCCAATCCTCTGAAGGTCGAAGCCCCGGATGGTGTATTCCCCCCCGAGGAACATTTTTTCGAAAATCGGTAAGGGCTGTGACTCATTGAAAGTGTGGATGTACGCCAGCTGGGCCCGGAAGCCGAGCGACATCCGGGTGTTCTGCTTGAAGAACCAGATCCCTTCAACCCTCGGCTTGTAGAAGTTGGTATTGCCCCCAAGGCCCGCCAGATCAACGGATAGTGTGTAGCGACGGCCCGTGGTCGGAGTGATCGGATTGTCCACAGTATTGTGAACAAGGCTGGGCACAACCTTGCTGACCACGCGATCGCCGCCCTGCGCGACAAGCAAGGAGTCGCGCAGATATGGATTGTTGGCCAGCACGATCGGATCCAGGTACAAGTCGTTGATCTCGCTGATTCGCGTCCGCTCGTAGCTGTAGTTCGTGAACAGGCGCGTGAAACCTGCCAGCGGATACCCGAAGGTGACCACCGATCCCGTCGACTGCTGCGTATACATGCCGATATAGCGGATCGTGCGCTTGAAGACGTCAAAGCCGCCCGTAATATTGCGATCGAAGAGGAACGGTTCCGTGAACGCGAGCTGGTACTGCTGCGCACGCGACCCGGACTGCGCCGATAACGTCAGGCTCTCGCCGCGCCCCAGGAAGTTTGACGTCGAAAATGATACCTGTCCGAAGAATCCGTCGTATTCGGACACGCCGGCGCCGAACGAGATCTGGTTCCGGTTCTGCTCCTCGAGCTTCACCTTCACGTCGACCTTGTTGTCTACGCCGGGCGTTTTCTGGACGTCGACATCCTTGCCGCCCTCGAGCGGCTTGAAGTAGCCGAGCTGATTCAGCCTCTTGATGCTGAACTTGAGCGCTTCCGTGTTGAAGACGCCGTCTTCGACGAGGCGGATCTCTCGGCGGATCACGTTGTCGCGCGTCGTGTGGTTGCCGGTGAACGTGATGCGGTTGACGAAGAACTGCTTGCCTTCCTGAAACCGCATGACGACGTCGACAATCGGAGGCCCGGTTTCGGGCTTGGTCGTGACGGCCTTCAGCGCATCCGGCGTCTCGGGCTCCGCCGGGTTGGGCTGATCGCGGAACTTGTAGTCTGGGTACCCCGCAAATTCGTAGTACCCGCCACCTCCGTAGAGGTCCCGGACCTTTTCGAGACCCTTCCGGATCGATTTCTCACTGTAGTATTCGCCTCCCGACAGCTTGAAGAGCGGGCGCAGGGCATCGGCTTTGACGACGGTGTTGCCGTCGAAGGTGAAATCGCCGACCTTGTACCGATTCCCCTCCGTGACCGGAACCTTCAGATCGACGAGGCGGGTCTTCTTGTCTTTCGAATTGTTGACAACGACCAGTTCGGGCTGCCCGACGCGGGCCGTGATGTACCCGTTGTCCCTGTAATACTCCACCACCTTGTCGGCATCCTCGTCGAACTTCATCTCCTGGTAGGTGGCGTGCCCGGTGAACATCTTGATGTACCAGACGCGCTGTTTGTTTTCCTTGATCTGGCGGCGCAGCGTGGCGCTGGCGACACTCTTGTTCCCGATGAAGTCGACGTTGCGGATTTTGATCTTCGGTCCCTCGTCAATCTTGAACGTCAGATTGACGAGCTTTGGTCCTGACGGAAGCTCCTTGATCTCGGGAGCCACCTCGGCGAGCTGAAAGCCCTTTTCTTTCATCATCGCCTGCACCACACCCGCCACCTTCCGGACCAGGCCGGCATCGATGAACGTATCCAGACGGATCTGGAGGTCCAGCTCTTTCAGCTTCTCGTCGATCTTGGTGCTCTCGAGCTGCTTCGAGCCGGTGTACTCGACGTTCTTGACGCGCTGCCGCTCCTCCATGTTGTAGGTGACCATCTTGCCAATCACGCCGTTGGCAAAGGTGTAGTCGCGCACATCAATCCAGAGGTTGTCGAGGAAGTTGGTGTTCCAGAGCCGGTGGAAGTCCTCGAGAATGGTCTTCTCAGCCGTATCGTCGAACGGAATCCACGCGCCTTCCCGCGGCCGGCTTGTCTTGAGCTGGATGTAATAAAGATACGTGGCGAATTCGATGACGGTTTGATTGCCCTGCGCTTCCCAGCAGGGCGCCAGCAGATACACCACCGGGCCGGAGCCGGCCGGCGGCTGCGCCGCCGGCGGGGGTACGTCCTGCCCGCAGATGGTCGCGGCCGGTCCAAATCCTGAGGCTGGCGCGGTTTGCGCGAACGCGGGTGCCCCTCCCGCGAGCGCAGTGCCAAGCGCCAACGCGGCAAACGGCTTCAGCATCGACCGGCTTTCATGAACGGAACTCTGTCAGGAACTCGTGACGCTACCGACAATTAGACGCAGCCCAGCCGGCATCGGCCTTCGCCGTCTGGTTGTCCATGCCTTCCCACGCTGTCAGGCGAGCTTGCGACCCGCGGCCGGTTCCCCTGCGGGCCGATAGGCGAGCTGACCGGCCTCAAGGTACACCTCGACCTCGCCGCCGCGAAGGTGGCCGCGAATCAGTTCTTCGGACAGCGGGTCCTCGACATATCGCTGAATCGCCCGCCGCAATGGCCTCGCGCCGTACGATCGATCCTTGCAGGTGATCTCGATAATCCAGTCGATCACCTCAGGCGTCAGGATGATCTTCAGTTTCCGGTCGGTCAGGTTGTCGTTCAGCTGCGTGACCAGCAGCCCCATGATCAGCCGGAGATCCTCGTCGGTCAACGCCTCGAAGACGATGATCTCGTCGATCCGGTTGATGAACTCGGGATTGAACGTCCGCTTGACCTCGCCCAGAACCATGTCCGAGACGCTCTTGGCGATGTCCCCGCTGTCCGCGGACTGGAAGCCGAGCGAGCTCCGCTTCTGAATGAACCGGGCCCCGATGTTCGACGTCATGATCACGATGGCGTTCTTGAAGTTCACCCGGTTTCCGAGGCCATCGGTCAGATGGCCGTCTTCGAATACCTGCAGCAGGATATTGAAGATGTCCGGATGCGCCTTCTCGATTTCATCGAGCAGCACGACTGAGTACGGATTGCGCTTCACCTTCTCGGTCAGCTGGCCGCCTTCTTCGTGCCCGACGTAGCCCGGCGGGGAGCCAATCAGCTTCGATACGGAGTGCTTCTCCATGTACTCGGACATATCGAAGCGGATGAGCGCGTGATCGCTGCCGAACAGAAAATTCGCCAGGCCCCTCGCCAGCTCGGTCTTTCCCACGCCGGTCGGTCCCAGGAACACGAAACTGCCCACGGGACGATTCGGGTTCTTGAGGCCGGCGCGCGAGCGCCGAATGGCACGTGAAATCGCCGAGATCGCCTTGTCCTGACTGACGACGCGGCGGTGCAGCTCGCCTTCCATCCGAAGCAGCTTGTCGCCTTCGTCCTGATTGATTGACGCAATCGGGACACCCGTCCATTTCGAGACGACTTCGTCGATTTCCTGCTTGCCAACGACAACCCGGCGAGCGCTCGACTTCACGTCGAACTTCTCGCGCACGAACTGCAGGTTCTCGCGGGCCGTCACTTCCTGCTCGCGGTAGAACTGGGCCTTCTCGAAGTCCTTCTGCGACACCGCGCTTTCCATCTGCTCGACCGCCACGCGGATGCTCTTGTTGATTTCGCCGAACTCCTCGCTGAACCCGGCCTCGCGTAGCTTGGCGCGCGCCCCGGCTTCGTCGACCAGGTCGATCGCCTTGTCCGGCAGGAACCGATCCGTGATGTAACGGTTCGACTGATAAACGGCGGCCTCGATGGCTTCCTGGGTGTATTCGACGTGATGGAAGTTTTCGTACCGATCCTTGACGCCGAGCAGAATCTCGATCGTCTCGCGCTCGCCGGGAGGATCGACCTTGATTGCCTGGAAGCGCCGCTCGAGCGAGCGGTCTTTTTCGATGTACTTCCGGTACTCCGCCGGCGTCGTCGCGCCGATGCAGCGAATCTCGCCGCGGGAGAGCGCAGGTTTCAGGATGTTCGCCGCGTCCAGCGAGCCTTCCGCCGAGCCGGCACCCACGAGCGTGTGCAGCTCGTCAATGAAGACGATGATGTTGGGGCTGTCGGTCAGCTCCTTCATGATCGCCTTCAGCCGTTCCTCGAACTGCCCGCGATATTTTGTTCCGGCCACAATCAGCGAAATATCGAGCGCGAGGATCCGCTTGTCCGCCAGGAAGTGCGGGACGTCCCCGTAGACGATCTTTTGCGCGAGCCCTTCGACAATCGCCGTCTTGCCGACACCAGGCTCCCCGATCAACACCGCGTTATTCTTCGTGCGGCGGCACAGGACCTGCTGGACCCGCTCCACCTCGTGCTCGCGACCCACGAGCGGGTCGAGCTGATTCTTCATCGCCGAATCGGTCAAGTCGCGGCTGAACTCGGCGAGCAGCGGCGTCTCTTTGACGCGCGTCAGCGTCGTCTTCTCGTTCAGAAGCTGAACGATGTCCTCGCGGACCGAGTTGAGGCGCATGCCCTTTTCCATGAGGACCGACGCCGCGACCGATCGCTCCTCGCGAAGGATGCCCAGCAGTAGATGCTCGGTCCCGATGTAGTTGTGGAGCAGCCGATCGGCCTCTTCCGCGGCAAACTGCAGGACTCGCTTGGTTTCGGCGGAGAGCGGCAGCTCCACCGACGTGGAGACCTTCTCGCGGAACACCGTACGACCTTCGATTTCCTTGCGGATGTTGTCGAGTGAGAGGTGCGACCGGGCAAAGATTCGGCTGGTCAGCCCCTTGCCCTCGCGGATCAGCCCGAGCAGCAGGTGCTCGGTCTCGATGGAAATGCTCCCGAGCTGGGTCGCCTCGTAACGTGCAAAGAAGAGTACCCGACGCGCTCGTTCCGTGTACCGTTCGAACATCCGGGGTCCTAGGTGAAGGCCGACAAGCTCATATCGCGCCGCATTCCTT
This sequence comes from uncultured Acidobacteriota bacterium, assembly GCA_963725105.1. GTDB lineage: Bacteria > Acidobacteriota > Vicinamibacteria > Vicinamibacterales > CAVVIG01 > CAVRXZ01. The sequence goes on from CAVRXZ010000036.1 coordinate 50,554, forward strand.
AGTGGCATTATACGGCATCGCCAGAGTTTCCCCCAACTGGCCGCTCACTTAACTCACTGCTGCCGTGAGGGTTCTCGGCCCAACACCCGAACCGCCTAGAACAGCCCGACCGTCCGCCCCTCGTCGTCGATATCAATGTTCATGAACGCGGGCGTCTTCCCGAGACCCGGCATCCGCTGCATGTCGCCGCAGAGCGCCACGACGAACCCGGCGCCGGCGCTCGGCACGAGGCCACGAACCGGGAGCACGAATTCCCGGGGGCGATTCCGCTGCGCCGGATCGTGGGACAACGACAGATGGGTTTTCGCCATGCAGACGAGGGAGTGGCCGAGGCCCAACTTTTCAATCCGGTCGAGATCCTTCTGCGCCTGCATCTGCAGGTCGATGCTGGCCGCCCCATAGAGTTCCTTCGCGATGGCCTCGATCTGCTGGACGACCGGCGTGTCGTTCGGCGACAGGAACGAAAACGTGTTCGGCTTCTTGCACGCCGAGACGACGGCTTCGGCCAGTTCGACGGCTCCTGCACCGCCCCGCACGAACCCCTCGTGGACGACCACGGTCTCGGCACCAGCCTTCCCCGCCAGCTCCTTGAGCAGCGCGACTTCACGCTCGGAGTCCGTCGGGAAGCTATTGACGGCCACGACGCAGGGCAGGCCATAGCGCCGGACGATCTGGATGTGGGCGGTGAGGTTGTCGATGCCTGCGCGCACCGCGTTGAGATCCTCCTGCGCCAGGACATTGAATGCCTTGCCGCCGTGCGACTTGGTCGCGCGCACCGTCGTGACGAGCACCGCGGCGCTTGGCGCGAAGCCGCCCGTGCGGCACACGATGTCACAGAACTTCTGAAATCCCAGATCGCTGGCGAAGCCGGCCTCGGTGATCACGTAGTCGGCCAGCTTGAGCGCGATGCGATCGCAGATGATCGAGTTGTTGGCGTGCGCGATGTTGCCGAACGGCCCGGCATGCACCAACACGGGCTGCCCTTCGAGCGTCTGGACCAGGTTGGGCTTGATCGAGTCCTTCATGATGACGGTCATCGCGCCGGCGACCCGCAGCTGCTCGGCCGTCACCGGCACACCGTCGTACGTGGACGCCACCACGATTCGTCCGAGGCGGCGGCGAAGATCCTTGAGATCGCTGGCCAGCGCAAACACCGCCATGACTTCAGACGCGGCCGTGATGACGAACTCGTTTTCGCGCGGGATCCCATGCGTCTTGCCGCCCAACCCGATCACGCTGTAGCGCAGCTCGCGATCGTTCATGTCCACTGTACGGGGCCACGTCACGCTCAACGGATCGATCCGCAGAGGGTTGCCGTTGAAGATGGACGCATCGAGCGCCGCCGCCAGCAGGCTGTGCGCCGAGGTCACGGCATGAAAATCGCCGTTGAAGTGGAGGTTGATCTCCTCCATCGGCATCACCTGCGAATAGCCGCCACCTGTGCCGCCTCCCTTCACACCGAACACCGGTCCCATGGACGGCTCGCGCAGGCACAGCATCACTTTCTTGTTGATCCGTCCGAGGCCCTGAGTGAGCGCGATGCTCGTCGTGGTCTTGCCTTCGCCGGCCTTCGTTGGCGTAATGGCGGTCACGATGATCATCTTGCCGTCGGGGTGCGACGCCAGCCGATCCAGGATCGACAACTTCACCTTGCCGCGATCGCGGCCGTACGGCACCAATTCGTCTGGAAGAATGCCGGCCGCGTCCGCAATTTCGGTAATCGGCCGCAGCTCGGCAGTGTTCGCAATCTCGATCGCTGATTTCACGTCAGATCCTTTCAGGCGGCGCTCAGTCGTCCCTCGTGGAGCCGTAAGACACGGTCGCAGGCAGCCGCAAGCCGGGGATTGTGGGTCGCAATGACCGACGTCAGATGATAACTCGCATGCATGTCCCGAAGCAGCTCATGGAGCATGTCGGCGGACTGTTCATCCAGGTCGCCGGTCGGCTCGTCGGCCAGCAGCACCGCGGGCCTCATGATCAGGGCGCGCGCGACGGCCACGCGCTGCTGCTCCCCTCCTGACAGCATGCCCGGCCGGTGCCCCAGGCGATCGCCAAGCCCGACGCGCCCCAGCAGGTCCGCCGCCCGCTGCCGCGCCTCCGCCGCAGGACGCCTGGCGATCCGCGCGGGCATCGCGGCGTTTTCGAGGGCGCTGAATTCCGGCAGGAGGTGATGAAACTGGAAGACAAACCCGACTTGCGTGTTCCGGAACGCCACGAGCGCCCCCTCCGACAATGCCGTCAGATCGGTCGTCCCGACCGACACCGAACCGCCGTCGGCTCGATCAAGCCCCCCCAGCACGTGCAGCAGGGTACTCTTCCCCACCCCAGACGCGCCGATCACCGCGACCATCTCGCCGACTTCGACCGACAGGTCCAGGTCGCGCAGCACCGGAAGTGTCTTTCCGCCGGCGACGTAGCTCTTGCGAAGGCTCCTCGCAACAAGAAAAGACATGTCATTCGTATCGCAGTGCTTCGGCCGGCTTGAGGCGCGACGCCTGTGTCGAGGGGTAGATGGTCGCCACGAAGCAGACCAGAATGGCGGCCAGCACGACCATCGCGAAATCGAAGGGCAGCACGCGGAATGGCATATAAGAAACCTGATACACGTCCACCGAGGCACGAATCAGCTTGTACTTGTCGAGGACGTGTGCGAGCGCGACGCCGGCAATCGCACCAACGGTCGTGCCGACCGTCCCGATGATGAATCCCTGCATCACGAAGATGGCCATGACGCTGCCCGGCGACGCACCCATCGTCTTCAGGATGGCGATGTCCCGGTGCTTTTCCATCACCAGCAGGATGAGCGACACAATGATGTTCAAGGCCGCGACCGCGACAATGAGACCGATCGCAAGTGAGACAGCGACTTTCTCCAGCCAGAGCGCGTCGAACAACGACCGGTTCATATCGCCCCAGTCCTGCACGTAGTAGTCCGAACCGAATTGGGACGCGATCGATTCGGCAATCTGCGGCGCGTCGTAGATGCGGTCGACCCGCAACTGCATGAGGTCGACGGTGGTCTTGTCGAACAGACGCTTGGCGACATCAAGCGAGACGAAGCCGAACGTCGTATCGAACTCGTACCAGCCGAGGCTGAACGTGCCGACCACACGCAGCCGCCTCGTCCGGGGAAACAGCCCCATCGGCGAAAGCGTGCCCTGTGGCGTCAGCACGGAGATGTCGTCGCCCACCTTGACGCGGAGTTTTTCGGCGAGCTCCTTGCCGAGGACGACACCGCTGCCGCCTTCCTCATCGAGGCCAGCCAGACTTCCGCTGCGCATCGCGGACGCAATGTCGGTTACCCGGGACTCGAACCGGGGATCGATGCCCTTGAGTTGAATGGGTGTCGTCTCCCCAGCCACAAAGGCAAGCGCCTGACCGAGAATCGCCGGCGCGGCGCCCACGACGTGCGGCACACGCAGCAGCTTTTCGGCTTCGGCGCGATAGTCCCCGATGCCAGTCGAGGGCTTCCAGACGTACACATGCGCCTGGGATCCGAGAATGCGATCCCGCAGCTCCTGCTGCAGGCCGGTCATCAATGCCAACGCCACGATCACCGCCATGACGCCGACCGTCACCCCGAGGATCGACAACAGGGAGATCACGGAGATTCCCGCCTGTCTCCGTTTCGCGACCAGATACCGAAGCGCAACGTAGAGCTCGAAGGGCATGGTCGTTAAGGTCGTTAGTCGTTGGTCGTTGGTCGTTGGTCGTTAGTCTCGGCTGCGCATGAGCGGAAACAGAATCACGTCGCGAATCGACGGGCTGTTGGTCAAGAGCATCACGAGTCGATCGATGCCGACCCCTTCCCCACCCGTCGGCGGCAACCCGTACTCGAGCGCGCGGATGTAGTCGTCGTCCATTTCGTGCGCTTCGAGATCGCCGCGCTCGCGACGACTCAGCTGGTCCTCGAAGCGCCGACGCTGTTCGACCGGATCATTGAGCTCGCTGAACGCGTTCGCAATCTCGAATCCGCCGATGTACAGCTCGAAGCGCTCCACCGTGTCCGGATCATCAGCCCTCTGTTTGGCGAGCGGCGACACTTCGGTTGGGAAGTCGTAGACAAAGGTCGGCTGAATCAGCTGATCCTCACAGAGCGCTTCAAATAAACCGGCGGTGATTTTCCCCGGTCCGTCGCCGGCCTGGATGCTACAGCCAAGCCGACCCGCAAGTGCCACCGCGGCGTCGCGCTGACGCAGATCCCGGGGATCGATGCGCTCGCCCAACCGCTGTCCGGCAGCCTCCAGGACCGCATCGCGCAGTCGGACGCGGGCAAACGGCGGCCGAAGAGAGACTTCATGGGCGCCGAACTTGATGCGATCGGAGCCAAGGACGCTCGTCGCGATGCCCGTGAGCATGTCTTCCGTCATGACCATCAGATCGTGGTAATCGGCGTAGGCCTCGTAGAACTCGAGCATCGTGAACTCAGGGTTGTGCTGTGTCGAAATCCCTTCGTTCCGGAAATTGCGGTTGATCTCGAACACCTTTTCAAGCCCGCCGACCGTCAGGCGCTTTAGATAGAGCTCCGGCGCAATCCGTAGGTAAAGCTTCATATCGAGGGTGTTGTGATGCGTGACGAATGGCCTGGCGTTCGCGCCGCCCGGAATCGCCTGCATCATCGGCGTCTCCACCTCGACGTAGCCACGCGTCGTCATGAAGCTGCGGAGCGCGGCGACCACCGCACTTCGCGTTTCGAGCACGCGACGCGAGTCGGGATTGACAATGAGGTCGAGATAGCGCTGGCGGTACCGGACCTCGATGTCGGTCAGGCCGTGCCATTTCTCCGGCAGCGGAAGCAGACACTTCGCCAGGAAGTAAACGCGCGACGCCCAGATGGTGAACTCGTCGGTCTTGGTCCGGAACAGGTGGCCCTCGACGCCAGCCCAGTCGCCAAAATCGAGCAGCTTGGCGATCCGGAAATCGAGCTCAGGCATCGAGTCCTGGCGAATATAGACCTGGATTCGGGAGCGACCGTCGGACAGCACAAGGAAGTTCGCCTTGCCAAACGACCGGATCGCGAGAATCCGCCCGCTCGTGACCGTCTCGATGCGCTCGGCCTCGAGCGCCTCGCGGCTCCGCGCCGCCCAACGCTCCGTCAGCTCCGAAATGGCATGACGCCGGGCGAACTTGTGCGGATAAACATCCACCCCGAGCTTGACGAGCTCCTCGAGGTTCGCCCGACGCTGCGCGATCTGTTCTTCCTGAGAGGACATACGACCAGTCATCCGACGATTCAAGAACCCTGAGGCTGCGCGAGTTTCTGACGAATGGCGTCGAGCATCCCGTTGATGAATTTCACCGCGTCTTCCGTGCTGAACGTGCGCGCCAGCTCCAGCGCTTCATTGATCACTACTGGCTGCGGCGTCGGTTGGCTCAGGAGCTCGCCGACGGCCATTCGCAGAATCAAACGATCGACGACGGGCATCCGATCCGGCCGCCAACGTTCTGTCGTCGCAGCGATTAGCTCGTCGATGGCGTCGAGCCGCGTTACTGTCTCGCGAGCCAGCGTCAACGCCAGTTCCCGCACGTTGTCGGGCGGCGGCCCCTCGTCAGGCCATTGGTGCGCGAAGAGCGTCTCGACCGCGCGATCCAGGTCCACGTCGCCCACGTCCCGCAAGTAGAGAATCTGCAGCGCCGCCTCGCGAGCCAGACGCCTCCAGTCTTTCTTCACGGCTCGCGGGGCCCCACCGCGCCATCCCTTGTCTTCACTTGGAACGGCCAAGCTGGGCAACAACGCCCGCCAGCTCGACTGCCGCGACCGCAGCCTCCCATCCCTTGTTCGCCGGCCCCTCGCCGGCGCGCTCGATCGCCTCTTCAATGGAGTTCGTCGTCAACACGCCAAATGTCATGGGAACGCCGGTTGTGACCGCAACGGTCGCGAGCACGTTCGACACCGCAGACGCCAGGTACTCGAAATGCGGCGTCTCACCCCGGACGATGCACCCGAGGCAGACGACGGCGTCGAACTGGCCGCTGGCGGCGGCCCGGTGTGCGGCCAGGGGAATCTCGAAGGCGCCAGGCACGCGAACCACCGTGACATGACTGTCGTCGACGCCCGCGTCCGCCAATGCGGCGAGCGCCCCCGCCTGCAAACGATCGGTGACGAAGTCGTGGTAGCGCGACACAATCAACGAGACCCGGAGCCCCGCCGGCGAACCGTGCCCTTCAATGACCCTCATAGAATCTGGTCATCTTCCCGTGAAGAGGGGCTTCCGTTTTTCGAGGAAGGCCCTGGTGCCCTCCCGCATGTCGGCCGTCGACGCGACCAGCCCGAACAGCGTGGCCTCGAAGACGCACGCTTCGGCAAATGGCATTTCGAGCCCCTTGTTGATGGCGGCGATGATGTAGCGTGTGGCAATCGGCGCCTGCCTGGCCAGCTGAGCCGCCAGCGCCCGCGCCTCGGTCATCAACGCCGCGGCCGGGACAACCCGATTGACCAAACCGATCCGAACACCTTCCTCCGCGGTCACAGGCGCCCCCGTCAGAATGAGCTCCATGGCCTTGCCCTTTCCGACGAGCCGCGACAGCCGCTGTGTGCCGGCGTAGCCCGGCAGAATACCCAGGGTAATCTCGGGCAACCCGATTTTCGCTGTATCCGCCGCCAGCCGGAGCGTGCAGGCCATCGCGAGTTCGCAGCCGCCCCCGAGGGCGTAGCCATTGATCGCGGCGATGACCGGCTTGTCGAGATTTTCGATCAGGTCAAACACGGCCTGCCCTTTCAGGGCGTGTTCGCGGCCGCCCGTCGGCGTCTGTACCGCCAGCTCGTTGATATCGGCGCCCGCCACGAACGCGCGATCGCCAGCGCCCGTCACGATAATCGCACGAACGCCGTCGTCGGCTTTCAGATCGATCATGATCTGCCGCAGCGCCTCCAGCGTCGGGGCATTGATGGCGTTCAGTACAGCGGGGCGGTTGATCGTCACGATCGCGACGGCGCCGTCCCGATCGAGCACAAGATTGTCGTAAGCCATTGCCGTCACCCCCGAGCTTCCCGCGTCTACAGCGGGAACGGGTACATCAGCCAGCCAATCAGGAAGGCTGACACCAGGAATCCTGCGAACAGCAGGCCGCCAAATCTGATCTGCTCGCGGACATCATCCTTCGTCAACAGCGCGAACACCAGCGATACGAGCGTCGAGAACACGATCAGCAGGAGCAGATAACTGCGCATCACTTCCGGCCGAGGGCGACGTCATACGCGTCGATGACGACGAGGAGGTTGAGGAGTCCGGCCACGATCAGGAACGTGTTGCCGGTACTCGTAGCTGACGGCGCGCACATCGCCCGCGCCGTACCCGAGTGCGACCGCGACGAAGTACACGATACCGATCCCGAGGTTGGCAAACGCGGCCAGACTGCCGAGCGGTTCGGAAGCGCCGAATGAAAAGAGCTGCCCGTGGATCGCCAGCCCGATCGTGAACATGAGGACTAGAGCCGCAAGGAAGAGCAGGCCCTTGGAGCGCCGGCCCAGCCACAAATGCCCGGCCCCGGGCACGGCCCAAGCGGCCACACACAGCAAGACGGGCGACAGGGGCTGGGTACGGGCGCCGGTTGCGGCAGACACGACCCGGTAGTTTACCTTGAACGCCAAAGTCGGCTGGAACTTCGCGCGTCTGCACTGCTGCTTCAGCGAGGAAGTGCAATGAAAGGCATGCTTTACAAACATTTACCATGATCGGAACCTTCCTGGCTTGTTTTTGCGTCTAACAACGTTGAACAATTGAACACTGTTCACTTACCATAGAGTCATGGGTATTAAGGAACGACAAGAGCGGGACCGGGAGGCGGTGCGCCGGGCTATTCTGGACGCCGCTCGCGAGCTGTTCGTCACCGAGGGCTATCCGCAGGTCTCCATCCGCAAGATTGCCGAACGGATCGAGTACAGCCCCGCCGCCATCTACAGCTACTTCCCGAGCAAGGACGACATCTTCTTCGCCCTGGCTGAGGAAGGGTTTCGGCTGCTGGCGGCGGATGTCGAGACGCTCAAGCCGCTGGAGCCGCTCGATCGTCTCCGTGCGGCCTTCTGGAACTTCTACGAATTCAGCCGCAATCACCCGCAGTACTTCACGCTGATGTTCGTGGACCGATCCGTGCCTCGCATCGTCCGCGAGTACCAGCGCTTCAGCTTCGCGCGCGACAACAAGCGGCACATTGTCGAAACCATTCAGCAGTGCATGGACGCCAAGCTGCTGCCAGCGTCCGTCAACCCGCTGATTGCGTTTCACCTGCTGGTCATCGCCGTGCTCGGCGCCGCCGGCATGCGCTTGTCGGATCGTGGCCCGACGGCTATTGCCGACGAGCTCGCCCGCGATGCCATCAACGTCGTCATTGCCGGATTGCAGACCGGTGTGGCCTTGCGGGCCACAACTGTCCCGCTCAACGCCGTCGAGGAGCTTGAGGCCAGCGAGATAGGAGTCGTGAGATGAATCGCGTCATGGGAACGAGCCTGGGGATTGGATCGCTGCTGGGAGTTCTGCTGCTTTCTGGCGGGTGCGGCGCCGAGAGCAAGAGCAAGGACCGCGACACCGCGGTAGCCCGTATCACGGTTACCTCCGCAGCAGCGGCCGAACAATCCATCACGCGGTTTATTCGGGCTACGGGCACACTGGTGGCCGAAGAGCAGGCCGACGTCGCCGCCGAAACGGCGGGTCGCGTCATCGCTACGCCAATCGAGCGCGGCACGGCAGTCTCGGCCGGCGCCACCCTCATTCGCATTTCGTCGACCGAAACCGAGGCGCAGGTAAGAGAGGCCGAGGCCAACGCGGCGCAGATCGAAGCGCGACTAGGTTTCACAGCTGACGCGCCGTTCGACGTCAACGCCGTCCCTGAAGTCCAGAACGCAAAAGCATCCTTCGAGCTTGCGCAAAGCGAGTTCAATCGCATCCGCTCCCTGCTCGACCAGCGTGTCGTGTCGCAGTCCGAATTCGATCAGCGGCGGACCCAGATGGAGGCGGCGCGGCAGCAGTACGAAGCGGCCAAAAATGGCGCCGCACAGCTCTATCAGTCGCTGCAGGCGGCTCGGGCTCGCGTCGCGATGGCGCGCAAGGCGCTCGCGGACACCGTCGTGCGGGCGCCGTTCAATGGCTTGATCGCCGAGCGCCTCGTGTCGGCTGGCGACTACGTCAACCGCGGCATGAAAGTGGCGGTCGTCGTGCGGATCAATCCGCTCCGAGTGCAGCTGACCGTGCCCGAACAGTTCATTTCCGCGGTCGCGGCCGGCCAGCCGATCACCTTCGAAGTCGACGCGTATCCAGACCGTCAGTTCGACGCCACGATTCGATACGTCTCGCCGACCTTGCAGGTGGATCGACGAGCGCTGACGATCGAAGCGGTCATGCCCAATCCGGATAATGTGCTGAAGCCGGGATTGTTTGCGACAGCGAAGATTCAGGAACCCAAGCCGACACCGGCCGTCGTCATACCAGCGACGGCTGTCCGCAGTGCGGGAGGCGTCAATCGCGTATATGTCGTCAAGGGCGATCGCGTCGAGGAACGGATTGTCAACGTCGGCCAGACGCTCGATACGCAGGTGGAAATCATAAACGGACTTCAAGCCGGGGAGCGCGTCGCGACCAGCAACGTCGCCCAGCTCGCCGATGGAGCCGCGGTCACGAACTAAGCGTTTTCCGTCCAGCCTTCTCGAGGGTGCTCTATGCAATGGCTCGCGGCTCTCTGCGTCAAACGACCGGTCTTCGCGTCGGTCCTCATCCTGTCGCTGACCGTAGTGGGCATCTTCGGCTTCACGCGTCTTGGCGTGGACCGTTTTCCGAAGATCGATTTCCCCACGATTATCGTGACGACAATCCAGCCCGGCGCGTCGCCCGAGCAGATTGAAACAGAGGTCACCGACAAGGTTGAGGAAGCGGTCAACACGATCAGCGGGATCGACGAGCTCCGCTCCGTCTCCTCGGAAGGCGTCTCGCAGGTCATGATCAGTTTTCAGCTGGAGAAGGACACCAACATCGCTGCGCAAGAGGTGCGCGACAAGATCAACGGTGTCCTGCCGCTGCTGCCGAGGACGGTCCAGCAGCCGCGGGTCGACAAGATCGATCCGGACGCCGCGCCGGTCCTGAGCGTCACGCTCAGCGCCGATCGACCCATTCGCGACGTGACCGAATACGCCGACAAGACGGTGCGGCGCCAGCTCGAAAGCGTTGACGGCGTCGGGCAGGTGCTCGTCCTCGGCGGCCGGCAGCGCCAGGTGAACATCTGGCTCGATGCGGATCGCCTGCGCGCCTACAACCTGACGGTCAACGACGTCGCGCGCACGCTGCAGACCGAAAACATCGAGGTACCCGGCGGACGCGTCGACCAGGGGTCCCATTCGCTCACGCTCAGAACGCGCGGCCGTTTGGCCAGCGTCACGGCATTTGGCGATGTCGTCATCCGCGAGCGGGACGGCCACCCCGTGCACATCAACGATGTCGCCCGGGTCGAGGACGGGCAGGCCGACACCGACTCGATCACCAACATCAACGGCCAGGACACGGTGATCCTCAACATCCGCAAGCAGTCCGGGACGAACACGGTGCAGGTTGCACGGGCGATCAAGGAGCGGCTCGAGGCCGTGAAAGCAGGTCTGCCGAACGGCTACGACATGCGCGTCGTGCGCGATCAGTCTGATTTCATCCAGGCCTCGATTCGCAACGTCGAGGAACATCTGATCGTCGGCTCGATTCTCGCTGCAGTCGTCGTCCTGATCTTCCTGACGAACCTGAGGTCCACGATCATTGCCGCGATCGCCATCCCCACGTCGATCATCGCGACGTTCGGGTTGATGTGGTACATGGACTTCACGTTGAACATGCTGACGATGCTGGCGCTGACACTTTCCGTCGGCATCGTCATCGATGATGCAATCGTCGTGCTGGAGAATATCTACCGATTCATCGAGGAAAAGCACGAGAACCAGCTCGAGGCCGCAATTGAGGCGACCAAGGAGATCGGCCTCGCCGTTCTGGCGACCACGCTCTCGCTCGTCGCGATCTTCGTGCCGGTCGGCTTCATGGGCGGCATCGTCGGGCGTTTCATGAAGAGCTTCGGCTTGACGATGGCGTTCGCCATCATGGTGTCGCTGGTGGTCAGCTTCACGCTGACGCCGACTCTCGCGGCACGCTGGCTCAAAGTAGCAGCGTGGCGACCAAGAAGAAACACTCCTCGAAAGACCAGGCCTTCTTCCGTGCGATCGATCGCACCTACACACGGATGCTCGAATGGTCCATGGCGCACCGGTCCCTCGTCGCGGGCGTCGCAGTGCTGGTGCTGCTGTCGAGCGTGCCGCTCTTCATGCTGGCCAACAAGAACTTCATCCCGCAGGACGATCAGTCGGAATTCGAGGTCAACGTGCGCGCACCTGAGGGAACGAGCCTCGAATCGACCGGGATTATCGTCAATCGGGTCGCCAACGCGGTCCGCGCGCAGCTGTCGGAAGTGGCGTTCACGCTCGTGACCGTCGGCGGCGATCCCGCGAAGACCCGAAATCTCGCCAGCATCTACGTCCGCCTGAAGCCGATCGAAGAGCGCTCGCGGGACCAGTTCGTCGTGATGGAGGCCGTCCGCAACGACGTGCTGAAGCCGCTCGCCGCCAACCTCAGGACTTCCGTGCAGCAGGTTGCAAACATCGGGGGCGGCGGCTCGCAGAACGCGACGGTGCAATTCGTGGTCAACGGCCCGGACCTGAAGAAACTGGAGCAGATCAGTCGTCAACTGGTCGACCGCGCGAAGACGATGCCGGGGGTTGTGGACCTGGACACGTCGTTGAACCCTGGGAAGCCGGAGCTTTCTCTCGTGCTCGACCGTCCCAAGGCGGCGGACCTGGGGGTCCAGGTGGCAGACGCTGCAGAAGCACTCCGCCTGCTCGTCGGCGGCGATCAGGTCACAACGTATAACGAGGGCGGAGAACAGTACCGAAGTGCACCTGCGCGCTCGGGTTGAAGATCGCTCCACCGAAGCGGCGATCGGCGCGCTCACCGTACCCTCGACAAGGCTTGGCAGTGTGGCGCTCAACGACGTCGCTGACTTCACGCCCGGCACAGGGCCGTCCGAGATCAACCGGCTGACGCGGCGCCGACAGGTGACGGTCTTCTGCAACATCCTGCCGGGGCACTCCGAAGCGGCGGTTCAAAACGCCCTGTTCGAGGAATTTCAGAAGCTGAACGCGGGTAGCGACTACCGGGGCGCGCTGACCGGCCAGTCGAAACAGCTCGGCCGAGCCGGCCAGGATTTCGTGCTCACGTTCCTGCTGTCGCTCATCTTCATGTATCTCATTCTGGCGGCGCAGTTCGAATCATGGCTGCATCCCGTCACGATTCTCCTGTCGCTGCCGCTGACCCTGCCGTTCGCGCTTCTGTCGATCATCGTCTTCAGGCAGTCGCTCAACATCCTTTCGGCCCTTGGCCTGCTGGTGCTGTTCGGAGTCGTCAAGAAGAACTCGATTCTGCAGATCGACCACGCCAACCAACTACGGGAGCAGGGCCTCGGCACCCGCGAGGCGATCATTCAGGCGTGCCGCGATCGCCTCCGACCCATTCTGATGACTACATTCGCGTTCGTCGCCGGCATGATTCCGCTGCTCGTCTCGCGTGGCAGCGGTTCAAGCACCAATCACGCCATCGGCTGGGTGGTCTTCGGCGGGCAGTCGCTCGCGCTGCTGCTGACGCTGCTCGTCACACCGGTTGCGTATTCCCTGTTCGACGATGCATCGAAGCTGCGGCTGCGGCGGCGGGCGCAAAAGGAAATTCCCGCCGGGAGTCCGGAGCCGGCACCGGCGAGAGCCCAGGCGCTGGGCATGACCGAGTAACGACAGGTGAACCATGCGAATCACATTTGTCACATTCATGTTGATCACGGGCACTGCGGCGACGGGTGCTACGCAGACGGTTGCCACCACACCCGGTACGCTGCGGCTGACCGTGGATGACGCGGTCCGGCTGGCCCTCGAAAACAACCCCGACCTGCGTGCGGACCGGCTCGACCCGCAGATTAGCGACACCCGCGTCGCCGTCGCGACGGGCGCGTTCCGGCCCTCGCTGGGCACCGGCGTCCAACGCAACAACCAGCTTCAGCCGCCGACCGGCCTCCTCTTCCCCACCGCGACGCGCACCGACGCGGTGACCTCGAGCGCCGGCGTCGGCCAGCGTCTGCCGTGGTTCGGCACGTCGTATACGCTGTCGTGGAACGCGGTCCACACCGACAGCAATAGCTTTCTGAACAGCTACAACCCTCTTCTCCAGTCGGGCCTGTCGATGAACGTGTCCCAACCTCTGGTTCGCGACTTGTCGATGGACGCCGCCCGATTCCAGGTCGCAACGAGCCACGTCAATCGGGACATTGCGGATACGAGACTTCGCGAAAGCATCGTGCACACCACCGCCAACGTGAAGAGCGCGTACTGGGCGCTGGTTACCGCCAAGGCCAACGTCGAGGCCCGACAGAAGGCACTCGACCTCGCGCAGGAACTCGTCCGTGTGAACAAGGCGCGCGTCGACGTCGGGCAGGCGCCGCCGCTCGATCTGGTCTCGGCCCAGGCAGAGGTGGCGTCGAACGAGGAAGATCTGATCATCGCTGAGACGGCCGTCAAACAGGTCGAAGACCGCCTGCGCCTGCTCATTCTCGACACCACGCGGCCCGACGCGTGGACCGCCCGCCTCGAGGCCGTCGACTCTCCGCCCGTCGGGATCGCGCCGCCCGATCTCGACCAGGCGATCACGGGCGCTCGACGCGACCGCACGGATCTGGTCAGGGCGCGGCTCGACATCCGCAACTCGGATACGACGGTCCGGTACACCGCAAGCCAGCGTCTGCCGGACGTGCGCGTCACCGCCGGCTACCAGGCAGCCGGCCTGGGCGGTACGGAGGTCCTCCGAACGGGCGGCTTTCCGGGCACGATCATCGGGACCGCACCCGGTCTCGATTTTGGGAACATTCTGAATCAGCTCTATTCCCGGGCCTATCCGACGTGGACGCTGGGCGTGAGCGTTTCGTACCCGCTTGGAGAGAGCCAGGAAGAAGCCAACCATGCCCGTGCGCGGCTCGAAAGGGCGCAGGCCGACGAGCGTCTCAAGGCCAGCGAGGCACGTGTCGTACTACAGCTCCGCGACGCTTCATGGAAGATCGAGATGAATGCGAAGCGTATCGGCACGACCAAGGTTGCTCGGGAACTGGCCGAGCAGCGCCTGGATGCGGAGCAAAAGCGCTTCGAAGCGGGCCTGTCGACGAACTTTCTTGTGATTCAGGCTCAGCGCGACCTGGCGCAGGCCAAGACCAACGAGCTTTCCGCGGTCCTGGCGTACGATCTCGCGCTCGTCGATTTCGAGGCCCTGCAGGAGGCCGGACCCTCAGGCACAGCGACTTCGTCGGCGCCAGCCGCCGCGTCAGTCACCGTTCCGGCGGCCGCAGCCGCAGCGGCTCCGAACGCCGCGACGGCACGCACAACGTCAGTCACCGGCGTGCCGGCCCTGGCGACGATACAATAGCGGCGCACACGACAACCCCATGCCAAAACCATTTCAGCTCTGCGGTCTCGGTAATGCCCTGGTCGACATCTTCCTCGAACTTTCGGAGGACGAATTCCAGTCGCTCGGTTTCGAGCGCGGCGGTATGCAGCTCGTCGACCCCGCCGCGCAGAAGACGCTTCTGGATCGGTATCAGAAGCACGAGCCGAAGCTCGTGAGCGGCGGATCCGTCGCGAACTCGGTCATCGCCTTTTCGCAGCTCGGCGGCAAGGGCGCCTTCATCGGCTGTGTGGGCGACGATCGCTACGGCCTGTTCTACGTCAACGAGTTCGAGGAGCTCGGCATAGACATCGGCAACCCGATCATCGTCAACGAGTCGACCGGAACGTCGGTCTGCCTGGTGACGCCGGATGCGGAGCGCACGATGCGCACGTGTCTGGCCGTGGCGAGCCATCTGGCCGCACGACACGTCGAAGAAGACCACATCAAGAACGCCGACTGGCTCTTCATCGAGGGCTACGTGTTCGCCAACCCCGAGACCGGACAAAAGGCGATCCACGAGGCCATCCGCCTGGCGAGACAGCACGACACCAAGATTGCAATCACCTGTTCGGATGCGTTTGTGGTGCACGCCTTCGGCAACGCGCTGCATGACGCGCTGCAGCACGCCTCGCTCTTCTTCTGCAACGAATCCGAAGCGCGTGCGGTGACCGGCGCGGGTACCGCCGAAGAGGCATTCGCCAAGCTGAAGGACAAAGTGCCCTCAACCGTGGTCACCGACGGTCCGCGCGGCGCGCATGTTCGATACGGCGGCGTCGAAACCCACGTGCCGGCGTTCCCCTGCGAGCCCAAGGATCTCACAGGCGCGGGGGACATGCTGGCCGGGGCGTTCCTGTACGGGGTCACCCACGGCGTGCCGCCCGCGAAGGCGACGCGCGCGGCCTGCTTCCTGGCGCAGAAGGTCATCACGCAGGTGGGGGCGCGACTTCATCACGGCACCCGGCAGTACTGGGACGAGTGCCTGGCGTTTCTCTGACCTCTACTTCACGTACTTTCCGATTATCAGTTCGAGATCCTTCTTGACGTTCGGGGGCACGAGCTCGGGCCTCGTGATGAGGGCGCTGGCGAGCGCCGTCGCGCACTCGCAGGTTCTGGGCCCGCTGACGCGTCCGACCGCTTCCGCGATCGCCTTCTGAGCCGTCGCGGCGTTCTGGAGCAGGTTCGCCAGAATCAGCTCCGCGGTCACCGAATCGTGGTCGGGATGCCAGCAGTCGTAGTCGGTCACGAGCGCCAGCGTCGTGTAGCACATCTCGGCTTCACGGGCCAGCTTGGCCTCCTGCAGATTGGTCATCCCAATGACGTCCATCCCCCAGGATCGATAGAGCTGTGATTCGGCGAGCGTCGAGAATTGCGGTCCTTCGATGTTGATGTACGTACCGCCACGGTGCACCTTCGCCCCGACGGACTCTGCGGCATCCGCCGCCAGCGCCGACAGGATCCGACACAGCGGGTGGGCAAACGCGATGTGCGCCACGAGCCCGCGACCGAAGAACGTGCTCACCCGGCCTTTCGTGCGATCGTAGAACTGATCTGGAATGAGAATGTCGAGCGGCTTGTATTCCTCTTTGAGGCTGCCCACCGCGCTCGCCGACAGGATGCGCTCTACGCCGAGCAGCTTGAAACCATAGATGTTGGCGCGGAAGTTGAGCTCGGACGGCAGAATGCGATGGCCGACACCGTGACGAGCGAGAAACGCCACTCGCTTTCCCCGCAAGGTGCCCACGACGTACGGCCCCGACGGATCACCAAACGGTGTCGTCAACGCACGCTCTTCGCGATCGGTCAACTCGGCCATGTCGTACAGGCCGCTGCCCCCGATGATCCCAATCTGGACAGTCACTCACTACGTCCGGGGCGGCAGGAACAACGACGGGTGAGCCGTCGCGGCTCTTGATGTAGCCGGCAACCACTGCCGGGTCGTGCTCGAAGAATACCAGAGTCCCCTTCGTCATCGCGTCCTGCACGAACGCATGTTTTCGAGCGAGCGTGTCCATGGGGTACAAGTCGTAGCCCATGATCCACGCGTCGGGCACGTGCGCTGTCGTCGGAATCAAGTCCGCCACGAAGACCGCCGTCTTGCCTCCCGATTCAATCACGACCATCTGATGATGCATCGTGTGTCCGCCGGTCCGCTCCACCCGTACGCCGGGCATGATGCTTCGATCATCGTCCACCAGCTGAAGTACGCCCGCCTCGGCGAGCGGCACGTAATTGTCCGGCAGGTAGCTGGCCCGGTTCCTGGCGTGGGGATGGTTCGCGTCCTCCCACTCGCCACGTCGTACGATGTACTGCGCACGCGGAAAGCGAGGGAGTACCCGTCCGCTTGCATCTCGCCGCGTGAACCCACCGGCATGATCAAAATGCAGGTGCGTCGCGAGAACGATGTCGATGTCTTCGACTGAGAGACCGGCCTCGGCCAGCGTGTGATCGAGATGGCGTGCCCGGTCGAAGGCATAGATGTCACTGAACCGCGCGCTCTCCTTGTCTCCAATGCCGGCGTCGATGATCATCGTCCGAGGCCCACGCACGATCAGCGGACGCATGGCCAGGGTGATCCGGTTCCTGTCGTCGGCCGGCGCCTTCTTCTCCCAGAGATTCTTGGGCACCACGCCGAACATGGCTCCCCCGTCGAGCGCGAAGAAGCCATCGTTGACGGAAAGCAGCTCGAAACTACCGAGCGTATAGCGTGCAATCGCCGACTGACGACCTGCCTCGCCGAAGGGCTTGTCTGACTCCAACGGCGCGGAGACGGGCTGCTTCAATTCGACCAGCACGCCGTGCGCTGCTGAGGGGTGAATGAACGCAACACGCGATCCTTCCGCGCCGGCACGCGCCTGCTCGTCAACGAGCCTGACGCCCCTGGCCTTGAGATGCGCGAGCGCCGCGTCGATGTCTTCGACTCTCAGCGTGATGTGATGCAGCCCGGGCCCGTGCCGGTCGAGAAACCTGGCGACTGGTGAGTCGGCGGCGGTCGGCTCGAGCAACTCCAGGCTGGCGCCAGAGCTGTCGACCGAGCCCCCGTGCGGGCCCATCGGGACGAAATGGGCCCGGACCCGCTGTGACGCCACCTCTTCAGGTGCCTCGATCTCCAGGCCGAGGGCATCGCGATAGAACGCAAGCGCGGCCGCAAGGTCCTTTACGGCGATCCCGACATGATCCAAGACGACTTTCACTTCTTCAATCCAGCGTCCCAGTTCAGGACGATGGTTATCGGTGACGCGGTCTCTTCGTCGACGGCGGTATTCAGCAGGAACCGGCCGTCGGGCGCGACCGCATACTGCGGCTTCGAGAACCCGCCGGAAAGAATATTCGCACCGCTGGCCAGCCGCGTCGGGAAGAGCGGCACCGGCGCACCTGGCTCCAGCGTTTGCCCATCCGTCCCCACGGCAATCGGCACCGCCATCAGGCGCGCGTCGGGCGCGATATAGAACAGCTCCTTCCCGTCGGGCCGCCAACGCGGCTGGCTTCCGCCTGCCGTCGAGACCTGCCACTGGCCGCCTGGCCCCGGAAACGGCCGGACGTCGATCTCCATCCGCCCCGAAGCGTTGGACTGGTACACCACCCATCGCCCGTCGGGGGAGAATTGCCCCGCCGCTTCCTCGAAGGGGGTTTGCACAACCGGGAACGGCTTGCGGTCGCCGAACATCGGCAGGGCCCACAGATCCGCGCCCGTCTTAGGATCCTGATTTCCGTAGAGCAGGAATCGGCCATCGGGCGACCACGACAGCGGCGCCTTGGCTTCCCCCGACACGAGCAGCGGTTGCTCGTCGCCGACACCATTCGACGGCTTTTCAAATAGATCGAACACGCCATTGCGGGAGGAGAGGAACGCCACTCGCTGCCCATCCCGTGACCAGAGAGGCGCGATATCAAGGCCGGCGTCGAACGTGAGCCGGCTCTGTACGCCGCGCCCGACGTCGATCAGCCAGACGTCGTAGTTTCCGTCCACGTTGCGAGCCACGGCCACGCGCCGGCCGTCAGGCGCCAGGTCGGGACTCGAGAGTACGTTCTCGTCCGACGAGCCGACCGTGCCCAGCAGGGTGCCCGATCGATTCACCCACTGGAGTTGCCGCCGTTGAATGCCGCTCCCGGCCCGATGCGCCAGGACGCCGGCCGACGACACCGAGAACACGCCGCGCCACACGCTGTTGTCGACTCCGACCGGCTGCGCTACTGGCGCGGGGTCGCCGCTGAGTGTGCCGCGCACCGGGTCGAAGTGCTGAGCGACCAACGCGTCCTGACGTAGCCACAGCAAGAGATTGGGCGGTGCAAAGACAACGGCGGTGTCTGACGCCAGCACGCGTGTCGGCTCGGCGCCGTCAAGGGACCCGAGGTACGCGCCCTGCACGTCGGGCCTGTCTGATTTCACAAAGAACAGGAGCCGCCGGCCGTCGGGCAGAAACTCCGGCCAGCGATGGCCGCTCTGGCCTGCAGCCAGGTGCGTCACCGGCGTCGGCACGCCGCCCGTGGCCGCCACACGCATGAGGACAGACGTCGGGAGCGTGAGCGTGTTCGTCGGCACAAACACAATAACGCCCTCGCGGTTCCACGTGCCACCCCGTCCAGCCGGCGCATCGGCGAGCGTTTGCGGCGCCCCCCCGGCCAGATCGATCCGTTTCAGCTTGCCGTTCGCAAAGAAGCCGATCGCCTTGCCATCGGGAGCCCAGAACGGATACGCGGCGCCGTCGGTGCCGGGGAGGACCCGGGCAATCACCTGGTCGAGCGCCCGCACCCAGAGCCGCGGCGCGCCCTCCGCCGTGGCCACGAAAGCAAGTTGTCGGCCGTCAGGTGAAAGGGCAAAGGATCCCGAATCGCTCGTCGGTGGCGTCTGGACCTCAAAGCGCGTCTGCAGCAGCTCTGGGGTGGACTCGCGCGCATACCGCACGGACGGAATCGCCAACGCAACAACGGCAACGAAGAGCGCAGCCACGAGCCCCCAGGCCAGCCGCTCGCGGTTCCTTCGCGCCGGGATGGCGACCAATGGTACGTAAAGCGCTCGCTGTAGAGGATCCCGACAGCCCCTCCAGCGCAAACGCCAGATCCGGCGTCGACTGAAACCGCGCGGCCGGATTCTTTTCCAGGCAGCGCCCGACGATGCGCGCCAGCGCGGGCGGGATCGCCGGCTGGACCGTCGTCAACTCCGGCGGATCCTCCCGAAGAATCGCCGTCATCGTCTCGGCCGCCGTTTCCCCTCGAAACGCGCGCTGGCCCGACACCATCTCGCAGAGCACGGCACCGAACGAAAAGATGTCGGACCGGTGATCCGCCGCAATCCCGCGCACCTGCTCGGGTGCCATGTAGCCGACTGTGCCGAGCACGACACCTGGATCTGTCTGGGCGGGTGTCGTCGCCAGGCTGCTCGCGCCCACGAGTGCATCTTCTGGCTGGGTCAGCTTTGCCAGCCCGAAATCGAGAATCTTCACACGGCCGTCGGCCGTAAGGAAAAGATTCTCCGGCTTCAGGTCGCGGTGCGCAATGCCTTTCTCGTGGGCGGCCGCCAGACCGCGCGCCACCTGGACGGCACAGTCGATCGCTTTGCGGATGGAGAAACCAACCCCTGCCAGGCTCTCCCGCAGCGTCTCGCCTTCGAGCAGCTCAGAGACGATGTAGGGCGCGCCGTCGTGCGTGCCGATGTCGAAGACGGCCAGGATATTCGGGTGGTTCAGGGCGGCGGCGGCGCGGGCTTCCTGCTCGAAGCGCCGCAGGCGGTCGGGATCGGCCGAGAATCCGGCGGAGAGAATCTTGATGGCGACGTCGCGACCGAGGCGCGGATCGCGCGCGCGATACACCTCGCCCATGCCGCCGCTGCCGAGCGGGGCGACGATTTCATACGGACCGAGTCGTGAACCACTCGCTAGCGGCAAAGGGCGCTCATTGTAGTTTGCCCAGGACGCGGGCCAGCAAGCGGTCGGCCGCAGTGTAGGGGTCGAGTTCCCGTGCGCTGACGCGATCGACGATTGCCGCCAGCTCGCCGGGCGAGAGCACGTCGCGGTCCAGATATTCGTACAAACCGTTGCGACAGGAGACTTCGAAGGCGTTGGTCGTCCCGCGTCCACCGACGTCGCCGCGCGGCGTCTGCCCCAGGGCCGTTGTCGCGGTGCATTCGAAACCTCGACACCGCGTCCACGAGCTCCGGCACACCCTGACCGCTCGTCGCGACCGTCTTGAGAACCGGAGGGCGCCAAGCGCCAGCCTCGAATGAATGCAATGACTGGCTCGCTTCGACCGCTGACACGAGCCGATCCGCACCGTCCCGATCGGCCTTGTTGACCACGAAGATATCCGCGATCTCCATGATCCCGGCTTTGAGGGCTTGAACCTCGTCACCTGCCCCCGGCATCAAGACGACGATCGACACGTCGGCTGTCCGCGCGATGTCCACTTCGTCCTGCCCCACACCCACAGTCTCGATGATGATGATGTTCTTGCCCGCCGCGTCGAGCACAAGCGCTGCGTCGCCCGTCGCTCGCGCCAGTCCGCCAAGCTGTCCTCGAGTCGCCATGCTGCGGATGAACACGCCCGGATCGGCCGCGTGGCGCCCCATCCGGACCCGATCGCCCAGCACGGCGCCACCAGTGAACGGACTCGTCGGGTCGATGGCCAGGATACCTACTGAATGCGACCGCTTCCGGAATTCAGACGCTAGCCGATCGACAAGTGTGCTCTTTCCGGCTCCCGGCGCCCCCGTGATCCCGACAATGAAGGCACGACCGGTGTGACTGAAGATGGCCTTCACGAGATCCACGCCGTCCTGACCCTCGTCCTCGACCGCCGAAATCGCCCGCGCGATGGCGCGCGCATCGCCGGCAAGCAGGCGGTCGACGAGGGCTTGTGAGGGCGCAGTCATGATTCAGCGAGATAGCAGCTGCCGGGCGATCACGAGCCGGAGGATCTCGCTTGTGCCTTCACCAATCGTTGTCAGTTTCACGTCGCGGAAGAACTTCTCGGCCGGATAGTCCTTGACGAAGCCGTAGCCGCCGTGAATCTGGACGCAGTCTTCGGCGGCGCGGACGGCAATCTCGCTCGCGTAGAGCTTCGCCATGGCGGCCTCGAGCGTCGTCGGACGTTGCTGATCCTTGAAATAGGCCGCGCGGTACGTCAGAAGCCGGGCCGCCTCGATGCGCGTGGCATTGTCAGCCAGCTTCCATTGAATCGCTTGAAACTCGCTGATGGCCCGGCCAAACGCGCGGCGCGTGCGTGCGTAACCGAGCGCCGCTTCGTACGCGCCTTGCGCCAGTCCAACCGCCAGCGCCGCGATGCCGATCCTTCCGGCATCCAGAACCTGCAAGCTGTTCACGAAACCGCGGCCAACTTCACCGAGAAGGCGAGCATCGGTCACACGACATTGATCCAGGTGTACTTCGCTCGTGTCGCTGGCTCTCATCCCGAGTTTGTCTTCTTTCCTGCCGGCCGACAGTCCGGGCGTGTTCCGTTCGAGAATGAACGCGCTGATCCCTTTCGCTCCAGCCTCGCGGTCGGTGATCGCCATCACGACGAGCACGTCGGCGGTAGCCCCGTGTGTCGTGAAGGTCTTCGTACCGTTGAGGATCCAATCCGAGGCGTCACGCACGGCCGTCGTCCGCATTCCGGCAGCGTCGCTGCCGGAGCTCGCCTCGGTCAGCCCCCATGCCCCGAGTTTGTCGCCACGTGCCAGCGGCACCAGAAATTCCTGCTTCTGGGCCTCGGTGCCGAACATCAGGATGTGCGCAGCGCACAGACCATTGTGCGCAGCGACCGAGAGCGAAATCGCGGGATCCACGCGCGCGAGTTCCTCGATGCAGATGCAGTAATCCACCGCCGACAGGCCGGCGCCGCCGTACGACTCGGGGACCTGGATTCCCATTAGGCCGAGCCCGGCCAGCTTCGGTGTCAGATCCGCCGACGCGTGCTGCTGGGCATCCCACTCACGAACGTGAGGTCTGATCTCGGTCTCGGCAAACTCGCGGACGCTTCGACGGAGCAGCTCCTGCTCATCGGTCAGGCGGAAGTCCATCGCGTTCAGACTCTACCATCCGCGTGCGTCGGGTTGAAGATGTGGGGTGATGGAGCGATTCAGGAGACCTGAAGACCTGAGAATTTGAGAATCTAAGGATTTGAGAATTTGAGAATTTACATCCTCAAATCCTCAGATCCTCAAATCGATCCTGACGGCTCGCGCTACTTGCCGAGGTCGGAGACGAGCGCGAGATTCACGAAGTTCTGGCCGGATGCATACGACTCCGCATACTGCTTGTAGAGCGTCTGCACGGCATCGGCCGGAAAGGCCTCGGCCAGAATATTCGACACGGTGTAGTCGGCACCCTTCACCGCCGGGTCGACGATGAAGACGTACAACGCGGTGCCGCCCGCGGCCGGCTCGGGCGACTTGAACACCTTCCAGCTCGCCGCCTGCTGCTTGCGCTCGGGCTTCGCACTCTTCTGAAGCGCCTCCTTCAGTTTGCCGACGACGCTCTCGAAATCCATCGTCTTGTCGGCTTTGATGAAGTTGAGCACCATGCCGGCATCGGATCCAAACACCCGAGTTGTCGGGGCGGCCTGGGCCTGTTGTGCCGGTTGAGCCTGCGCGTAGAGACTGCTCGTTGCCAGCGTGCCGACAACCACGCCTGCTGCAATCCAACCTGACCGGCCCCCGAGGGACGGC
Source organism: uncultured Acidobacteriota bacterium (assembly GCA_963725105.1). Lineage (GTDB taxonomy): Bacteria > Acidobacteriota > Vicinamibacteria > Vicinamibacterales > CAVVIG01 > CAVRXZ01. The sequence goes on from CAVRXZ010000036.1 coordinate 73,708, forward strand.
ATGGGAATTCGATACATTACGCCCTCCTTGGCGAAAGGTCGTTACTCTACCGTACTCGTTCGTCAAACGAAAACCGCCATCACCTCGTTGGCCAGCAGCATCCCCGCGCGCGTGAGGCGCAGCCGGTCGTCCATCCGCTCCAGATGCCCGCCCTCGAGAAAGCGCTCCAGTTCGTCGGCATAGCGCTTCCATACATCCACACCGTATCGGACACGGAATTGCTCGAGATCGATGCCGTCTGCCAAACGCAGCCCCATAAAGAGCGCCTCGCCCAGATGCTCGCTGGCTGAAAACGGTCTCGCATCGACGGCGACCGACTCGCCGCGCTCCATGCAGCCGAGGTACGCCTCGGTTGCCGACACGTTCTTCCAGCGCACTCCGCCAAACGTCGAGTGTGCACCGCAGCCGAAACCGAGCCATTCGCCATCGGTCCAATACTTGAGGTTGTGGCGCGACCTGTGGCCCGGCCGCGCGACGTTGGAGATTTCGTACTGCTCGTAGCCAGCCTGGTCAAGCCGCTCCATCGCAGTCAGATACATGGTCGCAGCGTCGTCGTCAGGAGCCTGCGACCAGGAAGAGCGCGCCATGTCGTCTTTGAGCGGCGCGTTCGGGTAGACCTCGAGCAGATACAAAGACAAATGCTCCGGAGCGAGCTCGATGGCAGCCTGGACCGACGCCAGCCACTCATCCACGCCCTGCGCTGGCAGCCACATCATGAGATCGAGGCTGACGTTGTCGAATCCGGCCCGCCGGGCTTCGCCAAAAGCGGCTCGAGCCCGATTCGCGGTGTGGAGCCGCGAGAGGCGTTTCAGCTCCGGATCGCGAAATGACTGCACACCGAAACTCAAGCGATTGACCCCGGCTCTTCGGTACGCGGCAAGCCGCTCCTCGGAAACCGATTCAGGGTTGGCTTCCAGGGTCACTTCCCGATCGCCCGACACGTCAAACGCCTGGTCGCAGGCGGCCACGACTCGAGCGACTTCTTCGGGCTCCAGCAAGGACGGCGTACCGCCGCCGAAATAGATCGTGTCGACCGGCAGCCTCTGCCGCGTCGACTGGATTTCCCGCGACAGCGCATCGACGTACCGCGCTTTCAGCGGCGCATCGAACAGACCGCGGTTGAAGTTGCAGTAGTTGCAGATCGCGGAGCAGAAGGGAACGTGGATGTAGAGACCGAGCGGTGCGGGGTGCGCCGTGCGAGGTGCGAGGTGCCCCATTTTTTCATTCTGCACTTTGCATTCGACATTTCCTCCTAGCTCCCCGCCCTTCCGCCCGGCCACTTCAAGTCCGCTTTCCCGTCGCGCTGCGGTTCGCGAAGCTGCGCCCGGGCCTGTCGGCCCGCACGCACCGGCAGCGTCTTGCTCCGAAGCTTCCACATCGTCGCCAGATCGTCGGGGCTGGCGTTCGTCGGGCGCTCGCGATAGTCGGCGGCATCCATATCGAAGAAACTCGCACATCTCATAGAGGCGCGAATAGACCGCATGCCGACTCGGCACTGCAGCGATTCGGGATCCTGCGATATCGGCTTCGAGGTCAGATTCGTCGTGAAGATCGTCGATTCGCCCCTGGCTGTAGCGGGTATTCACGATGACGTGCAGCATTTCTTCGACCCACTCGGACGTCCGTTCGCGGCCGCAGATCGTCGAGGACCAGGATCTCGGCGTGGAGGACGGGTCGCAGGATCTGGGACTCGGTCGCGTCGATGCTCGGATCGTAGGTGCTCCGGATAGGGCGAGCAGCTCGCTTGTCGTGTAGAACAGTCCGTGGGCCCCGGAACGTCGAATGACGTCTTTGAGCGCGGCTACAGCGATGTGGGTTTTTCCAACGCCCGGCAGCCCCAGAAGCAAGAGGCCTTTGTCGACCGCCGGAAAGTCATCCACAAGCCGGCGGGCGAACTGAACCGCCCGCTTCAGGGACTCGTTGTACGCCTGAAAATCGTCGAGAGCGCAGCGCTCGTAGCGCCTCGGGATGCGGGCTTCATCGAGCCGCTGTCGGCCGACCGTTTCACGCCAGCAGTCGCACCGGACGACACGCCGCACGCCGCCGTCCTCGATCGGCTTCCAGCCGGTGTCTTCGCAGATGGAACACATGTGCGTCAGCGCGATCGATTGTAGATGGGAACGCGGAAGGCTACGACGTCTTTTTCTGGGCGGACTCGGACGTCAACGACGAGGCTTCGTGCCGGGGTTTGGTCGTCCGCACGAGATCCGTTGGCGCCGACTTCACAAGCGCCGTTGAAAGCCGCTGCTCCCAGTCGCCGACGCCGCGCGCCAGCTCGCCCTTGACGTAGTCCATGAACTCGTTCACTTCGTGCTGCATCTGGTCGATCTTGCCGCGCATGTTCAGAATGATTTCGACGCCGGCGAGATTGACGCCGAGATCTCGGGTCAATGACAGAATCGTCTCGAGCTTCTTCCAGATCCTCATCCGGAGTACAGTCGCGTGTTGCCCTCGGTCCTCGACGGCTTCAGCAGCCCTTCGCGCTCGTACAGCCGAAGCGTCTGCGGGTGAATGCTCGTATTTCTGAGCCACTACACTGATCATGTAATACGCTTTGCCGCTCTTCTTCATCTCGGACCGTCCTGGTGATCCGGGACGTCACCCTTTCCTGCACGTCTTCCTGGTTGATGCGCCGAATTCCCTGAGCAATTCCTTCGACCGCTCGTCCAGCAGCTTCGGAAGGACCACCCGGACCTCAACCACCAGATCGCCCCGTCGGCCGGTTCGCGGCGACGTCACACCACGCTCGCGCAGCCGGAATCGCTGCCCGGACTGCGCGCCCGGGGGAACCTTCGGACGCGAACCGGGCCTTCGAGGGACGGCACTTCAAACTTCGTCCCAAGCGCCGCTTCATGGACGGCAATGGGCACGACAAGATGTAGATCGTCCCCTTCGCGCGTAAAGAGCGGATGCGATTCCACGTGGACGGTGAAATACAGATCGCCGTTCTCGCCGCCGTTGCGGCCAACGTGCCCTTGCCGGCCACGCGAACGCGCACGCCATCGGCCAGACCCGGCGGCAGGTCATCGTGAGAGGCTCGGCTCGCGTCTCCGTCTGCCCGCCCGCGCAGTTCGGACACCGCACCTCAGCTGCAGCCCGGACCCACCACAATGCGCACATGGCTTCGAGAACACCATATGGTTGCGGGCGGACCTCACAGCGCCGGCGCCCTGGCAATGCGCGACAGCGGCTTTCCGCCACGTGCAGACGCCCAAGGCCCTTGCACGAGCGGCAATGCTCCTGCCGCGTCACGGTGACCGTGTGCTGGCCTCCACGCATGGCTTCAGCGAAGCCGACCTTCAGGGAGTGGTGCAGATCGGCACCCCGCGCCGGTGCCCTATCCGGCCCACCGGCGTTCTGCTGCAGGAGATCGGCGAAGAGGTCGCCGAACGTCGAGCCAGCCGATCCGGCGGCACCGGCCGTGAAATCGAAACCTTCGAATCCGAATGTCGCCGAACTCGTCACGACGACCTCACCGGCCAGGTCGTAGCGTTTTCGACGATCCGGATCGCTCAACGTCTCGTACGCTTCGGAGATCTCACGAAACTGGGCGACCGCCATCCGGTCACCGGGGTTGATGTCCGGATGGTATTTGCGCGCCAGCCGCTTGAAGGCCCGCTTGATATCGTTGAGCGACGCGGTCCGTTCAACGCCGAGGACAACGTAGAAGTCCATGCGATCCGATACTCGAATGTGAGAATGTGAGAATGTGAGAATCCAGGCACTTCTCGCACTGAAATCCTCACATTCTCACATTCTCACATTCTCAAATCCTCACATTCATCTGTCTTCTCTATTGTTTGCCCTCGTCCACCACTTCGGCATCGATGACGTCGCTCTTCGGTCCTTGAGCCGAAGGCCCGGACTCCCCCGCACTCGAGGCGCCGCCAGGAGCCGCGCCGCCGCCCGGTTGGGTCTGTCGATACAGCGTCTCGGCGGCTTTGTGCTGGGCGGCCGTCAATTCGTCGAGCGCCCGCTGGATCGCCGCGGCATCGTTCGACTCGTTGGCCTTCTTCAGCCCTTCGATGGCCGCCTCCACCGCCTGGCGATCCGATGCACTCAACTTGTCGCCCGAATCCTTAATCATGCGCTCTGCGGCATAGACCGCCTGATCCCCTTTGTTCCTGGCTTCAATCTCTTCGCGGCGCTTCTTGTCTTCGTCAGCGTGCGACTCGGCTTCGCGCATCATCCGATCGACCTCGGTCTTGCTGAGGCCGCTGGACGCAGTGATCGTGATCTTCTGTTCTTTGCCTGTGCCCAGATCCTCGCGCCGACACGTTGGCGATGCCGTTGGCATCGATGTCGAAGGTCACTTCGATCTGGGGCACTCCGCGCGGCGCGGGCGGCAGGCCTACCAGATGGAACCGGCCCAGGGTTCGATTGTCACGGGCGAGCGGCCGTTCACCCTGAAGCACGTGGACTTCGACGCTCGTCTGGCTGTCCGCCGCAGTTGAGAAGATCTCGCTCTTGCGCGTGGGAATCGTGGTGTTCCTGGGAATCAGCGTGGTCAGCACGCCACCCAGCGTCTCGATTCCGAGCGACAGAGGCGTCACGTCGAGCAGCAGCAGGTCTTTCACATCACCCGCGAGAACCCCGGCCTGCACCGCCGCCCCGACTGCCACGACTTCGTCGGGATTGACGCCCTTGTGCGGCTCCCGGCCGAACAGCTCCTTCACGATGGCCTGAACTTTGGGGATGCGCGTGGAGCCGCCAACGAGCACAACTTCGTCGATCTTCGAAGGATCCAGCCCCGCGTCCGAAAGCGCCTGCTGCGTCGGTCCCACCGTCTTCTGCAGCAGGTCGTCGACCAGTTGCTCGAACTTCGCCCGCGTCAGCTTCATCTGCAGGTGCTTGGGGCCGGTCTGGTCCGCAGTGATGAACGGCAGGTTGATGTCAGTCTCCATCACGGTGGAGAGCTCCATCTTCGCTTTCTCCGCCGCTTCCTTGAGCCGCTGGAGGGCCATGCGGTCTTTGCCGAGATCAATGCCCTTCGCTCTTCTTGAACTCGCCGATGATCCAGTCCATGACCCGCTGATCGAGGTTGTCGCCACCGAGGTGCGTATCGCCGTTGGTGGACTTGACCTCGACAACACCTTCGCCCACTTCCAGGATCGAAATGTCGAACGTGCCGCCGCCGAAGTCGTAGACGGCAATCGTCTCGTCCTTCTTCTTGTCGAGGCCGTACGCCAGCGCCGCCGCCGTCGGCTCGTTGACGATACGCATCACTTCGAGACCGGCAATCTGACCGGCGTCCTTGGTTGCCTGCCGTTGCGCGTCGTTGAAGTAGGCGGGCACGGTGATCACCGCCTTCGTCACATTCTGGCCCAGATACTCCTCGGCCGCTTGCTTCAGCTTCTGCAGGATCATCGCGGAGATTTCAGGCGGCGAATACTCCTTACCGGTCGCGCTCACCCGCGCATCTCCGTTGGAGGCCCGCACCACGCGGTAGGGCACCATCTTCATTTCTTCGTTGACTTCGTCGAACTTCCGGCCCATGAAGCGTTTGATGGAAAAAACCGTATTCTCCGGGTTGGTCACAGCCTGACGCTTCGCCACCTGACCGACAAGACGTTCACCGGTCTTGGTGAAGGCGACGACCGACGGGGTCAGTCGCGCGCCCTCAGGATTCGTGATCACGACGGGTTCGCCGCTTTCCATGACGGCGACGACGGAGTTGGTGGTACCCAGGTCGATTCCGATGATTTTGCTCATGAGAGCGTTCTCCGATGCTGGCCGAGTTCGAATCGGCGGACGATAATGTCGCTATTCTGAAGGCGAGAGCACTTGATCCATCTTCAAGTATAAAACTTGAGTCTTGTCCTGTAAATCAGTTCTTGCTATGAAGGCTCCCTTAGTCCAGCCATACGAGTCACTTACCGACAGTCCATGCTATACTCAGAAGGCCAGTCGAGCCTGCCCTGCGTCTTGAGGCAACCTATGGCCGCCCCACGCCTCTCCATACGATTCCTTCTCGGTTTGGCAACAGCGCTGGCGGCACCACTTTGGGTCGGCGCCCAGAGCCTGGAGACGCCGGAACCACTGCACCTTGCCTACGCTGAGGGCACCGTTACGGTTGAACGGGACGGTCAGGCCGACCCGGCAGATATCAATGCGCTGATTCTGCCGGGCGATCGGCTTCGCACAGAGGCTGGTCGCGCCGAGGTGTTGCTGCCCGACGGCAGCGCCCTGGATGTCGATGAAAACTCCGGCGTCGAATTTCAGTCAATGACGCTGTTTCGTCTCCTGGAAGGGCGCGTGTCTTTGACCGTCGCCGGCATCGGCGATCCGACCAGGGCCACCAGATACCAGATCGACACACCCGTGGCGATCGCGCAAACCGAAGGAGCCGGTGAATACCGCATTGTCGTGACCACGACGAGTCACGGCGCGCAAACCGAGCTGGCCGTACGCCGTGGCGTCGCCACGCTGGCCACCGAGCGTGCCTCAACACGTGTGCGAGCAGGCGAGGCCCTGCTCGCGATGGACAGCGGTTCGGTCACCTACGCTCAACCGCTTACGGCCGCGCGCTTCGATGCCTTCGATCGCTTTGTCGAGGATCGCCGAACCGGCCGCATGGGCACGTCGGCGTCTGCCCAATATCTCCCACCGGATTTGCGCGTGTACAGCGGCACGCTGGAGCAGGCGGGATCCTGGCAATACAACGAGCCGTACGGTTATGTCTGGTATCCAACGGTCGCCGCCAACTGGCAGCCGTACTACGACGGCTACTGGGCTTCGCTGCCGACCTACGGCTGGACCTGGATAGGCGCCGACTACTGGGCGTGGCCGACCCACCACTACGGACGCTGGGGCAACGCCCATGGCTCCTGGTTCTGGGTCCCGGGCCGCGTTTGGGGACCGGCGTGGGTGTCGTGGGCCGGCGCGCCGGGCTACGTGAGCTGGTGCCCGCTCGGTTTTGACGGCCGCGCAGTGTCTTCGCTGTCAGCGAGCATGGGAAGGGCTCGCACCGGCTGGGTGGTCGTCCCCCGCACCGCGTTTGGATTCCGTGGCGAATCGGCGCGCCGCGTCGCCGTCGAGCCGCGGCAATTACCGGCAACAACCGTGCTGACGGCTCACCGAGTGGCGCCCCTGCCGCCGGGCGCTTCCCGGTCACCGCGGTCGAATGTCGGCGACCGCACACCTGCGACTCCTGGCGTCGCCGTCCGTCGCCTCGCGCCAATTGTCGACGCTCCAACGACTGGCGGACAGACAGGCCTTCCGGCCAGTTCAAGTCGCACGCCGGCGCCCATCATCGATCGCGCGTCACCGGCCCGGCCGCTTCCGAACCGGTCAGATGAAACGGTCCCGCGAAACGCCGCTCCGCGTGGGCCCGAACCGAGCCTGCCGCACGGCTACCGAGCGGCTCCTGTCGCCGGTGGTTCCCGACTGGCGCGCAACTCCAGCACAGCAGGCCGTGCCGCGGTGGAATCAGCCGCCGCCGGCGGCGCCGCAGCGGGTTGAACCGCGGCCGGCACCAGTTCCTGAGACGGCGCCGCCTGCGCGACACGCTCGCACCAAGCCATCAGGACGCGCCCCGGCCGTCGGCTCCTCCGGTCGGCTCACCGCCTGCGCACACGGCTCCTCCGGCGAACGCACCACAGCAGGCACCCGCTCGTCAGGCCACGGGCGGCACCTCCACCACGCGAGCCGTGCCCCGGTCGGAAGGGATCCAAACGCTAGGTGGCCCGCTACATCGTCCGCGTCGCCCGCCGCGCCGGCATAGTCGCGCTGTTCATCACGGTCGCGGTGTTCGGAGTCGTGGGCGGTCTTCTGCTCGCTTATGCGGGTGACCTGCCGCAGGTTTCTACGCTGGACGACTACTCGCCCAGCACAATCACCCGCATTCTGGCGTCCGACGGCCGGGTGATTGGAGAGTTTGCCACTCAGCGGCGCGTCATCGTCGGCTACGACAGCATCAACCCGCTGCTCCGCCAGGCGATCATCGCGACCGAGGACGCAGAGTTCAATCGGCACTTTGGCGTCAATTTCTGGCGCATTCTGGTCGCCGCCGCGACCGACCTCATGGAGCGCCGTCGCGCCCAGGGTGCGAGCACGCTGACACAGCAGCTGGCGCGCAACCTGCGCGATCACTTCGGATTGACCAACGAAAAGTCGTTCGAGCGAAAGATCAAGGAGGTTATTCTCGCCCTCCAGATCGAGAAGCGTTATACGAAGAAGGAAATCTTCACGATCTACTGCAACCAGATGTACCTCGGACACGGCGCGTACGGCGTCGAGGCGGCTTCCGGGCTGTACTTCAACAAGTCAAACCAGCAACTGACGCTCGAGGAGGCTGCGCTCATCGCCGGCGTGTTTCAGCTGCCGGAACGCCAGAGCCCGTTTGTTGATCTCAAGCGGGCGACGCAGCGACGCAACGTGGTCCTGCAGCGCATGGCCGACGAGCGGTACATCACGCAGGCCCAGGCCGATCAGGCCAAGCAGCGTCCCATCGTGACCCGCGGGCAACCTAACCAGCCACCCGGCATCGCGCCGTTTTTTGTCGAAGACGTGCGGAAGCACCTCGAGCGGCAGTACGGAGCCAAGGTGCTCTACGAAAACGGCCTCGCGGTGACGACCACACTCGACGCAAGCCTGCAGGAGATGGCCAATCAGGCGCTCGAGCGCGGGCTCCGACGCTATGACAAGCGGCATGGCTATCGACGGGCCAAGCGCAACGTGCTCGCGGAAGGGCGCTCAATTGACACCTTCACGGACGAGCGCTGGAACCGGCCGATTGCGGTCGGAGACATCGTGCCCGCGATCGTGTCGGCCGTTGGCAAACCGGCGCCGAGCGGCGCGGCGCGGCTGCGAATCGGCCCGTACCACGCCGACCTGGCGCGTGACGGTTTTGCCTGGACACATCATCCATCGGCCGCTGACCTCTTCAAGCCTGGCGACCTGATTGAGGTGGCTATCACCAAGCTCGATACGCCAACCGGCGTGGCGACTGTTACCCTCGAACAGACGCCGCTTGCGGAGGGAGCGCTTCTGGCTATCGACAATCGCTCAGGTCAAATCAAGGCGATGGTGGGAGGCTGGAGCTTCGGCCGGAGCAAGTTCAACCGAGCCGTTCAGGCGTATCGACAGCTCGGGTCGACGTTCAAGCCGATCGTCTACACGGCCGCCGTCGATCGCGGCTACACTCCGACCTCAATCCTCGTGGACGAACCGGTCAGCTACACCGCTCGGAACGGACAGGTCTACAGTCCGCACGACTACGACCACAAGTTCGAGGGCGCCATTACGCTTCGACACGCGCTCGAAGAGTCGCGGAACGTGCCGGCCATCAAGATGATGGACGCGCTCGGTCCCAAGACGGTGCTCGCGTATGCCAAACGTTTCGGTTTCGAAGAGGATTTCCCGCCCTACCTGCCGATCGCCCTGGGCGCCGGCGACGCGACGCTGCTGGAAGTTACGAGCGCGTACACGGTGTTCCCGAATCAGGGCGTCCGCATGAAGCCCTTTTCCATACTCAAGGTACTGGACCGCGACGGAAACCTGCTCGAAGAAAACCGCTCAGGACCGGTGGATGTCATCGGCGCCGACACCGCCTTCGTCATGACGAACCTGCTTCGCGGCGTCATCGAGCGGGGGACCGCTGCGGCAGCGGCGAAGATCGCCTGGCCAATTGCCGGCAAGACCGGAACGGTCGATGACAATACGGACGCGTGGTTTATCGGTTTTGATCCGGACATCACCGTCGGCGTGTGGATCGGTTTCGACGAAAAGAAGTCGCTGGGGGGACTCGAGCAAGGCGCCGTGGCAGCATTGCCAATCTGGATGGACTTCATCAAGGCCTACATCGACGGCCGCACGGATAAGGAGAATCCGCCCAGCTTCCCGGCACCGGGCAATATCGTGTTCCTGACCGTGGACAAGTTCACCGGGAGTGTTCTTCCTGCCGAAGCGACCGGGGGGCTGCGCGAGGCGTTCATCGCCGGAACCCAGCCGGGCGCCGACAGCTTCACCAAGCTCCCGTAGGCGCACGCCTCCACCTCTCGTCCCGGAGTCGCATAACACCCTTAATATATGGGCGTCGGCGGTGGCTGGCGGACAGCTGCCACTGCGGATCCACAAGGAGCGTCCATGTCAGCGGATACGCACGCAACCGGCAACCCGGCGGAGCAAATCCTCAAGATTGCAACCGGTTACATCATCTCCACCGCCCTGTACCTGGTCGCGAAGCTCAATATCGCCGACCATCTGTCCGCCGGTCCTACCACCACGAGCGAACTGGCGCAGGTGACCGGCGCAAATGAGGGTGCGCTCTATCGCGTGCTCAGACTGCTCGCAAGCCTTGGCGTGTTCGAAGAAGTCGGGCCAGGCAATTCGCGTTGACGCCGGCCGGAACATTGCTCAGACGGGACATTCCCGAATCGCTGCACGGCGTCGCGGTGTTTCTGCCCGATCCATTTCACTTCCGGATTTATGCCAACGCCATGGACTCGGTCCTGACGGGCAAGCCCGCCTCTGAGACCACGCTGGGGATGCCGGTTTTCGAGTACCTGCGGCGCGACCCCGAGTATTCCGAGGTGTTCAACCAGGCAATGACGACGCTCAGCGCGGCGGTGGTGCCGGCGATGCTCGAGGCCTACGACTTCGGCTCTATCGAGGTCCTGGCGGACATCGCTGGCGGCCACGGTGAGCTGCTGACGTCGATCCTGCAGAAGTATCCAAAAATGCGGGGCGTGCTCACGGACGTCGATCACGTGATCGCCGGCGCCATTCCTCGGATCAAGAGCCTCGGACTGGCCGATCGCTGTGAGGCACTCGCCATCGACCTCTTCAAATCGGCCCCCGCGGGCGCCGACGCCTACATGCTGAAGAACATCATTCACGACTGGGACGATGAGCACTGCGAACAGATCCTGCGCGCGATCCACTCGGCTATGGGATCGAAGCGCGGGAAGGTTCTACTTTTGGAGATGATGATACCGCCCGGGACCGGGCCGAGCCTCGGCAAGATTCTCGACATCGAGATGCTGGTCTTTCCCGGAGGGCGCGAACGGACCGCCGACGAATTCCGCGCGCTGTTCGACCGCACGGGGTTCGATCTCACCGCCATTGTGCCGACGAAGTCGCCGGCGACCATCATCGAGGCTCGCAAGCGGTGATAACCAGCCGATGAAACACGTACGCCAATCAGCGTTCCTGGTCGCGGTAACGGCAGCGGTCGCGGTTGTCCCGGGAGCGCGTGTCTCGGGGCGGCCTGCGTCGGCGCAGGCAACCACGCGCGGGTCAACTAGCGAAGGCTCCATCCAGCTTCCCGGCGTGCGACTATGGCATGTCGACACGGGAGGCAACGGCGTGCCCGTGGTATTCCTCCACGCGGCGACCGGCAGCGTCCGCAGCTGGGAGTACCAGATGGACGCATTCACGAAAGCTGGTTTCAGGCTGGTGGCGTTCGATCGGCGCGGCTGGGGCCGCACCGTTATCGATCCTTCGGGCCCACAGCCCGGCACCGCGGCCGACGACCTTATCGCGCTCATGGACAAGCTCGGGATCGATCGGTTTCACCTGGTTGGTACAGCGGCGGGCGGCTTTGTCGCACTCGACTGCGCCCTGGCGTTTCCTGATCGCCTGCGAAGCGTGGTTGTCGCCAACAGCATCGGGGGTGTTCAGGACGAGGACTATCTGGAGCTCGGCAAGCGGCTGCGCCCGCCTGCTTTCAGCGCGCTGCCCCCGGATTTTCGGGAGCTGGGCCCTGCGTACCGGGCGGCCAACCCCGACGGCACGAACCGCTGGCTCGAGCTCGAGAGCCTGAGCCGTCCGGCCGGCCCGCCCTCTCCCGCCCAGCCGCAAAAGAACCGGCTGACCTTCCGAGCAGTTGAGAGCCTCAAAGTCCCTACGCTCCTGCTGACCGGAGGTGCCGATCTGTACGCTCCGCCTCCCGTCCTGCGGCTTTTCGCGGCGCGTATCACCAGCGCTGAAATGGTCGTCGTGCCCGAAGCGGGCCATTCGACGTACTGGGAGCAGCCGGACATCTTCAACCAGGCGGTTCTCGCGTTCATCCGCAAACATTAGCGATGGCCACATTCTCCAGCGGCTGGCTGCGGCGACTGCAGGAACGCATCAACACCGATCCGGAAATGCAGGTCGTTGGCGACTGGTTCACAATGGCCTTTTCACTCTCGTCCGGTGAAACACGTTGTATTCTGCGCTTCGATCGCGGACGGCTTGTCGAGGCGATTGAGTCACCGAGGCTGGACGTTCGCTGTGCCTTTGGCTTTCGTGCCACCCCTGAGATCTGGGCCCTGTTTTTTGCCCGCGACCCTCAGCCGCTCTACCACGACGTCTTTGCCATGTTGATGCGGGTGCCCGGTTTCGTGCTCGAGGGCGATTCGCTGGTCGCCATGCAGCATGCGCGCGCGCTGCACCGCGCGATGAGCGTGCTGCGAACCGTGAACCCTGAACCGGAACCGTAAACCGTGAACCATGAACCCTGAACCACAAAGGACACAAAGGTCTCAAAGGCCGAACCTGGAGCCGATTGTCGGCCGCTATCTGAATCTCGACCTCGAAGGCGCACCGTACCGGGTATACTTCGAGGAAGCCGGTCACGGTGTGCCGCTTCTCTGCCTGCACACTGCCGGCGCCGACAGTCGGCAGTATCGCCACTTGTTCAATGACGAGGCGATCACACGCACGTATCGCGTGATCGCGTTTGACATGCCCTATCACGGGCGCTCGAATCCGCCGGACGGGTGGTGGCTCCGCAAATACAAATTGAAAACCGCCGATTACCTCGCCATGATTCGCGCCGTGTGGGAGGCGCTCGAACTGGTTCGCCCTGTCGTCATCGGCTGCTCCATGGGCGGCGCGATTGTTCTGAAGGTCGCGGCGGAATATCAGCACGAGTTGCGCGGCATTATCGGCCTAGAGAGTTCCGCATATGCACCGGGTCGGTACAACGACTACCTCCACCACCCCGCGATTCATGGCGGCGAGCTCGCAGCCACGTATACGTATGGTCTCTGCTCGCCGAGGAGCCCTGAAGTCAGCGCTCGTGAAAACTGGTGGTATTACAGTCAGTCAGGACCCGGCGTCTATGCAGGGGACGTGCACTTCTACAGCCTGGATTGGGATGGCCGTCGCGACATCACGCGAATCGATACGAGCCGCTGCAAGGTGTCGCTCCTGACAGGCTCGTACGACTATTCGTGCACGCCCGACATGACGCGCGCAGTGGCGGCTTCGATTCCCGGATCGCGCATCACCATCATGGACGGCATGGGCCATTTCCCCATGATTGAGAACTATCCGGCGTTTCGTGAGTTCCTGCTGCCCGAACTGCAGTGGATGGCGACCGATGCGTAAAGGAGCAACGATGACCAAAGTGCTGACCATCGCGGCGGCTGTCTGGCTGCTGGGAGCGCCTTCGTCTGCGCAGTCCCCAGCGTCCACTCCGCCGGCGCCAACGGGAATCGTCGTCGGCTCGGGCAATTTCTTCAGCCCGATCGTCGCGGACCTGGATCGTGCCCAGGCGTTCTACCGAGACGGCCTCGGTCTGGACGTCACCGGACCGCCTGGCAACGCCGACACAAATCCCGCGCTTCGCAACATGTTCGGCCTTCCTGATGCCCAGCTGCGGTGGACTATCGGACATCCCCCCGGCATGCGCAATGGCGTAGAGATGGTCGAAATCGGCAAAGCCGGCGGCAAGAAGGTAGAACGGCGCATCCAAGATACTGGCGCCTTCACATTTATCGTGCTCGTCCGCGATCTCGATGCCACCATCGCTCGCGTCAAGCGGGCTGGCGCACCCATCGTCAGCGCCAACGGCAACCCGGTCAGGTTTCCCTTCGGCACCGGCAAGTCACGCGGCATCGTCGTCAAGGATCCTGACGGGCACTTCGTGGAGCTTTTCCAGTTCGACCCGCTTCCCGAGACGGCCGCACCGGCATCGGCCAATGTCATCGGGGTCCGAATTCGGCTGACGGTTGATGATGCCGCGCAGGCGATGCGGCTCTACCACGACGGCCTGGGATTGCAGCAGGTCGGGCTCGACGAATTCAAGAGCGACCCTAACGTCTCCGCCATGTTCGGCATTCCGGGCGGAGAGTTCCGTCTGGGTACGGCTCTGGTCCCTGGCACCGGACTCACCGTCGAGTTTATTGAGTACCGCGGTGTCGATCACCAGAGGGTTATGTCGGATCTCCGCGACCCCGGGTCGACACGCCTCCAGCTCCAGGTGCGGGACGTCGACGAGGCCATCCGCGCGCTGACAAATGCGGGAGGCGCGGTGATCTCAACCGGCGGCGGCCCGGTCGAGTTGCCCCGTACGGGAGGTCCGCCAATCAAGGTCGCGATCGTTCGGGACCCGAACAACCTGTTCGTCGTGCTCCTCCAGGCTGCACGGCCATGACCTTCATTACGCGTCGCAATCTGTTGAAGCGTGCCGGCCTCCTCAGCGCGGCCGCGGCTGTCGCACAGCCCGACATCTTGAACGGGACTGGAGAAGCGGGCGTCGAGCCACTTGCCGTGACCCCGGCTCAGGCAGCCACCTCACGCGAAGCGCTCGAACACCTCACGTCCGTTGAATCGGAAATCCTCGAAGCGGTCGTGGCTCGATTGGTCCCAACCGATGCCAACGGACCCGGCGCGAGCGAGGCGCGAGCCGCTCATTACATCGACCATGCACTGGGCAGCGCGTTGGCGTCCTCGCGTCCGGCGTATGCGTCCGGCCTTACAGGACTCGACCAGTACGCGCGGTCCGCGCGCGGCAAACCGTTCGCTCAGCTGTCCGTCGCCGACCAGGATGCCCTTCTCACTGATGTCGAATCGGGAGCCGCTTCGAATTTTCCGGGCAGCGCCGAGTTCTTTGCGATGGTGAGAGCGCATGCGATCCAGGGCACGTTCTGCGACCCCTATTACGGCGGCAACGCGAATTTCGTCGGTTGGGACCTGGTCGGATACCCTGGTGTGCGCACCACGGTCGACCCCGAAGAGCAGCGGCTGGGGATCGACGTGCCGCCAAACCACAAGTCCGCGTACGACTACGAGATGTTTACCAAAGCGTCGGCCAGCGCGGCGCGGCAGCCGCCTGGCGTTGCGCGGTCGGCGTTGCGCCCGGGGGGACATCATGGCGACTAGGCTCAACGCCACCGATGTCGTCATCGTGGGACTCGGCGCCGCGGGTGGCGTCGCAGCGTTGCCCTTGACCCAGGCGGGCATCGATGTGGTCGGGATCGAAGCCGGGACCTGGCTGACGAAGCGTGACTTCGCGCCTGACGAGCTCCGGAACAATTTCCGCGCGTGGCCTCAGGCTGTCCAGAAAGCGAATCTGGAAGTGCCGACGCACCGACCGAATGCGGCGTCGCCGAACCTGCCGCGGTTTCCCCTGCATCCAATGATGAACGCGGTTGGCGGCACGACGCTGCACTACTGGGCTCAGAGCTGGCGGCTGAATCCGTGGGATTTCAAGGTCGTCAGCGAAACGAAACGTCGTTACGGGGCGTCGCGGATACCCTCCGGGTCGACGGTCGAGGACTGGCCATTTGCCTACGACGAGCTCGAACCGGTACTACGACAAGGTCGAGTACGAAATCGGCGTCTCGGGCGCGGCGGGCAACATTAAAGGCGCTATCGATCGCCGCGGCAATGTCTTCGAAGGCCCACGGGCTCGGCCGTACCCGATGCCCCCGCTGCGCGGCGCCGGGTTCACCGATCTCATGGCCGCGGCCGCTCGTACGATCGGATGGCATCCGTTTCCTGGCCCGGCGGCCGTCAACTCGCAGCGCTACCAGAACCGCTCGGCCTGCATGTATCACGGTTACTGCAGCCGCGGCGGCTGCCATGTCGACGCCAAGAATTCGACGGCGGTAACAACGATCCCGAAAGCGCAGGCCACCGGGCGGCTCAAGGTCGTAACACGTGCGCACGTCACACGCATTGATGTGGACACACGCGGCCGCGCAACCGGCATCACGTACATCACGGACGGCACCGAGTATTTTCAACCTGCGAAGGTCGTGCTCCTGGCCAGCTACACGTACGAAAACGTTCGACTTCTCCTGCTCTCGAAATCAAAAGCGTACCCCAACGGGTTGTCGAACAATCAGGGACAGGTCGGCCGCCACTACTTCAGCCACAACCAGACGTCCGGCGTCACGGCGCTCTTTCCGTGGAATACGAACAGCTGGTACGGACTCCCGGCGCAAGGCACCGCCATCGACGACTGGGCGGACGACAATTTCGACCATTCAAGTCTCGACTTCATCGGCGGCGGCAACCTCTGGGTATTTTCCGATCGCCGGCCGATTGCGGCAGCCAGTATGAGTACGTTCGGAAAGGTGCGGTCGTGGGGCTCGGAGTGGAAGGCGTTCATCAAGCAGAACGCCGACCGGACCAACAACGCCTACCTCCAGAAGACGACGCTCCCTTACGAGGACAACTATCTGGATCTGGATCCTGTCGTGAAGGATCCGCTCGGCATGCCAGTGTGCCGAATTACCGGCGACTACAAAGACAACGAACGGAAGGTGTCCGCCTTCATTCTCGACAAGATGGAACAATGGTATCGAGCGGCCGGCGCCATAGCCACCGAGCGAACGCCCATCGGGACGATGACCCCGTCCACACATGCGTACGGCGGTACGCGCATGGGCGACAATCCAGAGACCAACGTCGTCGATCGGTGGGGTTTCTCGCATGAGGTGCAAAATCTCGGTGTGCTCGGTGCGTCGGTGATGGGTACAAGCGGCGCGCACAATCCGACGCTGACTGCGCAGGCATTGGCCTGGCGTACGGCGGAGCATCTCGCAAAGAACTGGGCCGGCATCGCGAAGGGATAGGCACTGATTCTTGGCGCTCACTTCTGGCACGCGCCTTGGCCCTTACGAGATCAGCGCCTGGATTGGCGCGGGCGGCATGGGCGAGGTTTACCGGGCCCGAGACACCAACCTCGGCCGTCAGGTGGCCATCAAAGTGCTGCCCACGGCATTGGCCGATGATGCCGACCGCCTCGCGCGTTTCGAGCGAGAAGCTCGCACACTCGCTTCCCTCAATCATCCCAACATCGCCCAGATATACGGCCTCGAGCGCTCGGGCTCCACCCAAGCTCTCGTCATGGAACTCGTCGAAGGGCCGACGCTCGCCGATCGTCTTGCCGGCGGCCCGATTCCCGTCGCGGAGGCGCTGGCCATCGCCGGACAAATCGCCGAGGCGATGGACGCCGCCCATGAAAAGGGGATCATCCATCGGGATCTGAAGCCCGCCAACATCAAGGTGACCTTGGACGATCGAGTGAAAGTGCTCGATTTCGGATTGGCGAAGGCACTGTCCGTCGAATCTCTATCCGACCCGTCCATGTCACCGACGCTGACGGCGATGGCGAGCCAGGTGGGGGTGATTCTCGGGACGGCCGCGTACATGAGTCCCGAGCAAGCCAGGGGCAAGCCCGTCGATAAGCGAGCCGATATCTGGGCGTTCGGTTGCGTGCTTTATGAAATGTTGACCGGCCGTCGACCATTCGCCGGTGACACGGTAACGGATACTCTTGCGGCCGTTCTCGAGCGTGAAGTTGACTGGGCCAGGTTGCCCGCTGCCACGCCAGCCAGCGTTCGGACGTTGCTGCGACGGGCTTTGGTCAAAGATCCGAAACGTCGCCTGAGGGATATCGCGGACGCCCGCATCGAGCTCGAGGAAAGCAGGCTGACCGCGACGCCAGCGTATGAGCGGCCCACGGGTCGAACGGGATCGAGAACCTTGGTTGTTGTTCTTGCGGGGCTGGGAGTAGCTCTCGGTGCTGCAGGCTGGGTCGTTGGCCGCGCCTCACGGTCGACGCCGCTGCCGTCGACGCCGGTGACCAAGTTGTCGGTCGCACTCGACGCCACGTTGCCGGCTGAAGGCGAGGGACTCTTCGACCTCTCGCCTGACAGTCGGCGCTTGGTCTACGCCGCCGTCACCGGCGGCCGCCCGCAGCTCTTCCTCCGCGAGCTTGATCAATTCGAGGGCAAACCGATAGTCGGGACCGATAACGCCGACGATCCCGCGTTTTCACCAGATGGGACGTGGATTGCGTTCCGCGCCGACGGCAAGATCAAGAAGGTGGCGATGGCGGGTGGCGCACCTGTCGTGCTGTGCGATGCCTCCGACCGAGATCCGCTGGTCTGGGAATCGGACGACTCGATTCTGTTTCAATCAGGTACGGGCGGCATCTGGCGGGTGTCGGCGGCGGGAGGCACGCCGACGGCTGTGACCAAGCTGCAAGCCGGCGACGTTCAACACCGCTCCCCGGCGATCCTTCCAGGGGGTAAGGCGCTTCTCTATACCAGCAACCTGCAAGTCTTTCTCGAGCCTCTCCCAACTGGGCCACGACGCGCGCTTGCCCGCGGCGCGGGCGCGCGATATCTCGCCACAGGACATCTCGTCTACGTCAATGAAGGCACGGCGTATGCCGTGCCGTTCGATGCGGCGCGCCTGGAAGTCAAGGGGCCGCCCACCGCCGTCGTTCAAGGAGTCCGACAAACGGCCGCGGGAACACCGCAGATCGCGTACTCCGCCGCAGGGCTGATGGTATTCGTGCCAGGCAGCCAGTATGCACGCGAGGATTCGCTGGTGTCGCTCGATCGTGGTGGCACGGAACAGAGTGCGGGCGTCTCGGCTCTCCAAGTTTCCATGCCTCGCCTGGCCCCCGGCCTCGATCGTGTCGTCGTCAGACTTGGCGCAGGCCACTCCGACGTCAGACGAGGCGATCTCTGGGCCTACGACTTCGGGAGGGGCACACGGAGCCGGTTGACCTTCGACGGAGTCAACACGTTTCCAATCTGGTCGCCGACCGGCGATCGACTGGCGTACAGTTCAGGCGAGACCGGGCGGTATCAGATCCGCCTGAAGACACTCGATGGTACGCGACCCGACGAACTCCTTCCGGTGGTCACCGAAACCAACTACCCGTTCTCGTGGTCGGCGGACGGGCGGTTTCTGGCTGGCGTATCGCTAGCCCCGGCGACCGCCAACGACATATGGGTGTACACGCTGGACACGCCGCCGACATCGCGGCTGTTCGTGCAGACGCCGTTTGGCGAAGGAGCGCCCACCTTCTCTCCCGCTGGATCGCCTATGGCTCCGACCAGACCGGCCGGCGAGAGATTTATATGCGGCCGTTCCCCGGACCCGGCCAGGAATGGACCATCTCCACCGACGGCGGCACCGAACCGGTATGGGCACGAAAGTCGGGAGAACTCTTCTACCGCCGTGGCGACGACATGATGGTTGTCGACATCACGACGACGCCGACGGTCAAGGTGGGCAAGCCTCGTCGCCTATTCGGGGGCCGCTACTCACACACGTTGGCAGGCGCGTTCTGGCCTGACTACGACGTCACGCCGGATGGTCAGCGCTTTCTGATGGTCAAAAGCAGCGAGACGTCCGAGCTGCCCAACCACGTCAATGTCGTGCTCAATTGGTTCGACGAGCTGAAGCGACTAGTTCCCCTGACGCCTCCGGCTCCTTCAGGAAAGTAGTGCGCGCGGAGGGCGGACCTCTGACTTAGATGGGTTTCGCTTTCATGACTCCGACCTGCACCAGCAAACCGGTGAAGTCGTAGATGCGGCGCTCGCGCACGATCCGGCGATCCTTGAACTCGTAAAACAACGCCGCAGGCAGTCGGAACGACTTGCCCGTTGGTTCCATCCCCAGCAACCGGCCCAAATCGGTCCCCTCGAAGCTGACGAGGTGCGCGACGTGGTTTCCGTCGATGACCAGTTGGGTGGTCTGGACTTTCACGTCCGGAAACGCTTCGAACAGCCCTTGGAGGACGACTTCGATCGCTTTCCGACCTTGCTGGGCTCCCCCAAGCGGGCTCTCCACAACCGCATCGTCCGCGTAGTCGGTCATCAACGTGCCGACGTCCAGGTTCGCGTACGCCGCCTCGCGTCGACCGAAAAGCGCCACGAGCTGCTCGCGCGCCCGCTCCGCGGAAGTCGTCAGCGTGGTGATTGGTTCCCCTGCCATGCGGCCTCCCCTTGGGGCACTAGATGGGTTTGGCTTTGAGCGCGCCTATCTGCACGAGCAAGCCGGTGAAGTCGTAAATCCGGCGTTCGCGTACGATCTGCCGGCCCTTCAGCTCATAGAAAAAGGCGGCTGACAAGCGAAACGATTTCCCTGTGGGTTCGATGCCGAGGAACCGGCCCAGGTCTGTTCCTTCTGCGGTCAGGAGTTGCGAAACGTAGTCACCATCAATCACCAACCGTTCGGTTCGCATTTTCACGTCGGGAAAAGCCCCGAAGAAGGTCGAAAACACAGCGGCGATCGCCTCGCGGCCCTGATGTGTTCCGCCGGTCGGGCTGTCGACGATGGCGTCTTCCGCGTAGTCTGCCGCCAGCGCGATGGCGTCCAGATCGTCGTACCCCGCCTCGCGTTGCTCGAAGAGGGCGACGATTTCCTCTCGCGTCATCCTGGTGGCGGTTGAGGGGTTGAACGTTCCAGCTTGTTTGCCTGACATAGTGACTCCTGGTGCGTTCCCACCGGGCGAGCGCGATTATACGCCGATCGCCTCGCGTACTCGGGCATCTTCAGGTTCTCAGATTCTGAGATTCTCAAATCCTCACATCCTCAAGTCCTCAAATTTCGAGAGTCACCCTCCGATGCCGATCCGCCCACCAGCTCCAGGCGATGAGCAGCAGTGCTCCCGCAATCGCGGTCCGAGCGATGAAACTCACCGAGGGCGGTGCTCCGCCGACGATATTGGCCACGTACGCGACGATCAGAAACAGGGCGAATCCAGTAAACGCCCACCGACCGATGGCATCTCTCGGTCTCGTCGCACGCAGGTAGATCCAAAGACCCGCGGCGAACATGACCAGCTCTACCGCAACTGTCGCCGGTACAGAGTTCCACAAGCCAAGGCCCAACCTCGGCCCGCCCGGGTACAAGGGCATGTCGGGTCGATGGGTCACGAAATCCAGGACCCAATGGCTGATGACAAGAACGCCGATCACGACCACTGTGCGCCTCTCGGTGCTGGTCAGGGCGCGATAGAGGAACCCGGCCACCACACCCCACAGAGCAAGCGCGACGAGTGAATGCGAATACGGATAGCTGACGAAATCGAGCGGCGTAAACGCAGTGTTGCCCGGGTCGATGCGCACGGTCTCGAGACCGAGCAGGAGAAAGATCGGCCAGAGCAGATCGGCCAGCTGGCACGCCGCCAGCAGGACGGCGAGTGAAACCTGAGGCGTGGCCCGTTTGGCCGCCAGACCGAGCGCGATGTGACCGATGAACATCTGCCGGGAACTGCGGTGATAATACGCCAATGAGTGACGATGTGCATGAAGTGTATCGCGGTGCGGTACGCGCACCACGACAGGCAGGCGCCGGAAAACTACATCGGTGGCGATCCGCACGACATCCTGCAGCCGCTCGCCTACTACGTCTGGGCGATCGTCGGCCCTCACGGCACGCTTCATCGTTGATACCGGCTTCGATGCAGCCGATGGCGACAAACGCGGGCGGACGCTGCTCAAACCGATCGACGAGGGCCTCACGTTCGATCGGCATCCAGGCCGACGCCGTCGAAGACATCATCGTCACGCACATGCACTACGACCACGTCGGCAACTACGACCTGTTCCCGAAGGCCCGCTACCACCTGCAGGGTGACGAGATGGCGTACGCGACCGGACGGTACATGCGCCACGCGCACATGCGCATCCCGTTCGAGATCGACGATGTGGTCGCGATGGTGCGAAAGGTGTTCGCGGAGCGCGTGGTGTTCCACGACGGCGACCGAGCAGATCGCGCCTGGCATCACGGTCCACCGCATCGGCGGACACTCGAAGGGCCTGCAGTGCGTGCGAGTGAAGACGCGCCGCGGCCACGTGGTGCTGGCGTCGGACGCGTCTCACCTGTACGGGCACATCTACGAAGGACGCGTCTTCCCGGTCACCTTCTCCGTCGGCGACGTACTGGAGGGCTACTCGACGATCAAGCGGCTCGCCGACTCAGCGGACCACATCGTGCCAGGGCACGATCCCGAGGTGGCGCAGATCTACCCGGCCGCGGCGCCGGGGCTCGACACGTGGGTCATGCGGCTGGACGTTGCACCCAAATCCTGAGAGCTGGACATGCTCGCGGGGCCAGACTTCTGCTCGGCTCGCTCGGCGGCTTCGCGCCTCACCGGCCGCTGGCGCCCCCTACCTGCCCGACCTGCCCTACCTGCCCTCTTAGGCTTTTCCATCGATCTGCGCGAACACTTCGCGCGCGATCCGGAAGGAATCGACCGACGGCCGGCACGCCGCAGTAGATGGCGACCTGCAGGAAGACTTCGCGGATCTCCTCGCGCGTGACGCCGTTCTTCAGCGCGCCGGCGACGTGCACCTTCAGCTCGTGCGGGCGGTTGAGGGCGCTGATCATCGCGAGGTTCAGCATGCTGCGCGTCTTCTTCGACAGCCCCTCGCGGCCCCAGACGGCGCCCCAGCAGTACTCGGTGACGAGTTCCTGCAGCGGCCGGTTGAAGTCGTCGGCGGTCTTGAATGGCGTTGTCGACGAACTCCGCGCCAAGCACCGATTTGCGAATCTCGAGACCACGGTCGAACGTCTGCTTGTCCATCTGTGTGCTCCCTGTGAATTGTTGGATGAGCTGGCTCTGACGGCGTTGGAGGACCCGTATAATACGCGGTGCAGAGGCTCTCCATGAAAAACCGCGGTCGATTGCCGCTGATTGCGGCGCTGCTCTGGCCTTGTTAGTGGTCGGCCTGCGGCAGCCGCCCAGACGTGGAAACCGCCCGCGCACGCCGTGGGGCGATCCCGAATCTGCAAGGCCTCTGGCCCGGCACCGACTTCGTCGGCGTGCCGCTGCAGCGCGCCGATGGACTTGGCACGCGCAACGAGCTGACCGACGAGGAGTTCGCCCGCCGTCTCGCCGACTTCACAGAAGCAGACCGAGGAGGACAACGCCGAGTTCGATATCGACAACGCTCACGCCTGAAGTCATCGCGCGCGGAGCCGTCGGCGGGCCGGTGTCTCCGCCGCCTCACTGGCTCGAGCGCGGCAAGCCGTCGCGGCAGGCGGCGCTCATCGTCGATCCGCCTGACGGCAAGATGCCGCCACTGACCGAAGAAGGTCAGCGGCGCGCGGCCGAGCGCCAGCAGGCGCGGAACCGGACGCGGGCCGGCCGATTCCTACGAGGATCGCAGCCTCTACGATCGCTGCATCACGCGCGGCGTTCTCGGTTCGATCCTTCCGGTGATCTACAACAACGGCAACCAGATCATGCAGGCGCCAGGCTGGGTCGCCATCCGCAACGAGATGATTCACGAGACGCGGATCGTGCCGCTCGATGGCCGGCCGCACGTGTCGGCGCCGGTCGTTTCGTCAGTAACATGGGCGACTCGCGCGGCCACTGGGATGGCAACACGCTGGTCGTCGAGACGACCAACCTCGACGGCAGGACGGGCGCCGGCGGCAACGGCGGCTGCGAACCTGTACAGCGACGCGACGCCAACATGACCGAGCGCTTCACGCGGACCGACACCGACACGCTGCGCTACGACTGCGACCGTCGACGATCCCGGGCACCTGGAGCAGGGCCGTGGACGATCGCTTTCCCGTGGCGGCGGGATCCGAGCTTACGGGTTTTACGAATACGCCTGCCACGAGGGCAACTACGCGCTGCACAACATCCTCTCCGGCGCCCGCGCCGACGACAGGGCCGCCGCCAGCCAGGCTGCGCGGTAGCCTCCACGGCCTGGACCATGTTGACCGGGAAGCTGCAGCTGAAGCCGGGAATGCGATTCGTCGTCGTCAACGCCCCCGACGGGTTCGCTCGAACTCTCGGGCCTCTGCCCCAGGGCTCGAAGCAGGGCGCTCGTTTGAGTGGAACGCTCGATCTCGTCCTGCTGTTCGCATTGCATAGGAAGGACTTGAAGGCCCACTGGCAGAAAGCTCTCGGGTCGCTCAATCAGAACGGACTGTTGTGGGTGGCCTACCCCAAGAGGAGCTCGGGAATCGACTCCGATCTGTCGATGACCGGCGACTGGGAAGTGTACAAGGGTTCCGTTTGGCAACCGGTGGCGTCGATCTCCGTCGATGACACCTGGACGGCCGTCCGATTCAAGTACGCGCCGGGCCTGGACCAGAAGCGTGCGCCGCGCGACGAAGAGGTCGTCCACGACACTGACGGCACTCCGTGCATCGACCGCAAGAACCGGGTCATCACACCTCCCAAGGATCTTGAGCAACTTTTGAAGAAGAACGCCAAGGCACGGACATTCTTCGACTCGTTGTCGTTCACGAACAAACGGGAATACGTGACCTGGCTCATCGGCGCAAAGCGCCCGGAAACGCGAGCAGGTCGCCGACTGCAGGCGATCGACAAGCTGGCGAAGGGCAAGCGGAATCCGTCGGAAAAATGAACCGGTAGGAAACGAAACCCATGCCGCTCGCGAGCGGGACCCGCGTTGGGCTGTATGAAATCGTCGCCCTGCTGGGCGAAGGCGGCATGGGCGAGGTTTACCGCGCGCGCGACGGGAAACTGCGCCGCGACGTTGCGCTGAAGATCCTGCCCGAGGCGTTCACACGCGACCCCGAACGCCTCTCCCGCTTCGCACGTGAAGCGCAGTTGCTCGCCTCCCTCAGCCACCCGAACATCGCGACGATTTTCGGCGTGGAAGATTCCGGCACAACCCACGCCCTCGTTCTGGAGCTGATCGAAGGGCCGACGCTGGCCGACCGCCTCACGAGCGGTTCGATTCCGGTACCCGAAGCCCTGCGAATCGCAACGCAAATCGCCGAGGCCCTCGAAGCCGCCCACGAAAGAGGGATCGTCCACCGCGACCTCAAACCTGCCAACGTCAAGGTGACAGCCGAGGACCGCGTCAAAGTACTGGACTTCGGCCTCGGAAAGATCGTGGACGCCGCAGGGGCAGAACGGGAGAACCTTGCGAACTCGCCGACGCTGACGGCGATGGCGAGCCGGATGGGCGTGATTGTCGGCACGGCTGCCTACATGAGCCCGGAGCAAGCCAAGGGCAAGCCGGTCGACAGGCGTACCGACATCTGGGCGTTTGGGTGCGTGCTGCTACGAGATGGTGACCGGCAAGCGCGCATTTCAGGGCGACGACGTCACGGACGTGATCGTCAGCGTGATGACAACAGAGCCTGACTGGGCGGCGCTCCCACGGTCAACGCCGCCACGCATCATTGAACTGCTGCACCGGTGCCTGAAGAAAGATCCCCGCGAGCGGCTGCGCGACATCGGCGACGCCAGGCTCGACATCGACGCCGCTGCCGCAAGCCCACCTGCCGCAGTTCATCGATCTCCAGCTCTGGGGAAACACCGCTGGCTCGTCCCGTCGCTGACGGCAGCGGTCATCGTCCTGGCGACCGGTCTCGTGTGGCTGTGGCGCTCGCCGCGGGAGCGTACCGACCGACAGCGGCACCGTGATTCGTTTCTCAATCGCGCCGTCAGAATCTCCCTGGGGCCTCTGGCTGGGGCCTCCGGCCGTGCTGTCACCAGATGGCCAGTGGCTGATCTACGGAGGCCGGACGGGATCGTCAACGCAGGTGCACTTGCGATCGCTTGACGCGTTTAACGGCCGCGGGCTTCCAGGTACCGAAGGTGCCCTCGGCGCGACATTTACTCGAGATAGTCGATCGATCCTGTTTTCGGCCGGAGGGAAGCTCAAGAAGGTCGCCCTTGCCGGCGGCTCCGTTCAGGTGATTGCGGACATGCGGCAATTTTTCGGCGCCGACACGACCCTCGACGGTCACCTCATCTACACACCTGAATACAACAAGGGACTGGCGCGCGTTGCCGGCGATGGAGGCGATCCCGAAATCCTGACGACGCCTGATCCGACACGCCATGAACTCGGGCACTGGTGGCCGCAGGTGCTTCCGGACGGCGAAAGCGTTCTGTTCACGGGCTACACGACCCCGCTCGACCGCGCAAGAATCGGCGCGTATTCCTTTCAGACCAGGAAGGAGATCACGGTTCTCGAAGGCGCGACCAACGGCCACTACCTCTCGAACGGCTACCTCGCCTACTTCCGAAAGGGCGCGCTGCAGGTTGCGCCGTTCGACATGAAGCGATTAGCGATCACGGGCTCGCCGGTCGTGCTTCAAGACGAGGTGGGCTACGACAGCCCATCGTCGACCCTAAGGGCAAGCTTTTCGGATTCAGGCGTATCGCCTACCAGTCGGCGCTGGACACAAGGGTTCCCCGCCAGTTGATCGCCGTGGACAATTCGAACCGGGCGACCCCAGTGACCCGCCTGGCACGACCGTTCGCCCAGCCTCGGGTTGCCACAGACGGGCGGCGCGTCGCGGTTGCCATTAACGAGGGAAACACCGACATCTGGGTGCTGGACATCGACCGCGATACGCCGAGGCGAATCACGTTCGGCATGGCGGCGAAGACAAACCCTGTGTGGACAGCCGACGCGCGGCGCGTCATCTATTCAGTCGAGCGCCCGGCATACGACCTGTTCTGGACGCGGTTCGACGGCGCGACCGCCGAAGAGCTGCTGCTTTCAACCCCAGACGACAAGTATGCCACGTCGGTCACACCCGACGGCCGCGTTGGCATTCACGACGACCACGCTGACGACCGGCGAAGACATCTGGTTGCTGCCGCTCGACGGAGAGCGCAAACCACCGCTTTGCGCACTACGCCGTTCAACGAATCGCAGGTCGCCTTCTCGCCCGATGGCCGCTGGATCGCGTATCGATCTGACGAGTCGACGCGATCAGAGGTCTACGTGGAGCCGTTTCCAGGATGGGGAGCGCATTGCGGTCTCGGCAGAAGGCGGGCGTGATCCCGTCTGGGCCCGAAACGCTCAGA
>CAVRXZ010000037.1:0-33693 GCA_963725105.1 uncultured Acidobacteriota bacterium
CCCATTAGGACTGGGCGCTCAACGACGAA
Organism: uncultured Acidobacteriota bacterium; assembly: GCA_963725105.1. Classification (GTDB taxonomy): domain Bacteria; phylum Acidobacteriota; class Vicinamibacteria; order Vicinamibacterales; family CAVVIG01; genus CAVRXZ01. The sequence continues at coordinate 30 of CAVRXZ010000037.1, forward strand.
GCGATCCGGAACTTCGGCTACGCGCAGATGAAGAAGACGCACGACGCTGCCATGATGCTCATCCAGCGCATGTACGGCGAGCGTCCGCGGTTCAACTACTACATCGGCACGTCGCAGGGCGGCCGCGAAGGGCTGACCGTCGCGCAGCGCTATCCGGCCGACTACGACGGCGTCGCGGCCAACGTCCCGATCGTGAACTTCTCGTCGCTGATGCTTGCGCCAGAACTCATTCGCATTCACGAGAAGCCGCTCGCCAAATGGGTGACGCCGGCGAAGATCAACGCGATCCGCGGCGAGTTCATGCGGCAGTGCGACGGGCTCGACGGCCTCGTCGACGGCATCATGAACAACTACATGGCCTGCCGTGCGATCTTCGACCTAAGCCGCGGTGCCTCCAACCGCCACCCGTGGGCCGCGAAACGTTGCCCGAACAGCGTCGACCCGGATCCGTCCGACACGAGCGCGAACGCCTGCCTTACGGACGGCCAGATCTCGACGCTGGAGTTCGTCTACTCGCACTACAGGTTCGCAACGCCGCTCGTGAACGGCGTGCGCGGGTTTGGGATGTGGCTGCCCAACACCGACCCGTCGGGCAGCGGTTTGATCTTGCCGGCACGCTTCCAAGGGCAGGAAGGTGCGCCCTCCGACGCGCCGATGCATTCGCATCTCGGCGTCCTTGGCGTGACCGGGTTCCTCATGAAGGACGTCAAGGCCAACCCGCTCGACTATGTCGAAGGTGGTCCGCTGAACGCGCGGCGGAAGGCGCTGTCGGCGATCCTCGACTCAACGAACCCCGACCTCGGTGCCTTCGCGCGCCGCGGAGGGAAGCTGATCGTCGCCATCGGCACGAACGATACGCTGGCGTCGCCAGGGGCGCAGCTCGATTACTACCAGTCAGTCATCGACAAGATGGGCCGAGCGCAGGTGGATCGCTTCGCGCGGTTCTTCGTGATGCCGCAGACCGGTCACGGCCTGAGCGGGACGAACTACGGCACGAGCGGCGACGGCAAGACACTCGCAGTCGCACCGATACCTAACGGCTGGGATCGTCTCGGGCTCCTCTTCGATTGGGTCGAGCGCGGCGTCTCACCTGGGATGTCGACGACCGTGACCGCCGGCGAGAAGAGCCTGCCGCTGTGCTCGTATCCCACGTATCCGAAGTACGTGAGTGGGCCCGCGACCTCGGCGTCATCGTACCAATGCAGCCAGCGGTGATGAACTTGCGTATTCAGCGATGAGCGTGACGTATCGGCCGGGCTGATGCGTCGCATCTAGACAGTGCGTTGATTGTCTCGTGTTCGCCGACCCGTATTGTTCCATTTCTCGGGCGAGCCCACCGATCACGCGGCACGCTCGTAATAGTTGAGGAGTCCGCCCAGCCGGGAGCGGCGCACGCGGCCGGCCTTGTCGATGACCGGCGCGCCGACGATCAGCCGATTGTCGACCCCCGTGGAGGAAGCGCGCGACGCGTTGGCCGTCGGGCAGGAGAGCTTGGCCGCGGCAGCATCCCAAGCCGGGACGCGCGCTGGCGCGCTGATCAGACGGCGAGGCCGTCGCGCGCCGGGTGAAGAAGGTAGCGACGGTCCGGAAGAGCGAGAAAACGTGAGATTCTGAGCGCGCAAGCCTGATGAACCCATACACAGCGGGGCTACGCCCCAGCCGACTAGTCGAGTCTCTCGGCTGGCGGTGTTGTCGAACGGCTCCCGACTCTCATCATCACCGCGACGCGCGGCTTCGTGATGAGCGCGTCCGTCTACACGCACAATCAGCTCGTCAAGCAGGGCATCGGCACGGAGCGGCATGTGTGGGACGGGCTTTTCACGGCTTCTTCTACAACCCTGACGTGCCGGAATCCCGCGACTGTTACGCGATCATCGTCAAGTTCTTCGAGCGCCATCTCAGACGCCGATGAAAGCCGGCATGGAGCACTCCGAGCGAAACGTCACCCGGTTGATTGTGGCGGCCATCCTGCTGCTGGGCGTCGGCCCCGGGCGGGCGAGCGAGCCGCAATTGCCGACGACGAACGTCGCGGGCGCACGGTTTCCGCGGATTAATTCCGATCTGAGCGTCACCTTTCGCGTGCAGGCCGATCACGCGCAGCGTGTTCAGTTGCTGATGGAGCTCGGCCAGTCCACCTACGACATGATCAAGGGCGGCGACGGCTTCTGGGAGGTGACGACCAAGCCTCTTCTGCCAGGCTTCCACTACTACGCCATTTCCGTCGACGGGTTCGTGTCGAACGACCCGGGGAGCCGCGTCTTCTTTGCCGCGCGACGCGAAGTCAGCGGGCTGGAAGTGCCAGGACCGGAGTCCGAGTTCTTTGCAGTCAAGAACGTGCCGCACGGAACCGTGCGCACCGAGTGGTATCTGTCGAAGACGACGGGAGGGACGCGGCGAATTTTCGTGTACACGCCCCCTGACTACGACCAGAGCACAGCACGTTATCCGGTCCTGTACCTGCAGCACGGGTATGGAGAGGACGAGGCGGGCTGGAGCAATCAAGGACATGAGAATTTCATCCTCGACAATCTGATCGCGGCGGGCAAAAGCCGGCCGATGATCGTGGTGAACGAGAACGGGCTGGCCGGAGTTAATTACGATCCGCCGGCTCCGCCGCAGGCTGGATCCGCCTCGACTCCAGCGCCGTCATCATCGGCAGCGGCCGTCTCGCGCTTCTTCATGGACGAGCGCTATACCACATTGGACCGCATCGTCTTGACGGAGCTGATTCCGTTTATCGACAGCCGCTTTCGCTCGCTGCCGGACCGCGACCATCGTGCGCTTGCCGGCCTGTCGATGGGTGGCGCGCAGGCGCTGCGGATCGGGCTGAATCATCTCGACCAGTTCGCCTACCTCGGCGCCTTCAGTCCGGCGATCGCGATCACCGACACGACCAGAGACTACGATGGCATCCTGTCGGATCCATCGAGGATCAATCGGCAACTCCGGCTGCTCTGGATTGGTATCGGCAGCGACGACTTTCTTCTCGCGCCGGTCAAGCAGTCGCACGAGATCCTCCGGAAGGCGGGCATCAACCACGTCTGGGTCGACGGCGGTGGCGCGCACGTGTGGACCGTGTGGCGCAAGTATCTCGCCGACTTCGCGCCGCGACTCTTTCAGTAGCGCGTCGCCTGGTTAACGTGCGTGATAGGTTCTGGCGAGACCGTTCCGGCTGTTCGTGATCGTGAACGTCCCGTCGGGGGCCACTGACGGTCTGAGCGAGTGGCCGTGGCACTGCGGCGTATCCTCGAGATTCGCAATCATGTCGGGCGGTGCGTTCCGGGCGCCGTCGAAGAGCGACCGGTGACCCTGCCAGATCGCTTCCACGCCTGGAATGGCAGCCAGTCGCTGGTAGTGGTCAGTGCGGGCGCGCTCGGCGCTCGGCGACGGCCCGCCGAGCCCTTCCGGGGACCGTTGTTGACGATGACGACCTGCGGCGCGATGGCGTGAAGCAGTCCGGGCGCGCCCGCGCCGTCGAGTGCGCCGTGGCGTCAGGCCTTCCCCTGCCCCTATCGCTGCCTGTTCAGCGGACGCCACGCTGTGCGAATGGAGGCGGGGCCACCTGACATCTTGATAGAAGGCTTGCGTGTGAGCTTCTTGCCGTCGAATTCGAATACTTCGATCTGCTTCTCGATCATGCATTGAATCACAACGGTGCGTTCGTCGTTGCTCCAGGCAACGCCCTGGCACCAGGGGCTCACGCGCGTTTCGGCAACAGGCGTGAGATGGGAGCCGCTGAAGCGCAGGATCTTGAGGATGCCCTCGTCGTGATGAAACGGATTGGACTTCGGGAAGCTGGTGCCGTTGATCAGGCTCACCGCGACGTAATCGCCCTTTGGGGAAAGCGCCAGTCCTTCGGGGATGATGCCCACGGCAACCGAATCAATGACACGGGGATTGGGAGACGCGATGTCGACGATGGTCAGGGTGTCGACGCCTCCGGTTGGTCCGTTGCCGATGTTGGCGACCACGGCTAAGTCCCCGTTCGGCGTGATCTCGATACCGACGGGACGCAGATTCGCCACGACCGAGCGGCCTGTATCGCGCACCTCAGTCCCCGTCACCGAAAGGATGGCGAGTTTGTGGGTATCGGTGCACGTCACGTACACCGTGGAGCCACCTGGCGTGAACGCGGGCATGCTGGGTCCGCACTTCTTGTCTTGCAGAGAGATATGTCCAGCGGGGGCGACGCTGGTTCCTGAGATCGTATAGATCGACACCGTGCTGTCGCCGCGGTTGGTGACCAGGGCCAACGTGCCAGCCGCATTGATGGCGATGCCGTTCGGGAACAGGCCCGCGTCGAGCGTTTGAATGACGGCGGGCGGAGAGGATTTGAGGTCGATGACTGAGATCTTGTTGTCCTGCGTTGTCGTCGTCGGGTCCGCCGGATTCACTTTGAGTGAACTGGATAACAGCGCGACGGCTTCATCCGGCGTCACGGCGACCATTTGCGGGGGACCGGACCAGCTGGAGGGCGCGTTCAGTTCGCCGATGATCTTCGGCGGCCGTGCACTCAAATCGATGAGCGTCACGGTGTCCGGCGGGGCGTTGGGGATCATGACGAAGACGCCATCCACCAGAGTTTCGGTCGTATCGTTGGCGGAAACGGCGATCTGCGCGCGCACGGGTAGCGCGAAGAGCAACACGATCAGCAGCGTCCAGTACATCATTTCGCGATGGAAGCCATGCCGGTGACTTCGATGGAGACGCGCCGGCGTGATTCGGGATGATATACAGGCAGCAAGCAGCACCTCACGAGCCGATCCTGCTCATGAGCTCGTGCGTATCATAGCTGACGGACGAGAAGGCGTGTGTCCCTGGAGAGTTTGAGTTGGTCCCGATTACGCCCCAGAGCACGTAATGTTCCGTCTTCCGCCGACCTGACGACTACGCCACTCGCTCATAGAAATCGAGCAAGCCGCCAAACCGCGGACGGCGTCGCACGCGACTCGTCATCTTGATCACGGGCTGGCCCAGATGAGGCGATTGCCAAGCCGTGGTGGTTTCGTTCTCCGTGGTAGTCGGCCAAATTCTGGGACAGCCAGCAGGGTCAGGACGCTCAGTACCATGTGGGGCCCGCGGGTTAATCACCAGGCGGAGCTTATATCACGACCGTAGTGTCTCATTGGTCAGCCCCGCCCTTCACGCCGCTCGTTCGTAGTAATTGAGCAACCCGCCGAGGCGTGGCCGACGGCGAATCCGCTTCCCCGTCGGCCGGCACCTGCGATCATCGATGAGCGCGTTGTCCAACCCCTGATGATTCCGCTCGTAGTGATAGTGCTCGACGTACGCCGCGATCGTCTGTCGCAGATGACGTTCGCCCAATGGAATCACGCGGTTAAGGCACTCTTGTTTGATGGAGCGCACGAATCGTTCGGCGTAGGCGTTCGCATTCGGCGCCTGATACGGTGTCTGTACGACACGGATGCCTGCCTCGCTCAGCCGGGCGCGCACGACGCGCTCCACTTCGTGTCCCGATCGCAGATGAGGACGCGATGCTGGACCAGGAGCCCGTCATCCGCGCGTCATCGCGCGCACGACTTGCTGCATGAAGATCTCGTGGGGATGGGGTGTCGATCCGACGATCTGCACACGACGGGAGGCGAGGTCGATCACGAACACCGTGCAGTACGTCACCAACCCGCGCCACGTCCAGGCTTCGGTCGTGAAGAAGTCGGCGCCCGCGATCGCGCCCCAGTGCGCTTGTAGAAACGTTTGCCAGGATGTCGGCCGTTCTGGCACGGGCGGAATCCCGTGCGCCTTCAGGATCCGGGCAATCGAGGACCGGCTGACCCGGTGGCCGACGTTCTTCAGCGCGCCGACCATCCGCGTGTAGCCCCACGTGGGATTCTCCTCGGCCATACACAGCACCAAACATCGGATCTCCGCCAGCACGCCCGGACGACCGCCGCGCCGCCTCGCGTACGTCCATTTCCGCTCAATCAGCTGCCGATGCCATCGGAGAATCGTGTCGGGCGTGACAATGGTGGTAACCTCAAGCAGGCGGTGACGGCCCAGTTCGTGTCCGCGTATCGCCAGCCGACGGCGTTCTTCATCAGTCAGGCAGATCCGGCCACGCACGCGCCCGCGAAGGATGCGATTCTCCTCGATCAGGTAGGCCACGGTGTCCTGCTGCCGTCGGTCGAGCCAGCCAACCAGCGCGGCAAGCAGTATACGGAGCGACATCGCGTCGGGCACGGCGCGAGAGTCTATACCACGGACCGGATTTCAGTGCCCCAAAGACCCTCGGCCGAGCAATGAGACAATACGCGGTTCTCTTCCACGAGGTAGGCGATCGCCTCCCGTTCCCGGCGGTCCAGCCAGCCGATCAGCACCAGCAACAACATCTGGAGCGCCGGGGTCGATCACGAGTGCGAGCTTATATCACAGGCAGGACAGCGTCACACGACGTCGGCCGAGTTCTGGGACACAACGGTCTTAGTTTCCGCAAAGGGTCAGCATCAGTAAAGTTCTTCGCGGCGTTCGACGCATCGTCACGCCTGCACCTCCGTGTTCATGGCATCGGCACGGCATCCGACGTGTAGCCGTTCGCCGCCATCTTCGTCCAGGCGCTCTGGACGGATTACTAGATCTACTTCAAGTTGACAAGAAAGGCCGCGCAATTCGCGCAGCGTACCCGGCTCGTTTGATAGAAAAATGTAGTGCGCACCACGTAGCTCTTGTCGGATAGATTTCCAATGATGGCCAAGGTCCGGACGTCCCCGGCGCTCACCGGAAATACAGAACCTGTCCCAGCGTACGGGTGTTCGGAACGAGGGGGTAACTGGCAAACGCCGGCGACGTCGGCGGGAAGCTCGTGACCCGAAACATGCGCAGGTTTGTCCCCTTGCTCGCGAGCTGATAATCACGGACGAGCTGACCTGCGGCGTCGACCTCTCGAAAGCGGCCCGTAGGCGTCACTGCGAGGATGGTATTGCCGTTGCCGAGTCTCTGCACGCCTGAGGCATACGTTCCAAACAGGCTTTCGGGCTGGTCCGCGGCATATTGCCACACTGGCCCAGCGGGTTCGAACCCGGCAGCACCAGCCGGCGTGTAGAGGCCGTCCTGGCGCAGCGGAGGAATGATTTCCACGGCGGTCGACCAGGGGCGCAGACTTGGATCCCCGTTGTTGAAGAGCAGGATATGACCGGCACCGGGCAACCCGTCGCGGATCCAGTGCGCATTGTGCTGGCCATACAACTGCTGTGACCCCGTCGCACCATAGGCGGCCGGATGCCCCCAACGATACAAGAGGTCGCCCCCGTGGCCGCGGCGCCCCCCCGTGTGCCCGGCCGCCTCCTGGCTCGTCGTTCCATGATCGACGATCCAGATTTCACTGAAATGGCGCGACGAAATGACGACTTGATCAAGGGCCGCGTTGTACGCAACGGCATTGACGTGCGTCCAATCGAAGAAGCCTGGTGCGGCAAAGCTAGGATCGATGCGTTCGGGGGAATCGACGGGCCGTCGCCCTTTCGGTACCAGGTGATCCCAGACACGCCACACCCAGGTCGTCGCGCCCGTCTGAAGATCAATCTCGACGAGCGTATCGCTCCAGATTTCCGGCCCTGACGGAAGCGTGTCGGGGTTTCGGCCGGCATCGAGGGCCTCAGCGATCGATCGCGTCTCCCACGCCACCATCAGCACGTGCCCATTGGGCAGCAGAATCGCGTCGTGATGCTGCTGCACGCGATCGGTCGCGTACTCGAGGCTCCATTGGAGCGCGCCGTGCCAGGTGTAGAGCTCGACACGTCCGCCGTTCCCCCCGGCGGCCGAATTGAAATGCGTTCCCGCAATCGTGGCCGTCCGCAAGAGGCTGCCATCGTCGCGTAGATACGCGGAGAGGCCGGGACTGTAGTCCGAGCGCCACTCGTGCACAATACGCAGCTGGTCGTCAACGAGGAAGGTGCTCCCGGCGTCAAGCGGTGCAACGAGAAAGTACTCGCTGGATGGATGCCAACGATCCGGGTCGCTCAGGAACGGCGGGACCGGGGCGGGTGGGCGCGAATCGGGCGGCGAGCCCGGAGGACGGCGGACGACCGCGGGCGCGCTCGCGCCTTCGGCCCGCTGATGAACCTCCTGAGGCGAGGCCGTCAGTGATTGAACGAGCAGGCCGATGAGGATGAACGACGGAATGAGAGCGCTTCTGACGTGACGCAGATGCCTTGTCGACATAATCCGACCCTTGTGAGATTGGCGATCGCAGCCGCTGGATGATCCTTGCCGCTCACGACAGTGGAGCCCGGCCGAAGACGACGTGATGGGTCGTCTTCGGACCATTGTTTTAGACTCAAACTGAATCCTGCTTCGGAATGCGCCCTCCGACACACCGGCTACGGTTCAGTCTCGATCAGTGCGGAAAGACGCTGTCGTACACGTAGCGAATAACTGGACCGGCGCGACGGCCGGATTGGAAGACGGTGACAGAGAGAAGAAGCTGAGTTGCGGTTCGAGTGTACTGTTCGGCCACCACCAAATCTGATTGGGGGCTCACTTCGAGCCATAGCGTGTGTCCATTCCAACGCGCGCGGGCATAGACCTCAAAACCGCGATAGACACTGCGCTCTTTCTCTCCAGACAACAGGTATCTCCTCGTGGTTCCCTCTCGCTCGTAAAACGTCACCAGCGTGTCAGTCACACTGAGCGCAATGTCTTCGCTCGGTACGAGAAGTTCCGGTGGTGCAGCGTATCCGGTCTCCTCATACGGCCTGACTTCGCTCAAATCCCAATTGAGGCGCCATGAGCCTGACGGATTCTGAAACACTGCAGTGGCGCCGCCGAACAACAGGGCAAGAAGGACAGCCATCTCTGACTAGCGTTCTCCCTCGGGATCGTACACACGCGTGTTCGGCGGTACCTTCCCCATTCGAGAATCGTCGAGCGTTGTGCTGATGACTAGTCGCCTCGCATCGTCGAGGGCGAAGGTCTGCGTGACTTTGAAACCTCCCCCAAGCGTGCTTTGCTGCACCAGCTTCACCCCGTCCCACTTCGTACTGGTTTCGAGAGTGCCCGCTTGCAGCTGGTGTGGCTCTTTCTTCCCATTGGTAGTGAATGTCCGGGTGTGTCCGTCCGCGTCCACAAATACGATTCGACCCTCGTCGCGCTGAAAGATGCTCAAGCGTGGCGTGGCCGTCACCAGCTCGTCCATCACTGCGCGCGTCTTCTTCATCTGTTCAGGATCCGGACGGCCTCCGCCGAAGTCTCCGGAAGGACCACCACCGAAGCCACCCCGGCCACCGCCGTCTGGGGGAAACCCTTCGCCGGGAAATCCCCCGTCGCGTCCACGCCCTCGTCCTGCAGCTTCCCCTTCACCAAGAGACGGCGGGGCCTGACTGCGTTCACGATTCAATACCCACGTACCCGACAGAGCCGCTCGACCTTCTTTACTTGAGGGCTGCGCCCCAGGCACGCTCGTCGCGCAGATGACGAGGCCCACCAATATCGAGAGCAGCGTCGGTCTGTCTCGAGTCAAATGACCTCCGCAGTGGCCAGACACGGCATTCGCTCCACGAGACGTCGATTCTGTTGGGGAAGTGTGATACGACAGTCCCCAGAAACGACGGGCTGGCGTGATAACAGCGCTTGTTCCAGAGCGTCCTGTCGGAACAACGTTCGCACTCACAACTACCGGGGCGGTGGAGGGGGCAGGCCGCGGCGGCCGAACCCGAACCAGCCACGCTCTTTCTCCCGCTCGTCGAATTTCTGCTGCTGGGCCGGCGTGAGCACTTTGCGGATCTCGTCGCGCAGGATCTTCTGCTCCGACTCGAAGCGATCGTGGACGTCGCCCTGTAGCGTCTCGACGCGGGCGCGGCTGCCCGCTAAGACGCGCTCGATCTGCGTCTGCTGATCCGCCGTCAGATCGAGATCGCGCGTCAGCCGATCGACCAGCAGTCGAGGCGGGCCGCCACCAGGACGCGGGCCTCCGCCCATCGGACCGCCGCGGGCAAATCCCAGCGGCCCGGGCGGGCCGGCGCCATCGAAGGGCCGAGCCGGGTAGAACCGACGCGCCATCGAGCGGTCCAGGAGCACGCCGCCCGCCAGCCCGACGCAGAACACCGCAAGCACGAAGAGCGAGAACCAGATGCGCACGCGGTTATCGGACATTGAGGCTGCCCTCTCTGGCCGCTGGGATTTCACCCGTAATCATCGACTCCATCACCGATTCGGCGGTGACATCCGACCGCAGCAGCAGCGACGCAACCGGTGAATCGGTCACGCCGAGTGTACCCGTCCACGTCCATTCCTCGGACGTGGAGGTGGCTGACGGCTGCACGGCGCGACCGAGGCTCCAGACAATCGCAAGCGCGAGCGCGGCGGCCACCGGCGCGAGCCGCAGCGTCCACACGTGCCAGTCGGCGATCCCGAACCAGCCGGAGGCGTCGTCCAGCCGTTCGTTCAGCCGCGCGAGGAAGCCCCGCGACACACGATCGGCCGGCCGCAACCGCAGCACCGCCGACACGCTCCGCTGTATGTCAAGTGCCGCCCGGCACTCGGCGCACGCCTCGAGATGGGCGTCCATCTGGGCGCGCACGCCGGCGTCGAGCGACCACTCGTCGTCGGCGCGGCGCGCGATGAACTGAAGCATGTCGTCGCAGGTCATAGCTGGTGTCCCCGAATGCCACGATGGGCTATGCACGGCCACGTCACGCGCGCTCCCGCAGCGGTTCGAGCAGCGGCTTGAGCCGCTGGCGGCCTCGGAAGATCCGGGACTCGACGGTGCCGATCGGCACCTCGAGCACCTTGGCAATTTCGCGATAGTCCAGGCCCTGAATGTCGCGCAGCGTTACCGCGACGCGCAACTCGTTGGGCAAAGAGGCCAGCGCCTTGTCGATCGCGTCGCGCATGATCACGTCAGCCTCGATGTCACTGGGGTCGGGCGCCCGCTCGATCGGGTCGTGTGTCCGCGACCCAGCGCTCGGCGCCGCCAGTAGGAGACGCCTCAGCCGCATCATCCGTCCCTGGTACGAGTGGATCACGTTCAGCGCGACCCGATGCAGCCACGTGCCGAACATGCTCTCCCCCCGAAACCCCCGCAGGCTACGCCAGACCCTGACGAACACCTCCTGCGCGATGTCCTCCGCGTCGGCACTGCCGTTGGTCAGCACGCGCGCGAGCCTGACGATCGACACGTGATGGCGGCGGACCAGTTCGTCGAACGCCTCGCGACTGCCCGCGGCAGCCTGTTCGACCAGCTCGCGGTCGGCATTCACTCGGCGGTTGTCCCCTTAAGCCGGCCGTCCGGCGAGTTATACAGTTAGACCGATCCGGCGGGTCGAATATTTCCCGCACTATTCCATCGGCTCGATGGATCCAAACCCCCAAGGAGACCCGATTTGATCACCATGCAACCCCGCTATTTTCGACTTGCGGCCATCGCGCTCGCGTTGACCATCGCCATCGCGACGGTGGCCTTCGCCTCGCCTGTCGCCCCCAACAACTCCAGGCCGGCCAGAATCCGACTCAAGTTATCGAGCGGCATCATTCTGGGGCGTCCTCATGGCGCGACGCTCGTCGGGCGGTGGATGCATCGCATAGGATCCCCCGACCTTGGCTCGGTCTCGTTCCCGCCCACGCCGGTGGCCGACGTTCTTCAGCGCGCCGTGGAGCCGCATGTAGCCCCAAGCGGGAGCCATACGGACGACGAGCTAACGAATCTCGAGGAGCACGCCTCGCCGTCCAGGTTTCCGGGCGCATAGCAGGGTGTCCGGCGTGGCGATCGCGGCGATTGCTCGTAGGTCACACGGCCCACCCGGTAGGCTCGCACCGCGAGCCTGTGGCGGTCGTCGTCCGAGGCCGACCTCGCGCGAAAGATTCGTTGCTACATCCGGCACTACAACCAGGCCGAATCCGATTCACTGGAACTAGCGCAACCCGGCGCATCGAATTAGTAGTGGGTCAATGAGGTACGGTCCACTAGTTCCGTCGAGCCCTGGCGATGAGTCGCAGCGGCGTCGTCAGCGATTCGAGGAGGACGGATGTCGTCAGCTTGGATTCGCCCTGACGCCGTTCAACGAACGTGATCGCCACTTCGCCGATTTTGGCGCCGCCCCCGGCCGCCATGAAGAGCGTCTCCACAAGAAAAGAGTAGCCGTCGCTCACGATCTGATCGAACGGCAGTGCCGCCAGAGCATCGCGACGCCAGCATCGGTAGCCGCTCGTGCAGTCGCGCACCGCGAGACGGGTGGTCGCGCGGATATAGACATTCGCCATCCGGCTCAGCATCCGTCGTCGGCGCGGCCAGTTTTCGATCGCGCCGCCGGGCACGTATCGCGATCCGATGACGACATCCGAGGCGCTCGTCGCGGCGACAATCGCGGGCAGATACACCGGGTCATGTGACAGATCCGCGTCCATCTGGCAGATCACGTCTACGTGCTCGGCGAGCGCACGCCTAAACCCATCCAGGTACGATCGTCCGAGGCCACGCGGTCCTGTCCGATGCTCGACGTCCATGCGTCCGACGTATCGTCGGGCCAGCTGGTCGGCGACCTCTCCGGTCCCATCCGGTGAGCGATCATCAACGACGAGAAGGCGCAGGCCCGGAAACGCCATCAGCTGCTCGGTGAGGACCGGCAGGTTCTGTCGTTCGTTGTACGTCGGAACGATGACGAGCGCGGGAAGCCCTTCGTGCACGGAAGTGTTGGGCGACATGTATGGGTGCGCGTGGTCTTCCTGGCTAACGTGAAGCTCTAGCCGTTGTTGCCTTCATGCTTCCACAAGCTTTAGCGAGACCAAGCGTGTCTCACGCCGCCGCCCGAAACCGTCATTCGCAAAACTCGTGCTCATCGCGTCCCTCATGGCTGTCGCGCGAGATCCTGCGCGCGCTCTAACCCCGCGTCGCAATCGGATCGAAGGTCCGAAACCGTGGCGCGATTGAGCCAAACGTCACATGTCTGAAATGGCTGCGGGCGGGTTTCCACTCATGTCGGCATTTGGGATTCGGACAGACGTACACGACGGTGGGCCCTTTGTCAGGAAAGATGACGTTGGACACGATGTACGCCATCGTGCCGCAAAGGGGACAAGTAACAGGATTCGCGTCCTTCGCACGTTTGGAATGGGCCATGGACAGGACTGTCACCCGTTTTTAGCGTTCCAAGCTAGCGCGTCGCGGCATCGCGGCGTAGCCGGTACAGCCGCGTCTCGGCGCTCTCCCACGGCATCGCGGCAACCAGCTGCATGTCGCCCCTCGCGTCGACCAAGGCGATCGTCTCGCGATACAGATCCGGTGAGCCGTAGAAGGCGCCGTGGATCGTCACGTAGTCCACGCCCCGAGCCTTCAGGTAGTTCACCGCCGTATCGGACGGGAAATCGCGCTCGTGCGACATCAGCTCCAGGTACGACGATGGGTAGTAGCCACTGTAGCCGTTGATGAGGCGATGCCAGTGGAACGTCGAGAAGTACATATAGACAGTGTCGACCGACACGCCGGTGTCGTCGGCTGGCATCGGAAATTCGGCCAGCACGGCGTGCGGTTCCGGAATCTTGGCGTAAATCGGGGGCGGCTGCCGCCAGACGGAATGGAGCGGCATCCGCGGGAACGCTTCGACGATGGCCGCCGTCACCATGGCCACCGTCAGGACTGCCTGCCAGCGCGGCCATCTTCGCAGCAAGCGCGCCGCGCCATAACCGGACAGGATCGCCAGGGTCATCCCAACGAAGATCCCGAACCGGGCCGGCACCCGCATGCCGTGGACGGGCGACGCGTGATCGTACAGCGAGCGGTAGACGAAGCCGTTGAAGCCGAACGTGCCGTCGACAGTCGTCAGGAGCGCCGCCAGGTAGCCGAACCGGGCAACGGACAGGGGCGGCCACAGGGCAACTGCCGAGAGCACGAGCGGCGTGAGCGTCGGGAACAGCGCGCGCTCCGGCATCGTCTGGGTTGCCAACGCCTGGTACACGCGGCTGCGACCGTGCGTCTTCACATAGTCGGACCAGCCCGCACTGTAGAACTGGATCGTCGGAAGGTTGCGGCCGGCCATCACCGTCTCGCTCGCGCGGTACTGCGTGGCGACCGGCGCAATCAAGATCGCTGTCAGCGCCATGCCCGCGGTCAGCGTCCAGACCGGGCGCCACGCGAACCCACGCGCGCACCAGAGGATGGCCCCCACCACTGCCAAGTACACGCCGAGGAAGACGCCGTAGTAGAGCGACGACAGCGTCTGCAGCGCAGACGCCAGTCCCGTGAGCAGTCCGTCGCGCAGTCGGCCGCGTGACAGCGTACGATGCAATCCCAACAACGCGAGCGGCATCCACATGGTCATCTGCAGCTCGAGGTGGCTGTAGTGCTCGTAACGATAGGGATACAGAGCGAAGAGGACGCCTGCCACGATCGCCGCGTCGCGACGCCCCGTCAGCGCGCGCACGAGCAGGAACATGGTCACGCCCGAAAGCGCAAAGGCAGACAGGAACAACAGGTTGTAGATCGTGAGCTGGTGGACGCCCAGCCAGTACAGCGGGGCGGTCATCAGACTGGGAACGATTACCGAGTCCGAATACGTGAGGGTCAGCGGCTCGGGATAGAAGATGTTCCCGTTGTACACATCCAGCGGATGCCGCAGCAGTTGGTGGTTGACCCACGAAATACGCCAGATCGAGAAGAGCGGGTCGCCAAGGTCTGCCACAGCGTCGAGGCGCCAGATCTGGGGCCAGGTCAATGCGACGACGAGCGCCGAGAACCCCGCGACCAGGAGCGCGGCGCCTGCGGCTCGCCTGGCCGGCGCCGTGCGTGACGATTCAAACAGTCCATGCTCCTCGATCCGGCGCTCGGCCGTCTCGACACTGAACAGCCGCTGGTAGAACGGAGGGCGGGTATAGAGCACGTGCCGGACAATGACGACGACGAGCGCCCAGAATAGGATGCGAATCGGCGATCGGACCGTCACTCGCGCCTCGCCGAGCCAGAAGATCCATCCACCGGTCAGAGCGACCGCCATCGCCGCGGTAAGGAGGCCCCCCGTCAGCAGATCAGCTGCCCGGACGAAGAGCGGGAGACCCTTCGAGCCTGAAGCGCTGGAGGGGGCTTCGAAAGGGGCCGGCCGCGTCACGCGCACGCCCGTCGGATTCATGGTCGAGGTCGTTCTCAGCGTCTTCCTGCGGAAGCCGATTGCGGCGTCGGGCAGCGACCGGAGCGGTCGCCGCGATCCAACCGAGTCGCGACTCCGCGCGGCAGCCTGTTCGACCAGCTCGCGGTCAGCATCCACTCGGCGGTTTTCGCCTAAGCCGGCCATCTGGCAGGTATACGGTTGGACCGATCCGGCGGGTCGAATATTCCCGACGGCAGTCGCGAGCAGTTCGCCGTGAGAATCTCTTCCTGCGTGAGGAACTTGCGTTGGACGTCGAGCAGCAGGTCAAGCCGCGGCGTGCAACGCCACACGGATTACGCTTGCCGTCCCTTCTAGGCTGATTGAGTGGCGTCAGATCCTGACGATCGTCAGACCGGAGACACGCATCCGGTGCCCTGTGGCTTTACAAGCCTTAACATCAGACGGTCGCGATCCTGGCGTCTACTTGAGTATGGACATGGCCGATCAGAGACCCGACTCTGAGATCCCTTGCCCTGCAAGAGGGAGGGAGCAACGCGTTCCACGCGTTCGGTGAGGAGATCACGGATGACAATACACATCGCAAAGATGATCGATACGGGCCGATTGGTATTGGCCGCCGTGGCTTTGGCGATCACCACCACTCCGGTGTGGGCGCATCATTCCGCGTCGGGTTACGACATGACGAAGACGGAGACTTCGGAGGCCACGATCAAGGAATTCCGCTGGAGCGCACCGCATTCGGCGGTGGTCGTCACGATTAAGGGACCAGACGGGAACCCGCGCGATGTCATCATGACCACCGCTCCGCCGACGGTGTTTGTCAGGCAGGGATTCCAACCGAAGGATTTCAAGGCAGGAGACAAGCTGGAGATTTCCTGGCACCCCACTCGCAGCGGCGCGCCGGGCGGGATCTTGTCCGGCTTGAGATTACCTGACGGCCGCCAGTTTAAAGGCGAGTTCGGGCCGCTGCCACCTATCGGCAATCCGGAAGCGACTGGAGCTGTGGAGCGCGAAAAACAGTAGAGGCAACGTCGCCGCAAAGGCTTCAAAAGATGAACAGGAGTGAACGGGCACATCCGTCGTTGTTCTCTGTCGGAGTGCTGGGTATTGCGCTTTGCGCCGCCTTGCTGTCTCCGACTTCCAGCGCCGCCGACGGGATTAATCTTGAAGGCACGTGGAAAATCAGCGCTCCGCAGGAGTCATTCAAGCCGCTGAGCGGTGACATTCCCTTCACCCAAGAAGCGCGCAAGCGTTATCAGGAGAACGAGCGCAATCAGGCCAGACGCAAGTACGACGAGTACGACATGTCGGCTTCGCGCTGCGCCTCGCCGGGCTTGCCGCGGCTGATGCTCACACCCGATCGATTCCGGATCTGGCAGCGTCACAGCCTCATCGTCTTTCAGTTCGAATGGAACCGTCTGTTCCGGCAGATCGACATGGGCCTCACCTTGCCACACACCAGGATTAATGAAGACGATGCGGCGGTCGGAAGGGCGGTGCCAATCTCTACAGGACGTTGGGAAGGCGACACGCTGGTGGTCGCCACCCAAGGCTTCTCCGACAACACCCTCGTCGATAATCTGGTGCCGCATGGCTACGAGATGAAGTTGACCGAACACATCCGCTTGAAAGACTCGAACACGCTGGAAGATCGCATCACGATTGAGGATCCGGAGTCTTTCACCAGGCCGTGGGAGACCATGGTCACCTACAAGCGCCACCCGAATGACGCGTTCCCTGAACACGTGTGTCTCGATCGACAGCCGGGCCAGCCAGCCGATCCTGTCCGGTAAGAAGTTGATGTCGTCCACGAACGCAGGAACGAATATGAGCATCGAAAGAGTCCGGTGGACCGAGCGGTCCGGGCGGAAGAACTGGGTTGCCGCCGCGCTGCTTTCGGGGCTGATCGTTTCTATGACTGCTGCTCTGGCGCAGCAGCCGCCCGGCGGTCCGCCGCCGGGTGTGCCCGGACCGCCCCCGGGAGCGGGAGGGCCTCCAGGTGCCGATGGCCCGCCGCCGGGATTTGGCCCGATGGCGCCGCCCTTGCCGGCGAACGCGCCCGAGCCCTCGCCCGATCCGCGCAACTTCGACGGCACCTGGTTTCATGAGAAGCCGCTCGAGTTCCAGATCAAGACCGACATGTACGGCGCGAAGACGCCCTTCAATACTGCGGGACAAAGGGTGATGGATCGGCGTGTGAAATCGTTGAAGGACGGCACCCCCTTCATCAATGCGTCGGCGCGTTGCATTCCAATGGGCCAGCCGTGGCAGCTCGACCTCAACATGCCGTTTCAGGTATTCCAGACCAAGGATCGGTTGGACGTTCTGTTCGAGGAATATCACGGTGCGCTGCAGATCACGATGGATCCGGCCAAGGCGCCGCCAGCTGGTTACATGGGGCGTTCGGTCGCGCATTGGGACGGAAACACCTTGGTGGTCGAGACTACCGGATACAAGGACGGCATCTGGCTGGACGTCAACGGCACGCCCGCGTCGCAGAATGCCAAGCTGACGCAGCGCATCCGGAAGGTGAAGACCGATCACTGGTTCCTGGAGATGGTCTTTACACTCGACGATCCCACGTATTACACGCGTCCCTGGTCCTGGGTCCGCGATTATTCGTGGCGGCCGGACATGGCGCTGTTCCGCGAATACAACTGCGAACTGCAGACCGGCGCGAAGGACGGATTGGATCCCAGTTTGGTTCCGGAGCCGCAGGATGGAGGATGACATGACAAACGAATCATCAGTGCCCCGCCTGCGCCGCTTCTTGAAATGTCTTCCAGCGTTGGCGCTGCTGAGCGGCATCAGCCACACCGTTCGCGCGGCGGACTACACCGCGCAGGAAAAAGCCAACATGCAGCTCGTGCGTGATTTCTACGCCGCCTTGGATAGTGCCGACGCGAAGGGCACCATGAAGGAGGCGATCGTCGGCATCGCCGAGAAATACATCGCGCCGAACTACATCCAGCACGCCTTTGGCGGCACGAACGGGCGCGATGCCTTCGTCGCGTTGTTCCAGAACATGGCGGGGGCTCGTCGAGGCGGCGCCCCGGCCGGACCCCCTGCAGGCGCACCGCCACAGGCAAGAGTGCTTGCGCTGATGGCGGACGGCGATCTGGTCGTCCGCATCAGCACTCGCGACGGTGCCGGTTTGATCTGGAATCTCTTTCGGGTGGAGAACGGCAAGCTTACCGAACACTGGGACGCTGGACCGATGCCCCCGGGCGCAGGCGCTCCGCCCGGTACGCCACCCGGGAAGTGACACCAAAAGCTCTGCGACCCTTCCACCGAGGATCAACTGAAATGAAGTGGCTGACACCGCGCTCCTCTTTCTGTGCCCCGCCGCCGCGTGGGCGCAGTTCCCGCCTGCAGTCGTCGGCAATCGTCCGACGCGGGTCAGCGATCACGTGCAGACCATCATGGGATTCCCGAACATCGTCATCAGCAGGAGCTCGCGGAGCACGGCGTCGAAATGCTCGACATGTTCCGCCGGCTCTCGCCGGAATTCGGCGATGCGCTTACGGGTGTCAATGGCTTTCGGCGCCCCGACGTCACGTTTCAGAATGACGTCACGATCGATTTTGGTGGAGTGGCGGCACGGGTGCTCTGGCTCGGCGCTGCGCATACGCAAGGCGATCAGCGCACGCCGGGCCCTGTGTTCGAAGTCGCATCACACGAGGGGAATTACGCCATGCAGTTCATCCTGTCGGGTCACCGCGCGCAGGAGAAGCAGCCGTGAGCTATCGGCGCGGGGCGTTTGGGGTCCCCGCGAGCGACTGAGCCGGAGTGGGACGGAGCCCCACGTTAGTTAGTTCGCAGCGGGAACGCTCCCGGTCCGCCGCACGCTCGCGGGCATTTATCGGGAATCGTAAACCGGTCCTTGAATCTCTTCCGGATCTCCGGATACATCGTTTCCGCGCCGCCGAGCACGAACTCCTGTGGAATGTGGTAGAGCGTCTCGATCTCGTCGAGGAAGGGATTCTGACCGGGCAGATAGTGCGGGACCGAGCCGCGGGGCACGCCTTCATCGGCAGGGATGCACGGCTGGCCGACGGTTGGAATCGGCGGGACCGCGCCTCGCTGGAACGTGCGCGTCAAGTACAGCGGTGTCGTCAGGCTGACAGGGTCCTCGATGCGGGCCGTCACCGTCAGCAGGTCGCCATGTGGAAAGAATCGCGTTCTCATCGCCGCCCGGTCGCTGGCGACGATGCCATTGCGGCGGATGACGCTTTTCTTCATATGTGTCGTGTAGGTCGTGAGCACATCGTGCTCCCAGGTCCCGGTCGTGAAGCCGCCGTCCTCGTGGGCGGCACTCACTGAGGGACTCGGCCGGCCGTCCATCCAGATCGTCCACGACGCCATGTCCTCCCAGCCGCCAATCCGCCACGCGACTGTGGATCCGTTGCGGGGTTCGGTCTCATTCCAGATCTTGAGTCCAAACGGGCCGACGAGCATATAGACCGGGGAATAGAGCGAGCACATGCGATCGGGCATCGAAATCTCGGAGGGAGAATGCAGCAGGGCCCGCATCCGCGCCGAGTCGTTCAGTGGAATGCCCATGAACTCCACCGGGTTCGGGACCCGGGCCAGGCCGATTCGCCAGCGCGTCGCCGTAGTTGCGCGCCGGCCACGAGCCGGAGAGATCCAGCTGCGCGAGAAGGCGGACGGCCGTCAGCAGCATCAACGCAAGCGACACGCCAATCATCCGCTTCATGACGTCGCCCTCACCAGCGCGCCGAGCACGGCGTCGGATCCCACCGGGACCCGTCCGTCTCTTTCATGAACTGGGCGGTGAGAATCAACGGGTTTTCCAGATAGACGGGATCGGTGACGACGGTCGTGACGATGATCCATGTCTCTCCGGTCGGCTCCGAGAACAGGTCGTAGTATTCGGTCAGGGTGGCCTTGTCGCCGTACGGCACACCGTTCTTGCGAAGGTATCCAGCTCGCATGTTGGTCGTGGTCACCTGCAGATACTTCGCAGCGGAGGTGCTCGGCGCGATCCCGGGGCCGCGCCGTGGGACCCAGGCCGCCACCGATTGGCCCTGCCAGCTGAGTCCGGAGGACCGTGCCGTGGAACCGCCGAAATGGAGCAGGCGCGTCTGCATACCTGCGTCGATCTCCATCTTCAGCGCGTTGTCGTCCTGCCAGGTGATATGCAGCCGTTCCGGGAGCGTCATGATCGCCGCCGCACCGTAGCCGCGACACTGATTCCCCGAAGCCTCGTCCCTGGCCGGGTCCCAGGCGTCGGCAACCCTTTTCGCCTCCGCGGTCATCGGAATGCCCATGTAGTCGCCACGGGGCGGAACGACCATCCGCAGCCGCCAGTTCTGCGTGATCACCGACACCCAGTAGCCGGTCAGATCGACCCGACCGTTTTTTCCGCGTTCGGCGCCAGGAACGCCGCTTTGTCCGGTTCCGCCGAGGCTTGACAGCAAAACGAGTGCGATCGCCGCAGTCGCCGCGCTAGTCTGACCGAGCACTCTGGCCTTCATGATTTCGTCGCCACGAGGCTTCTGTAGACGGCCTCCACAAATCGATCGGTCGTCCAGGCACCACTCACTGCGCCGTATTGACGGTCGTAAGCCTTGGCAGGAGCAGCGGCCTTGACCTGATCGATGGTCATCCCCTGCCGAATCATGTCCTGCACGATGTCGCGGATGACGACGATCATGTCGCGGTACTCGACCACGTCGTCCTTGTCGTACACGCGGCCGTGGCCTGGAATGATGTACGTGCCGCCGCCTTGAAACGGGAATGGGTTCGGGCGCACCGACAGCTCGATGATGTGGTTCAGTGCGTCGATCTCACCCTGAACACTCGCGCCTCGATCCAGGTCGATGACCGGAAATTTCGTAGCGTCGATCACGTCGCCGGCGGCGATGATGTCCGATCCGCGGAAGAAAACAACGATGTCTCCTTCGCTGTGCGCGTTCGGCTCGTGAAACATCTGAATCCCCTGCCGGTTGAAATAGATGTCACGGCGGCGGTCGGCAAACGTCTCGACCGGCCACGACTCGCTCGGAAACGGCGCTGCCTTGCCGGTGGGAGCACTCATGCGCAGCAAGACGGTCTCGAAGGCGACAATGGTCGCCGCGAATCCATTCGTCATCGCCCGTGCGAATTCGTTGGCGGGGACGTTAGGACCTGCAGCAAAGATACTGCGTCCGGCTCTCGCAAGCGTGCCATTGCCACCGACGTGGTCCACGTCGGCGCTCGTATTAATGATGTAGCGAATGGGCCGATCCGTGAGACGCGCAATGGCCGGGAGCGCGTGAACGGCAGCGTCCTGGCCGCCGGCGTCGACGAGCAAGACGCCGTCAGCGCCTGACTGGAGGGCGATGTTAGCGCCGGCGCCCGCAATCATCCAGAAATCTGGCCGCAGCTGGATGGTTTCGAGATCGGCGCCGGCCTGTTGCGCGTGTGGACGTGCGATCGAGCCGGCAGTACTGAACAGCAGCGCGGCCGCAATTAACCCCTGACGCGTGCGTTGCGGGATGTCCATAAGTATCTTGCGAGCTGACGGATGCTTCTGTGCGGCCCCGCAGACCGATTATCGTTCAAACGCCGCATCATACTTCGTTATGCTCGGGTCTCCTTGGCCGTTTGGACCCACGGAGCCGATGGAGTAGTGCCCGGAATATTCGACCTGCCGGATCGGTCCAACTATGTATCCGCCGGACGGCCGGTTTGAGGGGACAACCGCCGAGTGGATGCCGACCGCGAGCTGGTCGGCCAGGCTGCCGCGGGCAGTCGTAAGGGTCTGGCGTAGCCTGCGGGGGTTTCGGGGGGAGAGCATGTTCGGCACGTGGCTGCATCGGGTCGCGCTGAACGTGATCCACTCGTACCTGCGGCGGGAGATGCGGCTACGGCGTCTCTTTCCGGAGGCGCCTAGCACTGGGTCGCGGACAGACGACCCGATCGAGCGGGCGCCCGATCCCAGCGATGTCGAGGCCGACGTGATCATGCGCGATGCGATCGATAAGGCGCTGGCCTACTTGCCCAACGAATTGCGCGTCGCGGTAACGCAGCGCGACACCCGAACTTCTCGTACCGAGCCAAGAATTGCTGCTCAGTGTGACTGACACGCTGGTGACGTTTTACGAGCGAGACAACACGCCGAATCCGGGAACTGATCCCGGAGCACCTCGCCCACCACGAGCGCGCGCGTCACTGGGCCCGCGATCCGCACGACTCGCGGACGACCAGCAGGAAGTTGAGCAGCACATCGCGCGCTGGCAGCTTCGGATTCCGGAGCCGCTCCAACATCGTGCCGACCGCGACGGCCCCAATGTCGGCGCAGGGCTGATGGATTGTCGTGAGCGGCACAGACAGCAGGCTGGCGTATTTCACGTCGTCCACACCAGCCATTCGCACCTCGTTGGGCACCGTTACGTCGAGACCGTTCAGGGTCTTCAGCAGCTGGGCCGCGGTGTAGTCGTTGGCGCACAGGAAACCATCCGGGCGCAGCGTCGCCAGGATGCGTTTGACCTCGCCGCTGTCCTCCGGATCGATGCGGTGCACCGACGCGGCGAGGCCCGCATTGCCGATCGCCTCGCGGTAGCCACTGATTCGGGCGTCCACGGTCGGGGCGGAGCGGGGTCGCCCGAGGAACACGACGCGGCGGCAGCCGCATTTCAGCAGGTGAGCGGTCATCGTGTAGCCGGCACGGCGATTGTCGATGCCAACCAGGTCGTAGCGGCGTCGATCCGGATACGGGACGAGATCCCGATCGAGGAGGACCGGCGCGCCCACCGCGACTTGGAAAACGATAGGACCGTTTTCCACAGCAACCACAGGCACTTGACAGCCGGTCATTCCATACTAGTCCAGTTGCCGGGCCTATCGGCGGGGTTGAATCGTTACAAACATTTGCGTTTCTCGCGCCGCGCCGCAGGTTTAATAGCCTTTCAGCATCTGGACGTCGGTGAGAGGAGCAGACATGACACGCACGATTCTTTGTATCGGCCTGTTGGCCGCGACGCTCGCGGCGCGGCCGGCCACAGCGCAGACGAAGCCGACGAAGCAGGAGCAGGATGCAATCAACGTAGTCAACGCGTGGAACGCTGCATGGGCGACCAAGGACGCCGAGAAAGTCGGCGCCTTAATGGCGGAGGACTGCGTGTTCCGCGGCGATCCCAGCGAGAAGGAGTTGAAGCACGGCCGCGCGGCGTTCGTCAACGAAGCCAAGGGCCTCATCGCCATGATCAGCCTGACGATCAAGCCAGTCGAGACGCATGCCGTCGGCGGCGAAACGGGAGTCGCCGTGCTACAGCGTCGCGTCGACAGCATCACGATCAACGGACGGAAGATGGAAGTGCCACTCGTCGCCTTCTTCCGGGTGAAGGACGGCAAGATCCAGGAGTGGCTCGATATGCCGCTCGTGAATCTCGGCCCGCCGCCGGGTGGAGCTCCAGCCGCGCCGGGTACTCCGGGCGCGCCCGGCGGTCCGAATGGTCGGTAAAGCGCGTTCACGAGGAAGTCATGAAACGAACGGTCTCGCGGCGAAGAGCGCCAGGACCGCGACGTGGCTACGACTGTCTGTGGTGGCTGTTGTTGGCGTCACTTAGTGATGTCTCAGCCGTCCTGTCAGGCGCACTCATGAAAACCTTAGGAAATCCTGTCAGTCTCATGCTGTCGAACGTGATGCGGGCGCCTGCTGGCACCGGGACCATTTCCAGGGGTGGGTTTTTCTTTCCGCGCATCGTGTGACCTCCGTAGGCGGAGGGTTGCGAGCGCGCACGGCCTTCACCCTGCCAAGGTCGCGCGCGCGAGTCTGCCCGTCCCGCATGTGAGCGTTGATGGCTCAGTCTTCTATTCGCGCTCGCAGATCGTCATCAACCACACATCCCGGTGAACGGTTCATGCAGCAAGTCGCGCGCACGATGACGGCCGACGACGAGCTACTCGTCCAGCATCGCGTGCTGATCTGTGATCGGGACACGAAGTGGAGCGCGCCGGTGCGCGCACGACTGGGCGAGGGGCATTCATGTCGCCGTGACGCCGTATCGCGCGCCCAATGCGAATGCCTACACTGAACGCTTTGTGCGATTGATTAGAGAAGAGTGCCTTGCTCGGCTGATTCCGCTCGGCGACCACTTCCGCCGGGCGATCACGGAATACGCCGCGCACTATCATCACGAGCGGAATCACCAGGAGATTGAAAATAAGCCGATCGCGGGTCCGCCGGCGACCAACCATGGCGGCCGGATTCGCCGGCGTCGACGGCTCGGCGTACTCAACTCTTACGAGCGCGCAGCGTGATCAGTCAGCACGGCCGAGAACTGGGACAACAGGGGTCGATGAGCCCGGTTTCAAGATGACGGCTTCTTCGCCAAGCGCGCTCGAGAGAATCGCGCGCTTGCCATCGCGATGCACCTGCAGGCCGATGACTTCAGCATAGTAGTCGGCCTGACGCTGAACGTCCGGCGTTTCCAGCGTCACGTGCCCCAGCCTGCGGACCTGGATCATGGTCGCCATCGCTTGATCGTGCGGCTCCCGCTACTGACACTCTTGCACCAGCGTGTGATTGGCACAGGCGCCGCGAGCGAGGGGTGGCATGCCGGACAGTCGCCACCGATCTTAGCGTAGGATCTGGCGGCAAATGCGTCATGTGTTCCGAAGACGCGTGTTATGAGACCAATGGCCTGGGTGCTCGTTCTGCTCGCCGGGTTCGCGATTGCCCGTCAGGCTGGAAGCAACACCGCGAGCGCCGCACTGGACGCGGCCGAAACGGCGATGGGAATGTCGGGCGTGTCGTCGCTTCGCTACGAGGGCAGCGGAACGCTGGCGGTGTTCGGGGCCGCTCACACACCAGACGGGCCGTGGCCGTATAACGCCGTGAAGCGGGTGGTGACCGATGTTCACTACGCCACGCCATCCATGCGCGAGGCATGGACGCTCGGGCCGGGCTCGGAAGGCCCGCCGTTTGGCGGCGCCGAGCAGGTCTGGCTCGTCAACGGCCACGACGCATGGGACGTGCGCGGCAGCCCGCCGACGCCGGGCCCGCCGTTGTTCGAGCCGTTCGTGGGGAGCAGGCTCGCCGACTGGCGGAACGTGGAGATCTGGCTGACGCCGCCAGGGTTCATCAAGGCCGCGAAAGCCAACAAGGCCGCCGTGCGACGTCAGGGCAACGGCTCCGCCGTGAGCTTCGTGACGCCGGATCGCCGTTCGTTCACTGGCCTTCTCAACGCACAGAACCTGGTCGAACGTATCGACACCACATTGGCCAATGCGGTGATGGGCGACATGCCGATTACGGTTACCTTTTCTGACTACCAGCCATTCGGCAGGATGAAGTTCCCGACCCGGATCACGCACGTGGTCGGAGGACACCCCACCGTCCAGTTGACCGTGACCAGCGTCAAGTCGAACGGCGCCGAGCCGGTCGAACCGATGCCGGCCATCCCGCCAGGCCCTCGCCGTGTGTGGGCTGTTCGCGCGGCGACATCGCATTCAAATCCGAGAAGCTCGGCAACGGCGTGTGGTACCTGGACGCCGGCGACAATTTCTACAGCGTCGTGGTGGAGTTCAAGGATTACGTCGTGGTGTTCGACGCTCCCCACAACGATGATCGTTCGGGCCCGGTCATTGCCGAAACGCACAGGCTCGTCCCCAACAAGCCGATCCGCTATGTGATCATCAGCCACTGGCATTTCGATCACCTTGGGGGAGCGCGCACGTTCGCGGCTGAAGGCGCGACGGTCCTCGTGGCGGAGGCGGCCCGGTCCACCGTCGAGCAGTATCTGAACGCTCCGCGCACGCTCCAGCCGGACAGATTCGCGACGTCGGGTCGTCAGCATGTTCGAGTCGAGGGGGTTGAGGGCAACCGAGTCCTCGCCGACGGAGGGCAAACGCTCGAATTGCACGCGCTGGCTCTCGAACATGCAAACCCGACGCTCTTTGGCTACCTTCCCCGGGACAAGGTGCTTGTCAGCGCCGACGTTCAAGTTCAACCGAGACCCGGCGCGGGACCTCCGTCAACTCCCGCACCTG
Source organism: uncultured Acidobacteriota bacterium (assembly GCA_963725105.1). Classification (GTDB taxonomy): domain Bacteria; phylum Acidobacteriota; class Vicinamibacteria; order Vicinamibacterales; family CAVVIG01; genus CAVRXZ01. The sequence continues at coordinate 26,075 of CAVRXZ010000037.1, forward strand.
ATAGTCTCGAGCTGTATACGCAGCTCGTTGCGGCGAAACTCAACGTCCAGACGTTTGCAGGAATCCACTGGGGACGATCGACGTGGAAGGAGCTGCTGACGATGGTTCTGCAATAGCGGTCACAGTCGTGCTCTTACGGCAGGGGAGACGTGCTTATGGAACAAACGTATCGTGCTCATGAGCTCCGGAACCGATGGGTCATCAAGGTTCTGGTCCACCTGATGACTGTTCTAACCTGCGTGCCGGGGGTCGCATTCGGCCAATGGCTGCGTTACCCGACGGCAGATGTTCCTCGGACGGCTAACGGAAAACCCAATCTGCTCGCGCCGTCGCCGAGGCTGCCCAACGGCAAGCCGGATTTTTCGGGCCTCTGGGGGACCGCTGCGTACGCCCCGTGCACGCCGAACAGCGCGGTGTTCATGGAATGCGGCACGGAACTGCCCGGCTCGCCGCTCTTGGTCAACGTGGGCAGGGATTCCCAGGCGGTCTGCCGTACCAGGCGTGGGCTGCGGCGCTCGCCAAGCAGCGAACGGCCGACTTCAGCAAAGAGGACCCGCACGTACGCTGTCTTCCGGACAACCCCCCGCGCCCGTACGCGCTGCCGCATCTCACGAAGGCGCTGCACACTCCGCGCCTGCTGGTTCTGCTCTACGAGGTTAACGCGATGTATCGCCAAATCTTCACCGACGCACGGCCGATGCCGGCGGATCCCAACCCCACTTGGAACGGTTATTCAACAGGCGAGTGGGAAGGTGACACGCTCGTGGTTCACACCATCGGCTTTCGAGACGGGTTGTGGCTCGACACGAGCGGGAGCCCGATGACGGACGCCGCGAAGATGACCGAGCGGTTCCGGCGGCCGAACTACGGACGCCTCGAGATCGAAGTCACCGTCGACGACCCGAAGGCCTATACGCGGCCGTGGACGGTGTCGATGCCGATGGAACTGCGGCTCGATACCGAGCTGGTGGACGAGTTCTGTCTAGAGAACGAGAAGTCGTCGCAGCGGATGCTGGGAAACAAATAGCCCGTACTGTTTCCACATCTCAGCCGGCCCGCCGATCACGCAGCACGCTCGTCGTAGTTAAGCCGTCCTCCAGCCGCGAACGAGCACTCGTTCCCGGCTGGCCGGCCAGCCGGTCAAGACCCATCAGCAGCAGCGGGAAGGTGGAGGCGAGCGGCGCCTTGAGCCTCCCCGTTGGGTCCCGCTCGGTTTCTTACTTCCGCGTGAGGCTCTTATACACCGCTTCCACGAACATGTCCGTCGTCCAGGAGCCTGACACGGCGCCGTAGAGCGGATCGTAGTCGAGCGTCGGCTGTGCCGCTTTCACCTGATCGAGCGTCCATCCTCTGTCGATCAGCGCCTTCACCCGGTCGCGGACGATCGTGACCATGTCACGGTACTCGGCCACATCGGCTTCGTCGCAGAGGCGACCTTTCCCGGGCACAATCATCGTCCCTCCCTCGTCGTCGAATTCCGGGATGGCGAGATCGAGAATCCGGTTCAGGCCGTCGATGACGCCTTGAATGCTGCCGCCCGTGTTGAGATCGATCACCGGGTAGCTCACGGGCGAATATAGATCGCCTGCCGCAATGACGTCGGAACGCCGGAAGAACACCAGGCTGTCGCCGTCGGTGTGCGCGGAAGGCTGATGGAAGATCTGGATGGACTCGCCGTTGAAGAAGAGATCCTTCTCATCGCGGAAGTAGGTGATGGTCGGCCATCCTCCCGAGCCGGTCGGCGACTGCTGACCTGTGGGGGCGCTCATGCGATTGAGCACATTTTCGTGCGCAATGATCGTTGCGCCGTCGGGCTCGTTTCCCAGGACCATACCGGCTGCCGCCGAGTACACCGTCGAACCCGAGCGCCGCAGTCGTTCGTTCCCGCCTGTGCGCTCGGCGTGGAAATCCGTATTGATGACGTAACGGATCGGCTTGCGGGACAGCTGTTCGATCTCGTTCAGGAGCACCTGCGACAGCGATTCCGGCTGGGTATCCACAACCAGTGGACCTTGGGCTCCCGCCTGGAGCACGGTGTTGCCGGCCGCGCTGGTGAGCATATACACGTCGCCGCGCACGCGTCGGACCCGGATGCGCATCGGGTCCGCCATCGTGCCGGGGGCCGGCGGAACTGCGGATCTCGGGGCCGTGTCTCGGCTGCTCGCAGTATCGGGCTGGCGGCGATATTCCGGGTACATCGTCGCGGCGCCGCCTCGTGCCGCCACGGCAGGGACTCCCCGTCTGGCCGGAAATTCGGCTAGGTTCGCATTCTCGCCCGGAAGATAGTGGGGAACCGACCCTTTCGGGCGCGTGGCAATTTCGTCGGCGAGGTCGCAGGGCCACGTCCAGATAGCCTGCAGATGAATGTCGTGCACGAAGTCCTCGCTTCGGACCAGCGGTTCAGAGAGGAACGCGGGATCCGTGATGATCTCCAAGTGTGTGAGGATGTCGCCGTGCCGGACGAAATGCTCCACAAGCGTGGCGCGATCACTTTCCGGAACGCCATTCCGCCGTATCCATCCCTGCTTGATGTGCGTCGTGTAGACGGTGAGAGTGTCGCCTTCCCACTGACCGGTCGAAAACCCCATCCAGGTATGCGGCGCGTACTCGTCCGGGTGCGGCCGCCCATCCATCCAGATGGTGCGGGTCTGTTGGAAGATGCCGTGAAACAACTTGAGCGCAACGAGTCGCTGTGTGTCTGGATCCCGCTCCTGCCAAACGCGGAATGCGCCGGGTCCGCGCATCAGGTAAGGCGCCACATGCACCATGCACTGATGTTCCGGTAGTGACATGCGCGCGGCGTCCCAGCTTTCGGCATACTGCCGGGCCGCTTCGTTGATCGGCAGGCCGAGATAGTCACCGAGCTCCGGGCCAGGCATCCGATCGGGATAGTCTTCGTCGGTACAGGGGGTCCCATTCCCCCGACAGGTCGACCGGAACTGACGCGGGCGCAGCCTGACTGGCTGCGCGTTCGGCGGCGCGATCGCGAGGGTCCTCCTGGGCCGCGAAGGTTGAACCCGAGAGCACCACAAGGCACACAAAGACCGCTCTGTTCATGGTGAGGCACCCCCTGCTTCCGTCGGCGTGAACTGGCGTCTTTTCGTTTCGGCCCGCAGGTACAAGGGCAGTGACAGGTAGCTGCGGCTGGTTGAGCCAGCGGACCAGCGCTGCCAAGAGCCAGCGGAGGGACGTCGTGTTGAGCACGGCGCGAAAGTCTATACCACTGCCCTCGGCCGGCATGCCCCCAAAGAAGCCGCGACCTGCGGCCTCGTAGACCGGTGTCCACACCTTCGCTCTGGATGGCCCAGGGAGTGAAGTCAGAAGATGGTGGGGCGAAACGATGGCGATGGGACAGCGAGTTGGGCCCCGATGGGCCACTGATCGCCTCAATATTCCCAGAAGTCTTGAGGAATGTCCTGAGACCGCGGTACCAGGCTAGATGAGCATCCTACTGAAATGGAGCGAAGCACCGTTACTTCATCGGCGAGTAGTCGGTGGGCTCCAAAGCGATGGTCTCGCCCTTCATGATCAGCTTGCCGTTGGCCTCGGACTCAGCCACCACCGTCTTCCACTCGGGGTCCTGGGCAAACGCCGCCCAGCTCGCCTTGGACGCGTCGCGGCTGGGATACGAGAGGAGGAAGATCATCGTGTTGCTGGAGGCCGGCGGATCCACCACCTTGAAGTACGCGACGTTGGTCATCCCGTGCTTTGCCCAGAGCGCCATCGTGTGCGCGCGAAATCGCTCGTGCAGGGCCTCGAGCTTGCCGTCGTTGGCGGTGAACGTCCGCAGCTCGTAGAAGCGTCCTGCCTGCTGCGCCTTGACCACCGGCTCCAACGGCAGCGCTCCTCGAGCGCCAAACCCCGCGACAAATGCGACGCCTACTGCTGCCAACTGTCCACATCTTCTTCATGATCAGATTCTCTCCTCGAGGTTGGTTGAGTTGTCGCACGCTGCACGACTGCCAGAAGAGCCGGTAACCTGATGATAGCTCGGCCTGGTAGAACCAAGCGAACGGACGCACGCAACAATCCGCGCAAGACCAACGTCTAACAAGGTTCGCAGCCATTCACCGGACCGGCGCGATCATCAGGCCGCCGCGGCCATCCGGTGCCTTCTAGCAGACGACACAGATGATGAGTGACGAAACCGTGCGCCGCCGAGGCCGATTGGGCGCCACCTTGCTCGTTGCGAGCTTGCTCACTCCCCTGTATGCGCAGGACCGAACGGCTTGGCGAGACCCATCACCTCACACGGTCAGATTCTGTAACGACCGACGAAGGCGTTCGACTGGAAGTGCTCGACTGGGGCGGCTCCGGTCGGCCCCTGGTCTTATTGGCGGGAGGCGGCAACACGGCGCACGTATTCGACGATTTCGCTCCAAAGCTGGCGGCAAGTTTCCATGTCTATGGCATTACGCGCCGTGGGTTCGGCGCGTCCACCTTTGTCGCCCTGGAGGGCGGGGCGAATCGCCTGGGTCAGGACGTGTTGGCGGTGATCGATGCGCTGAAACTCGACCGGCCAGTGCTGGCAGGGCACTCGTTCGGCGGCGCGGAATTGAGTGCGGTCGCCAATTCTCGCCCGAATCGGATCGCCGGGCTGGTGTACTTCGAAGCCGGATACACGTACGCATTCGACAACGGCAAGGGCGCGAAGATGGAGGAGCTGATGGCGCTTCAGGCGCGTCAACCCCCGCCTCCAGCGGCAGGGCCTTCCGACCTGGTCAGCTTCAGCAGGCTCAAGAATGGCAAGGACGACGAGATGGATACCGGATACCCGAGGCGGAGCTCGGCAGACCTGGGAATCGACCGCTGACGGGCGGCCTGAGAAGCCTCGTTTCTTTCCAGGGTTCTCCGTGTTCACGCCCGTTCTGACTGCGGCGACGAGGTACACAGGCATTCCGGTGCCTACGCTCGCGGTCTTTCCGATCCCCCATGTTCCAGAGACGTGGATGACCGAGAGCACCGACCCTGCGGTGCGGGGCGCGGTTGAAGCCGACCGCGAATTCGATGCTCTAGCCGACAAGCAAGCAAGGGCGCTCGAAGCGGGTCTACCAACGGCGCGTGTGGTGAGACTGCGCGGCAGGCACTACGTGTTTCTCTCGAACGAACGAGAAGTGCTCGATGCGATTCGCGCGTTCACTTCCGGTCTACCGTAGAGATGCTCTACCGGGGGTGGGGCTGGCTCGTACTCGGCGGGAGGTGGGCGCCGTCCCTTTCGTTCTCGTTGCAGACTGTTTCGAGCACGTCGCTGTCTGGTACGAGCAGCTCGGTGACCGTGAACGTGAAGGGCTTCGTGTACCACACGGGATCGTCGATCGTCACCGTCAGGTCCATGTGGCCGAAGTCGCGGCGGTGGAAACGCTCGTACACATGTAGCGCTTCGCTGTGCGGATGTCCGGCTACGTCGAGCCGGCTTCGATCGTTGAATCCGGCGGCATTGACGGCGAGCGTGTCGCCGTCCCATTTCCCGACTGAATATCCGCCCCACGTCGGCTGGGGGATCGGTGGCAGCTGGCGCCCGTCGATGTAGATCTGCCTGTAATTGTTGTCCAGCTGGTAGACGACCGCGATCACGCTCCGCGTCTGGATGACTTTCGAACGGCGAGTAGCTCATGACGTCGGCCTGTGGCAGGCCGGTGCGGGCAGACAGAGGCCGGACGGATTGCCCGCCGTTCGCTCTCCTTGCTTCTTCATGAACGCCACGGTCTGCGGCCGCATCGGCGCGTCCGCGGCGGTGAAGTCCGCGAGGACGTTGAAGAAGTACCTGGGAGAACGTTCGCGGGTCGTCGCCAGGCACGATCAGACGCATCCGCGGCGGGGTTCGACCGACGGGCGATCTTGCCGGCGTCTCGAGCTTCGTCACCGAGTACGCCAGAGAGATCGGGGTGGCCGTCAGCGGCGCGCGGCGCTTTGGCCGCGAGATCCACCTTGCCGTCCGGCAGCCGCGGCACGCCTGATACCGGGTGGTTCAACCATTGCGCGCGCGTCAGCGATCCTGTCATCGCAGCGAGCACGCACGCCAGGGCTAGCCGCTTTGAGAGGCCGGACATGACGCAACACTACCGTCTGAGTCCTGAATCGCTGAATCTTCTCCAAGAGCTCCAGGTCTGCTGCAACGTGTCCGAGGCAGGTGGCGATGACCCCGTCTACCACCCCTTCGAGACCGGCGACAAAGGCTTCAGCACCGTCCATATCGCGGTGGCTGGCCAGCCGATCATATCCCGCACCCGCTGGTTCTTTTCTGTCCCTACGACAAAATATGGGTAGATGGGTTTACCCAGTTTCTTGCATGCCGCAGCGACTTCCTTGAGTTTGGGTACAGTTTGCTCTTCCAGGCGCAGGAAGAAGCAGAAATCCCAGCCATTTTTCAGGCGCTCAATAGCAAGCTCTGCCGGTACCCGCGCCGTTAACAGACAGCCCAGTTGAACCTTGCTTACCTTTACAGTATTTCGGAGATAGTCCTTGACGGGCTCAGAGGCCAGGATCGGCGGTAGGCGAGGATTTCATCTGCGTCAGTCAAGACTTCAGTGCCACCGTCTTCGCCCATCTTTATCAGGTTGCCATACGCGGGTGGATCACCCGGATCGGGGATCATGCCGTCAACACCCACCGCCTCGGCTGCGAGTGCCGCCGCACCGATTTCCACTGCACCCTTGTAGTTCATGATGAGCATGGGGAATGCTAGCTTGTCGGGATAGACCTGCTTCAGCACACAGGCCACGGCAGCAGCGCTGGGAGCAGGCCTTCCCCCTGCACTGTCTGTGATATTCCACCCGTCAACCAGATGCTTGAGCCATGTTGGCCGCGCTGACGGGTCGAGCGTGGGAATGAGTGCGTAGGTGGCTGATCGGTTCGCCCTTTTCTGTTGGTAAGGGGACGCTAGGGAGGTGGCGAGCTTCTGCAGATCGATGCGTCGGCCGCGTTCTGCCGCAACTGGAAGCCCCACGAGATCTCCGGTGACCTTCACCATGGAGCGATAGGCGACGAGGACGTGGATCTCGGTGTGCTGCGATTCCGCCGTCCCACTCTTCGTACACCGGAAGCCTTTTGTACAGGACGGATCGGAATACCGTTGCCCTGGGTCTGAGGTCGAACCATTTTCAGATACTCGCGGAGCTGTGACAGCATGTACAGGATTCTTGCGCCGGTCCATCAGCTGCCGCGCTTCATCGTCGCGCTGTGCTTGGCATCGTCATAATCAACCGTTGTGCGGACACGGCTTCCTCGATCCGTGTCGGCCTCCAGCATGCCTCGTGTGAACCCCGACGGCGCGGGAACAGCGCCTCCAGCTGAGAGTGATGCACGGCGCGACACGCCTGAGCGAAGCGCGGCCTCCAGCCGAGCCAGTTTCAGTAGCGTGGCGCACGCGATGGTTGCGGATGGCGCATCTCGAATGCGGGTCAGAAAATGCGGAAGTGTCCAGATGGAACCTCCTCTTCAATCTACAGTCCTTTAAAGCAATATCAGCGGAATGGGAAAATAGCGCAGCATCGAATCACCCCTTCTAAGCCGGGTCCCGCGTTCGAGTCGCAGCAGGCGCACCCATGGTCGCCACAAGAATTCGTTCGATTTACCCGGCGAGTGTTTGCCGACGGCAAAGCTCTCATAGCACGAAGTGA
>CAVRXZ010000038.1:0-17203 GCA_963725105.1 uncultured Acidobacteriota bacterium
CGGTGGATTCTGGACGGGCGCCGCAGAAAGCCGATGGCGCCCGCGATCACCGCGCACGTCAGCGCTCACGAGCCACGAGCCAATACGCTGCTGGGAGCACGGTACGGGTGTAACATCGACGCCCGTCGCGCCGATCGGCGCGAACGGTCACCGAAGGAGGAGATGCATGCCACTTTACCTCGACGTACACAGCATGAAGGGGGGCGTGTTAGCCAAGGACGTGGCCGACGCGCACAAGAAGGACCTCCAGGAGCAGGCGAAGCACGGCGTCAAGTACCTGCGGTATTGGGTGGACGAGAAGGCGGGCAAGGTCTTCTGTCTGGTCGAGGCGCCGACCAAGGAGGCCGCACATGCCGTTCACCGCAACGCGCACGGTCTCGTGGCCGACGAGATCTACGAGGTTCACGAAGGGTCATAGGTGGGGCGAAGTCCATGGACCACATCCCGTCGATGCGCTCGGTGATGACGCCCTTTCCCCATTGTGTCGAGGCCGGGGACAGTCTCCTCGTCGCGCGGACACTCATGGTGCGCCACGACGTCAGGCATCTCCCGGTCAAGGAAGAAGGCAGGCTGGTGGGCGTGTTGACCGATCGGGACCTCAAGCGGGCGCTCGATCCTGATCTCGGGCTGGCGCCGAAGGACGAGCTCTTCGTGCGTGACGTGTTCGTGCCGAATGCCTACACGGTCGACACCGCCGCGCCGCTCGACGGCGTCCTCGAAGAGATGGTCACCCAGCACATGGGCAGCGTGCTCGTCACGAGTCATGGCCGGCTGGCCGGCATCTTCACCACGACGGACGCCTGCCGGATACTGTGCGGGCATTTGCGCGCGCTCGTGCCCCCGCGCCCCGGAAACAGCGCCGCCTGAGGCGGCGCGAGGCCAACTGGAGTACAGCCGATGAGCCCCGGGGAGGTGCGAATCTACTGGCACGGTGATTTGCCGCCGCTCGAGGCCGAAGCGATGGGTGAGCACGTGCTCGAGGCGACGAGTCACCGCGTCCGGGAGGGCTGGCGCATCGCACCGAGCAGTGGAGCGTCTGTTACGAAGACCTGATGGCACAGATGCGTCACCGACTGACTGACGAGATTGCACGTCTGGGCGGCACCTGCGCGCACGTGCTGCAGGAGTCGATCGAGGAGCGCCATGACGATGTGGTCGGTGAGGCGTGGCTCTACGGTCGGTTCGAATACGTGTTGTTCCGAGCGCCGAATCCCGCTTCTTTGCGCTAGTCGATGGCAGCCGCTCGAAGAAGCGTACGCGAATCCAATAAGGCTCCACTGGCAGAGCGCGATCGCGGGGCTCGCCTGCGTGCTCATCGCGCTGCACCTCGTCCTCCGCTTCGGTTTCCGCGCCACGGGTTCATTTCACGGCATCGCGACGGCTGATGCGCCGCTCCTCACCGTGCTGGCCGTCGGCGGCGTCCCGCTTGTGCTCGAACTGCTGGTGCACGTGTTCAAGCGCGAGTTCGGCTCGGATCTGCTCGCCGGCCTCTCGATCGTCACGTCGGTGTTGCTCGGCGAGTACCTGGCCGGGGCCCTCGTCGTGCTGATGCTGTCGGGCGGCCGCGCGCTCGAAGCCTACGCCGTGCGGCGGGCATCGTCGGTGCTGGACGCCCTCGCGCGACGCATGCCGTCGGTCGCGCACCGGACGCTCGAGGGCGTGCTCACCGACGTCACGCTCGACGACGTCGCGGTCGGCGACGCGCTCGTCGTGTTTCCTCACGAGATCTGCCCGGTCGACGGCATGGTCCTCGACGGCCACGGGGTGATGGACGAGTCGTACCTGACCGGCGAGCCGTACGTGATGTCGAAGACGCCCGGGGCGAGCGTGCTGTCGGGGGCCATCAACGGCGACTCGACCCTGACGATTCGCGCGGGCAAGCGGGCCGTCGATTCGCGGTACGCGCGGATCATGCAGGTCATGCGCGCGTCGGAACAGCAGCGCCCGCAGTTGCGGCGCCTCGGCGATCAATTGGGTGCCTGGTACACGCCGCTCGCCGTCGCGATCGCCGGCTCGGTCTGGTGGGTGAGCGGCGATCCGCTCCGGTTTCTCGCGGTGCTGGTGGTGGCGACGCCGTGCCCGCTGCTGATCGCCATTCCGGTCGCGATCATCGGCTCGATTTCGCTCGCGGCCCGCCGCGGCATCATCATCAAGGACCCGGCCGTCCTCGAGAAGATCTCCACGTGCCGGATCGCGATCTTCGACAAGACCGGCACGCTGACGTACGGCGGGCCGAAGTTGACGGAGATCGCTGCCCGCCGCGGGTCGGACGTCGACGCAGGTGCTCGCGCTGGTGGCGAGCCTCGAGCGCTACTCGAAACATCCGCTGGCCAGAGCCGTCGTCGCCGCCGCGACGGAAGCGGGCGTCGCACTGCGGGACGCCAGCGAGGTGAGCGAGCCCGCCGGACCGGACTGCGGGGCGTGGTCGGCGGATCGCGCGTCGCGATCGCGAGCCGCGCGACACTCCTGACCGCGCACCCGAGCCTGCGCGCGCAGCTGCCGGACGCCGTGGGCGGCATGGAGTGCGTCGTGATGATCGACGACCGCTACGCCGCCACGTGCCGCTTCCGCGACGAACCGCGCGTCGACGGCGCGCCATTCATCGCGCATCTCGGGCCTCGGCATCGCTTCGATCGCGTGTTGCTCGTCTCGGGCGATCGCGAATCGGAGGTGCGGTACCTGGCCGAACAGGTCGGCATCACGGAGGTGTTCGCCGGACAGTCCCCGGAGCACAAACTGGCGCTCGTGCGCGCGGAAACCGCCAAGGCGTCGACGTTGTTTCTGGGCGACGGCATCAACGACGCCCCGGCGCTCACGGCCGCGACCGTCGGCGTGGCGTTTGGCCAGCACAGCGACATCACGTCCGAAGCGGCCGGCGCCGTGATCATGGACACCTCCCTGGCAACCGTGGATGAGCTGCTGCACATCAGCCGCCGGCTGCGGTCGATCGCGCTGCAGAGCGCGGTCGGCGGCATGTCGCTCAGCGTGATCGGCATGCTGTTCGCCGCCGCCGGCTACCTGCCGCCCGTGGCCGGCGCGATCGCGCAAGAAGTGATCGACGTCGCCGCCGTGGCGAACGCCCTGCGCGCAGCCTGGCCCCCGAAGGCGCTCTCCGACTACTGACGGATGTGAAGGCAAGATCGGTTGGACTCGCAGCTTACTCAGTGGCCCAGATTCGTGCAGCCGTCTTCTCGAACGGATACACATGCACCATCCAGCCAAAGAGCTGGGGGAAGAAGCGCCCACCGGCGGCCGCACACGCCTGCGCCGTGCTGATGGATCCCGACGGACCAAACGTGGACCAATCGGTGGTCGCGGCGGCCCCGAGTCTGGGCAAGCAGATGTTCACATGGGCATGCCAGCGGGCGATGCTCAAGGGCACGCGCGCGTCGAGATCGAGTTCGGTCTCGTCGGCCGGGGCCGTGTACATCGCGCCCACGAGATTGAAGCCGCCGGCGATCTTGGAATACAAGAGCGCCGTGGGTTGACTGGGTCGAAACTGAAAACTTTCCCCAAAGCCTTTGGCGTAGTTCGTGAAGTGGTACATCGGTTGGCGCACGTCGGGGAGGAAGATTTCGTAGCCGTCCCGCTGAGCGTTGCGGTAGTCGCGGTACGGCTCGAGGGCCGGGCGGAGCATCGCGACAATCGCGTCGGCGCGGATGCGGTCACCCGGCCGTTCGGCCGTGCGCGTGGTGACGCGCAGATGTGGAGTGTTGTGCATGTGGTGGTCGGCCATCGCGTCCATCACCTGGTGCTGTGCGGCAGCTTGACCATCATCGGCCTGTGAGCCCGCTTGTTGCGCACCCAGGAGGGCGTGTGTCAACGCCAGCAGAGCCACCGCCAATCCCAACCGCCGTCGCATCATCGCTGTCCACGGTGTCCGTCCTATCGAGTCATTCTACCGGCGTGCGCGGGACGTAAGGTCCACATCTATCAGCCTTTTGGCACCATAGACTTGGAATTGTTTTCCGCCTGATGGTCCGTTGAGTGACTCGCCGACCGAAAGAGCGTGAACCCGATGCCACCCTAGCATCCAGTAACACCTGTAGATAGCCCACCGCCCCCTGGCGTCATCAACCGATTTACAGACGTCAAGCGTGTGGGTCTTCACTTTGCACGCGTTTACAACGCATTAACACCTATTTCTTTTTCGGAATACTTTGCGGTGACGAGTGTGCTCGACCGTGGACGAAGCGGCAGAAACGAGTGCCTCATGCTGAGTGACAGACGACAACGATTCCGGAAGGAAGCTGACGCAACGTCTCCGCAGGAACTGTTGGCGATCCGGATTGGCCACGCCGTATTCCTCCAGGCCGAGGCATTGGCCAAGGCGCGCGGCTTGTCGGACGAGGCCCTCGCCCAGGAAGAGGAGGATGACGGCTCACAGTTCTGGAGGGACGTGATTGCCTTGAGCCGCCGGTTCCGCAGGAGATTCAGGCAGTCACCGACCGCGACAATCTACGACTTCAAGACGCGAGAAGAGCAGCGATGAGTCCGCAGTCCGCATAAGATAGGGCGCGTCTGGAGGATTCTTATGATGCTGCCGCGCCTGTCGATACTCCTGCTCGCCATGTTGGCCGCCGTGCCGGTGCCCGCGCAAACGCCGCCCCCGGCTGCCGCCCCCGTTCCCGGGCCGACGCTCGCGAGCGCTGAAAAGATGCTGGCCGCCGCACGCGCGAAGGCCATGGACATGAGCGTCGGCGTGTCCTGTGCGGTGGTCGACGTCCATGGCGATCTCGTCGCGGCGGCGCGGATGGACGGCGTGGGCTTCCTCACCATCACGGTCGCGCAGGGCAAGGCCCGGACGTCGGCCTTCACCGGTCAACCGAGTGGCGGCCTTGGTGAACGAGGGACGCTGTTCCAGGCGGTCGGGACCGCCGCGGGGCAGACGCTCCTGGCCATTCAGGGCGCCGTGCCGATCGTGCAAGGCGGGAAACGCCTGGGCGGGATCGGCTGCAGCGGCGCCACCGGGCAGCAGGACGAAGACGCCGCGCGTGCCGGACTGATGGCCGCTCAATAACGCGCGTCTGCGTTCTCCTTGGGTCGGCGTGGCAAGATGCCATAGAACCATGGGTCCTATCCGCGAACATTCGGACATCCTGCGACGCATGCAGGAAATCCTGGGCATGCGGCGCCTCAAAACCGATGGGGATCTCGTCGCCCTTGTCGAGCAGCGTCTGCCCATCCATGCGGTCGAGTCGCTTCGGCGGCATGGTCTGAGTGACGACGAGATCTATGGCCTCGTGCTGCCGAGGCGGACGCTCGCTCACCGGCGTGCGCGGCGTGAGGCGCTGAGTCGCGACGAGTCAGATCGGGTCGTCCGGCTCGCGCGGATCGCGGCCCTTTCAGAGCACGTGTTCGGTGGCTCTGACCGTGCGTGGCGCTGGCTCCGAGCCCCTAAACGAGCGCTCCAAGGACGGGGCCCGCTTCAACTCGCCGCCACCGAAGCCGGCGCCCGGTTTGTCGAGGAGCTGTTGTATCGCATCGACGAGGGCATGGCCGCGTAGGTGATCCTGTGGCGGATCAGTAACCAGATCTCGCTGACTGGCGATGGTGCATTGCGCGCGTCGGGTCGGTGGCCTACGCGTGGGCGCCGAGTCGTGGACTGCGCCGTCGAGATCACTCAAAGCACCGAACACGTCGTTGACCTGAGACTGTTCAAGTGATGGCGCGGTTTGATCCGCCATTCGCTCGGGCGGTTTTCAGTTCCGTGTAGTCGGACCGTGCCTGGTGCAGGGTGCCTGGTTCCTGGTGGGTTCCTGGTGCGGAGCGCGTGCCGAAGTGCTTCGGGTGCTCACCAACGCACGAGGCACCCAGCACCCAGCACTAGGCACCCCGCACTCCGCACCCCGCACTACGCACGGTAACCGCATTGTGCTTCGCCCGGCTGGTGCATGTCGCCACGGGCGCGCACCTCGCCTGTCACCCCGTGCAGGTACCCGAGGTTGCGAGGGATGTTCCACCACAGGCCCGTGCGGCTGATGGTGAGACGCTTGAAGATGTGCTCAGGCGAATAGAACTGAGTCTTGGCCCATTCGTACCCGGCCAGCAGTTCATCGGGCGTCATGTGTCGGGGGCGGTAGACGACGTGGGTTTTGCCGTTGTAGTGCCGCCAGTCGTGATCAATGAGGCGGTCCTCGGCGCGGAGGCGCGCGTAGGCGGGCGTGCCCGGGTAGGGCACCATCACGCTGATCGTGGCATTGTCCAGCCCGATGTCGCCCATCACGTCCACGGTCTGCCGGAAAATGTCTTTGGTGTCATCGTCGAAGCCAAACATGAGGCCGGCCTGCACGGCGATGCCGTGCCCGTGAAGGCGCTGCAACAGCCGCTTGTACTCGCTGACGCGATTGTGACTCTTGGCGGCGCCCGCGAGGCTGGCCTGGCTGACGCTCTCTAGCCCCAGGAACAGCGCTTTGCAACCGCTGCGAGCCGCCAATTCCACCAACTCATCGTCCTTCAGCGACGCCATCGTCGTCTGACTGGTCCACCATCGCTTCAGCGGAATGAGACGGCGGAACAGATCTTTGGCGTAGTGCGGGTTCGCGCCCAGGTTGTCATCCCAAAAGACAATGCCCCGATCCGGAATCGCCGCCACCTCCGCGATGACGTCCTCGACGGGGCGGAAGCGCATGCGGCGAGCCTGCGGGTACATCAAGGGAATCGTGCAGTAGTCACACTGGTGCGGGCAGCCACGCGTCGCGATGATCGCGCCCCGCGTCGCCCACCATTTGTTCCAGCCTCCATGGCGAATCAAGTCGCGTCTGGCGTGCGGCAACCCGTTCAGGCTGGCCGGGCTCGGGCAGCGGTAGATCCGCGCGCGATTGGATAGAACCTCGACCGTCAGGCTGGTGACGGGGTCCAGTAGATGGCAGCCCGGCGGATAGACGACCTCGCGTTCCACATCGTGCAAGACGCGTGGCCAGATCGTTTCGGCTTCGCCGATGACCACCACGTCCACGTGCTGTGCGACTTCCCGAGGCAGGAGCGTGGCGTGCGGCCCGCCCATCACCACCGTGTTCCCCCGCGCACGAAACGCCTGCGCCAACGCATACGCATGTGGCGCGCCCGGTGTTGCCGCGGTCAGGCCGACGAGATCGTACGTTTGGGCCGTATCCACCGGATGGGTGATTTCATCGGTATGCGTCACCACCCACGGCGCGGGCGTCAACGCCGCCAGCAACGGCATGGTCAGCTGCGGAAAGCGGATCCACTCTCGGGCCCGCGCTTGCAGCGTGAGTGGATCTTCGGCGGTGACGAGGTGCAATCGCATGGCGACGCCGTGCGCTCAATTAGGTTGTTTGAATGTACCATGCGGGTTGGATAACAGGCGGAACGACCCGCCGGGTGCATCGCTTGCACGGAGAGGTACATATGCCACGTAGTGTGATCGTTCTGGTCGTGCTCGGCGTGATGGCGGCCGCCGGAACCGCGCGTGCGGCCGAGCCGGAATACGCGACCATCAAGATGGAAATCGACGTCGCGAAGCCGGCCCGTGACGTCTGGGCCAAGGTGGGCAAGTACTGCGATCTCAGCGTCTGGCTGAAGGTGGACTGCACGATCACGTCCGGCGACGGAGGGATGGGCACCGTGCGCGTGCTGGCGGGCGGGCGCGTCACCGAAGTGCTGATCGCCAAGACCGACCTCGGCTACGGCTACACGCAGCCCGCGAAGGAGGGACAGTTCTACGATCTCTACCACGGCTTCCTCGAAGCGAGGCCCGTGACCGACCGGACGTCCAAGCTGCTCTACACGCTCGTGTACGACATCTCGGACAAGGCCGACCAGGCCGCCAAGGACGCCGACATCGCGCGGCGCCGCGCGATGTTCGACGGTGCGCTCAAGAACATGAAGGCGATCGCCGAAGCGCCGTGACGGGGGAATCCCTGCTGATGAACTGGCGTTCATCGTTCTGTAATTTCTGACAAGGGATTGTGCGCGATGGCCGGCGCCTGAACTGGGCGGCGTCAGTCTGAAATCGCCGTGAACGCCTTGAGTCCGTGAACCTTACTGGACGGCGAATTGAGAGCGCATCGGTCCGGTATACCCCTTGCACTTCGACCAGCGCCGCAACGCGGTCACTGTGGAGGTTGGTATGCCTGTCCGATCTTGCCGTTCAGCCCTACTCCTCGCGGCGATGCTCGGCGTGGGGACCGTCGCCGGAATCGCGCCGGTGTCGGCGGCGCAAGCCAAGCACGACATCAAGAATGCCGGTAAACACGCCGTCGAGGCGGTCAAGGATGTGGGCGAGGCGGGAAAGGATGTCGGAGTCGCGACGGCTCACGGCGCGAAGGCAGGAGCGAAGGCGTTCAAGGACAGCCTGACCGGCCGATCACGGCAGTCCCACAAGCCGAAGGCGGCGCACCACGCTCCCTCGTGAACTGAAGTACCCTACGACCTGATGTCCAGAACTAGGGTCGTTGCGTTATCCGTCCTGCTCGGCGCGGTGGCCGCGACGATTAGCGTCGGCGCAAGGCAGTTTCCGCAGGTGGTCGCGCCCATGCCCGCCGTCCTGCGCGATTACCAACCCGTCACCGCGGACCGCCTCAAGAATCCGGAAGACGGCAACTGGCTCATGATCCGTCGGACGTACGACGGCTGGGGCTACAGCCCGCTCGATCAGATCACGCCCAGCTAACGTCAGCCGCCTGCGTCCCATCTGGGGATTCTCCACCGGCGAGGCCCGGGTCCACGAATCCGCGGCCATCGTGAACAACGGCGTCATGTTCGTCACCGCGCCGAATGGACAGGTGATTGCCATCGACGCCCGAAGCGGCAACGTGTTGTGGCGGTACCGCCGCCCGAGGCCCCGGGGCACGGTGGTGCCGCACGAAACGAGTCGCGGCGTGGCCCTGTATGGCGACAAGGTGTTCTACGGCGCCGGCGAAGGCGCCCTGGTCGCGCTCGATGCCAGGACCGGCAAAGAGGTGTGGGCGACGACGGTCGCGAATAACAAGGGCGACAACAACTCGGTGTACTACATCACGCTCGCGCCGCTCGTTGCCGACGGGAAGATCCTGGTCGGTACGTCCGGTGGCGACTTCGGCATTCGCGGATTCATCGCCGCCTACGACCCGGACACGGGCAAGGAGCTGTGGCGGACCTACACGATCCCGGCGCCCGGTGAACGCGGCAGCGAGACGTGGCCGAAGGACGACCATTGGAAAAGCGGAGGCGCCTCGATTTGGGTGACCGGGAATTACGACCCGGAGACGAATCTCACCTACTGGGGCACCGGCAACGCCAGCCCCCTCATCGGCGATCAGCGGCCGGGCGACAATCTGTACACCTCCTCCACGCTCGCGCTCGATGCTCGAACGGGTGCCATCAAGGGACACTTCCAATATCACCCGAACGATTCATGGGATTGGGACGAGGTGTCTCCCCCGATCCTCGTGGACTTCACACGCGGCGGGCGCACGGTCAAAGGGTTGATTGACGTGGCGCGCAACGGCTACCTGTGGTTCCTGGAGCGGAGCGCGGGGCCGATTCGCTTCGTCGAGGGCAAGCCGTACGTCTATCAGGACGTCTTTCGTGGACTGGATCCGGTGACGGGGCGACCCGACGTCGATCCGGCGCACAAGCCGGGCATCCAGAAAGGAGGCGGGGTTTTGTCCCGACGCGCACGGCGGAAAAAACTGGCCGCCGATTGCCTTCAGCCCCAAGACACGCATGATCTACGTCCCCGCCACCAACAACCTGTGTATGTCGATGGTCGGCGTGCCCACCACGGACAAGGCGGGCCGCGCCTCGATCGGCGTTCAGTTCGGGCGCTTCTTACATGGCGCCGGGCGCCGATCACTTCGGCGAGGTGCAGGCGTGGAACGTGGATACCGGCCAGCGCGTGTGGACGCACAACTATCGTCAGTCGTCAAACTGGGGCTCGATGCTCGCGACGGCCGGCGGTCTCGTCTTCACGGGCGGCACAAGCGATCGCAAGTTCCACGCGTTCGACGCGACGACGGGCGAGCTGCTGTGGGAGTTTCCGACCAACTCCGGGATCCTTGCGCCTCCGACGTCGTTCACCCTCGACGGCAAGCAATACGTCGCCGTGCAGACGGGATGGGGCGGCGACGCGGCGGGCATGCAGCAGCGACTCAATATTCTGTTTCCCGGTGTCTATCCGGAAGTCCCCGAAGGCGGCGCCGTATGGCTCTTCGGGTTGCCCTAGTCTTCTGTGTCTTCCAGGGCGGCGGTCACACGGTTCCTGCCATCGGGAACGACCTGCACGATCGATGTCCAATCCTGATGCGCGGCGAGCTGCAGTCGGACGACATGGGTACCAGGCGCAATGTCCGACAGCAGCATCGGCGTCGTCCCGACCAGTTGCTCGTCGATAAACACACTGGCGCCGACCGGCCGCGAATCAATGGTCAGCAGACCCGCCAACAGTCCGTTCGTTGGGGACGATGAGGGTTCAACCCTCGACCGCGCAGGAGCCGGTGATGGGGCGGTCGCCCTTGTCTCCAAGCCGGACTGGTTGCTCGTCGGAGAGGGCGACGGCATCGGCAATGGGCGATCAGCTGCCGACGATGGTCCAGTGGCGGATGAGCGAGCTGGCTGAAATGTCGATGCTGTCAGGGTCGCGATCGTCGTGATAGTCGATCGAATCCGGTCGGCTGCTTCAATCGCTGTTCGCCGAGCGGAATCGCCGCTTACGGCGAACCAAGCGGCCAGAAGGAACGCGACAGAAGCGCTTGGCAATAACCACACGAAGGAGCGCGACCGGGCCGGCAACGGAATCGCCGGCTGCGGACTCTGAAGGGTTTGGTCGGCTCGTTCAAAAAAACGCCGGGGTCGCACCGTGGCATCGAGCACGAACGTCGAAGGAACGGGCCGAGGAACTGACGGGCCCGGCGCCGCATCCGGGGCTTCCGAGCCGAACAGTTCGAGCGCGTGCTCCGGATCGATTTCGACGTCCGCCTCGATGCTCACAGGTCGTATCTACTTCTGGCGTTGCCCTTCCGCCGGTGGCTGCACGTTGATCTCGGTGGCGACGTTGTCTTGCTGCTGCCTGGCAAAACGCACCGTGACCTGGACGCCAGTCATGGTCGCGAGACCTGCTACACCCTCCTGCGCGCCCGACACTTTGGTCTGGTCCGTGTAGCGAAACTGCATCTGCGAGCCCTGCGCGCTTTGAATGATCAGTGTCTTGGCGCTGGAGTCGACGCGCACCAACTGTCCCTGCGCGACAGTCGGCGCAGCACTTTGACTCTGATCCTGAGCGAGAGCGGACGTCGCGCCGACGAGCAACGACACCATCGCGACGACGATCAACGATCGGGTAAGTGTCTGCATGCCTGGACCTCCTTGCACCGGACGTCTCCAATTGGCGTGCCATTGCAACATTTTCAAACTGTCTCGAGACCCTTCTTTACAGCCGAGTCGGAGCATGCTACTTTGCCGCTGGTTCAGTTTTGTTTTCCTACAAAAGAGCGTGTAGAGGGCGAGGCGGCGCGGGTCGGCATTGGCTGCTCCGAGCAATCGGGGTTGCTCTGCTGTTGAGCGTCAGCGTCGGAGCAACCGCGCACATCACCGCCTTTACGCCGCTTCAGCATGTTCAGAGCATCGTCGATGATTTCCGGGGACGGCTGTCGATTGCCGAACCGGTCGTCGTCTCGTTCGTTTCAGCGAATGCGCGAGTCGTTTCTGTTGAGCGTCTCCAAACTGAGGATCGTGCGTTCTCGCTGTCGATCGAGCACGGTTTCGTCGACCCGCTCAGCCAGGATGAGCTCGACGCCGTGATTGCGCACGAACTGGGTCACGTCTGGATTTACACACACCATCCCTATCTGCAGACGGAAGAGCTGGCCAACGAGATCGCCTTGCGCATCGTGACTCGCGATGCGCTCGACCGCCTGTACGAAAAGGTCTGGCAACGAACCGGCCTCAAGGGCACGCTGACCTACCTGCCCGGCGAGTAGTAACTCAGTCGGCAGACTCCTTCAGCCCACTCTCCTTGGTTCCGCGCGTGGCTGCTCGCCATTGCATCGGCGAGATTGTGACCGCCCGGGCGCCGTTGCGCGATGTCTCTGAAGGTCGCCTGCTGATCCTTCGATACCAGCAGGCATGAGTGCTAGTTCCCATGGCACGGCGGACGCCGTGCAGAGTGTCCCGGGTGGCGAGTTTCGCCTCGGCGAGCTGCTCGTCGGCGAGGGGCTCGTCACGCAATCCCAGCTGACTGAGGCGCTGCATTGGCAGCGCGAACACGGCGGCTACACGCCCCTCGGCCAGGTCCTGGTCAAGCGGAAGATGTTGACGCGGCGTCAGCTGGACGTGGTGCTGAATAGCCACTCCAAACGCCCGAGGCTGGGGGATGCCCTGATTCGCAGCGGACTGCTGACCTCCGAGCGCCTCGACTATGCGCTGGCGCAGCAGAAGAAGACCAACGAACGTTTGGGGCAGGTTCTCATCAAGCTGAAATACATCACTGATGAGAATCTGCGCGAGGCGCTGGCGGTCCAGCTCGACATTCCGTACATCGATCTGGACAGCTTGACGCTCGACAAAGACCTCTGCAAAGTCGTCAACCGCAGCTACGCCAGGCGCCACAGTCTCGTACCGGTGACCGCGCTGGGCGAAACGCTCACGGTGTGTCTCGACGACCCCACGGAGCGGACGGTCATCGAAGACTTGAGCCGCTCGACCGGCCGGCTCGTGACGGTCGTGACCGCGTCACACGAAGCGATCATGCGCGCGCTGGCTCGGTTGTACGGGACGGACAGAGCCGCCACCCCCGCACAGGCCCCAGCTTCGGCGCCGGTGGAAACGCTGATCCTCGTCACCGAAGTGCCCACCGACACCGGAAAGAGCAAATACACGGACGAGTACCAGAAAACGAAAACGGCGGACGTCATCGTCCGCACGCTCTTGACGCTCGCCATCCAGCACAGGGCCAGTGACATTCATATCGAGATGCTGGCGAACCGCTTGCAGATCCGGTACCGAATCGACGGCCTCCTGGAACAGCTCGATATGGGCGACCTGCAAGAGGCCTGCAACCAGAGCGCGCGCGAAGTGGTCTCGCGTCTGAAGATTCTGGGCAAGCTGGACATCGCGGAGAAACGACGCCCGCAGGACGGGAGCTTCCGGGTCAAGGTCGAGCGACAGGGGGAGCAAGGCGACGTGGATCTGCGAATCTCCATCGTGCCGGGCTACTACGGCGAAAGCACGGTCGTCCGCGTCCTCGATCGTTCCAATGCCCCCACGTCACTCGAGCAGCTGCAACTTCCGGCACCGGTCGAAGAGAAGCTCCGGCAGTTGCTCGAGCGTTCGGCCGGCATCATCCTCGTGACTGGCCCGACGGGTTCAGGCAAGAGCACGACGCTCTACGCGTCGCTGATGACCGTGTACCGCCCGCACATTCGCGTCCTCACCGCCGAGGATCCAATCGAGTACATCTACGATCAATTCAGCCAATCGGAGGTCAACGCGGAGATCGGCAACACGTTCGCCAACTATCTGCGGGCGTTTCTTCGACACGATCCCGAAGTGATCATGGTCGGTGAAATCCGCGACGACGAGACGGCGGAGATGGCATTTCGAGCGGCCCAGACGGGGCATTTGCTGCTCAGTACGCTGCACACCAATACCGCGATCGAAACAATTCCGCGCCTCCTCGACCTCAAGATCGATCCCAACACGCTCGCGTCGTCGCTGATTGGCGTGATGGGCCAGCGGCTGGTTCGGAAAGTCTGTAGCAAGTGCACGGCGGCATACCGTCCGTCGGACGACCTGATGCGCGAGTTTTTCGGCGGCCCGCCCAATCTGACACTCCACAAGGGGCGTGGGTGTGACGAGTGCCATTTCACCGGCTACCGGGGACGCGTGGGGATCGTCGAACTGTGGGTGCCCGGCGAGGAAGACATCGTGCTGATCAGTAAGCGGGCGTCCCTGGACCAGCTCGTGGCCAGCGCGCGCAACAGCACGTCATCGCTGGCGGAAAGTGCCTGGACTCGTCTGAGCCACGGCGAGACGACCGTCGAAGAGCTGATTCGTGTGTTGCCGTATCAAGCGACTATCGATTTCCGGCAGCGCTACATCGAAAAATCACTACGCATGGACAGCTAGCGCGGTTTTCCAGATCGCGGTTTACTCGACGCAGACGAGAAAGTCCGTCTCCTCCCATTGGTTCAGGTCCGGCCAATAGAACGTCAGATGGACGCAGTCGCCGCTGCCTACATCCAGCGTCTGCAGATCCGCCACGTGCACCCCGAGCGTGGTGTCACGGGTCGGGCGTGTCCTGCACGGTGCGCCAGTCATCCACGCTCCAATGCACGACGGCCGCGGCGGGCGTCTCGATGCGGAGGATTCTGCGCGCCGGCATGGTGCGTACCTTGTTGTTGAAGCGCCAGCGTGATATGGGGTGACATCGTCTTCTTGACCAGATACCGCTGCACCGTCTGCGGCGGCCGATCGAAGACCTGCCTCGTCCCGCAGCGACCGGCACAACTTGACGTACTCGGCGTGTGCCCACACGAGCGGCCTGGCCGAGCCGGACGGGTGCCCGATGAACAGTTCCCGATCAGGAATGTCGTCGCTGTCCCAGACCTGCTCGGGCAGCAGTCCGCTTTCGCCCGCCAGCGCCTCCATGGCCTGTGCGAGTTGTTCGGCGACGTCCATCCGCCCGGCGGCGAGCTCGTAGTGGGCGCGCTCACCGGTCAGGAGCGGCCACGCGCGACCGATCCCCGTGCCGTCGAACGGTCCGCCGTCGGCGTGCTCGCCGTACGCGTCACCTTGATAGCGATGCCAGGCCGGCCCGCGCGGCGTGTCCACCTTGAGCGTCGCGTCGATGACCTTGACGGTGTTCACGATGCGCGGGTCGTCCGGCGGCGCGCAGTCCAAAGCGCACGAACGCGAGCGCGTCGAGGCTGACCGTCAGCGCCGCCGCGCCCGTCGATTGGTCCGGCGGCCGGTTCTTGATCGGGACGAATCCCTGGCAGGGCGACGCGGCATCCGCCCGATCGGGCTCCGCGACGCGCACGTAGTACCCGTCGACGGCGTGCTGCTGCGCCAGCGCCGTTCCCGACACGTACAGCCAGCGTTCGATGCTGGCATTCCACGCGTCGGCTGTCTCGCGCAGGTAATCCGCGGCGATCGTGTTCGCTTGCGCATCGGCCAGATCGGCGGCCACGAGGAGCGCCGCGATTTCGGTCGCAATCGTAAACGGCGCATACCCCGGCTCTTCCTCCCAGCGATCTTGCGGACTCACGGGACCATTCCGCACGAGGAATGCAGCCGCTCGACGCACCATCGGCCACAAGGCGTCTCGCCCGCTCGTGTCGAGCACGCCCTCACGCGCGGCGAGATCCACCAGGAGAATCGGCAGGGCCGTCTCGTCCATCTGAATGCCGTGCCAGTACGGCGTGCCGTCGAGCCACATGTTCTGTGACCAGTGGCCGTCCGCTTCCTGCGTGACCTGGAGATACCGCAAGACACGCCGGGCTTCCTGATGCGCGCCCATCGCGATGAAGCCGCCGGCGGTCTCGACGAGGTCTCGCGGCCACACCAGGTGATAGCCGCCCAGGTCGTCGTCGGGCTTGGAGAAGCCCCACGGGATCGACAGGCTGGCAATGACCCCGCCCTCGACGCGTTTGGATTCGTGCGTCCGCAAGACCGCGGCACTGGCGTGAAAGAGCGGGCTTCGTGCCGTCGGTGGGACGTGCCGCCTTTGAGGTTCGCGTGCCAGGACTTCCAAGCTCTGACATATTCGCTGTATCGTCCTGTCGAAATCTTCGAGCAGACTGATGACGCGCGTGCTGACCGGCTTCCATCGCCGTGGGACCGAACCCGAGCGCCATCACGAACGCGCCGTCCGATGATCGGAGGTCGATTTCACCGGTGACCGCGACGTTGCCGTTCTCCGCGCGCGCGTAGGTCTCCCGCAGACGTTTGTCGGCCTGCAGCTGCTGCCATCCATCCGAGACGCCGACGAACCCGACCGATCGCGCGAGCCACGGCGCCGTGGACGCCAGCGCGAGCGCGGCGTTCGTCGCGCTCGGCGAAGAGCATCGGCGTGCCCTTGTAATCGCCGACCCACGCCGTGTTGCCGCGCGCCGCGATTGACCAGGTGGGGGGCGAGCAGCACGTAGAGTCGAAAATCGGCCAGCGTCCCCCGCAGCGGCACGAACCGCACGCGTTGAAGGACGACGTCGCGCCACGGATCGGTCAGGACCTCTTTCTCGATGCGATAGCGGCCATCGACGGCGGTGTTGTGAATCTGATACGCCGGAATGCCGGGTTCCACTGCCGAGGTCTCGGAGCGGGCATCCCGCTTTTCTTCCGAGAAGTACGTCTCGCCATCCGTCACGATGAAACCCAGATCGCGCGTGCACGCGTGATCGACGCGGGGATAGTAGATCTCGTTGAGAATCCCGTGGCTCAGCGTGAACCAGACGCAGCTGTTGCGACTAACGGAGGTACCGAGGCCGCTCTTCGCGCTCGATGTCCATCGGGCAGGAATGCCCGGCCAGCCGGGGGCCATCAGCGTCGGATCGTCACTCATGCGGACCTTAATGTAGTGCGGACCTTTAGGTCCGCCGTAACCTTGGCGGAGGCTGGTCAGGTCCGCCCTGCCAGGCAGGCCTAAAGGCCTGCACTACAGGTCGAGAAACTCACGCACGGCGCGGCGAATGTCGTCCTGAAGCGCGTCCGGCAGTTCGCCCATGTCACGCCGGAACAGCTCGTTATCCCACGCGAGGATCTGATCGATCATGACGTCACTGTCGGCCGTCAGGCCGCAGGTGCCTTTCGGCAGCCGCACGCGCAGGGGGAAAGCATCGGCGACGAGGCGAGTGGTCAGCGGCAACGCGACGGTGCTCGGCAATCCGGCGTCGACAAGCGGGCTCGGTTGAATGGCTACGCACGGCCTGTGCTTTCCCGGTTTGGTGCCGACACGAGGCTCGAGGTCCACGACGTAGACATGCCACTGACGCGGAAGCACGACTTTACGACCGCTTCAACCGCGAGTGCGCACGGAACTCCGTGTTGATGCGCCGGCTTTCAGCAGCGACACGCGGCGCGGCCTGCCTCCAGCGCAGGATCCGTTCTTCGCGCGCGGCGCGCTGTTCGAGCAGGTCCATTCCGGCGCGGACGATGTCGATCTTGGTGTCGATGCCAAGGCGCGCTTTCAAGCGTTCGATGCGGCGATCGTCGGCCTCTTGAATCATCAGCGGCTTGCCCATATCTTTGAGTATATCAGGAAGTA
>CAVRXZ010000039.1:0-24765 GCA_963725105.1 uncultured Acidobacteriota bacterium
GCCGCGCTCGTCCTCGCGCTGACGGCAGCGGCGGCGACAGCGCCCGCGTGGCGGGCCGCTCGCACCGATCCTGTCGTCGCGCTACGGGGCGAGTAGACAGGAAGCGGTGTGGGGCGGGTTATGACGGTAGTAGACTCTCCGGCTATGAAGCTTCGTTCAAACGCGCCCGCCCTGTTCCTGTCCGTTTCGCTTGGCGTGCTGGTCACCGGCGTGTTGCCGTCTGCGGCGCCGCCGCCAAAGTCGGCACACACGCTCGATGCTGCGGCCATTTCTCGACAGCTCACGGCAGCGGTGGAGCGAGGCGACACGCCCGGGGTTACGGCCCTGGTTGTCGATCGAGACGGAGTCTTGTACGAGGGCGCGGCCGGCAAGCTGGACGTCGCCAGGAACGTGCCGATGCCTGTGAACGCCATCTTCAACATCGCCTCGATGACGAAGCCGGTTACGTCGGTCGCCATCATGATGTTGCTCGACGAAGGCAAGCTCGGGCTGGACGACCCAGTGTCGAAGTATCTGAGCGGTTTCGAGCACCTGCAGGTCATCACGAAGTTCAGCGAAGCGGACGGCAGCTACGAAACCCGTCCTGCGAAGCGCCCGATGACGGTCCGCCATCTGCTCGCGCACACCTCGGGGATCGGCTATGCCTTCTGCAACCCGATCGTCAATCGACTGCTGGCCGGTACCGAGAAGAAGGAGTATGAACTCCCGCTTGTGAGCGATCCAGGCGACCAATGGAACTACAGCGCGAGCACCAAAGTCCTGGGACTCATCGTGGAGAAGATCACCGGAACGCCGCTCGAACCCTGGTATCAGGAGCACCTTTTCAAACCGCTCGGCATGGTCGACACGTCGTATGCGGTGCCCGCCGACAAGGCGTCGCGGATGGTCACGCTCTACAGTCGAGCGACGGGCCGCCTGACGGAGCAGCCGGTCAAGAATCCGTCGACCCCGACTCCGCCGTACCGCGGCGACGGCGGCCTGTACTCCACCGTGCACGACTACGGGATGTTCATGCGGATGCTGCTCAACGGCGGCAAGCTCGGATCAGCAAAGATTCTGTCGGAAAAATCCGTGAGCATGATGGGTCAGAATAGCATCGGCTCGATTTTCGTCGAGCAGCAGCCCGCGGCCAATCCGCTGCTCACGAAGCCGTTCCCTCTCGGAGCCGGACACGACAAATTCGGACTGGGCTTTCAGATCGCGGCAAAGAGCGACCAGTTCGCGAAGTACCGAAGTCCCGGCAGCCTGAGCTGGGCCGGCTTGTACAACACGGAGTTCTGGATCGATCCCGTGCTCCACGTCGGAGGCGTCCAGTTGATGCAGGTGCTTCCCTTTTACGACGATGGGGCGATTCGAACGCTGAGAGACTTCGAAGAGATGGTCTACAAGGGCCTGCGATGAGTGGTGACGGTGTTATTGCACCTGCGGCCCTAACGGTGCACGCTCGACAATCTCGATACGGGTACCCCACGGATCGGTGATGTACGTGATGGTACTGCCAGTGATGGGACTCTTGCGAGCCGGTTGGTCGAGAGTGATGCCTTCCGCCTCGATCTTCTTCACGAACGCTTCATGATCCTTCACATCGACGCCAATGTGGTCGAGCACGCGCCCTCTGGTTGCCGCCTGCATGGCATCCGCCTTGGCAAACCGGATCTGTGCTCCCGGAATGTCTACGACCGGCGCACCGTTGCGGACGCCAACCTTCCCACCAAAGGTCTTCGCATACCACGCCACGGCTTTCGGCATGTCGCCTTCCGGCACGGACAGGTGGACATGCTCACCGCGGATCGCCATCGGCTGCGTCTTGTCTTCCAGGATTTCCATGCGCACGCCGTCCGGCGTGACAACGAAAGCCTGGTCCACCCGGTTGTTGTTACCTGGTAGCACCGCCACGCCTGCAGCCTTCCACAGGGCGACCCGCTCCTGGACGTTGTTGACGATGAAGCCGACGTGGTTGATCACCGAACCTTCTGTACCGCCGTTGCCTTTCTCGGTCCCGACCAAGTTGATGTAGAGCCCTGGAAACATGATCAGGGGGTTACCGCCGGGCATGAACAGCTTGCCACCCATGGCCTGGAAGAGCTTCTTGTTCGCTTCGACATCCTGTGACGCGATGTGCCAGTGGCCCATGGTCACCCCGATCTCGTTGAACGGGGCGGGTTGCGCCGCCGCTGTGCCTGCGGTCAACGCCGCGGAGAACAGCAACACCCAGAACAGGTGTGTCTTCACCGATGCCTCCCGGCCATGTTCTGCCGCTGTACCTATCTCGCAGCTTCTTCGGCCAGATCGTGCGCCCGCCCGGCGCTCAGTTCATTAGGCACCGCGTAATTGCCCTCGTGGCAGGCGTACTCGAACATCTGGTAGTTTGAATCCCTGTTCAGCGGCAGCGTCACGGTCCAGGGACGAGTGTAGACGGTCCGATCGTCGATGGTCACTTCGTAGTTGATGGTGTTGGCGTCGACAGGAGTGAAGCGTTCGACGACGTGGAGGGCCTGGCTCTGAGGAATACCACGCATACGGCCGGTCGCGGCGCTGGTCCCGATCGAGCCTTTGTCGTTGTAGTTCGTCGTGTCCACAATCAGCGAGTTACCTTCCCATCGACCGCGCGAGTCGCCGTTCCAGAGGCGAATGCCGTGTCCAACGTGGGGCCGATTGTCCAGTGGGATGATCCGCGTCTCGTGAATCATCTCGTAGCGAATCACGACGAATCCTGGAATCTGAATGATCTGGTAGGCGTTATTGTACCCCGCGGGGAACATTCCGGCTGGGATGCCGCGCGTAATGCAGCGCACCCACGGCGTCTCGTGCACGTATGAATCGCCCAACCGGGCGAGGTCGTAGTCCCGTCTGGCTTCCGCCCAGGCTTGAACCGGCACTCGGCCATCTGGCGGATCGACCACCAGCGAGGGCCGCCTGGCACTCGTGGGGCTGTCGTGATCGGACCAATGAGAGGGGGGGTTCACGTCTGAGCTGGTGTAGCCGCGGGGATCCGCACTGGTTTCGAAGGGCGTGCTGTCGAAGTTGACCCAGGTCCCTTGCATGTCGGGCTGCCCATCGGGTGTACGGGGCACCGACCCCGCCTTCGCGGTCTTCGCCGCCGGCGTTCCGGACGTCTGTGCGCCTGCGGGCGCGACCAGCGATGCCGCGACCAACGCTGTACTCATGATGCGTGAAGACGCGACAAACAACCGATCAATCATGATCGCACCTCGCCCAAAACGGGCCCTCAGGATTATGACGGATTCTGCAACAACTCGAGCTTGGCAAGGAACTCCCGGATCTTCAGGTAGATCATCTTTCGTTCTTCCGGCTTGAAATTTCCATGTCCACCACCTGGAACGGTCACGAGCTCGTTCGGGACGCCGGCCTTGGTCAGCGCGTCGCGCAGCCGCAGGCTGTGTTCGTACGGAACAACGGGATCCGCATCGCCCTGAATGCTGAGCACAGGCGGCAACCCTGGAGCGACGTATGAAAGCGGCGAGATCCGCCGGGCAGCTTCCTCGCGGTTGGCCAGACTGCCGAACCACTGCACGGCATACGGGCGACGATGCGGGCCGTCGAGCAGATCGACGACGTCGGTGATCCCATACCAATTGATGATGGCCGCGACCTTCGGCAAAGGCGGCCCCGAGGACCCAGTGGTCCGCCTCCCTGGCACTGCCGTGCGAACCCGGCCGTCTCCGGAATCATTCCCGTCGCCAACGCCAGATGCCCTCCCGCCGAATCGCCGGTGACGACGATGCGCCGGACGTCGATGTTGTAGGCTTTCGCCTGAATGGCGATGAAGCGAAGGGCGCACTGGGCGTCTTCGACCGCGGCGGCGGAGGAGCCACGCGGCCGAGCCGGTATTCGACGTTAACCACGTTCCAGCCCATCTCCAGCCAGGGCATGATCGACATGAGCGCGGCTTCCTGCTCCCCGATAATCCAGCCGCCGCCGTGGATATAGAGTAGCGTCGGCCGCGGCGACGAGACGTCGCGACGCTTGTAGATGTCCAGCTTTGCCTCGTAGTTGCTGGCGACGACATAGGTGACGTTGGGAATCACTTCGTTACCGTTCAGCGCCTCAATCGCCGTTCGGCTGACGGCGAAGTTGGCGAATGCGCTGGGCACGCCGGATAACAGCGCGAAGACACCAGCGACAAGCCATTTCTCCATCATGACCTCCTGCCTGACCGACGTTTTGAGAGGATAGCAAAGCTCTTCGCTTGAGCGATAATCCGGCAGAGTGGCCCAAAGGCTTTCTCGGAGCATGATCCGGCTCGCGCCCGTCGTGTGTCTGCTGTTCTGCAGCGCGACGAATTTCAGCAGGCTGGCCTATGCGCCAGATCGGGTTACCGTCCGCGGTCCGCGGAGCCCCGCCGTAGGATAGTTGAGCCACTGCCCGTTAAAAGAGCTCGCTCAGGGGGCACAGCAAGAGGCCAAGAACCGTTACCCGCAGAGCCACGACCCGAAGCCGCATCCAGTTGCCTCCGAAATGGCCGCAAACTACCGCCCGACGAATTTCTGAATCGCGCCGTTGACCGGATCCGCTATCCATAGCTCGCCCGTCGGACTTACCGCGATGGCATGAGCTTCACCAGCTTCCGGCAGATCTTTTACAGACGGCCTCAAGGCAAGCTCGAGTCGGACGGTTAACGAAAGATCGCCTTATCGGACACCTCAAGGCGAAACACCCGTAGTTGGCGGGACTTTCGCCTCGCGACCAGCAGTGACTTATGCGGATTCCTAAAAGAGCGAAGGGCCGTAACTGTTCTTCGGAAGGGGGCGAAGGCCCCGGTCGAGAACGAGACAGGCTATCGCAGTCGACGGATCCTCGAACTTTCGGGGCGTGGTGAGCGCCCCGACGAAAGCGCTGTTCGACTCGGCCTCGCTCGGCACCGACGCCGCGCGAATGCCCGAAGAGCCCTACTTCTTCTCCGGCATCTCGTACGGCTGATAGATCTCGCAGGTGCCCTGCCCCGCCACGCTCAGGAACTGGCGCGTGAGCTCCACGATTTCCTCCTTCGAAGCCGCCTTCATCAGCGCGTAGCCGCCGATGACCTCTTTTGCTTCCGCGAACGGACCGTCGGTCACGGTGACCTTGCCGGCGGAACTTCGGTGCACGCGAACGCCGGCCCCGCCGAAGCTCACGCCCTCGGTCGCCAGCAGCCAGCCTGCCTTCATGCCGTCCTCAATTAGCTTGCCCATGGCAGCCATTTCGTCCTTCGACGGCCCGCGGTTGATCGGTTCGTGCGTAAAAATGCTGATGAAACGCATAGCTACCCTCCCGGTTCGGTTTTGGTTGGCCTACATCCATACGTCGAACGACGGGGTGACAAATCGACGGACCGACACGCGCGCCGAACAATCCTCTCCATCTCCGTGAACGGAGCCCTGCTACGAGCCATGCTCACCGATGACCCTGAAGGGCACCGCCCCGAGCTCGAGACGTAGTCCCCGCCACGAACCACCCGTCAGCAAGTTCATGGTTGTTCCCGCTCGGTCGTGTTCACGCGATTTCTGAAGGTCCGACAGGAGTTGTCGCCTGCGGTGACGTTCAGGGACTGCCAGCAAATGAGCGCGCACCCGAGCGAGACGAACGCCCTCATTCCACAGCGCCGTCAACTGCATACGGTTGTTATGCAGCTCGTGTTTCACACATGTGTTGCCAGCGCAGTGAGAGCTCCCCACCAGGAGATTGCGACCAGCGCCACGCGGATCCAATTGAGCCGAATCCACCGCCGGGCCTCTGACTGGAGGCGTCCGGCTGGAGTGTTTCCGCCTCCGTCTTCAAGAAGGCGCTCGATCGTCGGGCGAAAGTAGGCCAAGGTCCACGCCACAACAGAGACGGCGCACACCGCAGAAAGGATCAGGGGCACTTCCCGACTCCCTGCCCAGAGGGCCACGGCCAGGGCACCGAGCCCGCCCAGCGCGTAGAGCGGGGCCACAGGCACCCAGAACGCCGGAAAGTTCATCCGACTGACGGGTGATCCGACGAATCCGACAAAGGATTCGGGCGGCTTGCGGCTCCATGCGGGATGCACGACGAAGCTTTCGTAAATGCTAGCGCCGAAGACCAGCGACACCATGACCGAGTAGAACCACAGGACTGTCGTATAGAGAGTCATCCCATCGTCTCCACGATCTACGCTCCGCTTGAGCCGCGCCTCAGTGACGCGATCTCACCGACGGTCTGTTGTTAGCCCGTTCATGGCCCGAGCCAAACGAGTCCGGCAACGATTCGGCGCCGATGCTCCGTATCGATTTGCTCTGGCGCTTTCTTACGCGAAAATGCCGGCCTTGCGCGTCTCCACCTCGTCTGGCAGCGTTGCCGCCCAATCGCTTATGGTGCGCGCGAATAGCGCAGGATCTTGCATGTGCATACCATGGCCCATGGTCGGGAATGATTTGTAGGTGAGCACTTGCCCGGCGGCGGTGACGAGCTCACGCACTCGCGCCGCTTGCAGATCCGAGATCGCACCGACGAGAATGCCGGTCTCCTCGTCGACCATACGAAAGTGATGGGTGAACAGAACCGGGCACGTGACGGCCGCAAGCATACGCGCGTGATCACAGCTCGCGCCTACCGTCCCGGTCACGAAGGCACGGCCCCACTCGGGATCGTATTCCTTCAGCCTCTGTTGCCGCCGTGCCATGGCATGGGGATCCTGCGGCGGCGGCATCATTTGCGCTGTGCTTTGCGCAATCCCGGGCGGTGTCGCTTGCGCCGCTTCCATGGCGGCCTTCACAAATCCCTCCTCATCTCCCAGCGTCCATTGGTCGCCGAAATGCTTGTTCATCAGAGCGAGCAGCGGACCCATCACGCCTTGGCGGATCGAGGGTCCGCGCTCCGGGTTCAGCTCTGAAGAAAACAGTGGGGGGTCTTCATAGTGGGCGCCGCGTAGCATACCGGGCGGCGCATAGGCGGAGAGCCATGCGGCGATGACGCCGCCGGACGAGAGTCCGCTCACAACCACCGGTCGGCGAATCCGAAACGCAATGAACCGAACCAGATCGTTCCCGAAATTGTCAAACGTGTAGCGTCCTGGAGTCCGGCTCGAGCGGCCCTGGCCGCGCAGATCGACCGCATGAACGTGGAAATTCTCTTTCAGCAGGCCCATTCCCTGCTCGTAGCCCCACCATGATTCCGTTTGACCAGGAATCAACAGAAGCGCGGGAAGGCTCGGCGAGCCGGCTATCGCGTAGTTGAGAGCAATTTCCCCCGTGTCGAACAGTTGTTCGGAGTAGGCGTGGGCGATGTAGGTGTGCTCCGGAACGTGAGGTCCGTATTTTCCGATTGCCATGTGATGTCCTCTGCCTCGGGGGCTGAGTTAACCACTATTCATGTTCTTGCCGGGCTAACGTTCGCGCTGAGCCGCGCGCCCGGCTTAACTTCTACTTCAGATGGGGCGCGTCCAGCTCATTTTCCGAGCAGTAGTACTCGATCAGTTCGGTGTCGGGCAGCAGAACCATTCGCTGCACATACGTGAACGGTTCCGTATAGGTCTTCGGATCGTCGATCGTCATGGCGACGTCGAGATGACCGAAGTCACGCCGCGTGAAGCGCTCCGCGAGGTGCAGCGCATCGCTGTGCGGGTGGCCCATCCGGTCCAGCCAGCCGCGGTCCTTGAATCCCCTCGACGCGACGACAAGCGTCTGGCCGTCCCAGCGTCCCACTGAGTCTACCCGACAAGGCGGGACTGGGATCGGTGGGGTGCTTCCGGCCGTCGAGGAAAATCTGACGAAACGTCGTCTCGGTTTCGTACAGGATCGCGATCAGGCTGGGATTCTGGATGATCTTGAATGGCGCCGGGAAGGTGTTCGCCGCCGGGACGCCGGGCGGCACGCACCGCGTCTGCGGATCGGCCTTTCCCATGGTGGCGAGTCGTTCGCGGAAAAGATCATCAGCGCCGCTCTGCCACGGCAGGTCGAAAGGGCTCTGTCGATCGGCGGCGATGTTGACGAAGTAGCGCGGGAACGCCGTGTTCTCGACGCCTTCCTGCTGCCTGTACTCCGCAAATATTGGATCCGACCAGCCAACTGGCGGGATCCATCTCAACATTTATCCGGGTTGCCCGCTCGGAATGCTAGGTCTTATCAACGAGTCGCGCAACTTCGTGCGTTGATCTGGGCATTGGTTGCAGCCGCCCTTCCCATCAGGGGCGATAATTGAAGAGGCTGATGAGCAGGCAGACTCCGTCACGCGCCCGGTTGCCACGCCTGTTCTGCGCGCTCGCGCTCGTCGTCGCGGCAGCCTCGGGCGCCGGGCGGGCGGCCCAGGAACGCCCACTGCCGGAGCTCCAGACGTTCCTTGCGGAGGCGCGCACGCGGCTGCAGACCGACAACGAACGGCAGCGCTCCTACATCTACGTCGAGACCCAGCGGACGCGAAAACTCGACGAATATGGCAAGCCGCGAAGCGAATCGGTGAAAGTCGTGGAGAGTTATCCACCGCTGCCGGGAGAAAACGAGCGCTGGGAGCGGGTGCTCGAAGAGGACGGCAAGAAGAAAACCGAGGCCGAGCTCGCCCGGCAGGACGCGGACAGGCGCAAGACCGCCGAGAGTGTGGCCAGGCGCCTCTCGTCGCAGGACCAAGCCGACCAGGCCAGGGCGGCGCAGAGCCACGACCGCGAGCGGCGTGAGGCGCTGCAGCGCATCAACGACATCTTCATCGTCTACGAGATCCAAATGCTCGGACGGGAGCGCATCGACGGCCGCGACACCATAGAGCTCACCCTCGCCCCCCGGCCGAACGCGCGACCGGTCACGCGCGAGGGCAAGTGGATGCAGGCGTTCAAGTGCCGGGCATGGGTAGGCGAAACCGACCACGAAGTGGTGAAGCTGAACGTCGACGCCATCCACGACCTCAACATCGGCTTCGGGATGCTGGCGCGGATGAACACCGGCACCCAGATGTCGTTCGTGCGCCGCGTGGTCGACGGCGAGGTGTGGCTGCCGGCACGGGCCGACTACACGATCCGGGCGCGGGTGCTCATGCTGAAGCGCTACGACCAGGGTGGCACGATCGAGTTTTCGAACTACCGAAAGTTCACCGTCGACACCTCGACGACGATTGCTGCTCCGGCGCAATAGGAACGCCTCTTCGGACCGCGGGCTAATGCAAAAGAGGGGCGACACGAGGGATGGAGAAGTAGAACTCATAAGAATGCGCCGGACTCGCGTTGATTTCGACGGACAGGGGCTCCGCTGAAGCGGCGAGAGGCAATTGATGATGGTGCGCCCACCACCCAACAATCGTCATTGGGTGATGTGAGCCCGGTCGCCGCGGATTCAAGGGCGACAACGCCCTTGTTTGGATGCTGAGCGCGGCGCGCAAGGAGTAAGTGCCGCACTCAGCGTCCCTTCCCACCTCACCTCGATCGTTCGTTTCGCAGGTGTCCGCAGATTCGAGCTCAGTCGAGCTGGCTGCAGATGTCCTGAACGGTCCCGTGAAATGAGTTGATCTGCAGGGTGATGAAGTCCAGCGTGATGATCATGTCCAGCTGGCCCTTCGTCAGCGCGAACTGCGGGAAGTTCGGCACGGCTCCAGGGGCCAGAATCAGGACGGCGCTGCCTGTCACTTTGGCGTGAAATACGTCACCCGTTTCAAGTGTCATCTTCCCAGGCGCCGAGCTGTTGAAGACCTTGGAGTTACCCGTGTTCATGTTCGTAAACTCCAATCGGTTCACCCCGGTAATCGTGGCGAGCCGGATATTGCCACTCTGATCGAAGAACGCCTTGAGGTCCGAGCAATATAGTCGGAACGTTCTACGCCAATTATGATGGCGGCAATACCATATTCAACTTCTTCGACCAAGCGGGAAATACATTCGTGGCACCTTTGAACGGATTGTATCGTGTGTCGGTATATCTCGGAACGAGCTTTTCGGTAGGCACAGGGCGCGCTGCACCCGGCGCGGTAACGCTTAACTACGCAGGTACCTCCCGAAACCTCGATCGAGTTATTGGACAGTACGGGGACGATGGCCGAGCGAGTCAGAACGCAATGATCGTTATCTGGGGGAGTCCGTTGCGTGCGCGGCTCGGGGGCACCGACGCGGGTGTTGTTGACCGACTCGTAGTCGTATGCCATCCGCAGCGTTGATCGCCCCGCGATGAGCACCCGGGCGACGGATTCGAATTCCACGGGCATGCGCGCACCCGCGACCCGATCGTAACGCCTGGTGATCTCGACTTGACGCGTCCAAAAGGACGGCGCTTTGGACAGACGGCCTTCGATGCGGACGGTGTCGGCGTCTGGCTTCACGAAGATCGACCCTTCGAACAGGAGGACGTCTCGGCGGCGCGGCTTCGTCTGAATCGTCAGGAGACCGTCAGCCGGCTCCCCTTCCTCGAGCTGGTAGTTCATCAAGTCGAGGGCCGCGTGATCCGTGTCGCGGTTCTGCCAGAGCGTCTGCTCCTCGTCGAGCGCCACGAGAAAGAAACGGGATCCATCTCGGTCCAGACGTCCATCCAGGCACTCGCGCCGACATGTTGATTGCTGGCATCGAGCCGTCGCAGCGCCCGATATTGATACGGCGGCGGGTCGTGTCTCGCCAGGAATCGCTCGATGAGCGAAGAAGAAGGTGGGTCGGCTCGGACATCCAGACTGGCGAGGGCACAGAGGCTTGCTGCGATGACGAGCCGGACTGTTGTCGCGATGAGGAATACTCTAGCCTGCACGCTGCAGTAGTCCGCTGAAAACGCCTCGGTGCCCCTCCCAAAGCTCATGGCCGCTGACGAATGAGGTTGTGGGTTTCGGCTGCCAGGGAGATCGGCGCTACCGGACGCTGCGCTTGCCGGCGAGATCGACTCAGGTTGTCGTGCAGTTCGTGGGCAATTCGGCGACGCTCTTCTTCTTGGGCTGACAGGAGACGTCCACTCAGCTTGTCCCGCCTCTCCTCGACGGCAATACGCTCGAAGATATCAACGCCCGAGCTCGCGTGCCTCGCGAGCCGCTGATCCGAACGGATCATCGACATCCTCCAAACAGCCCGGAAAACTCGAAGTGATCAGCGTGCGGTTGTGGCCGGTGTGGCCTGGAAATCCAGCCTGACGCTTACGCGTGCCGACGAGAGACGCCAGATCGCGCATCTCCAGCGGTTTGTCTCCGGCCCGAAACACGCCAAGCGACGGCGACCGCGGCCTCGTCGCGATCGAAAAAGAAAAATGATTCATGCTGACTTAGGCTCCTACATTGACCAGGTTGATCGTCAGCACGTTATTGGCGAACTGCGAGGCGTACTGCTGCAGCGCAACCGTGGCGGGTCCGCTCAACACCCCCCCGCTCGTGCTGAACTGCGATCCGTGGCACGGACAGACGTAGTTCGTGCCGTTCTGTCCCGTGATCAGGCACGCCTGGTGCGTGCACATGGCCGTCACCGCCATGAACGCGTCTTGCGCCGTGCGCGCGATGAGAAACGCCCCCACCGAAAGCTCGAGCAGGGCCAATCCTCCAACCGAGGCGAGCGGCGACGATGAGTCGATGTTGACGACCACAGCGTTGTTGACGACGCTTCCGTTGACGGTCGGCAGTTGGGTGACGTTGCCCGACGGCGACGTGGGCGAGCTGTTGCCGCACGCCTGCAGCAGAGCGGCCGCCGCGGCGAGCGACGACGCCTGGCAGAGGTTCACACAGAACGTACGACGTGTGTGCATGGCGCCGCGTGGTGCAACGGGCATGCCGCCGCAACGTCAGCGGTTTCACGATTTGCTTCTGCGAAATCGTCCCCACGTAGCGACAGGCGCTGTTTTGGCACGGTGACACGTCGCTTGCCGGATTTCCGGCGGACCATGATTTTCGGAAGGACTTGTCGTAGCGTTGGCCCGAGGAGATTGACGTGAGCCGCCGACGTTACAGCTGAATCGCCGCAGCCGCCCACCGTGTCGCGTCGACGTCGGACTTGATGATGTGCGAGAGGTCGACGAACAGCGCGTCGCCGTCGCGCCGGATGCCCAGGCGGTCCATGTTGCGGGTGGCGCGGCCCGACGTGAACGTTCCGTTCGGCTGATACTTCGATTCGTGCTTCGGACACTGAAAGCGCATGTCCTTGGGCAGCCACTTGAGCGCGGTGTTCTCGTGGGGGCACGACAGGTTGAAGGCGTACGCGTAGCCCTGATAGCGGACCAGGATGACCTGTTCTTTGCGATCGATCGTGACCCCATCGCTCGTCGGCATGGCGTACCGATGCTCGGATCCGGCGGGCACGCCGTCCGCGAACGACACTGGGAGCGGCTTGGCGTCGGCGCTGTTCAAGCCGAGCGCGGCCGCCGTCAGGGTGAAACACGTGACCTGCAGGAATTCGCGACGCGACGAGCAGGATGTTGGCTCTTCCATCATCCGATATTGGGCAGCGCGACGCCGCCGAGGGTGGTCAGGAGCCAGAGGGCGATGCTGGCGAGGGCGGTGAGGCGGAGCATGCCCCACGCCTGGTGGTCTCCACGGTTCGCGCGAGTCTCGGCCGACCAGAGCAGCGCCCCGTTCACGACGAGCAGACCGACCAGTCCCATCTTGCCCCAGAAGAATCGCGAGTAGCGGTACGTGTCGAAGTCGGCGGCAAACAGGAGGATGCCGCTGACCGCGATGAGTGCGAGCGACATCAGGACGACACGATGCGTGCCGACCAGCTCCTTCAGTCTGGAGCGCCGATTGACGTCATCCTGCTTGTAGGCCATCAGCGTCGCGCGATCGGTCGCCAACGCCAGGCCGCCGCCAATGATGAGCGCCGCGACGTGAACGAACGCGACCATCGTCCGGAGCGTTGCATGGTTCGCGTAGCACGGACCCCCACGACGTCATCAGATCTGAAAGAGCCGTCATAACCCCTGCTAATGGTTGCCGAAGAGCATCATCAGATAGCCGGCAGTGGCCAGCCCGATCGATGTCACGGCGATCGCGCGATGCGTCTGCCGGTTGGCGTCGTAATTCAGGATCTGTTCCTCCTCGTGGCTGGGTCCAGTCGCAAAGGTCGCGACGAAGCCCGCATCAGCCGCGAGCATCAGCATGCCATGCACCATTCGCTTGGTCCGATGGTTCGGATCCTTACGGCTTTCCAACAGATTCCAGACGCCCGTGACGCTGTTGACCGCAAAGAGCGTCGTGATCGCCGTTCCTACCGCGATGTGTGCGTTGCGCGCGCTGCTCGCCCGGGGGTCGGCGGCGTTGTAGACCGATTGGCCGAGTGCGATCTCGGTGGCAAACAGTGGAAGGGTCGCGAAACTCGCGTACTTATGGATTTTCGCGCGCAGCGCGTAGCCCTCGCTGTACTCGATGGCCTTGGGTCGAGCCGTCTGGCCTGCGTCAGCTGGCTGAGCCGATTGCGGTGTTTGCGTGCCCTGAGCCAGCTCGACCACCTCCGCCGCGACCGTGTCAATCGACCGAGTTGAGTTTTCGGACTGAATCTCTTGCGCATGGACGTGATGGCTTCCGATGAGCAACGAGGCGCCGAGTGCGATCCGCCCCATCCACTTGTGCATGCGGGCTCTCGTTCAGCAAGAGCGTTGCCACGCGAAGTCGTTGGTGGCTGGCTGCGGGCGGCTGAGGCTGTTCCCCGACGTGGACACCAGGTGTCCCCCGTAGATCACGCGATCAGACTGATCGACAAGGAGATGCTGCCGGATTTCCGCACGTCGACGCGCCGACGTCATTCGCCCTATCCTGGCTGGCATGATGACATCGCTCGGCTGCGCATCGCCATCGCCGCTGCGGACCGTCAACCCGGCGACGAAGGAAGGGAACGTCGCCCAAGGTGCACAACATCGTTCGCCGCGTTTCGGGCCATCTGGCCAGAGATAGGGATTTCATAAAGATGCGGTGGGCAGACGCGTACGACGCGTCGAAAAAGCATCGCCGACCTCGACCCCGCACGGAAGCGCCCACCGCCACCGGCCGATCGGGTGGCCGGTCTCGTCCACGGCGTGATGGGTACAATTAGCGCCGTCGTGTTCCAACTGATTCAGGGACGCGAGAACGTCGGCGTCGAGAGCCGGAGGAGCTCATGGCGAAGAACGTCATCATCGGCGTGCTATTGCTCGTCACCGGAATCCTGATCGGCGTGAATCTTCCGGCGATGTCGGCGCAGCAGCGCGAGGGGCGCCGCGGACCGCCGCCATTGCCGACGATGGACCAGTTGCCGCAGGAAGTGGCGACCTTGCGTCAGCTCATCCCGACGAACTCGACCATCATGATGGACGTCCAGTGGCACTGGACCAACCTGTGGTGGGCCGGCAAGAGGCGAAACTGGCCGCTCGCGCAGTACTACTTCAACGAGTCGCGAAACCATATCCAGCAGCTCGTGCGCAAGAATCCGACGATTCGCAACCAGGCGGACGGCCAGGACGTGGAGCTGCAAGGGATTTTCGACGGCATCGACACGAGCAGTCTTGCGATGGTCAAAGACGCGATCGAAAAGAAGGACGGTCTCGGGTTCGAGAAGAACTACAAACTCATGCTCGAGAGCTGCTACTCCTGCCACAAGAGCGTCGGACGTCCGTACATCCGCCCGCAGATGCCGACGGGGCAGGTCCAGGCGATGGTGAACATGGACCCCAACGCGACCTGGCCGCAATGATCATGACAACCACCGGTTCGGATCGGTCGACCTCGAGGCCGGCATCGGTGTCGGCCTCACCGGTGCGACGGATCGGCTGACGTTTAAGCTTCTTCTGGCGCGCGACTTGAACACGCGCCCAAGGCGAGCCCGTCAGTAATTGTGGTGTGCAGGCACAACGAGGTTTCAAGGTGCTCTGTTTTGAAGCACGGCGCGGGTGTAACATCGACGCCCGCGCGCCGATCCGCGCGAACGGTCATCGAAGGAGGAACTCCAATGCCGCTTTACCTCGACGTCCACAGCATAGAGGGAGGCGTGTCGGCCAAGGACGTGGCCGACGCCCACAAGAAGGACCTCCAGGAGCAGGCGAAGCACGGCGTCAGGTACCTACGCTATTGGGTCGACGAGAAGGCCGGCAAGGTCTTCTGTCTGGTCGAGGCGCCGACCAAAGAGGCTGCCCACACGGTGCACCGCACCGCGCACGGTCTCGTGGCCGACGAGATTTATGAGGTTCACGAAGGGTCATAGAGCGTCGCACGAAGCCGCGAGAAAGGAGTGGCGTGCGTTTCTGAGAACACTCGCTCCAACAAGACCGCCAGCAGCACGGAAAGGCACCGGGCTAGGTGGGCCGGACAGCCGTCGACCGAACCGTCCTGGACGAGGTTCTCCTCCAACAAACGGTGGCCGGAACACAATGGGCGGCTCGACATTCGCCAGAGGTCTCCGCCACTTGTGCGTGACCAGTACATCATAGGAAGGGAGTCAGGGATGAGCCTGTTTGTCGTCACCCGTGAAGCCGGGCCCGGCTGGACCGACGGGAAGGGTGCGTTCGACCAGGCAGGTATGAACGACCACGCTGCCTTCATGAACACCCTTGCTGATGAGGGCGTCATCCAGCTCGCCGGGCCGCTTGCTGGCAGCGAACACGGCCGGATCCGTGTGCTTCTGATCGCGAATGCTGAAACCGAAGCAGACATCCGTCACCGTCTCGCCGACGATCCGTGGGCCGTCACCCAACGGCTCGTCATCACGAGTGCGGAACCATGGAGCCTCCTCGTCGGCGCCGAGCGGCTCCCCGTCGCGCACTCAGCGGCCCACTGAGCCTCAGCGGCTTACTCTGCAAAGGTGACCGCTCAAGACAAGGTGTGCAATCTCATGCAGTCTCGCGCAACCAGTTCCGAAACTCGTCCCAGACACCCCGCCAAAGACCATCTTTTTTACCCACATTCAGATCCTCTCGTAGGTCGATGGCGCGGTGGGGGTCAGTCCATTTTCCGCTCTTCTTTTTGGCGCGGTTCGACTCGTAGCAACTCGATGGCTTTGGAAGTCAGTTCCCCGCCAGAAACACCCTGTTTGCGCGTGGGCGTGAGGAGTCCTCTCTTACGAGCACGGTGAATGTAGTCTCGGATTTGAGAGACGCTGACGCGCAATGTGGGGAAGTGCTTACGCATTCCTTTGAACTGCAGGCGTTGCTAGGCGTTAACAGCGGGCCGTTCTGCGAGGGGTGTGGACGGGCATTCACCCCGAGACGGGTGACCCAGAAATAGTGCAGAGGAGGTTGTCGCGTCCCGGCTGGCCGTCGCCGCAAAGCGGAAGGGAGTGGTGATCTGCTCGCGTCGGGTGTCGCAGCAGGCCATGTCAGGCGCCGAGGATGGCTGTTGCGGTCGACGCTTGCTGGGCGGCGGCCGGGCAGCGAGCAGCGCGAACGCTGCGGTGGTGAGAACGACGCCATTCATGGCTGGCGCACGCAGCTGGCGCCCGTCGATCCGCCGAGCAGCATGCCGGTGGTATCGAACAGGGTGATGGTGACCGTCTGCTGGATTCCGACTTCGTGCTGGATGATGGCCTTCGCCTCCTTCTTGTCCCACAGCTTGCCGTCCTGTTCGGCGTAGAGAACGGTAGCGGCCACCCAGCGCTGGTGAAGCTTGTCTCCGTCGACGATTTCCCACTCGAAGGCGCCGAGGACCCGGCCTTGAAGTGATGCTTGTCGCTGGTGAGGATGGAATGGTCAGCGGCGACCACGCCGTCGCTGCCGAAAGCCCAGGTGAAATCGGCATTGGTCGTCGAGTCGGTGAAGAAGCAGCGCCAGACGCCCATGATCTCGTTCAGGTTTGAAGGGCGGCCGGATTTCCTGCGCCGAGACGGCGCCAGCGGCCAGCATCGCGGCGGCGATGGCGAGTATGAAGCGCGGCATAGCGGTGTCCCCTTAGGCGTGGCTCGCTGATGGATAGGAATGGACTGCATCGAGTAGCAGCGCCAGCAGTCCGGTGTCGTCACACTTGCGCGTGCAGGAAACGGCGGTGCCGTCATCTGCGGTGAGGAAGTACAAGCGTCTTGTCATCGACTGCGACGGCCGACGACAGGTTTGGGCGGGCGCCAGCATTCCTGGCCGAGCATCGCCTGCGCCATGGCCGGCTCGACCTTGTTGCCGGCGAGAGTCGCGCTTTCGACGGTTATGCCCGTCGTGGCGAGGACGAGCTTCGCGTCGGCGCTTTCGAGCCGCCAGGTGGCCTGAAGCTGGCCTTTGGCCGCGATTGACCTGGCCCCGCCGGCCGTCACGTTGATTTCCGCCTTGGCCGAGCCCGGCTTCCCCCTGTGACAACGCGGATGAGACTACTGTCGGTTTTCTATTTTGGGGCAGGCTGGCAGAAGGTGGCAAGGGAAAATGTTCTAAGTGGGGAAACGAGGTGGCGCACCGAGCTGACACCCCTCCCACGAACGCGACGACTTGGCGCACGTCACGTTCCAGGAGGCCCCGCCGGACCGTCCAATATGAGGCGCGCACTCAGACGACTTGCCTAATCTCTCGACCGTGTGTACAATGCGCCGGTCGTGTACATAGGAGGGAGAAGTTATGGTGACGAAAAGAGGCCTCGTGATGACGTGGAAAACTTTGGCAGCCGGACTGGTAAGCGTGCTCGCGTTTACGCGCATTTTCGATGGTGCAGGCGCAACAGCAGGCACAGACGTTGACGGCTACCGACCGTCTCGAGATTCAGGAACTGGTGAACCGCTACATGTTCATTCTGGACAGCTGCCCCGATCACCACAACGGCTACGACTACGCCGACCGCTACAGAGAGGATGGCACGTTCGGCAATCGGAAGGGACGGAGGGATTGGCTGCGGCTGCGGGGCGTACGGCGGACGGTGGCTGCAAGGCCATTCGCCACCGTGGGACCAGAACCAGATTCACCTGAACATCTCTCCAATCATCGAACCTGCGCCTGGTGGGGCTCGAGGCATCTCTTATCTGATGATGATTGACGGACCAACCAACGAGATTTATTGGAATGGGCTGGGACCAGTACGTTGAACGTGAAAACGGCGAAGGGCTGGAGGTTCAGTCGCGCCTTCATGTAGGCGGCTATCGAGCAGGCGTGCCGACCGATCTGTTCGCGGCACGCATGCTGTGGGAAGACGAACCGACCCCCGCAGGGAGCAGGACGCTCGTCGGCAAGGCGAAGGCGCGCGACAAGGGAGTTATTAGTGATCGATTCGCTCAAATGGCTCACCAGCGGGCAGCCGAGCGTGTGGACGGGCAACTGACATTTGCGGCTTGTCGACTCGTGGGCGAAACGATTCGCAGGACGCCGCACCAGAGTCTCAAACCGCGCTATAGTCGGCTTTTGACAACCACAGAACGGGGGACCGCCATGCGAATCACTGCCGTTATTCTCGCGTTATTGCTCGTGCGGGAGTGTCGGTTACGCCGCCGAGCCGGTCGAGACGAAGGACCAGTCCGCTCTCCTCAAGAGCAGCGACCCGCAGTCGCCGCGAACAAGAAGCTTGTGTATGACATGCTGGCGAACGTTCATCATGCGTTTCAAGTAGACGAGGCCGAGAAAGTTCTGGCGCCCTGAATATCACCAACACAATCCAAACGCGGACACCGGGCTCGCGGGCGTGAAGAAGGTGTACTTCAGACGCTCGGCCTAACCCCAAAGGCCGTGCCTGGGCGGATCGAGAACAAGGTCGTGTC
The DNA here is from genome assembly GCA_963725105.1 of uncultured Acidobacteriota bacterium. Taxonomy (GTDB): domain Bacteria; phylum Acidobacteriota; class Vicinamibacteria; order Vicinamibacterales; family CAVVIG01; genus CAVRXZ01. The sequence goes on from CAVRXZ010000039.1 coordinate 18,515, forward strand.
GATTGTCGCGGAGCGCGACCTTGTGGTGGTGGCGTTAGGCGCGAGGCGAAGGACAAGGACGGGAAAGCCGGACACGACAACATGGTTCGACATGTATCGAATCGCGAACGGCAGATCGTGGAGCATTGGGACACTGCGCTGAAGGGAGTCGTCCCGTAACGAAAGGACTCGCGGACGAGGACGACTCCGAGTGAACGAATGGGCGAACGCCAATTCATTTTCTCTTTGTAAGCTCACTTCACACGCGCGAAAGCTTTCTTCGCGATATCGATAAGACCCGCGCCAATGTCGGGGCCGCTACTCGCTTTAATCGTGAGAAAGGTCGCGCCTTTGACCGCCTGGGGCTCACCGTGTTCAGGTTGAACCAGCACGCCTGTTCCCCCACGCCCGTTATCGGTTGTTTACGCTGACACACGACCTGAATCATCTGCCTCAGTCCAGCGGCGGCGGAGTCGAGCGTGTGGCGCACACCGATAGTGATGTCGCGCTTTCCGTTGTCGAACTGTACACGCGGAAACCGCGGTAGGCATGCCGGGGCCAAGCGTGCTCGAGGTCGTTCGTCCCGGCTGGGGCGCCTTGACAGGACCTCCCAGCGCGCCAGACGCCTCCTGAACAGTCAGCAACGCACACGCATCGATAGGCGTCGCCGCTGCCTGAGCTATGGCCGGTCTTGTTCTTCCTGTCATCGCGATGCTACCCACGACCAGACAACCGAACCAAGACTAGCTTTGACATCTGCTCTCCTCTTATGTAACGCATCCTCGTACGACTTTGTCAGATCGCTCGGTCTGTGAAGCATTCGGACGTGTGATCGAATTTGAGGACATTGTACTTATGCGCTGAGTTCGGTACGCTGCGGCGCGGTGGACGATCGCCGCGCGGTGCTATCAGTTGCGTCGGCTGATGACGTGGCTCGAAGCGTTCAAGGTGTGCTTCGGCCATCGCGCGCAGGTGCTCGCCCTGCGACGGTACGTGCAAGGGTTGCTCAGCGACAGCGCGCGCAAATCGATGGAAGCGATGCTGGCGCGGGTGACCGAGCCGGGGTCGTACCAAGCCTTCCAACACTTCATCACCGATGCGCCGTGGAATGCCGACGCGGTCTGGCGTCGCCTGCGCGCGCGTGATTCCCGAGCGCGACAGGGCTGCTGATCTTCGATGGCACGAGCTTCCCCAAACAGGGGACGCACTCGGTCGGCGTGGCGCGCCAGTACTGCGGGGCGCTGGGGAAGATCGCCAATTGTCAGGTGGCCGTCACCGCCGCGTTGTGGACCGGGTCCCGGGCCTATCTGCTCGGCAGCGCGTTGTATCTGCCCGAGGAGTGGGTCACCGACGCGGCGCGCGAACGCGCGCGCATCCCCGCCACGGTCCGATTTCAAGAAAAGTGGCGCCAGGCGCTGACGCTGCTGCGGCAGGTCCGGGCGAGTGGCATTCACCGTCACGGGGGTGCTGGCCGACGCGGAATTTGGCGACAATCGCCTGTTTCGCGGCCTGTTGCATCGGTTGCGCCTGCCGTACGCGCTGGGGATCTCGTCCCACCTCACGGTCGTTCTGGGGACGCCGCGCCTGCGGACGCCTCGCCCCGCGCGGCGCGGGCGTCCGCGCAAGCATCCGAAGCTGGCCGAGCGGGCGACCGCGCGACCGCTCGGCGACGCGATCGTCGCGGCGCAGGGGGCCGATGGCGGCGGATCCGCTGGCGCAATCGTCCCGACCGCGCGACAGTGGACGGTGGAGTGCGTCGCCATCCGCGTCACCCCCGCCGTCGACTGTCGTCATCGTCGGCTCGCGCCCGAAGTCTGGCTCTTGGCCGAGCGCGATGTCGGCGACGACGCCCCGCACCAAGTACTATTTCGTCAACTTGCCGCCGACGGCGTCGCTTGTCGGCAGATCGTCCGTCTGGCGCACCAGCGATGGGCCATCGAGCAGCAGTATCAAGACCTCAAGACCGAGCTCGGCCTCGATCACTTCGAAGGCCGCACGTTCCGCGGGTGGCATCACCATGTGGTGCTCACCGCGATCACGTACAACTTCCTGCAAGCCGAGCGACAGCGCGCCCGACGTCAGCCTGACGTTTCCCAGCGTGCGCGGCATCGTGCAGGAGATCTTCACGGCGTATTTGTTTGCCCAGCGACCGCAGTACCTCACGCGCATCGAGGCGCTGCGGTCCGTTCAGCTACGGATCTGACAAAGTAGTACTTAGAACAGTCGGCCCATTCTGTCGATCCAGGTCATGCGTTTTCAGGAAGCTCTTAAGCGAGGATGAACAGCTAGGTTCTAGATTCGTCAAGCCGTCATCAGGGGTCCTCCCGACAACAGCCCCAAAGGGAACACTTGTGAAAGCGATTCTGCACACCCAATACGGACCTCCCGATCTTCTCCAGTTGAAGGAGGTGGACAAACCGGCTCCCAAGAACAACGAAGTCCTGATCCGAATACACGCGACCTCGGTCTCGACAGGTGACTGCAACGTCCGCAATTTCACCTTCGTCACCAAATCGATGCTGCCGCTCGCGAAACTCATGTTTGGTATCGGAAAGCCATGGAAAGCACGTGTCCTCGGAACTGAGTTGGCTGGAGAGGTGGAGAGCGCGGGTAAAGACGTTACGAGGTTCAAGGCGGGTGATCGAGTCGTTGCCTCGACCGGCATGGCCGGCGGCGGACATGCCCAGTACGCATGCCTTCCTGAAACGGGGGCTGTGGTGATCAAGCCGGATTCGCTGAGTTGGGAAGAAGCCGTTGCCATTCCATTCGGAGCGAACGCCGCGTTGTACTTCCTTAGAGACCTGGGAAAGATCCGAGCCGGGCAGGAGCTCCTGATCATCGGAGCTTCGGGGGCCATCGGCTCGGCCGGAGTGCAGCTGGCCAAACACTTTGGCGCGACGGTGACTGCGGTCTGCAGCGGCGCGAACGTGGAGTTGGTGAAGTCGCTGGGTGCCGACAAGGTGATCGACTACACCAGGGAAGATTTCACCAAGAATGGAAACACCTACGACCTGATATTTGACGTCGTCGGCGGGACGACGTTTGACCGCTGCCAGAACTCGCTGAAGCCCAACGGTGTCTTTCTTCAAAACATCATGGAGTTGACCGACATCGTTCGGGTCCTTTGGACCTCCATCGCCAGTAGAAAGAAAATCAAGGGTGGTGTGGCCATCAACAACCTGAAGAGAATGAGTTTCATCGCAGAACTCGCCACGGCTGGGAAGCTCAGGCCGGTCATCGACAGAAGTTATCCCTTGGAGCAGACCGCGGAAGCTTTCAAGTACGTTGAGCAAGGGCACAAGAAGGGAAATGTCGTGATCACGGTGTCGCATGCCTAGATTCTCGAGGCAGTAGATCTATGGCGAAGAAGAAATGGCGCGTGCCGCGCACCCAGGATGAGGTCGGGCTGAGAGACGTATACCTGCGCCTGACAACGCACATGCGCCGCAGATGCCGTGTCATAGACTGGTCCCTTCGAGATTCGGCACCGGGCGGAGGAGTGTCGCAGGGGCGCGCGCGGAGCCTACCGGGTTACGGGCTTCGCATAAACCTCTACGTCCGAGAGGTTGACGGACCCAGCGATGCCGTGCCCGCCGCTCGGCGCCAAGTTCGCCATGCCGATCTCGTCGACCCTGGTGAGATCCGGATTCTTGACTTCGGGTCCCGGGACGACCTTCTCGGGATCCAGCTTGAACCACTTCATGTCGTTGAAGGCGAGCTCGACCGAGAGGAAGTCGCCGCCGGTCTCAATGGCGTGGCGGCTGACGATGTAGGTGCCGTCCGCGAGCTTGACGACCGGGTGCAGAATAGAGACCGAGTTGGTGCGGAGTATCCAGCGCACGCGCGCCAAGCCGGTCAGGTCGAGGTAGTTGGCCTTGTCCCTCAAGGTTATAGCGACAGGTGTGCTCGCCATCCCGGTCCAGAGGTCGTTCCGCCCATAGTGCATCGCGGTGCGGACGAGGTAACCGTCCTTCCCGTAGACGTGCAATTCGAGCCGCGTGTTGGCCACAACGAGAGGTAAATTAGCGGGCGTGAGCCGCGTGACCACGTCGTCGACGCCATCGCCCTCGCCGACTGGTTTAGCACCGGGCGGTTGTTGCCACCCCTCTCGGAAGAGGAGTGCGGGCCCCTCCGGATAAGGATTCCGGCGCGGCGTCTGGGCGAACGCCACGGGCGCACAGGCAAAGAGCATAGCCGCCAAGAGCAGCAGGTTGCGGTTGCGGGATCGCACTGAACTTCTCCTGAAAACAGACAATCTGCGGATAGTACAAACAATCGTGCAGGATGATAGCACCGATAATTAATCTTGGTTCATCGGGCAACGAGCCAACGATCCGGGCGCAACGCACGTGAGCACGCGGACCGCTTGTGCCACGGTGCCGATCGGCCTCGCTTACGTCGCCGCGCCCATTTTTCAGGCCCCTCACCCGAAAACCCCGCCTCACCGAATCCACAGCGCGCAATCAGCGTGTACGCGAGTCAGAAGATCAGCGTGCGTTGGCGATTGGCGGGGGAGGGCCACCCTCGGGTTGTGCGCCGGTACCTGATTGCGCCGTTGTCGGCGCTGCCAAATCGTTGAGCGCCCTTCGCGATTTGATCTTCCAGATCCCGTCCTCGCGGATCAAGGTGTCCTCGTATCTGCCGGCAACCTGGATGCCGGGGCCGCGCGCCGCGGTGACGAACGCCCATCGCGAAGACGCTGTCGAAGTATCGCCATTCACGTCGATTTTGAAGCTCGACATGATGTGGTAGGTGGGACCGAAGCCTATATTGCCACCATTCTGCCCCCGCCCGGTATTCGCGGTGCCGCCGCTTCCGGTATTCCCTTGCCGTCCACCGCCGAGTCGGCTAGTCATGAAGTCATAGATCGCCTGCGGGCCGCCCGAGACGCTACCCAAGCCACCGGACCACGACCCGTCTTTGGCGAATAAGGCGGAATAGGCTTTGAAGTCCCGAGAGTCGAGGGCACGACCGTAGTCGATCAGCACGTTCGAAATCTCCTGGACGTCCTCCAAGTTCTTAACCTTGGCGGTGAGCGTTTCGATCGTCATGGCCGCTTGCCGTCGTTGTTGGGCCTGGATCGTAACGAGTGGCACGATGGTAACGCGGTGATACGGCGATCCCGCCGGTGAAATGACGGCGGTTGAACGCGAGTCGCTTCTCCATTCTCTAATTCTCCTTTGAAAGGCCGATGCCCCAGATCGCGCGGGCGTTCCTCAGGCGCGCAGCAGATTCTGATCGGCGTATTATCACTGCGGTTCACCGAAGAGGCTGTCCTTTTTGGCGAAAGATCGGTTTTGCTGCCTACTCTGGCACTGACAGCGACGGCGGTGACTTCGAGCAACAGGCGCGGGTCCGTGGCTAGACGCACCACTTCCACTGTCGTCGTGGTGGGACGATGCGCACCGAAGTAACGCGCGATCACCTGGTTAATGGCGTCCTGATGTTTGTCCAAATCCACGATAGCGCGGAATAACTGCACAACATCGCTGAGATCACCCCCAGCCGCCTGAAGGACGTGCCGTAAGTTGTCCATAGTCATGGCGGCTTGTTGCCCGGCATCCGCGGGAAGGTGATCAAATTCGGCGGCGATATGGGGATGGCTGTGATACACCGGCGCGGCGGTGACGCCGGCCAGATACACCGTCTTGCCCGAATGGACCTTAATGGCCGGAGTGTATGGCATACGCCATTTGGGGTCATTGCCGGCTCGTGTGCACGAGTTCAAAGTGGCTGCTCATCCAAGCCTCCTGCTGTGATGGTGACAGAAACGTCTCAGGCGCATGTAGGATGCGCCTTTTTGCCGGAGACACTGCGATAGCGGAAACTGGCGTCTGGACGCACCGGGACTTCAGGCATTGTTTGCACGGTCGGCTTACCGGAGCTACCGATCGCATTACGAACGTCTCGCCGCCTAAAATGCCCGTCCCTACGGGCAAGCCTGATGAACTCCATGCAACAGCGGAAGGCGAGCGCCGGCGGCCGAAAGTGACTCAGACTGGGGTCGTCAACGCGACGCTCGGAGGCTGGGCGGAGACATCGTCCGCCACCACTCGACGCAAGTCACCCAAGTAGACAGCGATAGCCAATCGTTCGAAGAACCGTCCCACGTTTTCACCCACATCATCAGCGAACCATGAGCGCGCCAAACGGCGTCAACGCGGAGGGTCATGTCGCCTTCTACGCGTCTCGGCGTGGACCAGATCGTTTCTTCAATGTGATCAATTCACATCCAGCTTGTCGCGGAAGCCGCCCAGTCACGTTCGGGTCGG
>CAVRXZ010000040.1:0-36592 GCA_963725105.1 uncultured Acidobacteriota bacterium
TGATTCTCTACGGCAGCGGTATGGGCGACGCGAACGTGCACAGTCACGCAGAGCTGCCGCTTTGCGTCGCGGGCGGTGGGTTGCAAGGCGGACGGCACGGCGTCGCGTCCGAAGGAGACTCCGCTCGGGAACCTCTTGCTTAGTCTCGCGGGAAAGGTCGGCATCGAGGACGAGCATTTTGGCGACAGCACCGGCCGCGTGGATATCTGAGGGCGACAGGAGATGAATGGGAGACCGGTGTCGCCTGGCTGGCCGTGGTTGTTTGGTGCGTGACGGGTGTGGGTCTTCTCGGTAAGGACGCGCCGCCGATCGTAGAGGAAGTCAAGACGGGCCACCAGGACGGCTTGCGCGCGCTCCTGGCGAAACACGTCGACGTGAAGACGCCTGAGGCGGATGGCACGACGGCGCTTCATTGGGCTGTGCGGGCAGATGATCTCGAGGCGGTGAATCTGTTGATTGGAGCCGGTGCCAGCGCGACCGCCGCGAATCGCTACGGCATCACTCCCCTGGCGCTGGCCGCCATCAACGGGAACGCGGCGACGATCGAGGCGCTGCTCAAAGCTGGCGCCGACCCTAATACGACGCTTCGGGAAGGCGAGACGGTGCTGATGCGCGCGGCCCGCACCGGCAAGGCGGACGCGCTGCGGGTGCTTTTGGCCCACGGTGCCGACGTGAACGCGAAGGAACGCTGGCATGGGCAGACGGCACTCATGTGGGCCGCCGCGGCCAATCATGCGGTGGCCGTGGAGACGCTGGTCGAGTGGGGCGCCGACGTGACGTGCGCGCGAAGCTCTTGGAGGACAGACCGAAGACGGAGACGCTCGACGATCGAACACTCAAGGATGGCGTGGCGGTAGACGACATGATGTTTACGTTCTCGCATGGCGGCTTCACGCCGCTGCTGTTTGCGGCGCGCGAAGGCGCTCTCGATGCGGCGCGCATGCTGCTCTCGACCGGTGCCGACGTCAATCTCTCCGATCCCGAGGGCATCAGCCCGCTCGTGGTCGCGATCATCAACGGGCATTACGACACGGCGGCTCTTCTTATCCAGCGCGGTGCCAACGTGAACGCCGCCGATGTCGACGGGCGCACCGCCTTGTATGCAGCCGTGGACATGCACACGCTGGGCTGGACGCTGAATCGACCCTCGCCGCCGCAGAAGGATGCCGAGCATGACAGCCTCGATGTCGTCACCCTGTTGCTTGATCGTGGGGCGAACCCGAACGCCGCGCTGCTGCGTGCGGCGAAGCCGCGAAAGCTCCTGGTGTTTGGGATTGAGCTCCTGACGGCCGGCACCACGCCGTTGCTCCGGGCGGCCGCCGAGGTGGACGTGCCGGTGCAGCGCCTGTTGCTGAAGCACGGCGCGGACCCGAACCTGGCGACGCACCACCAAACGACCGCGTTGATGCTGGCGGCGGGCCTGGGCTGGAAGGACGTGTACAGCCACGGGTCCGAGGGTGATGCGATCCAGTTCATGAAGGTGTGCCTGGAACGGGGGGCCGACGTGAATGCCGCCAACTGGGAGGGCAATACCGCCCTGCACGGAGCCGCCCAGCGAGGTTCAACGGCGTTCGTGGATTTCCTCGTGGCGAACGGCGCCAGACTGAACGCAAAGAACAAACTGGACCGGACTCCGCTGGACGAGGCGCTGGCCTATTTCCCGCCTCGCGAACAGGCCGCGATCCGGCTTCGCGACGTGATGGTGAAGAATGGCATCCCGATTGAGCTGGCCAGGCGGACCGGCCCTCAATGTTGCGGGGGTTGCGATTGCAAGGACGATCTGAAGCGCACAGAAGGGGCGAAGAACGAAGCTCCCAAACGTTGAGCGTTACCCGTTGCCTATCTACGAATACGAATGTCGCAGCTGCGGCGCCCGGTTTGAGCTGCTGGTCCGACCGCCGACGAGACCGGTCTGTTCATCATGTGCCAGTGAGAATCTCGAGCGCTTGCTCTCGGGCTTTGCGGTGAGCTCGGACACGATGCGCGAGTCGGCACTGCGCACGGCCCGGCGGAGAGCGGCGAAGAACCCGACGCACCGCGACCGCGTCCAGGCCGAAGCCGAGGAGACGCGTGAGCATCTGCGAGACGACTACGGAATCGACGTTCAAGGAAAAGGGAAGCCCAAGGCATGAGCGCATGAAGGCGCAGGACCTTGAAAAAGGAGACATTGTATGTTGACCAGACACGGGATCATGGTGACCTGGAAGACGCTGGCAGCCGGCCTGGTCGGGGCGCTGGCCCTGGTTGGCGCGTGGACTATCGCCTCTGCCGCGCAGCAGAAGGGCGGCGCTGAGCCGCTCACGGCAGCAGACCGGATCGAAATCCAGCAGCTGCTCAGCCGCTACATGTACGTTCTGGACAGCTGTCCCGATCACAACAATGGCTATGACTACGCGGACCTGTACACGGACGATGGCACGTTCGGCACTCGCAAGGGACGCGAGGAGCTCGCCCGGGCGGCGGGGCGGACACCACAGGGTGGCTGTCAGCCGCACCGGTACCGCGGGCCGATCAACCAGGTTCACCTCAACGTTGCGCCGATCATTGAGCCCGACCCACAGGGAGCCCGCGGCATTTCTTATCTGATGATGGTCGACGGGCCGGCAAACGAGGTCTATTGGAGCGGGTGGTACCAGGACGTGTACGCGAGAACGCCCAAGGGCTGGCGATTCAAGTCGCGGCTGCACGTGGGCGGCCCGGCCGCCGGTATCAATGCCGATCTCGCGGCAGCGCGGCAGCAGTGGGAGGTCGAGCCAACACCGGCGGGCAGCCGCGGCATGCTTGGGAAGGGCAAGCCCAGTCCGGTTGCGATTTCCGGCGATCCGCTCAAGTGGCTCGCCAGTGGAAAACCGAGTGTGTCGACGGGTAACTGATCACTCGAAGGTTTTTCCGAACGAACGGAGACGGTCCTGCTATGGCTCGAAGTCTGACGTTGGAACCGAAAGCGCCAGGTGCAGGGTGCCGTCGCCGTCGTTCGGCGGGATGATTCCTGTACGATGTGACGATCGGCTCGGTCGATCCCCCTTCGTGAACGGCAGCAGCACCTGGTCCTCCCATCGCAACAATTGTCAAGCCGTCGCGCCGAGCCCGGGGGCATCATCGGCCCCATCGCTTGCGGCCGGCGCGCCGGACATCCTCGCCGTGGCCCTCGACACCGGCTACGGCTCTCACGAAGCCTTTACGCGCGCCTTTCGTCAACACTTCGGTCTGACCCCCGATCAGGTGCGGGAGCAGGCCGACATCGGAGGCCTCACCCTCCTGGAACCGATCAACATGGACGTAACCAACACGACCACCGCCACCATCGCCCCGCCCCGGATCGAACGTCAGGACGCCCTGCTCATCTTCGGCCTGGGTCAGCGCTACCACCGGTCGAATGCCGGCATCCCTTCGCAATGGGACCGATTCGTCCCGCATCTGGGGAACATTCCGGGTCAGATCGGACGCGTCACTTACGGCGTCATCTGCAATACAGACGATGCCGGCAGCTGCGACTACATTTGCGGAGTTCAGGTGAACGAATTTCCGGCCCACCCCGCTGAGTTCACACAACTCCGGATTCCGCCGCAGACCTATGCGGTCTTTGCCCACGGCGATCACGTGTCGGCGATCTCCAGCACGTGGAAGGCCATCTGGAATCACGGCTTGTCGAGTGCCGGCTACGAAGCGTCCGACGGTCCAGCGTTCGAGCGGTACGGCGACACGTTCGACGGTCGCACGGGGCACGGGGGACTGGAGATCTGGGTACCGATCAAGTCGTAGCGGTTCGCGGTATCAGGAACCAGGCACCCGGCACCGGCACGGTCGACTACACGGAACTGAAAACCGCGCTAGCGTGCGAGCGCCCCGCCGATCCTCACGTGCCGCTCGAGCATCTGCCGACGCACGACCGCGCCGTAGACATTTCCGTCAGCGTCCACACCAATGCCTTCGGCGCCTGAGTGTTCAGCGGCCGTCGATTCCATGTCCTCGATAAACGCGGTGACACGTCCGTCTTTCGCACTGCCGATGCGGATGCCTTTCTTGATGCCAGGAAGTTCGTGGGCTCCTGTGTCGGGCCCGGATTCCGAGTCGGTCACGTACAGCGTGTCGTCCTTCGTGATGACGATGCCGCTCGGCCGACCGAACTGGCGCCACTGGTCGAGGAACCTTCCATCCTGATCGAAGATTTGAATGCGGTTGTTCTCCCGATCGCCGACGAAGAGCCGGCCGCGCGAGTCCATGGCAATGGTGTGGGGCTCGCTGATTTCACCAGAGCCCGAGCCTTTGCGGCCCCATTCCTTGATGAACTTTCCGCCCGTCGTGAACTTCACGACCCGATTGTTCTTGCCGTTGCGATGACTGTCCGTGACGAAGATGTCGCCATTCGGCGCCACGACCACGTCAGTTGGTTGATCGAAGAGATCTGGGCCAGAGCCCGACACGCCTGCCTGGCCAAGCGTCAGGAGGACCTGGCCATCAGGGCTGAACTTGAAAACCTGATGACCCCTGCCATCCCCGCCCCTCGCGTCGGTGACCCAGAGATTGCCGTCGCGGTCAACGGTCGCGCCGTGAGGGAAGTTGAACAGGCCCTCGCCCCACGCCTTCAGAAGCCTGCCGCTCGCGTCGAATTTCAGAATCGGCGGCTCGCTGCGGCCCGAACAGGAATTGGCGAAACAGCGGTGAATCACGTAGATCGTTCCGTCAGGCGCCGGTTCCACCGCCGTGACCGCGGCCCATTTCAGCCCGGCAGGCAGCTGTCCCCAGTCCCGCGTCGTGCGAAAGGGCTGCGGAAGGTCATTGCGTGGGGCGCTGGAGGATTCGCTGAACAGCGCAACGGGCAGGCAGAGGAACGCGGCGCTGAACAAGCTGAACAGGCTGAACTGGGCGAGCCATCGACGCCTGGTCGTTGCATGGCCGGTCATAAGGCCTCACACTGGGCCGCGGAAAAGGGTATTTTCTTCGAATGGAGACGGCCATGTGCAAGATTGCAGTGTTCTCCGCCGCCGCGGCGGTGGTCATCGGGCCCATCGCGACGGGCACTTTGCACGGACAGCGAGAAACCACGCAAGTCGTGAACGGTCAGGTTGTTGCCGTGCCCGGTCCGCCCCGGACGACACTCGACGCGTACTACGTAGACACCGAAGGCGGCAAGGCCGTGTTGTTTGTTTCGCCCTCCGGCGAGACCTTGCTGTTCGACACCGGAACGGCTGGAGACGGCAATCGCGATCTCGATCGACTCTTGGCGGTCATCCAGGCGGCCAACCTTCCCGAGAAACAGCTCGACCACGTCATCGTCTCGCACTACCACGGCGATCATTTCGGGAATCTGGCGGACCTGGCGGCGAAGATTCCTATTCGACACCTGTACGATCATGGACCCTGGGCCGTGCAGGGGAGCACGGGCGCTGCGTTTGCGGCCTACCTCGCGGCGCGCGAGCGGCTGCACGTCTCAACGCCCAGACCCGGTACCAGAATTCCGATCTCCGGTGTCGAGGTCACCGTCGTGTCCAACGCCGGAGAGCTGATCAAAAATCCGGTCGCGGGGATGACGGGCGCCGGCGCGCCGAATCCACTGTGCAAGGACTTTGGTCCGCGCCTTCAGGATTCCACGCCAGAAAACTACGAAGTGCTGGGAGCGGTCATCAAGTTCGGCAGCTTCACGATGCTCGATCTGGCCGACCTCACGTGGAATCAGGAAAAGGAGCTCGTCTGTCCCAACAATCTGCTTGGAGAAGGCTTTGACGTGTACAACACGACGCGACACGGCACCGACTGGGCTGGTTCGCCTGTGCTCGTGCGCTCGGCCAGGCCGAGAATCGCCGTGATGAACAACGGACCGAGGAAGGGCGGCACGTCGGACACGTTCAGGATTGTGCGCGGCACGCCAGGGTTTCTCGACTTCTGGCAGCTGCACTACTCGGAGAACGCGTCGCGCGAGACGAATTCACCCGACCAGTTCATTGCCAACGTTGAATCGAACCAGACGAATCATCCGGCGTACCCTCTCAAGCTGTCTGCGCGGAGCGACGGCAGCTTCACGATGACGAACCAGCGCACCGGGTTCAGCAGGGAATATCCCGCTGCAGGCCGAACCGTCGCAGGACGGCGACCGAGTTGATGCGCCCATCAGCTCGTCAATTCGAACCGTTGCCGTCCTGACCCGGCTCCGGCACGGCCCTCTGAAAGGTCCACGACTTGGGGTCGAGTACCCGTCCTTCGATCGAAAAAAGCTGCAGGACGCCAAGATACCGTTTGTTCCAGTCGTCGTTCATCCACGAGTGCTGGGCGTAAATTCGCGGTCGAACGGCAGCGGCGTTGAGACGAACGACTGATGTGCCGGGGAACCCGGCCTCAGGCAGTCCCGCCAGGTCGAGAATGGTGGCGGGAAGATCGGTGATCGCCGTGGGTGCGTCTGAAATCTGAAGCGGGCCTGTGCCGTCCACCTGCTTGATTGCCAGCAGGGGCATGGCATTGTTTGCGACGCGATCGAGGGATCCGGCGGGACTTGGGACGCCCGCCAGAGGATGACCGTCCCGCCTGGCGCGCCAGCCGTGATCCGCCGTGATGACGATGACGCTTCGATCGTAGGCTCCGAGCGCCCTCAGACGATCCAGCAGCCGCTCCACGGTGGACACTCCACAGCGCGCTTGTGCCGTGTAGCTCGCCCGGTTCAGCGGCACGTACCCCAGAAACTCGCAGTCACTGCCGAGAGCGATGGGGGGATGTGGAATCGCCACGTGCAGGAAGGTGTACACGGGCTCGTCACGCGACACCGCCAGATGACTTATCAGATCGTCGACAAAGGCGACGTGACTGCTTGGGCGGACTGCTCTGGCGTCCTCGGGACGAAGCTGCTGTTCGCTGCGGGACCCTTCTGCGAGCGACGCCCGTGCGTTGTAGACGCGGCTTTTGAGCCCTTGTGGCGTGTGACGGAAGAGCGACAGGTCGAACATCTGTCGGGCCGCTGAGCGTACGTACTGGTCGTAGCTATCGAACGGTGTCGGGATGTTGTAGTGGATCACTTGCGGAGCCCCGGCGAGCATTCCCAGCGGCTTGTCCAGACTGTGAAAGCTGACCGAGTGCACGCTGTAGCCGTGCGCAGCCAGCGCGGTGAAGATCGACCGCTCGCTCATCACGCGGCGGAGGAACTCGTCGAACGGGAGCTCATTGCGGTACACCTGACCGGTGAGCATCGCGGGCATGCTCGCGCGCGTGGTCGTGAATGCGCCGAGATGGTCTCGATAGAACACGAACCCCGAGAAGCTGCGATCGAACGCCGCCCGATCCTCGTTTATCACGTCTTCGAAGACTTCGGAGAGGAATCCGTCGAGCACGACGTGAATGACATTCTGCCCGCGGGACAACTGGTACAGCGAGTCGGAGGGCAGCCAGTCGCCTCCGTTGCCCTTGCCCTTCGCCTCTGCAGTCGGACCCAGCATCGAGATCGCCAGCACGAGAACTTGCAGCGCGACGAATACCTGACTCGCAAACGGCGCCACGTGCGACAGACGCCGCCCGAAATAGAGTGCCAGGCCGATGCCGGCCGCCCACAGCCCGGCCTCGTACGGCGCCCGCCAGTCCTGCCGGCTGAGGTCGAGTCCCTCGCCGGCGAGCTGCCCCACATCGGCCGCGAGCAGGCTCCCCTGAATCCACAGAAGCACGCCGCCAGCAAAGATCAGCGACGCGTAACGCCGCGTCAAGCGTTCCGACAGCAGAGCGGCAAGGCACCCGACTCCGAAGAGCAAGCCCCAGCCGATCGCCGCCATGACGAGCAGTCGCGGAAAGGCAATGCTGGCGAACGGTACATTGAATTCCGATCGGTTGGCGTTGTAGATGGTGTGCGGGCCCACGAGGAACAGGACGACCGGCCCGACGAGCGCAGGAAACAAGACCAGGGTCGCACGCTGTGTGAATGCTCGCCAGTTGGCAGGGGCGCTTTCAGTACGCCAGACGGCGACCGCACGCCCGAGCAGACGGCCGACGCGCCCTGTCAGCGCCGGAAGGGCCTGCAGGAGCAGCGCGCCGAGCAGGCCCAGCCACGCCAACGGCACCAGACGACCGATCCCCCTCGCAAGAGCGACGATGCGGAACTGCTGGAAGGTGAGCGGTTCGACGAACAGGCTGGCGGACGGGAGCATGGCCGGGACGCCTCCCGGCGTGGCCTGCAGCACCGTCAGGCGAGGGCCTCCCGCCAACTGCTCGTACTCGACGACGATTTCATGCGGCCCCTTCGACAAAGCGAGCGTCGAACTTGTCGAGCGCATTTTGTCCGGCGGCTCACTGCGGAAAGCCTCCCGGCCGTCTACTCGGATCACGATGCGCCCGGTGCCGTTTGCGGAGAATTCGAACGACCCCGGGTCGGACAGGAACCAGAAACCCCGCCACCGCACGCTGAATAGCTGCCGCGGAAGCTTCGGATCCTCAGCGAGGAACGCGACGTCGATGGTGGGGACACGTTCCCGCAGCGCCCAGCCGTGAAACCCGGAGTAAATGTAAAAGGACCGTTGCAGACCCGGTAGCGCGAAGCGGTCAACAGCGACAACCGCGCCCGTCAATGCGACCAGTGCGACGAGGAAGGCCAGGAAGCCCTGGAAGGGACGAAGCCGGGACTTGATCATGCTATCGTGCGCCGGGTGCAACCGCCGCTCTAAGCGCTTCGTTGCGGTTGTGTCGAGATTGCATCAAGAGTTTGTCAACATTGTATCCGGATGCCGGATACAAGTACATCCTGCAATGCGCGGAAGGAGAACGAGATGAGAGGCGATCCGCAATACCTCGCAGGTCAGGTGCTCGCAGTGGTCGTGCTTTTCGCGGCCGCCATGTCAGCCGGACAGGATCCGGCTGTGGTCATGAGTCCACCTGAGCATTTCGCGATGCGGGTCGTCGCTTCCGGCCTGGAGGGGCCGTGGGAGGTTGCCTGGGGGCCGGACAACCAGCTGTGGGTCACCGAGCGGCAGGGCCGGCGCGTCGTTCGCATCAATCCTCTTGATGGAGCGAAGAGCACAGCCGTCACGATTCCAGAGGTGCATCAGAGCGTGACGCAGGACGGTCTGCTCGGCCTGGCGCTTCACCCGGAGCTTCTTCGCGGCACCGGCAACGATTACGTCTACGTTGCGTTCACGTACGACGATGCGCCGGGGACCGCGCTGCTGCGCAAGATGGTCATCCGCCGGTATCGTTACGACCAGCCCGCGGGCAGACTGACCGAGCCGGTCGATCTCCTGACGGGCTTGCCGGTGCACGACGATCACGTCGGCGGCCGACTGGCCTTCGGCCCCGACCTCAAGCTATATCTGACAATCGGCGACCAGGGGAGCAACTTCGGATCCAACCGCTGCAATCTCAATCGCGCTCAGGAGCTGCCAGCGGCGGCCGACGTCGCGTGCGAAGGATTGGACCCGCTACCAGGGGAAGATTCTGCGGGTCGAGCTCGACGGATCGATCCCGAGCGACAATCCCGTGATTGCCGGTGTCCGCAGCCATGTGTTTTCCTACGGCCACCGAAATCCGCTCGGCTTGGTATTCGGCAGGAACGGCCTGTTGTACGAGTCGGAACACGGGCCGAGCACCGACGATGAGGCCAACCTGATTGAAGGCGGGCGGAACTACGGCTGGCCGAACGTCGCGGGCTACAAGGACGACAAGTCGTACGCCTTCAGCAACTGGTCCGCGTCGAGCCCCACACCGTGCGCAACGTTGCCGGTCGGGGGCGCGATTCCCGCGTCGGTCCCGACACGGAAGGAATCCGAATGGAACGACGAGCGATTTGCTCCACCGCTGCGCACGTTCTTTACAGTCGAGACGGGCTACGACATTTCGACCATCGGGAGCGCGACGATTGCGCCGGGGGGAGTGGACATCTACGAGGGCGACGCGATCCCCGGGTGGAAATCGTCATTGCTGGTGCTCAGTCTGATTCGAGGGACGGTCTACCGGCTGCCGCTTGCGGCAGATGGACGCTCAGTCGCAGGGCCGCCTGTGGCGATGTTCAGAACCGGAAACCGGTACCGGGACATCGCGCTCAATCCGAATCAGCGAACGCTCTATCTCGCGACCGACGTGGCGGGCCCGTACCGCGATCCGAATGGCGCCGTCAGTCAGACGCTGGCCAATCCGGGCAGCATCCTCGAGTTCAGGTACGAACCACAATAGAAGTGGAAAGTGGAAAAAGTGGAAAGTGGAGAAGTAAGTTGAAAGTGAGCGCCTGGCGTTCGAGAGAGAGCCACACTACGACATCGTTTTCACGAGAGCGCGGTAGTCGTCGAGTCGCCTGGATCGCTCGTCGGCGAAACGCTTGACGCCGGCGAAAATCGACTCGGCGTCCAGATGCGCCTCGGCGATCACGTCCGCTTCGAGCCCGCCGGTCAGCCATCTGTCGTGCCAGTCAGAGGTCAGTGAGTAATCGTCGGCCTGCGGCCCGATGTTTCGCAGGGGCCACAGGCGTCGCGTGCCGCTGCTCACGAACATCAGATCCTGGCGCGATCCAGGCGGCAGCACGGAGCGCTGGTAGCTGTCGGGCTGGTGATCGAACAGCTCCTCGCTGACCGCCGCAATCACCTTCACGTTCACGCCGGCTTCCTCGAGTCGAGGCAACGACTTGACGAGGTTGAACGTCGCGCTGGCGCCTTGCGCCACTACGTACCCGTGCTTTGGCCGGTCCGGCGCGAACTCGCGGATCACGTAGAGACCCTTCGCGGCGGCCTTGACGATCGGTGTCGGCAAATGTCCGGCGATCCGCGATCGGCGAGTCTGGCCTCGCAACTTCAATGGTGATGATGCCCACCTGCTGGTTTCGGGCGGCGATTTCCGCAGCCGCGAAGTAACCGGCGGCGACGTCGTTGTAGTCCCAGAAACTCAGGTTGATGATGTGTCCGCGCGGAAACAGCTTCCAGACCTGGGGCGAGAAGATGCCGAAATGCGTTCTGGCATCGGCGGCGGTTTCTGGTCCCGAATGCGCCGCGAGGATGTGCAGGACGCCGGTGCGGAACCTGCTGTCCTGACTTTGCTGACTCCAGACGCGCGCCGGCAGGTACATCAATGGAGTGAAGGCCCCGTAAGTGCCGCTGAATGCCCAGACGCCCGCGAACTTCTCCGGATCGACCGACGCATTCTGGCTGACAAGTCCTATGGCGGTCGAAACGTTGCCTGCTTCCTGGATGGCCGCCTTCAGGCGTGTGCCGGATGGGTTGTCCACTGGATCGTAGTGTCCCCAGATGCTTCCGTGCTCCAGGTTGACCGACTCGGAGAGATCCGCGGCCACCGTCAGGACACGGTTGCCCGTTACGTAGTTGAGCCACTTGAGGATTTCCGAGATCCCGCGCCGGGCTCCAGCGGCTTCCCCCGCTTTACGGAAGAGCGCCACCGTGATCGGCTTCGTCGCACCTGACCAAGGATTGGTCACGTCCAGCGTCTGCGGCTCGACCGGAAGATTGGCGACGCGAAGTCGGTCGTCGAGAAACGGGTCGCGCTTCACATCGATGCGAAGAGGGAATTGATCCTTGACGGTGTCGCCGATTTCAACAAGCCGATCGGCCAGCCAGTCGCCCAGACCGTTTCGGTCGAGCACCGACATCACGACATCGATGTTGGTCTTGAACTGCAGCAGCCGCTCCCGCGGGTCCTTCACTGCGCCAGCCCGCATGCCTTCGAACGTGATGCCGTATCGCCGTTCGAACGTCGCGGCCAAGTTCACGACGTACGGCGAGTTCATCTTGAATCCGAAGGGGTGGCTCTTGTAGCCGACGATCTGGTTCTGCTCTTCGTCGCCAGAAATCTTGCCGTGGTGGGCCTCAGGCCAATAACCCTTGGTTGTCTTGCCGAAGAGAATCATGGGACGGCGATCGGCGGCGTCCCAGTTCTCCATGGTCTTGAGCGCCTGCAGAATCTGGCTGTAGTCGTGGCCGTCGGGAATCGACAGGACGTTCCAGCCGTAGGACGTCCACTGCTCCCGCAGCCGATAGCCTTCGAACTTGCTGTGTACCACGCCACCAATCAAGCGCGTCGTCGATCCCAGCGTTGTTGTCCGAGAACACGAGCCTGAGGCGCTTCCCCGTTTGAAGCGCGATGGCCTGGGTCTTCAGTTCCTGGGCGTGACCGGCGCACATCGCGAACTCGCCTTCGAATGCAATGATCTTCGGAGCGCCCATCGGGGCGCCTACGATGTCCCAGAAGGCGGACTTGCCGGCGGCGGTGGCGATGCCAACCCCTGAAGGCCCGCCGTTGACGTCGTTGGTGACGTCGGTTGACTCGATGTGTCCGGAGAGCGCGCGAATGCCGCGGCCTTTGGCCTGGGCGAAGAGCGGATGGTCGACGAGACCTTGATCCGCCAGAAGATGCTGAAGCGCGCCGGCGCCGCGCCGGAATCCCAGCGCGTCGACCGGCAGCATGGCCAGCTCAGGGTCGACTTGATAGCGGCGGTCACCAGTCGCCTGGAAGCGTCGATAGAGCGCCTGGCCCATGATCATCCACAGCGCGTAACACGTCGGTGCACAGTGTCCCGCCGCGAGCATGAACTTGTCGCTGTATGGGTGCTTGGGTCGGCGGTAGTCGAAGCGCAGGCCGCCGTTCTCAGGGCCAGCCAGGTGTGTGACGACGTTGAAGGGCGTATAGGCGAGCGGCCCGCCGAAGTGCCCTGTCTCGGCGTAATTGCCGAGCAGCACCAGGGCCATGCACGTCATGAACCCGATGTCTTCAAGTCGCTGCTGATCGGTGCTCGCAGGCACAGCTTCCTTGATCGCTTCCACAGTCACGCGTCGAAATCCTTTCTTCGGTAACGAGGCGTGCCGATCTTATGCGCTGGGCGGAGAGGGGATCAACGTCGGCGTTCGGAACGTTCGGACCGTTTGAACGTTCGGTCGTTCCGCGACGACTGACGACTGTCGACTCTAAACCCGCTCCGCGGCAGCCTGGCCCATCACCCATTCGGTATCTGCGATGTTGCTCCCAAGGTTCGACGATGATACCGTCGTCGGCACACTTCTGGCATGACCACCGCATCATGCCGCAGTCGCTCGCCGCGCGGGTCACTGCCATCGAGAGTCAGATGCAGGGACTGCAAGAGTTACCGGACCGAGTCGCGTCACTCGAGGCACGCGTCGCATCGCTGGATGCGCACTTTGTGCAATTTCGAGGGGAGGTAAAGGAGGAGTTTTCTGCCGTCCGGCAGGAGATGCGCGCGTTCGGCGAGACCCTTCGCGAGGAAATCCGCGAGGAAATCAGGATCTCCAGCGACGGCCTGCGGAGGGAAATCAAGACCGCGATCGACGGCGTGCGGGGGGAGATCGGAACCGCGAGCGCGGGCTCGCGCAGTGAGCTGAAGACTGCCATTGAAGGTCTGCGCGAGGAGATCAGGGCCGGCGATGAGGAGACGCGCCGCTACATGCGCGTCTTGCACGAAGAAGTGATCTCGCGGATCAAGATCATCGGCGAGAGGTAAGGTTCGAACGCACCGAGGTCCCTGATCTCTATCGCCGCGCGTCACGATGTTGGTCGGGCAGGGCCACAGCGATGGCCAGCGTCGCCCAGCTCGTGCCGGCCGTCGAGATCCACTGGTGCCTGCCGTACGGAAATCCGCTCTCGAAGTACCGCTGGACCGGGAAACGCGTGGGTTTTCACGAGCCATGTGCCGTCGGGGTACTGCGTGCCGAGCAGAAACGCCACGCCTTTGCGATACGTGTCGTCATGCGGCGGGATGCCGGCAAGGTGCAGGGCATACAGGGACAATCCTGTCGCGTAGGCGTCCGGATCCGTTCGCTCGAACTGGGACCACCCGCCCGACGCAGTCTGTCGATTGCGAATGTCGTTGATGGCGAGCTTCACAGCCGCGTGCGGCGCGTCTGTCCACACAAGGCCCAGGAGCCGCATCCCGCGCTCTTCGGCGGATCGCGGTTCCGCGGTCAGAAGCCACTGTTGCGCCCGACGCAGGCTCTCTGTGACTTCGCGGCCCCGACCGGGAATCGGATACGACTTCAGCCCGGCGACGGCAATCGCGGTGTGACCGATCGGCGTGTACTCCGAAGGCGGGCGGTTGATGCCGTTGCCCAGCCAGCGGCCATCGGGCATCTGCCGGGCCATCAGCCAGTGTGAGATCGTCGCCGTCACGGTGTCGAGTGGGTGTCCTTCGGCCGCGAGCGCCAGCTGGGCGTAGCCAGCGGTCAGTGATTCGCCCCCGACGGCCGGGTCTCCAAGCATCATGCGCGGCTGCGCGTTGCCGAAGAACGCCAGCAGCGCGTCGAGGTTCTTGCGTGCGTTCGTCTCGTTGATTTCGATGCCTTTACGCCGGACTGTCGCCGCAGCCAGGGCGGGCAGCGCGTTGTGGTGACAGGAAATGCAAGGGGCCTGCTCGCGGAACCTGGGCGCGACATCGAGGAGGCGGGCCGTGCTTCTGGTCAAGGAAAGCCGCGGATCGCTGATGCCGCCTGCCGGTGGCGGAGCGATCGATTCCTGCCTTGGACCGTTCCCGCGTGTGGCGCCGTGCTGCTCGAGGACGTTGATTTTCGCGCGGTCGCCTTTGTAGATGGCCCAGTCAAGCGGGCGCTCACCTTCGGTCATGCCGGCGTTGGGATCGGCGCCGCGCTCAAGCAGCAACCGCACGATATCAGCACCGGCCGCCTCCGACGTGACCGCCGTCAGCAGGGGCGTTCGCCCGTACTGGGCGGCGTTCGTGGCATTCACGTCAGCCCCCAGTTCGATCCAACGGCTCGCCACCTCCACGCTCTGCCAGTTTGCCGTCGTCAGCAGCACGTCGGGCGTCGGATGAAGGTCTTTCGAGATCAAGTAGTTCGTCGTCGCCAGATCGTTGCGAGCCAATCCGATACGTCGAGCGGTCGCCGACAGTGCGTTGGGACTTAGGCCTCGCTCAACCAGGAAACGAACGACCTCGACATCAGCCGACCGCACGGCAAACGCCAAGGCGTCGGCGCCTGTGCCGTCCCGTGCGTTGAGATCCGCGCCGCGATCGAGAAGCAGTCGCAGCAGATCGACTGTTCCCGGATAGCCGGCGGCGACGAGCAACGCGGTGCGCCCGTTCTCGGACTTCGTGTTCACATTGGCGCCCGCGGCGATCAGAAGGCGAGCTTTTGCGGCGTTCGGAGCCGCCCACATCAGAGGTGTCGCACCCCCTGCTGCTGCGCGATTCGGATCGGCCCCGTGTTTGAGCAGGAGCGCCACCGTCGCGGTGTCCGAAAAGAGCGTAGCCGCCATCAGAGCAGGGATGCCGTCCGCGTCGACGACATTGGGGTTGGCTCCGTCCTTCAGCAGCCGCTCGATTTCATGCGCCTTTCCGCGTTGAATCGCCGAAAAGAGCGCGTCCGGGGAGGTCCCTGCTCGGGCCGACGCCGAAATGGCGAGCAGGACGGCCAGACAGAGGTGGACGCGCATGGCTCAGCTCTTGGACAGGCCGAGTCTCGTCAGAACCTCGACGGTCACCAACCACGCCGCCACGTGCATCACCATCAGGACGATGGCGGCGGGCCATGGTGCGGGGGGCTGACCATTTGTCACCAACATCACGTCGGGAATCAGGGACACGATGAGAGCAATAAATGCGATCTGCCGGTACGCGCGGCGTGGGTCGGCGGAACGGCCAGT
Organism: uncultured Acidobacteriota bacterium; assembly: GCA_963725105.1. Taxonomy (GTDB): domain Bacteria; phylum Acidobacteriota; class Vicinamibacteria; order Vicinamibacterales; family CAVVIG01; genus CAVRXZ01. Next base: position 15,571 of record CAVRXZ010000040.1, read on the forward strand.
GACGAACGCAAACACGAACACGGCCAGCGACACGAGCACGACGGTGAAGATGATCGGCCCACTCCAGCTGAGCGGGGGAAACGCTTCAGGAGTGGGAAGCGGCACCAGTATGAACGCGATGACGCGTACGGCGAGTACCGCCACGATGCTGCCGGCAACGGCAAGCGGCCAGACCCAGAGCAGTCTTTTGTCCATCGGTGACCAGATTCTCGACGAGTCTATGGAACGCTCGTCGTTGCGGGCTTTCCCTTTTCGAGGATGCGGAAGAGAACCACTTTCGTCGGCGTCAGAATATCGGATTCGGACACCTGCATCGGATCCTCCTGCGAGACATCGCCCACATGGAAAGCCTGAGGCGGTCGGCCCTCGACCATCCTCGTCTGAGACCCTTCGAGCATGTATGCGAAGGAGTAGGCCGGGTGAAAGTGCTTCGTCTGGTGCTGCGGCGCGATCTCCTCGATGGAAACGGTCACTTCCTTGCCTTGGCACCAAGCGCCGAGATCGACCCGTTTCAGCTCGGTGACCTTGCCTCCTCGGGCCTGCGCTTCGAGCGAACCGCCGAGCCACGCGTGGCATGACAGACCGGCTGCAAACGAAAACAGGGCAAGAAAGACGGTGCCTCGAGTCATGTCACATCTCCTTCCAAAACAGAGCCGCCAGAGATCAGCTACTGACCCCGCGGCGCAGGTTTGGACAGATACTCTTTTGACGCCACCTCGTCCTTGAGCGGCGTGACCTTGTCGGGATCGATTCGTACCATCAGATAGTCGATGTGATCATCGATCTTTGTGAACAAGTGGCCCGTACCTGCTGGAATCACAACGACATCGCCCGGTTTGAGCTGGTACGTCACGCCGTTCTTGATTTCCGTCCCGTTGTTACCCGGGCCGTTGAATTCGCGAACGGTCAGTGATGTCGCGGGCCGCCGCTGCCGATTCGTGATGTCCGGACCGAGCATGAGCGTCGCCGTGCCGTCGACGATGTGGTAGACCTCGCTCACCTGATCGTGCTCGGCGACCGAGTCCTTGGCCGGCACGTCGAGTTTCCCTCTGTGAACCATGCCGATCCCCACGTGCGCCTTGCCGATCTCGACATCGCGGACCTGCTGGTCGATGAGCTTTTCGTCCACCGCCTTCTTCGTGTAAGCCTGAAGCTCGCTGAGAGGGATGTAGTGGCCGGGGCACATGTTGCATGTCGGCTGCGGATCCGTGGGGTTGAGTTTGACTTGCGCCACGAGCGCAGCCACGACGAAGGCGGCGCCGGCCCATCCGATCAACATGTTCTTCATAGCGCCCTTTCAGCTGTGTCGCACGTCAGCGACCTTGCGGCCACGCCACGCCCTGGTTCGGCTTTGACACCGTCCGCAGGCCCTTATTGAGGAAGCGCTGCACCCGCGCGCCGTTGTACGTCTCGGTCGCGTACAGGTTGCCCTTTGAATCGGTATCCAGGTTGTGTACGCCGTAGAACTGACCGGGCTGTCGTCCACCGTCACCGAACGTAGCGAGGACCTCGAGCGTACTTCGTTGAACGATATGGATCGTTTCGTTGACGCCATTGGCCATGTAGATATAGGCCTGTTGCGGATCGCGTGAGAGCGTCATATCCCATACCGACCCGGACCGCAGCGTGTTCTTGTCGAAGAACGCTTCCTTGACGAACGTCCCGTCCTTCCTGAACACCTGGACGCGATCGTTGACTCGATCGCAGACATACACGAATCCGTCCTTCGAGACGTTTGCGCAGTGTACTGTGTTGAACTGTTTCGACGGCGGTGCCGCCGGATCGTACGCGGGCTCTGGCCCGTCCTGCGGTTTGTTCCCGTACGCGCCCCAATGCCGCTTGTATTTGCCGGTGTCGGCGTCGAACACGATAACGCGACGATTGCCGTAGCCGTCAGCGACGTAGATTTCGTTGGCGGCTGGCTCGTGGAAGATCTTGGCAGCCCGCCAGAGGTTGTCCACGTCGTTGCTGCCGTTGTGCTGTCCGTGACGGCCGATCTGAAGGAGGAACTTGCCGGTCTTCGTGAACTTCAGAATCTGTGTGTCGGTGTTGTCGTTGCCGCCCAGCCAGACGTTGCCTTTGTGATCGACGGTGATGCCGTGGTTGCTGACGGGCCACTCGTAGCCGTCGCCGGGGCCGCCCCACGAGCCCACCAGATTCCCGGTCTGATCGAACTCCAGGACGGGCGGTGCCACGTGGCAGCAGGTGCCAATCTGCGGCTTGGCGTCGGCGGCCTTGAAGTTCTCGTCAACCGACTGCGGGCGGTGGATGATCCAGACGTGATCCTGGTCGTCGACTGATACGCCAATCGTCGAGCCGAGCACCCAGTGATTCGGCAGCGGTTTTGGCCAGAATGGGTCCACTTCGAAAACGGGCGCCTGGGCCTCGCCATTCGCGGCCGCGAGACCTGATGGTGTCGGTCCGATCGGTGCCTGCGGCGCGGAGAACGCGCCCACAAACGCGACAAGAACCCCGAGATGACGTGCGGTTTTCATCGGACCCTCCACAGCTGCCAGTTCGGTCGAATACTACATCCAAAGCTCGACAGGTTATGGCTTGCGGGCAAAACGGTAGTCGCCTGAGACGTGCTTCACATACAGCTGCGAGATACGGTCGGAATCGTCTTTGAGGAATTCGATCCCGAGTCCGTACAACCCCGAGAAGAGCGTTTCGGACTGGGCGATGAGCGGCACCTTCCCCCGGCCGTCCATTTCGCCGAACAGGGTGTCGCCCGACACCGTGATCTCCACCGTCCGTGCAACGAGTCTCCAGAACTTTGGCTGCTCGACGTAGGTGCCCGCGTACTTCGACAGGATCCCGGGCGCCACCTTGACACCGGTCTTCCGTTCGTCGGACGCTTTGCCGACCCAGTGCTCGAGGGCCGCGGTGTTCTTCTCGTTGCAGACAAACTCAATCATCTCGGTGTCGGCCGCAAGCTCCGCGCGGACCGCGACCGTCCACGGCTTCGCGTACGCCTTTGGATCGGACAATGTGACTTCGAGGTCGAGGTGACCGAAATCTTTGCGGCTGGTACCGTTCGATCATCCGCAGCGCCTCGGTGTGCGGATGACCATCGTGATCCAGCCACGTCCGATCGTTGAATCCGTTGCTCTCCACGACCAACGCGTCTCCTTCCCAGTGGCCGACCGAATAGCCCATCCAGCTTGGATTGGGATCAGTCTCAAGCGTGCGGCCGTCCAGGAAGATCTGCCGGTAGGTAAGATCCGGATTGAGGATGACGATGAGCGATGGCGTTTGAATGATTTTCATCATCTCGGCGCCCGTCGTGTCCGCCGCGGTGCTGTACCCGGGACCGAAGGGGACGCACGAGATGTTCATGTAACCCTTGCCGAGATCCTCCAGACGCTGCCGCACCAGCGCCTCCGCCCACGGCTGCACGTCGCCGGCTTTCAGGTCGGCCGTGATGTTGCGCGAGTACTCGGGAGAGATCCGGTTCCAGAGCCCCGACAGATCCGGCTTGCCGTCAGCCGTGCGTGGCGCGGGAGCGCTCAGATTCGGCTTGCCGTCGACCGATCGCGGTATACCGGGAGTCGGGTGGTTTAGCCACTGTGCCGAGGCTGGCGTCGCTAACGCGGCGGACAAGATGGCGAGTGCCAGGTGACGCACGATGCACCTCCCAGTCGTCATACTTTGCCACAAACTGTAAGAGTCGCTGACTGGCGCCAAACCAGGTCGGGACGTTCATCTATCCGCTCTGGTCACCAGACAACGGCTCTCAGGCCGGGCGGGTCTGCTGTTGTGAGCGTCACCACTCAGCCCAGCTTCACGTGCAGTAGTCCCGCTCCTGCCAAGAGTATTCCTAGCCGTAGTCCTCAACTGGTTCGAAGAGCCGAAGCAGCGCGTGCCGGGGAAGTAGGCACTGGTCGTTCCCGACCGTTCATCGACTGGCGTCGAACACACGGACGTTGCTCGTGGTCGATGCATACTCGATGATTCGCGCGTCGCTCGTCACGAAGGCGGCCCCCAGTTGCCGGGCCGTGGCGACGAGAAGGCGATCCAGGGGATCGGCAAGCGCCGCTCGCGGAATGGTGCCGGCGTCGATCGCGATGGCCGGGGAGAGATCGGCGAGCGGAAGGCCCGCGACATCAAGGGCATTTCGGATCCATTGCTCGACAGGCTGCGCCAGACGAAGGCGCCCGGCCGTATGAAGGGCGGTGACCTCGAACAGCGACGCGGGAGAGAGCCGGATGGCATCCCGGGATTCGGCCCGGGAGAGCAACCGACGCGCCTTGCGGCCGATGCGCCGCTCGTCTCCCTCGACGCTCCAGATCCAGACGTGCGTGTCGAGCAGGAGCACGCCCTCAGTCACGGTTGATGTCGTAGTCGCCGTCAACCGGATCGAAGGGGCGTTCGTATCTCAAGAGCGTGCCTTTCATCGATCCGAAGAACGAGCTCGTCCTCGCAGCGCTCGTGTACGGAACCAGCTTCGCGACCGGCCGTCCGTGCTTCGTCACGACATATTCGGCTCGCGTTTCGCGGACTCGATCCATCAGGTTCAAGCATGTTGCCTTGAACCTGGCGGCCGGAACACGTTCGCCGGACGCGCTCCGGGACCGGTTCTTTGATGGTTCCCGGCGTCGGTTCTCAGCCATGACCAGAATTATGTGACTATAATCTGGCGACGTCAAGATCGCCGCACATGCTGGAGTAATCCACGGCGAGCGATCGAGCGACGCCTCGCGTGGTATGGTGCGTTGCGCACTGGGGTAACGTTCACGTAAGGAGGCGGGTATGAGATTACGCACGATTTTGGCTGTCGCGTTCGTTGTGGGGCTTTCCCTGACGTCTGGCGTGCACGCCGCCGACATCACCGGCACGTGGACGGCCGCGTTCGACACGCAGATCGGCAAGCAGGAGTACACTGTACACCTTTCAGGTCAAGGGCAATCAGCTGACCGGGAAAGCGAAGTCGGGAAACGGAGAGTCGGATCTGAAGAACGGCAAGGTCGAAGGCGACAAGGTCAGCTTCGTCGAAAACATCAGCGTTCAAGGCATGGACCTCACCATCACGTACGACGGCACGGTCGTGTCGAACGATGAGATCAAGTTCAAGCGAGATGTCGGTGGCTTTGTCACAGAAGAGCTCGTCGCGAAGCGGGTCAAATGAAAGTCTACGAATTCAAGCAAGGCAGTACCGACCTGAGCGGTCTGAAGCTTGTCGATCGACCTGATCCGCAGCCCGGGCCGGGCCAGGTGCTCATCCGTATTCGGGCCGCGTCCCTGAACTATCGTGACCACATGGTCGCGGTCGGCACCTACTTCGAGCCGCTGAACCGAAATACGATCCCGCTATCGGACTGCGCCGGCGACGTCGCCGCTGTTGGATCGGGCGTCACCCGTTTCAAGACCGGCGATCGCGTGTGCGGGACCTTCCTGCAGGTGTGGTTCGACGGCCCGCGACCGCCTGAGGCGCACGCGCTGGGCGTGCCGCTCGACGGGACGCTCGCCGAGTACATCGTGCTGCATGAAAACGGCGTCGTAGCCATGCCGCAGAGTCTGTCCTACGACGAAGCTGCGACGCTGCCCTGCGCCGGCGTGACTGCCTGGAACGCCCTGATGGTGGCTGGACGTCCGGTCCGGCCGGGCGACACCGTCCTCTGTCTCGGCACCGGCGGCGTGTCAACGTTCGGATTGCAAATCGCCAAGTCCGCCGGCGCCCGCGTCATCGTCACCTCGTCGAGCGACGACAAGCTGCGCCGTGCGGTCGAACTGGGTGCGACTGACGTCATCAACTATCAGCGCGTTCCCGAGTGGGACAAAGAAGTCCTCAAGCTGACGCGCGGCCGCGGAGCAGACCACGTTATCGAGATCGGAGGCGCCGGGACCTTGCCGCGTTCTTACCAGGCCATCGGATTTGGCGGGAAGGTGGCGCTCATCGGCTTTCTGGCGGCCCCTGCCGGCGATGCGAATCCATTCCCGCTGATGATGAAGTCGGGGAGCCTGCACGGCATCGGCGTCGGCAGCACCCGGATGTTCGAGGACTTCAATGCGGCGATCGACGTCAACAAGATGAGGCCGGTCATTGACAAGGTGTTTCCGTTCAAGGATTCCGCCGCCGCGTTTCGACACCTTGCGTCCCGGGATTTCGTCGGAAAGATCGTCATCACGCTATGAGGCTGCCGTGAAACGAATCTGGCTGCTGGCAGTTCTTCTGGGTGTCTGCCCGACGGTCGCGTGGGCGCAGACGACGGAGGAACTGGTCAACGACGGAAAGAACTCGGAAAACGTCACGACCCAGAGCATGGGCTACGACCGAAAAAGCTACAGCCCGCTCGCGCAAATCAATCGATCCAATGTGAACCGGCTCGTGCCCATCTGGAGCACGAGCCTCATGAACGACCTGGGGGAGCTGGCGGCGCCGACCGTCTACAACGGCGTGATGTACGTGATCAACGGCAAGTGGACGTTTGCGATCGACGTGGAGACCGGCCGACCGATCTGGCGCACGCCCGTCGAGGTGGAGCCGGGTGTCACGCACGCGGCTATCACGAGGGGCGCGGCCACGATCTACGACGGTAAGGTGTTTCGCGTCACCATCGACAACCACATCCTTGCCCTCGACATGAAGACGGGCAAGCAGATCTGGAATCAGAAATTCGCGGACGCGAAAGAGGGTTACTACGCGACGAGCGCGCCGATCGTCGCAAATGGCGTGGTCATCTCAGGAATGGCTGGCGGTGAATCGACGACCCGCGGCTTCCTCGATGGCTGGGATCCTGAGACGGGGAAGAAGCTGTGGCGGCGCTACACGATCCCCGCGCCAGGCGAACCGGGTTCCGAGACGTGGCCCAAGAACACCGATGCGTGGAAGTACCGGCGGCGGCCCGACGTGGCGCTCGGGTTCGTACGATCCGCAGCTCGATCTGCGTGACTGGGGCGTCGGCAACGCCGAGCCGTACGACCCGAGGCCTCGCCAGGGACTGGACAGCTTGTATACGTCGAGCGTGCTGGCCATCCGGCCGAAGACGGGCGAGATAGTCTGCTACTACCAGTACACCCGTAACGACGTGTACGACGTCGACGGCGCAGACGAGCACGTCCTGGCCGACATCGAGGTTGGGGGGCGCCTTCGCAAGGTCATGATTCAGCCGAACAAGAACGGCTTTCTCTACGTCGTGGACCGAACCAACTGCAAGCTGATCGCGGCGAATCCTTACGTCAAGGTCAACTGGGCGTCGCACGTCGACGCGGTGACAGGTCGGCCGGTGTTGACGGATCTGTACAAGCGCTTCCTGGCGGGCGAAGAAGTCGAAATCTGGCCGTCGCGGGGCACGAACGCGGTGCCAATCGCGTTCAATCCGAATACGGGTCTCGTCTATGCGACGACATGGAATGTGCCGCGGATACAGAAGCTGGCGCCGCCGAAGGAGCAGGTCATCGGCAGCAGTACCACGGGGGTCGTTTCCCGGCTTCCCGACTTGAATGCGGGCGAACCGAAGGGCTTCTTCGCGGCCATCAATCCCCTGACCGGCGAACGAACGTGGGAGATCCCGCTGATCGACCTGCCCAGCTCCGCCGGAATGCTGGCCACGGGCGGTGGGGTGCTCTTCACCGGCCAGCTGACCGGCGAGTTCGTGGCCCTGGACGAAGCGACGGGCAAGAGGCTCTGGCAGTTCAAGACCGGATCGAGTGTCAATTCGACCGCGATCACGTACACCCACAACGGCCGCCAATATGTCACGATTGCTTCAGGGCTCGGCGGCGGCCTCGCCAATCGCTTTGCGGCCGACAAGGTGCCGACGGGCGGCTCGATCTGGACGTTTGCCCTGATGCCCAACTAGTGAAGCGGATCGCCACGATCTTCGTCGGCCTGTGGGTCGCCGGCCTCGCTGCGGGCCTGGCCACGGCGCAGGTCGGTCGGTTTCGGCTCCCACCCAACCCGCCATACGACGGCGCATTCAGATTCTGCCGCATCATGTTTCGGCAGAATCCTTACGGCGACGGAAACGGCTGGTCAGTCGACTATCCGCGTGCAGATATCAACCTGACGTATCGGCTGTCCGAGCTCACCTCGACAAGCGTCAGCAGAGACGCCGAGGGGCACTACAACCACGTCCTGCTTCGTCTAACGGATCCGGAGCTCTTTCGTTGCCCATTCATCATGATGACCGAGCCCGGCGGTGCGTACTTCGACAGCGAGGAAGCGGCCGCGCTGCACGACTACCTGCTGAAAGGTGGATTTCTCTGGGCCGACGACTTCTGGGGTGAGGTCGCCTGGGAGTCGTGGGAGCAGGAAATCAGGAAGGCGTTGCCGGCGGGCGAGTACCCGATGATCGACCTGCCGCTCGCGCATCCCTTGTTCCATGCGCTGTATCAGGTGAACAGCGTCCCGCAGATCCCTGCCATCGACTTCTGGTTCGGAACGGGAGGACTGACTTCGGAACGCGGAGCCGAGAGCGCCGTCGCCCACGCACGAGGCCTACTCGATGATCGCGGCCATGTTCTCGTCCTGATGACTCACAACACGGACTTTGGCGACGCGTTCGAGCGGGAAGGCGACAACCGCGCGGTACTTCGATCGCTTTGCAGGCGTCGGCTACGCGTTCGGCATCAACGCGCTGCTCTACGCGATGACCCACTGATAGAACTGAAAACGCGAAATGCAGAATGTTGAATGCAGAATGCAAATATCGACGTCAATCTGCGTTTTGCATTCTTCATTCTGCATTGTGCGTCAGTAACGACTCTCTCCAGGCCGCCGATCCGAGCCGAGCGCGTCCATCCATGCCGGGTACTCGACCGGGAGCCTGCTCACCTCGTCGAGGGCCGACAGATCGTGCGCCGTCAACGTGAGATCGACCGACTTCAGGTTGTCGTCGAGCTGGGTCATCTTTTTGGCGCCGATGATGACGCTCGTCACCGCGGGGTTCGACAGGACCCAGGCCAGCGCGACCTGAGCCACCGTGGAGCCGTGAGTCTTGGCGATTTGTATCAGCACGTCGACTATAGCGAACAGCTTTTCGCGGTCGACGGGTGGGAAGTCGAACTTTGCACGGCGGGCCGACTGGTCGGTCGCTTCTCTCGTGAACTTGCCCGACAGCAGTCCCCCCGCCAACGGACTCCACACGAGGAGCCCCAGCCCCTGGTCCTTGAGAAGTGGAATAGTCTCCCGCTCGAGATCACGACCCGCCAGCGAATAGTACGATTGTATGCATCTGAAGCGGTCGATCTTCAGGTCGCGCGACACCGCCAGGGTCTTCATCAGGTACCACGCGGGAAGATTCGAGCAGGCGATGTAGCGGACCTTGCCTGCGCGCACCAGATCGTCGAGCGCCCGCAGCGTGTCGTCGACGGCCGTCAGCGTATCCCAGCGATGGATCTGGTAGAGATCGATATAGTCGGTGCCCAGACGCTTGAGGCTGGCCTCGACCGCGTTCATGATGTGCAGGCGTGACAGGCCGACCTGATTCGGGTTCTTACCCATCCGGCCCCGAACCTTCGTCGCGAGCACAATGTCATGCCGCCGGTTGCCAAGCGCCTTGCCGAGCATCACCTCGGATTCGCCAGTGGCGTACACGTCTGCCGTGTCGATGAAGTTGATTCCTGCGTCGACCGCGCGGTGGACAAGCGCGTCGACGGCGGGCTGGTCGAGGCCGCCGATCATTTCCCACATTTGTCCGACGCCGCCGAAGGTCATGGCGCCCAGACACAGCTCAGACACGAACACGCCGGTATCTGCCAGTTGTCGATACTTCATGGCCTCTATTGTTGTGCTTTGCCGCGCACATTGGCTAGTGTGCCGCGCTGACGCCGCCTTGCGCGTCGACGTCTATAATCGTCGACACGGAGGCGTGTGATGAATAACTGCTTCAGGCAGGTCGCCGTTGCCGCGCTCGCGTCGCTGCTGTCGATGCCCGCCGCGGCGCAATGGATCAATTATCCGACGCCTGGCGTTCCCCGTCTGCCGGACGGGAAGCCGGACCTCGCGGCGCCGGCCCCCCGGACCTCTGACGGCAAGCCGGATCTGTCGGGCATCTGGCGCGCGGGGCGGGCGGGTGAGTACGGTTACGACTTCAATATCGCGCAGGATCTGAAGCCCGAGGACGTGAAGCCGTGGGCCGCCGCGCTGCGCCTTCAGAGGGTTCAGGATTTCAGGAAGGACAGTCCGCTCGCGCGCTGCCTGCCGGTCAGCGTCCCCTTCCTCAACTTCCGCGGTCTGTCGCGAATCGTCCAGACGCCTTCGCTCGTCGTCATGCTCTATGAGTCGCCCAACAGCCCGCATCGGACCATCTTTATGGACGGCCGCCAGCTCCCCAAAGATCCGAATCCGACCTGGCTCGGATATTCGGTGGGACACTGGGAGCAGGACGCGCTCGTGGTCAATTCCTCAGGATTCAACGAAAGCGGGTGGCTTGACGTGACCGGGAATCCTCAAACCGAGTCTCTGCGGATCACCGAGCGGTACAACCGCCGCGACTTCGGGCACCTTGATCTGGACCTGACCATCGACGATCCGAAGACATTTGTGAAGCCGTTCACCCTGCACATGGAGAAGACGCTGGCGCCGGACACGCAGCTGCTGGAAGATATCTGCGAGAACGAGCGCTCCGGAACGCACCTGGCCGGCGGCGTGGCAGTGGCTCCTGAGACTCTTGCGAAATACGCCGGGACGTACGAACTCGCCGGCCGTCAGATCAGGGTGGCCGTCGCCGGCGATCAGCTCATCATCGACGACAGCACGAGTCCGAAGGACCGCTTGTTTGTTGCGCGCTCTGAAACGTCGTTCCTGTCGAGCCTCAGCACGGTGGCCATCGAGTTCGTGAAGAACGCGCAGGGGGACGTCACGCAGTTCGTCCGGGCCGGCGGCGGGAACAAGGAAACGGCTGTGCGACGCGGGCCGTAGTTGCGAAGAACGTAGAATGCAAAATGCGAAATTAAGAATGCAGGGTGCAGAAGGCAAAATGCTGAGGGTAGATCGCAAATCCGAGAGGTTGACATGAGGTGTACGGCTTTTCTGGTGACTGGCATCGTGGCGGCTTGTTCCGTGTCACTTGCCGGGCAGTGGCCAAAGTTTCAGGCGGGGGATGTGCCGCGCGACGCGCAGGGTCGCGTGCGCATGGACGCTCCGCCTCCGAAGGCGCAGGACGGGAAGCCCGACCTCTCCGGCAACTGGACGAGGGCGGACCGCGAGCCGCTGCCCTCCGAGATTGCGGGACTCGCCGGTCGAGGACGTTCGGGAGGCGGCGGGCGGGATCCCGGGGCCGTCTCGGTGGAGCCGCCCACGACGTCATTTCCTCCGGACCCGGATTCCCCGCCGCTCGCCGCGTTCTGGGATCTTGGGACCAATATCCCCGGCGGTCTGCCGTACACGCCGTGGGCGGCGGAGCTGAAGAAACAGCGGATGGCGACCGACGACAAAGACAATCCCGACGCCAACTGCATGCCGATGGGCTTCACCCAGTTCCACATGCAGCCGCAGCCCCGGAAGATCGTCCAGACGCCGAAGCTCATCCTGATCCTCTACGAGGCGAACTACGGGATCCGCTACATCTACACCGACGGACGCAGGCTCCCTCCGCAAGCCGACCCGCTGCCGTGGTGGTACGGCTATTCGGTTGGCCACTGGGACGGCGATACGCTCGTCGTCGAGACGAACAATCTGAGAGGTGCGGAAAACGGGCCGTACGACGGATGGCTGGACGTGCGCGGCAGTCCGTACAGCGATCAGGCGAGAATCACCGAGCGCTTTCGCCGGCCGATCTTCGGCAAGCTCGAGATCGACTTCACGATTGAGGACCCGAAGGCGTACACAAAGCCGTTCACCCTGCGCATCAACCACCGGGTGATCGCGGACGAAGAGCCGATCGAATTCATCTGCAACGAGAACCAGCAGTTCCGCCGGAAGATCAAGGTCGACTAGTCCCCGCGTAGCGGGGCTGTGATAAACGTTCAGTCCCTGGGCAGCAGTTCCTTGATGAGCGCACCGGGCAGATCGGGTTCGGGACGGCCCATCAGTTTGAGAATGGTCGGGGCGAAACTCAAGCCGTCATAAGGCGTTTCCACACGGAGTCCCCGCGGAATCCCCGTGGCCTTGCCCCCGGCGACCATCAGGACGGCCTGGGTGGAGGTTCTGAAGAACGAACCGTGGTTGCCGCCAGGGTTGAAGCCCCGGGCGTTGAAGTTCCAATGGTCGGTGGCCATAACGAGCAGCTCCGTGCGGCGGAGCCGACGTCTAAATTCCAGGTAGGGCGTGGCGGCTGGCGACGCAATGAGCAGTTCCTCCGTCAGGCCGATCACGCCGTTCGAGTACCGTGTTTTGTGTACGGTCCGAAGCCACTCTTCTTCGGAATGCCACCGGGCGAGCCAGGCCGTGCGATTCTCTGCGGGAATCGCGAACTGCGGATCTTCGAAGATCTCGAGCGGGAATCCGGGGGCCCAGTCGCGCTCCTCGAACGTGACAGAGCCATCCTTCCTGGCTGCGAGCCGCGCGATCGGTTGATAGCGCAGCATGCCGCCTCGGGACCGAATCAGCGCCTGATGCTCTTCGTCGCGGTACAGCCAGATCGCTTCGCCATTCTCCGGGTCCGGAACCCGCACGGCGGTGAAATCGATCGGGCGGGGTCCCACGCCGCCCTGGACGCTATTGCGGACTGAGATGGCCGAGAGCGCCGGCAGATAGTCCATCGTCCGGACGCTCCGGCCCCAGTCCAGCCGGCCCTCCGGCGTCAACACCAGACCATCGGGGCCGACATCCGTCACGTAGTTTCGAATGTCCCAGACCGAGTTGGCCGGACCCAGGGAACTGGTCGGAATCAGGTCAGCCACTCTGAGTTTCCCGGTTTCGAGGGCGGCGGGGGTCAGATCCAGCAGCCGCGTGAGCGTGGCGGCATATCTGGTATAGAAGCCGAAGTCATCCTGCATCCATTTCACGCGGCGCGCCTGTCGATTTCCCTCGTCCTGAAGGCCTTGTTCGACTCTGATCCGGCGTCCACTTCTTGGGCAGAGCCGCGACCAGACTCTGTTGCGCTTCAATCTTGCCGCCCAGATAGGCCAGCACTCCCTGCAATTCGTCGAGCTCGCTCCGCCAGTCGGTCCGCACAGCGTCGAGCTCTTCAAAGAATGCCGCCACCGCGGCCGCGCGCACCGCTCCCGCGACCTTCTTTCGAAGCACTTGATCGAGCAGCAGGTGCAGCCGATTGAAGGCATTGCTGCGGAGGCCGATGGCAGCTCGTTCGTTGCCGTCGAGATCCAGCATGACCGTCGGGTACTGATCGCCCGTACCCGCCAGATAGCTGGATTCCCTGGTGGGCGAAACGACCTTATCGACGAACATGTTCATCCCCTTGATCTTGAACTCTTCGAGCGGATGGCGGTTCGTCAGCACGTTCTGGGCCCCACCGGCGCGGCGAGTGAACCAGTCCACAAGGCTGTAGCCCTGGCTGATGATGTCGGGCTCCGTCGTTATTCCGTGGTCCGAGATGAGGACCAGTCCGGTTGTGTCGGCGAGCGGGCTCTTCTGGATGGCGGCCCAGAAGCGGCCAATCAGCGCGTCCACGAGCTCGATCTCGTGCATTTGCGACACGCGATCGTTGGTCAGGTGTGCATAGTGATCGAACGCGCCGCTGAAGAATTCCAGATACCGGACCTTCGGATTGTTGAGGTCGGCGATGAGCTGCTCCTCGTTTTCTCTGGTCCACGATGCTGCAAAGGGCCAGCCCAACTGCCATTCGTCAACCGCATCACGAACGGACTGGACGGAAAAGGTGCGCTTCAGCGCGCTCTGCATGACGTCCCAGTTGACGTCACGCTGCAGGAGCTGCACATTCTGATACGAACCGCCGAACGGAAAACGGTCGATCAACAGAGGAATGTGGTTTTCGTCCAGCAGCTCGACACCGGCCATGTCCATCTGACTTCCGGCGCCGTGGGCGAAGTAGGCTGGAAAGAAATTCAGGTAGTCGAAGGCATTGAGGGTGTAGCGGTCGTACTCCACGTTGCCGCGGATTTCGAGGTGGCGCCCCGTGTCGAGGATCGACCACGATGGGGCCGACAGGCTCAGTCCGCGCGAGTAGAAGTTGTCGAGCGAGACGCCGCGCTGGGCGAAGACGTACTTCATCCACGGAACGGGCCTGCGGGGATCTTCGGGCCGGTTCAGGTACTGTTCAATTAGCCGTGGCGGGAGGCCGTCGCGGTCCCGCGAGACGGTCGAGGCCTGCCTGCGTCGGATGGCCGGGCTGCCGCACCCGCTGGTGTTCGAGCTCGAGCGCAGGCCGGGCCAGCAGGACCGGCGCTGGGTCCACCTGCTGGGCCCCGCCCCGGAGGTCATGGGGCCTGCGCACCGCCCCCGGCTGATCCGCGAGCGAATCCTGGCCGAGGGGTCGCGGCGCGAGACGCCCGGGTGGTCGCGACGTACGACCGGGTGGCGGCCAGCTACGCGGCCGAGCTCGGCGGCGAGCTGCGGGCAAGCCGTTCGACGCGTGGCTGCTGGCCAGGACCGCGGACCTCGCCGGCGGCGACATCGTCGCCGACGTCGGCTGCGGGCCCGGGCACGTTACCCGGTTCCTGGCCGAGCGCGGCGCCGACGCGACCGGCCTGGACCTCTCGCCGGGCATGGTCGCCACCGCTCGTCACCACCACCCGGACCTCGCGTTCGAGGTGGGCGACCTGACCCGCAGGAAGGGTCTTCCGCCCGCGTCCGGGTGGGGCGCGGTCGTCGCGTGGTACTCCCTCGTGCATCTCGCCGGGTCCGAGGTTCCGCCCGCTGTGGCCGCCCTCGCCCGGGGTGTTGCGGCCGGTGGCGGCCGGCCCTCGCGACCCATGCCGGGGCGGCCGTGCACCACCTGGACGAGTGGTGGGAGCACGAGGTGGACATCGACTTCGTGCTCCACGACCCCGGAGCGGTCCTCGACGCGGCGCGGGCCGCGGGGCTCGAGGTGGCCGAGTGGTACGTGCGAGGACCGCTCCCCGACATCGAGGTGGCCACCGAGCGGCTCTACGTGCTGGCTCGGCGACCGGGCTGACCGGCTGCCTCCGGCTGCCCCGCGAGCCCGCTACGGTGACGTCATGGCCACCGTGGATGTGCTCTTCACCGGCTACGCGGCCGACCGCGTCGCGGGCACCGTCAGCTGCGTCCGTTCGGAGGGGGTGGTCGCGATCGTCGATCCCGGCATGGTGCCCGACCGGTCCGCGATCCTGGACCCCCTCGCCGCCCTGGGCCTGGGCCCGGCGGACGTGACCGACGTGATCCTGAGCCACCACCACCCCGACCACACCATGAACGTCGCCCTGTTCGACGACGTCCGGGTGCACGACGTCTGGGCCACCTACCACCGCGACGAGTGGGACGACCGGCCCGCGGAGGGCTTCACGGTGGCGCCGGGCGTCCGCCTGATCGAGACGCCCGGGCACACGGCCGCCGACATCACCACGCTGGTCGACACCGCCGACGGGCTGGTCGCGCTCACCCACCTGTGGTGGGACGAGGGGTCCACGACCGACCCGCTGGCCGTGGACCTCGCCGCCCTGCACGCCAACCGGGGCCGGGTCCTCGAGCTGGCCTCGCTGATCGTTCCCGGTCACGGGCGCGCGTTCGAGGTCACCCCCACCACGCCCCGCTAGCGGCTGCGCTGTGAACCAGGACATGAGCCAGATCGACCCGGTGCTCACCGCCGACCCTCCCCGGTTCAGCGTGACCGAGGCTGCCGCGCTGGGCGGCACCCGCTTCGGCGTCGCCGCGACGGCGCGGTCAACCTCGGCAGCGAGCGCGACCAGACGTTCCTGCTGACCGGGACGGCGAGCGAGCCGGTCGCCGTGCTCAAGGTGTCCAACGCCGCCGAGAGCACCGACCACCCTCGACATGGAGGCGCTGGTCGTACGCCACATCGAGCGGGTCGATCCCGGACCTACCGCTGGCCAAGCCCCTGATGCACCTCACGGCGACCGATCCCGACGACGCGCTCGTCCTACCGCGCTCGAGTGCGCCGGCGGGCGACTCGATCCACTGGGCCCGGGCTCTACCCCGTCATGCCCGGCCGGATGCGCTCGGAGCCGTCGTCAGCTCGACGACCGCGCCGATCATCGCCTGGGGCGAGACCGTCGCCCGCCTCGGCCAAGTCGATGCGCGGCTTCAGCCACCCGAGCGCGCTACCGCAACCTCCCGTGGGACCTGAAGTCGGTGCCGATGGTTCGCCAGATGCTGCCGTCGATCCGCCGACCCGAATGGCGCACGGCCGCCGAGCAGGCGCTCGATCGGTACGACGCCACGATCGCGCCCGGCCTGGGAGTCACTGCGCGCCCAGGTGGTCCACGGCGACCTGACCATCGACAACGCCCTCGTCGACGACGACGGCCTGATCACCGGGATCATCGACTTCGGCGACATGAGCCACACCGCGCTGATCACCGACCTCGCCTCGGTGCTCGACTCGCTGGTCGCTCGACCGGCCGGCGACGAGATCTTCCGGGTGCGCGCGGCTCGTGCTCGACGGCTACCAGCGGATCACGCCGCTCGAGACCGACGAACTGAGAGCTGATCGGCGAGCTGTGGGCCGCGCGTGCCGCGGCCGGCATCGGCGATCGCGTCGTGGCGCGTCGCCGAGGGCCTGGAGGAGCCGGACTTCGCCGAGCGCGACCTCGAGGCGCTACGCGATGCTCGAGACACATGCTCGACACCGGCTTCGACGAGGCCGCGGCGCGACGTCGGCGGCGATCCGTCGCCGCGCCGCCGAGACGCGCTGGCGCGACGCCGGGACGCGCGCGCTCGGCCCGGCGATCGAGCCGCTGAGCTACGACGAGCCGATCGGATGGCGAGCGCCTCGCGGCGTCTGGATGACCGACGCCGACGGGCGCCGCTACCTCGACGCGTACAACAACGTGCCGTGCGTCGGTCACGCGCACCCACGGGTGACCGAGGCGATCGCCCGCCAGTCGCGCGCTGCTCAACACCAACATGCGCTACCTGCACCGCGCGGCGATCGAACTCGCCGAGCGGCTGATCGCGACCTGCCCGCCGACCTCGACACCGTGCTGTTCGTCAACTCCGGCTCCGAGGCCAACGACCTCGCCTGGCGCCTGGCCCGCACTTCACCGGCAACACGCGGCGGCGCTGTGCACCGACTTCGCCTACCACGGCATCACCGACGCGATCGCGCCGCTGTCTCCCGAGACCTGCTGCGCCGAGGCGGCGACGGACGCGACAGCCCACGTCGAGCCCTGGCGCCCGCCGACGCCTACCGCGGCCGGACCTCGACTCGCCGAGTTCGACGCGGCACTGGACCGACTGGCGGCCAAGGGCATCGCGCCGGCCGCGGCAATTCTGGACGGCGTGCATGCAGAGCGACGGCGTGCTGCGACCTCGACCCCGTCGTACGTCGCGGAACTGGTCCGCCTCACCCATGAGGCCGGCGGACTCTGGATCGCCGACGAGGTGCAGGGCGGCCACGGCCGCACCGGTGACGCGATGTGGTCGTTCCAGCGGTTCGGGATCAAGCCCGACTTCGTCACCCTCGGCAAGCCGATGGGCAACGGACATCCGGTCGCCGCCGTCATCACCCGACGGGAGTATCTCCGAGCGGTTCGCCGACGACACCGTGTTCTTCTCCACGTTCGGCGGCAATCCGGTGTCGGTGGCGGCCGCGCCTGCGCCGTCCTCGACGTACTCGACGACGAGCGGGTCCTGCCGCGCGTCGTCCGCGGCCGGCGAGGCGTTGCGCGCGGCCGTCCGCGAGGCCACCGCGCGACGAGCCGATCGTCGGCGACGTCCGCGGAATGGGTCTCGCCAACGGCATCGAGATCGTCACGGACCGGACTCGAAGACGCCCGACTCCGCAGCGCCGGCCGCAGCATCAAGAACGCCTGAAGCGCACACGGCGTGCTGGTCGGTACGACGGGCGCCCACGGCAACGTGCTCAAGGTCCGGCCGCCGCTGGCGTTCACCGAGCGCGACGTCCCGATCTTCGTCGCCGCGCTGACCGCCTCACTGCGAGAGCTCGGCCTGCAGGGCTGACTGGGGGCGTGGCTAGGACCCGTCGGCCGCGATCAGGTCGGCCGCCAGCTGCACGGCACCCACGTCGTCGACCTCGGGGCTGAACCCGAGGCGGACCACGACCAGGTTCGCCGAGGGCACCACGATCGATCCACTGACCGTCGTGACCCTCGGCGAAGTAGGCGTCCGCGGGAAGGCTCGGCTCGACGAGAGTCGCCGTCGGGCTCCGTGTTGAGCCACCAGCCGGCGCCGTAGGCGGCTCGAGCTCCTCCTCGGTCGTCGACGTCGATCGCGGTCGTCGACTCGGCCATCCAGCCCTCGGGCAGCAGCCGCTCGCCGTTCCAGACGCCGTCCTGGAGGGCGAACTGGCCGACCGCCGCCCAGTCGCGCGGCGTGGCCCACAGTAGGAGCTGCACACCGGCGTGCCCGACGGCGTCGGGCTCGAGCACCGCCGAGGACAGGCCGAGCGGGGCGAAGAGCTCGCTGGCGGGGCAGGTTGGCATCCGGCCCGGTGCCGCTCGGCCAGGATCGCGCAGAGCAGGGTGGTGACTGCCGCTGGAGTACTGCTGGTAGGTGCCCGGATCGTGCGCCGACGGCTGGCTCGGCGACGTAGCTCGCCCATGTC
Organism: uncultured Acidobacteriota bacterium; assembly: GCA_963725105.1. Taxonomy (GTDB): domain Bacteria; phylum Acidobacteriota; class Vicinamibacteria; order Vicinamibacterales; family CAVVIG01; genus CAVRXZ01. Next base: position 34,140 of record CAVRXZ010000040.1, read on the forward strand.
GCGGCTCGCGGTAGAGCATCTGGGTGATCGGCGTGCCGAGGTCGTAGGTCTCGTCCCACTCCAGGCCGCTGGTCATCCGCAGCAGCTGGTCGATGGTGATGTCGGCGCGCTCGTCGGTCCACTCGGGGCGCAGGTGGTCGTCGCTCAGCGCGACCTCGCCCTGCTGGACCAGCCGTCCGACCATCAGGTTGGTCACGCTCTTGGACATCGACCAGCCCAGCTGCGGGGTCTCGGCGTCGAACCCGTCGGCGTACCGCTCGGCGACCAGCTCGCCGTCTGCGCACGACGACCACCGCCCGGGTGCCGAGGTCCTCCTGGGCTGCGTCGGACAGGTCGTCGCCGAACGCCTTCGCGATCGCCGCGTCCACGGCGGGTCGCGGCGTCGGTGCCGCGGCGCCGGTGAACGGGTTGGCCCCGCGCGTCGACCGGGTGGCGCTGCCGAGGTCCGGCGTCTCGTCGGCCAGCGTGCAGCCGAAGCCGTCGGTGAACCACGCCGTCTGGCGTCGCCAGGACGCCCGAGGATGGATCGCCTCGGTGCCGTTGTCACCGGTCTGCTCGGTGCGCAGGAACGGCACCAGCGGGTTCGGCGGCAGATCAGCTGTCCGGGTCGTCGCGACCGGCGATCTCCTCCACCGCGCACGCGTTGTGCGCGGCGTAGCCGGTGCCGGTCAGGAGCAGCGGCCGCTCGTACCAGTAGCCCCGCCACCAGCGCCACGATGACCACGACCAGCAGGCCGAGCAGGATCCGACGGAGCACGCGCATGCCCGGAGGTTAGCTCGGGCCGCCGGACACCCCGGTGGCTCAGGCGCCGCCGAGACCGTTGAGCAGGAACCAGAAGACCGCCACACCGACCACGGCGGCGAGGAGCCCCCAGCCCGCCCCGACCAGAGCCCGCCTGCCTGTGGCGCCCTCGCGAGAAATCGCCGGCGCGGCGGCGCCGAGGGCGGCACCGAGCAGCGCCATCCCCGCCAGCTGGGCGGGAAGGACGAGGTTCTCGGTGGCCGGGCCGTCGAGGAAGTACGCCGACAGCGGCAGGCTCACCATCCCGGCCAGCAGCAGGCCCACCGCGATCAGCAGGCGCTGCACGGTCCGGCTCACCGGGCTTTCCTCACCGGGCTGTCCTCACCGGGCTGTCCTCACCGGGCTGTCCTCACTGGGCTGTCCTCACGGGCGGCGTGCTCGGCAGGTGGGCGTCGAGCCAGGCACACCAGCTCGTCCATCACCTCGTCGCGGTTGGTCTCGTTGAGCATCTCGTGCCGACCCTCGGGCCAGAGCTTGGTGGTCACGTCCACGCACGCCGAGCCGCGAGTACTGGTCCGCGACCTGCTGGACGCCCTTGCCCTGGGCGCCCACCGGGTCGAGCGAGCCCGACATCAGGTGGATGGGCAGGTCGCGGGGCACTCGGGAGGCGAGCGCGTCGGAGTTGACTGTCGGCCAGCCCACCGAGCAGATCGACGAAGAAGCCGCTCGTGAACACGTTGCCGCACTGCTCATCGGCGACGTACTTGTCCACCTCGGCCTCATCGCGCGAGAGCCAGTCGAACTTGGTGCGGTTGGGCTTGAAGGCTGCGTTGTACTGACCGAAGGCAGCTTGTCCAGCAGCGCGACTCGGTGCCTCCTCCCGCGGAGCTTGGCCTCGAGGGCTCGCGACGCCCTGGCCGACCTTGCCGAGCAGGCCGGGATCGCCCCGCGGTCCCGGAGAGGACCAGGCCGTCGAGCTCGCGGCCGAACCGGGCGGCGTACGACACGACTCAGGAACGACCCCATGCTGTGCCCGAACAGGAAGAACGGCACCCCGGGGTGCTCTTCACGGATCCGCTCACTGAGCACATGCATGTCGGTCACCACGGTGTCGAAACCGTGGCTGTCGCTGAAGTAGCCGTGGTCACGGGATCGGGGGTGGTGGCGCCGTGTCCGCGGTGGTCGTTGGCGTAGACGGCGTACGACGCGTCGGTCAGGCGCTGGGCGAAGCGTGCGTAGCGGGAGGAGTGCTCGGCCATCCCGTGCGCGATCTGGACGACCGCCTTCGGCGCCCCCTCGGGCAGCCAACGGTTGACGTGCAGCGTGGTGCCGTCATCGGTCGCGAGGGTGAAGGTGCTGGCCTGCATGGCGCGACAGTATCCGGCGAGCTCTCGCGGGTGGAAGCGGGCCCGGAAGCGGGTCCGGCAGTGGGCCGGGCCGGTGGGAGACTTCCCGGGGGGTCGACCCGACCTCCTCGCCGCCGTGACGGCGGACCTCACCCTGATCGGCGAGGCCCTCGACGATCCCGCCCGTCCGGTTCCCGCCTGCCCCGGCTGGGACGCTCTGGCCGGCCACGCACCTGCTCGGCGTGCACCGGATGGTGACGCATGCGGTGACGACGGGAGCGCCGCCGCCCGCGGGTGAACGGCCCAGCGGCGCCGCCGCGCTCCGGGCCGAGCTGGCCGGCTCGGTGCGGCGCTGGTCGCCCTGC
>CAVRXZ010000041.1:0-18418 GCA_963725105.1 uncultured Acidobacteriota bacterium
AGGGGACGCAAATGAGGTCGTGGAAGCCTATCGGTATGTCATGAAGATGCGCCACAAACCTGCCGTTCTCGTGCTCTCTCGCCAGCCGCTGCCTACTTTGGATCGAAGCAAGTACGCGTCGGCATCGGGTGTGGCGCGAGGCGCTTATGTTTGCGCGCAGACGCGGGAACGCTTGGGCGAGTTGTCCACCAACCAACCAGCATGGATGCGTAAGGCGGTACTGAACATCGCCGCGTCCGGCAGGTTCTCCAGCGATCGCACTATTGCTGAGTATGCGATGGAAGTCTGGGAGGTCAAACCCTGCCTCTGAGAGAAAATTGCGCGGGTACGGACATCCGCGCTCCGACGATAATCCGAATTAAACTTAAGGACATTATGAGCAACATAAACCTTCGAAACATCACCAACAGTTTTCAGGACGTGCGTCTGGGCAGCCTGGCTTCTTGGAGCCGAGCCGACGAATTCAGCCCGCATGATCCCGGCGGGCCTTACGTCGTGACTCAGGAAGGCTACGACCCGGACGACGCAACGTCGACTCCCGATGAATTTATTCTCCGCCGCTCCGGGGAATGGCTCTCGCTTCCTCCTTTTTTCAGATGCCAGAGCAGGACGACCCGAGTTCGTTTTCCGGACCGCGGCGGAGTCATGCAGGTCATGAACGATCTGCCGCCCAAAGTGCAGATCATCCGGCCCGGTGCCAAGGAGAAGGCCGCGCCCGCCCCGGCTGAGGTGGACGAAATGGCTGCAGCTCTTCAGAAGGGAAAAGGTGGAGCAACTGGCGCCGCAAGCTGAAAAGCGTGCGCCAGATTTAAGGAAACAAATATGACTACGAAATATCAATCCCGCACGCCGATCTGATCGGCGACGACGAACATTGCTGGAGCGACACGGGAATCTTCAATATCGAAGGGGGCTGTTACGCCAAGGCGGTTTATTTGACTCGCGAGGCCGAACCGCAAATCTTCGACGCATTGCGTTTCGGCGCGGTGCTGGAGAACGTCGTCTACGATCCGGCCCGGCATCACGTCGACTTCTCGGACACCGTCGATCACCGAAAACACGCGCGGGGCCTACCCGATTGAATTCATCCCCAACGCGGAGATTCCCTGCGTGGCGGGGCATCCTCGGCATGTCATTTTCCTGACGTGTGATGCCTTTGGAGTCCTCCCGCCGGTTTCCCGGCTAACTCCCGAGCAAGCGGAATATCATTTCATCAGCGGTTACACCGCCAAAGTCGCGGGGACGGAAATGGGGATCACGGAACCGCAGGCCACGTTTTCCCCCTGTTTCGGCGGGCCGTTCCTGGTGTGGCATCCGAGCTTTAGGGAGAACTTTAGGACCTACGAAGCCGGCGCGAGCATCGAAGTCAAAGCTGCCGGACCGGCTTAGAGCCCGTCCGAAAAGTGAGATTTGAGGCGAAATGCTGATTTCATATCTCGAAAGAATTGAAGGTAGAGAATAGAGAAAAGGTCGCGAAGGACGACTTGACACCTGTCAACGAAGGAATTGGCCACTTTCCGCGCAAAGCGCTGTCGGGCCGATGCAAAATTCGTCCTACGACACCGATCTCACCGAAGAACAATGGCGACTGATCGAACCATATTTTCCTCCGCGCAAGCGCCTGGGTCGGCCACCCACTCCGCTTCGCCCTTTGGTCAATGCTATCTTCTATCTCGTGAAGAGCGGGTGCTCCTGGCGCCTGCTGCCCAAGTCCTATCCTCCATGGAAGACGGTCTTCGACCGCTTTCGCAAGTTGTGCCGAGACGGAACCTGGCTTCTCATCAATCACGTTTTGCGTGCCTTGGCACTAACCGAGGACGGCCGAGACGCCGAGCCTTCGGCGGCCGTGCTCGACAGTCAAACCATTCGCTCCGAGGCACATGGCGGCGAGGTGGGCTACGATGCGGCAAGAAGACCAAGGGGCGCAAACGTTTCATCATCGTCGACACTCTTGGTCTGTTGTTGGGGGTGGTAGTCGTACCAGCGAGCGTGCCAGAGCGGATGGGCGCCCAGGGCCTACTGGAGCCCTTGTTGCCAGCGCTGGGAACCCTTCGGAAGCTGTGGGTGGACGGCGGTAAACAGCGGACCGGAATTCGCAGATCGGGTCCGCCAGCAATCTCCGAAGCTGGAAGTCGAGGTGATCAAGCGGTGCGACGATGTTCAGGGGTTCAACGTGCTACCCAAGCGCTGGGTTGTGGAGGGAACGTTTGCGTGGCTGGTACAACATCGGCGATTGGTTCGGGACTACGAGAAAACCGAGTGAAGCGCGGCAGGTTGGATCGCCATTGCTCTTACCCGGATCATGTTTCGTCGACTGGCTTCATCGGCCCCTCAACTGACTTTTCGGACGGGCTCAGACAATGACTGCCGCACCTGATACAGCCGCGCCGCGCAGAGTGTCTGTTGAAACTACAGATGCGGTGCAGCTTTCTCTCTATTGGGACGGATCTTGTTCAGCTTTGGGGCAACGGCCCAGCGTATCCAGGACTCGATCACGGTCTTGCCCGGCAATCCGGGCTGCAAAGTCGAGACGCTTGTGAGTTACGACGCGCTGCTGATCACCGTCAACGACGGCGAGGGGTTCCGAACTCGCATCGACTCTGCTCGCGGGGTCGCCGGTCTCAACCTCCTGGGAGTGACGCGCGTGAGGAAGCTGCTCCGGGAGCTTTCGCATTCGCAGCCCAGCGCCAAGGAACTCGAACAAACCTTGTGCGCGATTCGCGACGCTCCGCACAGCCATCGAGTTGCTCTCCAAGCGCTCGCGGCGGGTTGCGCCGGCGTGGGTTTCTGCATCGTCAACGGGGGGATTTGGGCAAGCTGGTTGTGCTGCTTCGTGGCGGGGGCGTTTATCTTCGCAATTCGGCGTCCACTTGCCGCCTGGAAATTCAATATTCACCTGACGCTCTTTGCCATCGCCCTCGCCGGGAGTTTTCTGGCTGCCCTGCTCGCGCGCATCACAGAAACGTCAACTCCTGCGATTGCTCTGCTTGGGCCGGTCCTCTTTTTGGTGCCCGGCGTGCCGATAATCAACGGCGGCATTGACGTCGTCCGCAATCACGTGACCATTGGCATTGCCCGAGTCGGCTTCGCGCTCGCTGTTACTGTCGCGCTGTGCCTCGGAGTGGGACTGACAGCTTCAATTTTGCCGGTGCGAATCAGTTCACCGTTCTCGCTGCCGGGGGCGTGGGACATTTTGTTGGTTTCGGTCGCTGGCGCGCTCGCGTCCGGCGCCTTGGCGCGCCTTAGCAACGGCGACCGACCACTGATCGCCTTGTGTGCGCTGGGCGGAATGACGGGCCGGGCCGTCCGCGCCCTGCTGACTCGCGGCGGCCTCGACTTGATCAGTGCTTCGTTGATCGCGGTGCTCTGCAGCACAGTGGTGGTCGGGTTTATCGCCGAACGGCTTCGTTGGCCGTCAGTGTTCGCCGCGGTAATGGCCGCCTTGCCGATGGTGCCGGGTTACTTGGTGATTGCCGGTTTGTCTTTGCTCCTGACGTTCGCGGCAGCGCAAACGCCGGACCCGGTGCAACTTTCCGTCGGCGTGCAGACTCTGGCTCGAGCGGTCTTCATTTCCGTCGCGCTTGTCATCGGCGTTATCGGGCCGGTGATCATTCTCCAGCGCCAGCGGGAACGCGTCTAGGCAATCTATGAACTGCACCAGTTCGACGCGCAGAAGGTGCTGCTCGATCCCTTCGCCGAGCAGGTATTCTTTCCGCCGGGTTTTTCGCGTGCCGCCGCGATGCAGCCGGGCGCGAACGATGGCCGCGCGCCGCTGGGTGTTTTGCCAGTGAAGAAGCCGATCACCGGCGAGTTCGCGCGGCCCCGGCGTCGGTGGCACGAGATCGTCATCTACGAGTTGCACGTCACGGGTTTCACAGCCCGTGCGAACTCCGGCGTGACGACCGAGAAACGCGGGATGTTTCTGGGCTTGATCGAAAAGATTCCGTATCTCAGGGAACTCGGCGTGACGGTGGTGGAGTTGTTACCGGTCCATCAGTTTGATCCGCAGGAGGGCAATTACTGAGGCTACATGACACTCAACTTTTTCGCGCCCCACCAAGGCTACGCCCTGCACGACGCGGCGGCGGAGTTTCGCGAGATGGTGCACGCCTTTCATGCAGCGGGAATCGAGGTGTGGCTCGATGTGGTGTACAACCACACGTGCGAAGCCGACCGGAACGGGCCCGACTTATTCGTGGCGCGGAATTGACAACAGCACTTAATAGCCGAATAACCGGGCTGAGTCTTTCGTCACTGCCGGCAACCAAACTCAGATGGATTTCACGGCGAAAAACCCCACCGTAATTCCCGGACGAAGTTCGCCGCTGGGCGCCACCGTAAACGGTGGCGCTTAACTTCAGCATTTTCTCCCGCCACGCCACAGCCATAGAGTCAGCGGATGGGTGAAGCTCTCATACAGCACACCGAGGACGATGTAGATCACGATGATGGCGGCGATGAGGATGACGCCGAGGCCCTGCAGCGAATCCTGGAAGGCCTGGGCTGCGCCCTGAAAGCTTGTTCCGACCGTGGACGGCAGTGTCTGTGCTGCCAGCATCTGAATGTCATTGACGGCGTCGCCCAGGGCAAACCCCGGCTTCAGATTGAAGAAGATCGTGACCGACGGAAGCTGGCCGGTGTGGCTGACCGAGGACGGGCCGACTTCTGTCTTGAATCTGGCCACCGATTCGAGCGGAATCAGGCGACCCTCCGGGGACCGGATGTACAGCAGCGACATCGCTGCGGGGTCGGTCTGAAGCTGCGGCGCAACCTGCAGGATCACCTGGTACTGGTTGTTGGGCGCATAGATCTGGGACACCTGCCGCGTTCCGTACGCGCTGTAGAGCGCGTCTTCCACCTGATTCGCGGTCAGGCCCAGCGTCGATACCCGGTCGCGATCCATGTCAACTGTCGCCGTCGGGTTCCGCAGGAGAAGGTCACTGCTCACGTCTTCGAGACCGGGAGTCTGGCGGATTTTCTCCTCGAGGATCGGCGCCCACCGGTAGAGCTCGTCCGTGTCGGAATCCTGCATTGTGAACTGGTACAGCGCACGCTGACCGCCGCCACCGCCGCCAAGATTGATTGGCGGCTGGTTGTTCATGAACACGCGGATGCCAGGAACCTGTGAAACCTTCGGGCGCAGCTCGGCGATGACCTGATCGACGGACTGTTTCCGCTGTGCCCGTGGTTTGAGCTCGACCCAGATCCGGCCGGAATTCAGCGCCCCGCCAAAGTTGCCGATTGGGCCGACGTTGATGGTCACTCCGGCGACGTTCTCGTCCTTGGAAATGATGTCGCCGACTTCCAGCTGATGCTTCACCATGTCGGGGAAGCCGATGCCTTGGATGCCTTCGGTGTTCACCTGGAAGCGGCCCTGATCCTCGCTGGGCAGAAATCCCTTCGGCTCGATCGTGTAGAGGTAGACGGTGCCTGCGAACAGCGCGAGCGAGATCGCCATCGTGACCGCCCGGAAATGAAGGCACCACCGGAGCGTCACGTCATACGCACGCAGCCAGGCGTCGAAAACGCGCTCGAACCAGTTGTAGAACCGGCCATGGGACTCGCCATGCGGCGGGCGCAGAAACCGGCTGCACAACATGGGCGTCAGGCTGATCGACACGAATCCGGAGACGAGGATCGCCACGCCGATCGTGACCGAGAACTCATGCAGCAGACGGCCGACGATGCCGCCCATGAACAGCACCGGGATGAATACTGCGGCCAGCGACAGCGTCATCGACACGATCGTGAATGCGATTTCCTTCGAGCCGTCGAAGGCGGCCTCCATGGGCCCTTTTCCCATCTCCATGTGGCGGACGATGTTCTCCAACATGACGATGGCGTCGTCCACGACGAAGCCAACCGACAGGGTGAGCGCCATCAGCGACAGGTTGTCCAGGCTGTAATCGAGCAGATACATCACCATGAACGTGCCCACCAGCGAGCAGGGCAGCGCCAGGCTTGGAATCAGCGTCGCCGACAGGTTGCGCAGGAAGAGGAAGATGACCAGCACGACCAGGGAGATGGTGACCAGCAGCGTGACTTTGACGTCGTGCACCGACTCTCGGATGCTGATGGAGCGGTCCGTTCGTATGGTCAGGGACACCGAGGCCGGCAGCTGCTGGCGGAACGTAGGCAGAAGAGCCTTGACCCGATCGTTCACCTCGACCACGTTGGTGCCCGGCTGCTTTCGGACCGACAGCATCACGCCTCGTTCGCCGTCCTGCCAGGTCGCCGACTTGTCGTTTTCGACGCCGTCGAAGACGTGTGCCACTTCTTCCAGGCGGACCGGGTTCCCGTTGCGGTACGCGATGATCGTGGGTCCGTAGGCCGCTGCACGCAGCAGTTGTCCGTTCGCCTGCACCACGAAGGTCTTCTGGCCGTAAATCGTGCCGGTCGGCAGGTTGACATTCGCGTTCGTCACAGCTCCGGCGACTTCATCGATTCCAATCGAGTGCGCGGCGAGCCGGCGCGGGTCGACGTCGATGCGCACCGCGTACTTCTGCGAGCCGAACACGTCAACCTGCGCGACGCCGCTGACCATTGAAATGCGCTGGGCGATCGTCTGCTGCGCGTATTCGTCGAGCACCGACAGCGGCAGCGTGGCCGATCGGAGCACCAGCAGGAGGATCGACTGGTCCGCCGGATTCGACTTCTGGTACGAGGGCGGCGCCGGCATCTGCGGCGGCAGGTTCCGCGATGCGCGGCCGATCATGGCCTGCACGTCCTGAGCTGCGGCGTCGATGTTCCGACTGAGATCGAACTGTAGGGTGATGCTCGTGGTGCCCTGAATGCTGGTCGAGCTGATGTTGGTCAGGCCGGCGATCGACACGAACTGTTTCTCGAGCGGCAATGCCACCGCCGACGCCATCGTCTCGGGACCAGCGCCGGGCAGGCCCGCCGAAACCTGAATCGTCGGAAAGTCGATCGGCGGAAGATCACTGACGGGAAGAAACTGATAGGCCATGGTGCCGAACACCAGGATCCCGACCATCAGGAGCGTCGTGGTGACGGGGCGCCGGATGAAGAGAGCAGAAAGGTTCATGGCGTAACCTTCTGCGTGTCCTCGCCCTTGACCGCGATCCGGCCGCCGGGCACCAGGCGGAGCTGCCCATCCGTGACAACGATTTCGCCCGGCTGAACCCCCGTGCGGATTACCGTGTCGGCGCCGGCCGTCCGCACGATCTGGACGGGCCGGAACTCGACGGTCTTGTCGCTCTTTACGACATAGACATACGGAGTCTGCTGTCCTTCCTGGACGGCGGCCGTCGGCGCCACGATCGCATCCGGGTCCATTGTCAGAAGGACGACGACGTTGACAAACTGGCCCGGCCAGAGACGGCGATCGACGTTGGGGAAGCTCGCTTTGATTTTGATCGTACCGGTGGTTGCATCCACAGCGTTGTCGACGAACGTGATCCGGCCGGACGACATGGCGCCCTCGTCATTGGGGATTGTGGCCTCCACCTTGAGCGTGTTCTGCGTCATGTAACGCTTGAGGTCCGACAGGCGGGATTCAGGGATCCCAAACGACACGTACAAAGGAGACACCTGGTTGATGACAACGAGCGGCACGGTGTCGTTGGCGCGGACAAGGTTGCCCTCGTGCACCATCAAGGCGCCGGTCCGACCTGACAGTGGAGCGGTGATGGTGGCGTACTGCAGCTGCAGCCTGGCACTTTCCACTGCGGCGCGGTCGGCCTCGACGGTGGCGTTGAGTGCGGCCGCCCCGGCGCGAGTCGCATCCACCTGTTCACGGGTCGCGATGCCGCGATCGGCCAGGTCCTCATATCGCTTCGCCTGGGACACGGCGTTCGCCGACTGGGCGATGTCGCGCGCGAGGTTCGCCTCAGCCTGCAGGAGGGAGGCCTGGAGCGGCCTCCTGTCGAGCCGGAACAATACCTGGTTCACCTTGACGTCGTCGCCCTCCTTGAAGGTGACGGACTCGAGCTGGCCGGTGATCTGTGCGCGGACGGCGACCGTGGAGTACGGTTCGGCGGAGCCAATCGCGCGAATGTCAATCGGCATCGATTTCCGGGTGATCGTGCCAATCGTGACGGGCACCGGCGCCCCGCCACGCCCGCCGCCGGCCGGGATGGGTGTGGACGCCGCCCCACCGGAACACGCCAGCGACGCCAGCGACGTCGCGGTGAAGACGAGAGCAGCAAGGGAATGGGGAGCGCGCATGCCGATTCTGTGATTACCTCCGGCCGTCCTGGTGACTACTCGAAACGAAGTGCCTCGATGGGGTCCAGCGCCGCCGCTTTCCGCGCCGGATAGAACCCGAAAAACACGCCGGTTGCCGCCGCGAACCCGAATGCCATCAAGACGGCGTTGGGCGAGACGGCCGTCGGCCAGCCCTGCCACAGGGTGACGCCACGCGCGACGCCAAAGCCAAGCGCGATGCCAATCCCGCCGCCTACGAGACTGAGCACGACCGCTTCGACGAGGAACTGCAGCAGCACGTCGCGGCCGCGTGCGCCGATGGCCATGCGCAAGCCGATTTCACGCGTCCGTTCGGTGACCGACACGAGCATGATGTTCATGATGCCGATGCCGCCGACGAGCAGCGAAACGCCCGCGATGCTGGCGAGCAAAGCCGCCATTGTCTGCGTGGCTTCCTTCCGGACGCTGGCCATTTCCTCGATCGTCCGGACCATGAAATCGTCGGGATCGCCGGGCTGAATCTTGTGTCGGACGCGGAGGAGCGCCGCGATCCGATCGGCTACTGCTGCCACCTGCGTCGAGTCCGCGGCCATGACGTTGACATTGTTGATGAACGTCACGCCGCGCAGCTTCTTCATGACCGTCGTGTATGGCGCGAACGCGACGTCGTCACGGTCCTGACCCATCTGCGACTGGCCCTTTGTCGCCATGACTCCAAGGACGGTGAAGGGCTGCCCCGCGATCCGGATGACCGAGCCGACGGGGTTCACGTCGGGACCGAAGAGCTGGTCGCGAACGATGGAGCCGAGCACGACCACTTTGGCCGCGGTCTGAACGTCGACGGCGGTGAAGAACGCGCCAGGTTCGGCCGGCCAGGCGTTAATCAGCGGGAAGTCGATGTTGGTGCCTTGAAGCTGCGTGTTCCAGTTCTGGTTGCCGGCGACCATCTGGGCGCGGAAGTTCGAACCGGCTGCTGCGTAGAGCACGCCCGGGACCTGAGCAATCGCGTTGGCGTCCTCAGGGGTCATCGTGCTGGCTTGCCCCTGCCCTTGCCGCACACCGCCAGTCGTCCAGTTGCCCGAGTTCACGATGATCGTATTGGTGCCGACGGACTGGACCGCTGAATCGATCTGAGACTGTGCCCCGGTTCCGAGCGCCACCATGGTGATGACGGCGGCCACCCCGATAATCATGCCGAGCATGGTCAGCGCGGTGCGCATCTTGTTGCGGGCCAGCGCTTTGAACGCGATTCGCAGAACCATCAGCACTGACATGACTTCGTTCCTCTCCCGGGTTCCTATCCTACCGCGGCTTCGACAGTCAGCGAGGCCAGCTCGTCCCGCGCCTGGCGGCGGTTCACCACGGCGCGATCCGACACGAGCAGGCCATCGCGAAACTGCACGATCCGCGATCCGTACTCCGCAATATCTGTTTCGTGCGTGATCAACACAACCGTGATGCCGCGGTCGGTGTTGAGATGTTGAAAGATGTCCATCACCTCGATGCTCGTTCGGGTATCGAGATTTCCCGTGGGTTCGTCGGCCAACAGGATCGAAGGCCTGTTGATCAGGGCCCGCGCGATGGCGACGCGTTGCTGCTGTCCGCCCGACAGCTGATTCGGATGATGGTCGGCGCGGTTTTCGAGACCGACGGCTTTCAGAACTTCCATCGCGCGCTGGTGGCGATCGGCGGATTTCAGCGGAGAGTTCCCGTACAGCAGCGGCAGTTCGACGTTGTCGAGCGCAGAGGTCCGCGCAAGCAGATTGAACCCCTGAAAGACGAATCCGATCTTTCTGTTGCGTACCGCCGCAAGCTGATCCCTGGACATCCGCGAGACATCCTGCCCGTCGAGGAAGTACTGCCCGGAACTGGGTTTGTCGAGGCATCCGACGATGTGCATGAACGTCGACTTGCCCGAGCCGGACGCTCCCGTTACCGCGAGAAACTCACCAGGTTGAACGTCGAGATTAATGCCACGCAGCGCCGGCACCTCGACTTCACCGACCACGTAGGTCTTGACCAGGTTCTTGACGCTTATGACAGCGGGCATGATCTAGCGGCCCCGCCCTCCACCGCCAAAGCCCCCGCCGCCGAACCCGCGGTTCCCGGGCTGCTGGCCCCCGAGCAGCGGATTACTGGTGTTGGTCGACTGCGTTGCGCGCGTGGCGGTGATGATTCCGGTGACAAGCTCGAGCCCCGGCTGCACGTCGCCGCTGAGAAGTTCTGTGTTCGTGCCGTCCGTAATTCCGAGGCGAAGGCTCACGGGTTTGAGCTGCTTGTTGACAAACAGCCAGACGCGGCCCTTCGATTCGACCGGAGGCAGCGGCGCAAAGAGCGCGTCGATGGTTTCAGCGACGCGCTGGGGTTTCTGCCCCGGCGCTTTGCTTTCGCCCCGCTGGGTTTTTGCCAGCGACTCAAAGGCGCTGACGTCCACCCCGCGTTCCTTCATCCGGGCAATGAACTGCTGACGATCGGCGGGCGACATGTCCTTGAACCGCTCCAGCATGCGGTCGCGAGCCTCGGCGCCGCCGGCGCCATCTCCCGCTCGACCAGTGCCGGGTCCGCGCTGGCCCGCTGCCGCCGCGTCCGTATCGGGGGGCACGTCGCTGCGCCCTCCACCGTTGCGGCCGCGCCCGGCCGTTGCTGCGAGCCATTGCGGCTCGGGCGTCTGGTTCAGTGCGGCGAAGACATCGTTGGTCGGCCTGAACCGGATCGCGGCGTTCGGGATCCGGGCGACGTCCGCGCGCCTGGCAATCTGCACGCGGAGGTTCGCCGTCATGCCGGGCTTCAGCCTGAGGTCGGGGTTCGGCACGTCGATGATCGTTCCGTAGGTTGTGACGTTCTGGACGACGATCGGCTGCAGACGGATCTGAGACACCATGCCCGTGAACTGATCGCCGGGGTACGCGTCGACTCGAAAGACCACCACCTGCTTCGGACGGATGCGCCCGACATCGGATTCGTCGATATTGGCGTTGACCTGCATCTTCGTCAGATCGGCGGCGATGATGAAGAGAGTGGGCGATTGAAGACTCGCCGCGACAGTCTGGCCGACGTCGACGCTGCGTTGAATCACGATCCCTTCAATGGGCGCCGTGATGATGGTGTGCTCGAGGTTGACCTGGTTCTGGTTGAGGGTCGCCTGTGCCTGGACGACAGCCGCCTCCGACGACTTCAACTGGGCCTGTGCGGAATCGACAGCGATTTTCGCAGCATCGAATTCGCTTTGAGGAAGCAGCTTCCTGTCCGTCAGCTCCTCCGCGCGCCTGAACTTGGTCTGGGCGTCGAGGAGCTCAACCTTGCTCCGTTCGAGGTCGGCGCGCGTCTTCGCCAGGCTGGCCTTGGCCTGCTCGACCTGCGCGGCGAACAGCGAGGGATCCAGCTTCGCGATGATCTGATCCTTGTGCACGATTGAATTAAAGTCGGCGCGCAGCTCCGAAATGATGCCGGAGACCTGGCTGCCGACCTGCACGGTGGTGACCGCCTGGAGCGTTCCGGTCGCCCCGACCGTGTCCACGAGCTCCCCTCGAGTGACGGGCGACGTATTTACGGTGGGTTCGGGGCCGCCGCGGCGCATGTAGTACGCCGCCGCTGCGCCGCCGATCACCGCGACGACAAGGGCGATGGTAAGAACTCGTTTCATGCTAGCGCCCTATGGTCACCGCTCCGGTGCTGCCAGTACTCGTGGCAGCGGTGGCTGCCGCCTGCGCTGGGGTGCCACCCGAGCTGGCTGCAGTCAGCAGCGTCACGTTTGCGCTCTGCAGCGTCGTCTGCTGCACGCGCTCGAACTCAACCAGGGCCTTGCGGTAGTCGAGCACAGCGCGAAGCTCGCTGTTCTGTGCGTCAGACAAATCGCGCTGGGCCTGGACGACGAAGTAGTTCGTCGACATGCCCACCTCAAACTTGCTCTGCTCGGCCTCGAGCTTGCGCTGCGACAGCTCCCGGGCCGCCTGCGACGCCTGAACGGACTCCGCGGCGTTCTGGACGGAAATGGCGTTGTTCGTCACCTCCGATGCCACCTGCAGCTCGATTTGCTTGACCTGTGCCTGCACCTGATTCAACTGAACGCGTGCCCGTGCGACGGCGGCCTCCTGCGAGCTGAGACCGATCGGATACGAGAAATTGAGTTGAACCGTCCACCGTGGGTAGTTGTTTCGGAAGAGGGTGCCGAAGGCGTCCGCAACGCCCCCCGGCACGACCGTGGTGACGCTGCTGCCCAGCACGCCACTTTGCGAGCGCTGGAGGTAAGGACCGCCAACTCCCTGCAGCCCGTAGTTCACCTGCAGGTCGGCCTGCGGCAAGAGTTGATCGCGTAGGTACTTGAGCGTCTCATCGTTGCTGTCGACGCTCTTCTTGGCGATTGACATATCCGTGCGTTCGCTGAGCGCACGGCGCACGGCGGATTCCACGTCGATCGCCTCCGGCCGGAACTCCGGTCGATCGCTGGGATCGAGAGATGCGTTCCAGTTGGGGTCCTGCGTGCCGTTGACGATGAGTTTCTTCAGGTTCAGCTCGTTGGTCCGACGAGTCGACTCGGCGGCGACGAGCGCCTGGCGCCGCGTGGCGGCCTCGGACTGAGCCTGCACCACATCGATGGGCGCGAGCGTGCCGATTTGGACGCGAGTCTGGTTATCCTCTACGAGTTTGGCCGCCAGATCGAGCGATTGGCGGGCGACCTCGACGGCTTGAACGGAATAGACGAGCTCCCAATATGCGTTTCGCACGTTCGACAACGTGTTGACAATCAGCGACTGGAGCTGGACGTCGGAGATGTCACGGTTGATCTTCGTCACGGCCAGCTGCTGACGGGTCGTGTCGGTCCTGAAACCCCTGAACAGGGGTTGAAGGTAGACGCCCGACCAGACGGACTGAAACTGCGGATTGTAGAAAGCGTTGTTGCTGTTGGTCGACTGGCGGCTGTTGTTCAACGCGAGCTGAAAGGATCCGCCGCCCCACGGAATCGACTGAGCAATGCCCGCGTTGTAGGTGGTGGTATTTGCGTCCACGCTTCCGCCGCCCGAGCCCAGCTGAAGCTGGCTGAGCGGTGCCTGTGTCTGCGCCTGCTGAGCCACGGTTGACGTCAGCGATGGGTGGTAGGTGGCCTGCAGGCTCGAAATCGAGATATCGGTAATCTGTGGATTCAAGCGCTGGACGGCGATGTCCAGATTCCGTTCCAGTGCCAGCCTGACAGAGTCGTCGAGCGTCAGGCGAACAACCGGGCGTGCCGTGGCGGGCGGCGTCTGGCCCGGCGCGGGCTGACCGGGGTTCGGCCCGCCGCCCTGAGCGGCGGCCGCGCGTTCAGCGGCATGACGAATGAGCTCCTGAATGTGTGCCTCTGACGGCTGTTGGGCCAGTAGCGGAGAAGCTGGGCCAGCAAGCCAGAAGGCGGTCGCAAGTATCCGGATCAATCCGCGGCAGTTCATGACGTTCTTCCTCTTGACAGATCAGGGGTGGGACTCAGGGCGCCGGCCTGGGCGCCGCCCGGGGCGGCCGCGGGTGGTCGCGCAGCCACTGTTCGTGAATCGGGTTGAACTTGACGCGCTGTTCCGGCGTCATGACCCGCACCATGTTAAGGAGCATCAGCGTCCGGGTCTTGTTCAGGCTGGCGCGCACAGTCTCGACCCGGTCGATCTGCCGGTTAACCTGGCCATCGTCCGCGTTGGTCGTGATGAGGCGCGACAGCTCGTCTTCCTGCCGGTCCAGCTCCTCCTTGCTTTGATTGAGCTGGGGGTAGTTCGCACGAAAAACGGCGTCGATCCGTCCCGACTGATCGGGTGTCAGCCCGAGCTCGCGGATCACCTTCTCGTCCTTCCACCACACGGTCTGCGCGGCCGAGCTCCGGGCCAGGACCCCCAGAAGCAGCACGACGACTATGTGGCTGATAACGCTGGACTTCATGGCAGACCTTTCAAACCAACCCTACATTTCAATACGACGCGGACCAGGATTTCATTTAGGTTGGGAAGGAGGCCGCAGGCCCTGCCAGTTCAGCCAGCCGGACGATGGCGGCTCCTACCAGGTTGTCGGGGGTCGATGCACCGGAGGTGAGGCCGACCCGGACGGGGCCGGTCTTCGGGAACCAGCCGTCTGAAGTGATCTC
The DNA here is from genome assembly GCA_963725105.1 of uncultured Acidobacteriota bacterium. Classification (GTDB taxonomy): domain Bacteria; phylum Acidobacteriota; class Vicinamibacteria; order Vicinamibacterales; family CAVVIG01; genus CAVRXZ01. Next base: position 14,267 of record CAVRXZ010000041.1, read on the forward strand.
AGGGTGGCCAACACCGGGCGGCCGGTGGCGGATGCTGTCCGCCGACACGAGGCACTCGGGATCCGCGATATGAAAGGTGGGCCGCGAGGCGGCGCAAATGCGCGCGAGGTTGCAGGTGTTGCTGCTGTTGTAGCCGCCGATCACGAGCATCAGGTCGATCGGGGTCGTTTCGAGGAGCGCCACCACGGCATCCTGGCGGTCCTGCGTTGCGCTGCAGATCGTGTCGAAGGCCTGGAAGTGATCGGGCATCGCGCCGGCGCCGTAACGGTCGCACATGGCTGTCTTGAACAGGTCGCTGATTTCCAGGGATTCGGACATGAGCATGGTGGTCTGATTGGCCAGCCCGATCCGCCGCAGGTCGCGATCTGGATGGAATCCGGCCGATGCAACGGCGGCAAAACGCGAAAGAAACGCATCCGCGTCGCCGCCCGATCGAATGTAGTCGCACACGACCATAGTTTCGTTGCGGTCGTAGACAACCAGATACCGTCCACCGTAGGCCACAGCCTGCGATGCCGTGGCCTGGGTCTCCTCATGCCGCGCCTTGCCGTGAATGATTGAGGTGAATCCACCGTCGCAATACCTGCGCACGTTCTTCCAGACGTTCAGCACAGAACCGCAGGTGGTGTCCACCAGGGTGCATCCGCGTTGCTCCAGTTGCTGAAGCAGCGCGACCGTGACACCGAATGCCGGAAGAATCACTACGTCGTCTGGCCCCAGACGGTCGACCGAACACTGCGGATCGCTGAGGAAGCCGATCCCAATCGCGCGCAGCTTGTCGTTGACGTGCGGGTTGTGGATGATTTCGCCCGTCAGATAGACAGAACGATCGGGAAATCGCTCTCGGGTCTGATAGGCGTAATCAACAGCCCGGTCGACGCCATAGCAGAAGCCGAATTCGCGCGCGAGATGAACACTCAAGCGTCCAGTGCGGTAAGCGAACGCCTCGTTCCGGATGCGTTCGACGAGGGCGCTGTGATAATTCTCCGACAGCGTGCCCGCCACCGCGTTCTTTAGATCGAGACCCTTTCGAAAGATCAGCGAGGCCAGATCACGACCTCATCGCAGAGAGACTTCGCGCACGTGCGGCGTCAGAGCGTCGACCGCGGAAAGCGCTCGAATCCGCGGGCGCTCGCAGGCAGCTTCGAGCTCCGACAAAAACACGTCGTCGGCTTCGATGAGCTGCGGGCCAGTCAGGAGGCTGCTGACGGCACGCGGGGCGCGAAGCAGCTGACGATCCGCGGCGGCGGCGCGGCGCGGCGGAGTCCTTGATGCCCCCCAGTCGAGGAACAATCCGGTGCCGACGCCGATGAACAGGCCCGCCGCAACCGATGCGGCCACCCAGCGTTTCGCAAACCGCGGCACAGCGCGGCCGGTGCGGTAGGCCACTGCCGGTCGCGGGAAAGCGATGACTCGCGCAGGATGCCCCAGGTGCTCAAGTTGCCGGGCAATATGCTGCTGGAGCGCGTTCAGGCGATCCGGGGTGAAAAGCGCATCCGCTTCGACCGCGGCTTCAATACTCAGGGCTTCGCTGAATGTGGTGATCTGAGCGTAGCGGTCCCGGCACTCGCCGCAATCGGCCAGATGATCGGCCAGCCGCGGATCGACCGGCTCACCGCTTCGTTCGGTCACGTAGCAGTCGAACAGGGCCTCGTCGCGAAGGTGGCGACGCCGGGTCGTCATCACAGCCGACCTCCGAGCAACGCGCGCAGTTTGCGGACAGCGCGGAACATGTGGACACGCACGGTCGACTCGTTCAGCCCGGTGATCGCACTCACCTCGCGCGGCGTGCAGTCACCGTACTGACACAACATGAAGACCGTGCGTTGGCGACCATCGAGACGATCGACTGCTTCCGCAATGCGCGCACGACGCTCGCGTGCCAGCAGCCGGGCCTCGGGGCTTGCGTCGGGCGACGAGGCCGGCGGGTGACGAGCGAACGCTGCGCCGGTTTCGCCGGATGGAATCAGCCATCGCTCACGCCGCGCCCGCGCCTTCCGGCGGTCCAGACAGCCGTTGACAAGAATTCTGGTGAACCAGACCTCGAATGGCCAGGCTTCCCGATAGGACGTGATATGGGCAAACACCTTGACGAACGCGTCCTGGACCGCTTCTTCGGCCTCGGCGGCATCCCGAAGGTACTGATAGGCAATTCTGAGCGCTCGCCGTTGCTGGCTTTCCACGAGTCCCGAAAACTGCTCGCGTGCGTCATCCAGTTCTCCGCGCTCCACGAGCCGTCGAATCTGGACGGCCGCCTTCGTGTCTGGCGACACCGGCGGGATGGCGCGGTGTCCGACTGCCGGCGCATGGCTGGGGCCCGGCTCGGCAGACGAGTCAGTGCGTGGTGTTCCGGCAGTGCGGTATTCACTCATAGGGGATTACGATCGGGCCAGCGGGCTGTTTACAGTCTACCTCAGGCCTCTCCGAATTGTTGACTTGCCGGGACCCAGACGGTACCATCACTAATTCCGCGTATCCTCCTGGTAACAGCGACTTTGGAGCACTGAATGACTACGGGCGTGAAGCCGCATTTGGGCCTCGAGCGGGAAGGGATCGACAGCGAGAAGGTCAAGTGGAATCTGGCCCCGGCAGCCTTGTATGAAGAAGCGTTACGGAAGCAGGAGGGCGTACTGGCTGCCGACGGCCCGCTGGCCTGTTACACCGGTCAACACACCGGCCGCTCGCCTAACGACAAATTCGTCGTCCGCGAGCCGTCGAGTGAGGCTCACATTGCCTGGGGGAAGGTCAACCGGCCGATGGATCCCGGCCATTTCGAGGTCCTGCAACGCGACCTTCTTGCGTCGCTCAAGGGCAAAGAGCTGTACGTGCTGGACTGTCACGCCGGTGCCGATCCTGAGTTCCGCATGGCCGTCAGGGTCATCAACGAGTATGCGTGGCACAACCTGTTCGCCCGCAACCTGTTCATTGTTGATCCTGCTGCCAGCCCGGACCGAACGCCTGAGTTCACGGTGATCGCGGCGCCCACGTTTCGCGCCGATCCGAAGCGGCACGGCACCAGCGGCGAGACGGTGATCGCCCTCCATTTCTCCAAGAAGCTGGTTCTGATCGGCGGCACGAGCTACGCAGGGGAGATGAAGAAGTCGATCTTCAGCGTGCTCAACTACACGCTGCCACTCCGCGGCGTGCTGTCGATGCACTGTTCGGCGAATGTCGGCAGGGACGGCGACGTCGCCCTGTTTTTCGGGTTGTCTGGCACCGGCAAGACGACGCTCTCGAGCGACCCCGAGCGGATGCTCATCGGCGACGACGAGCACGGCTGGAGCGAGCGCGGTGTGTTCAATTTCGAAGGCGGCTGCTACGCGAAGACCATCCGATTGTCCGCGGAGGCCGAGCCCCAGATCTATGCGACGACTCGGCGATTTGGCACCGTGCTCGAGAACGTTGTGGTGGATCCGAACACCAGGCGCCTCGACCTCGACGATGCCCGGCTGACCGAGAATACGCGCGCGGCCTATCCGATCGAGTTTATTGACAACGCGGTTCCATCGGGGCAGGCCAGCCATCCCCGGAACATCGTGATGCTCGCGGCCGATGCGTTTGGCGTGTTGCCGCCGATTTCCCGTCTGACGCCGGCCGGCGCCATGTATCACTTCCTGTCGGGATATACGGCCAAGGTGGCCGGGACCGAGAAGGGGGTGACGGACCCGAGCGCGACCTTCAGCACCTGCTTCGGCGCACCGTTCCTCCCTCTGGCGCCAGGCGCCTACTCGCGGATGCTCGGCGAGAAGATCGCCCGCCACGGGTCGCACGTCTGGCTGGTGAACACTGGATGGACCGGCGGGGCGTATGGCACCGGCAGCCGGATGAAGATTGCGTACACTCGCGCCATGATCAGTGCGGCCCTGTCCGGCGCGCTGGATCGCGTGGCGTTCGAGTGCGACCCCATCTTCAATGTTGACGTGCCGACGTCTTGTCCCGGCGTGGCGCCCGGGGTGCTGACGCCGCGGAAGACGTGGGCTGATCCGGCGGCATATGACGCGCAGGCCGCCAGACTCGCCCGCATGTTTTCCGAGAACTTCAAGACCTTTGAAGGCGAGGTCAGCGCCGAGGTCAAAGCCGCAGGACCCAGGGTCTAGATTGGGGAATTGGGGAATTGGGTAAGAGCAATACGTAACGTCGAGAGGGTTACAA
>CAVRXZ010000042.1:0-35405 GCA_963725105.1 uncultured Acidobacteriota bacterium
CGGCTCGCGCCGGTTGATAGGTCGAGCCGGCAGCCGACAGGAGCGGACCCGTCACCAACGCGGTCACCCCGGCAGCGACGCAGACCCCTTTCACCGTTCCAGTATTGACCGACCCGCGCACGTTCGCATAGCATCGTGCCTTGGAGCCGCGACCGTCGCGGCTTTTGTCTTTTCTGGAGCCGCGCCCTCGCGGCTCCTTTTTTTGGCGCAACATCTCAGGAAAGCGAGCTGCTACCGTGCCGTACGAAGAAGGCTATGTGTCCACCGAGGACGGCGTCCGTCTCTTTGTCCAATGGTCAGGCGAGGGACCGCGTGCGTTGGTCGTCCTGAACGGGTTGTTCTTGTTCGAGCACTTCCAGCAGCTTGGCCACAACCGGATGGTCATCTTCGTCGATCCACGCAACGGCGGTCGCTCAGGTTCGGTGACCGACGCCTCGCGACTGAACCGGGGCATCCATCACACTGTTGACGACATTGAAACAATCCGGCGGCATTTCGGACTGCGCGAGGTTGCCGTGATGGGACATTCCTATATGGGCGTCGCGGCCATCCTGTACGCGTTGAAGTACCCTCAGCACGTCAGCCGAGTCGTACAGATCGGTCCAATGGAACCCCGTCCCGGCACGTCCTATCCTGCCCATCTGACCGGTGCGGACGACACGCTTCGGGAAGCCCTTTCGCGACTTGCCGATCTCATGAGCCGCCGCGGGTCCCTCGATCAGCAACAGTTCTGCCGGGCCTTCTGGTCGATCATGCTGCCGATCTACGTGGTCGATCCGGCCGACACGATCAAGCTGAAATGGGACCGCTGCGATCTGCCGAACCAGATGAACTTCATGGCGAACTGGACGGAGCACATCCTGCCGTCTATTGCGCGCCTCAACCTGTCGAAGGACATGGTCTCGCGTGCAACGCTGCCGGTTCTCATCGTCCACGGGCGCAAGGACCGAAGCGCCCCCTACGGCGGCGCGCGCGAGTGGGCCTTGATGCTGCCGAATGCCAGGCTCGTCACGGTCGAACACGCCGGCCACGCACCCTGGATCGAGAACCCGCAGGTCGTGTTCGATTCGGTCACGAAGTTCCTGGACGGGACGTGGCCGGAGGCCAGCCGCATGGTCACGGCGCTCGAACCGAACGATGAGGCGCCCGCCCTCGTCTGAAACATTGATGAATCGGGTCATGGTAAGGTGAGGGGACGATGGCGGCTCGCGTGACGTCATGGTTGTCGCGGCCGGGTCTGCTGCGAACAGTCATCTCACAGGCACGGCTTGCGATGCGCCTGGTTCGCGAGCCGCGTGTGTGGTGGCTGACCAAGTCGGTTCCGCTACTGACCGTCGCCTACATTCTCTCGCCGCTCGACTTCATTCCCGACGTGCTGCCGATTATTGGGCAACTCGACGACCTTGCAGTTCTTCTGATTGCTGTTGAGATGTTCGTCCGGCTGTGCCCGACGCCCGCGGCGGAATTCCATCGGACCGCAATCGCCCAGGGTCGGCCATATTCTCCAATGCGTCCCACCGACGAGTTCATCGACGCTGAGTGGCGACACGAGTAAGCAACTGCTTCAAGGAGCGACATCATGGAACGGAATCTCGAGCCGATTGCTGTGTTTCCCCGCCGGCCCCGGACCGTGGCTGGTGTCGTGTTCATCATCATCTGTCTGTTCGTGCTCCTGTTTCTGGGGCCCGTCCGCACCGTTCCGGCCGGTCATGTCGGCGTGAAGGATTTCTTCGGTCAGGTCTCGTCTCAGACACTGCCCGCGGGAATTCGCTTCGTCCTTCCGTTCACCAGCGTCGTCAAGATGTCCATCCAGACGCAGGAGATCAAGGAAGTGGCGGAGGTTCCGTCACAAGAGGGCCTGATTCTTTCTCTCGAAACGTCGCTGCTCTTCCAGCTTGACCCTGCCAAGGCGGCAGACGTGTACCGCACGGTCGGCCAGGACTATGTCGGGACCGTGGTCGAACCGCAGTTCCGATCGGCCATTCGCGAAATCACGGCGTCGTACCGAAGCCAAGGCGCTCTATTCCGCCGAACGGGAAAAGATCGCCGGCGAGATGTTTGGACTCTTCAGACGGCTCGCCGGCGACCGCGGAATCATGGTTCAGCAGGTACTGCTCAGAAAGATCGGGTTGCCGCCCGTCGTGGCGAATGCGATTCAGGAGAAACTCAGGCGCGAACAAGAAGCCGAACAGATGAAGTTCGTGCTGCAGAAGGAGCAGCAGGAGGCGGAACGCAAGCGCATTGAAGCGCAAGGCATTGCCGACTTCCAGCGGATTGTCGCGCAGGGAATCAGTTCACAGCTGCTGGAATGGAAGGGCATCGAAGCGACGGAGAAGCTCGCCTCGAGCTCCAATGCGAAGGTTGTCGTCATCGGCAACAGCAAGTCGGGCCTGCCGATCATCTTCAGCGAGAAATGAGGCCTGCCTTCACGATCTTCTAATATTGAATTTCAATGACGCATGACACGATCGATTCTGTTCGTCTTCGCCCATCCCGACGACGAGAGCCACTGGGGGTCCGGCGTCGCGGCCCGATATCATGATGAAGGCGTTCGAACGGTGCTGGTGACCGCCACCAGGGGCGAGCGTGGCACCACAGGCGGCCTCTGCGCGTCCGAGGAACTGGCTCACGTTCGTGAGCAGGAACTGCGGGAAGCTGCGCGCATTCTGAAGTTCGATGTGCTGGAGATTCTCCCCTATCAGGACAAGCAGCTGTCGGAAGCGCCGATCGAAGAGATCCAGCGCTCGCTCGTGGCCACGATCCGCCGCGAGCGTCCTTCGATTGTCGTCACGTTCGATCCGCACGGCCTGACATTTCACACCGACCATCTGGCCATCAGCCGTTTCGCGTCAGACGCGATCGCGGCCGCGACGGATCCGCGATGGCATCCCGAACTCGGCCCCGCCCACACCGTGACGCGGCTGCTGTGGACGCCGCCGGTCATGCCGTGGGACGAGGGAGAGTTTCCGCCGAGGGCCGGCGTCGATTTTCTCGTCGACACGTCGACCTGGTGGCAACAGCGCGCGCAGGCGCTCGCGGCACACAAGACGCAGCGCGTCACGCTGGACAAGCTGTACCTGAAGCGGCCCGACGCCGAGCGGCTGCTCAGCTTCGACGTCCTGCGTCAGGCGTGGGGACCGCCGCTCGAGCACCGGCCGGCGAACGACGTGTTCGCGGGCATCTGATGAAGGGCCGCGCGAGTCGGACGCACTGAAACCGGCAACGCATGCGGCTCGAGAAGGCGCACTCCGATCAGGGGGGTGGCGCCGCTCGAAGCGCACGGCGGACGGATTCCAGGAGTGAGGAGAGTTCGAACGGCTTGGGCAGCACTTCCTGCGGCTGGAATTCCGTCGCGGCGCCCTGTTGTTCGGTGTCTTCGCGCCCGAGGACGATCATCGGCGTGCGAGGGGCCTGCCGATCCCCCATCAACCACGCGCCGAGTTGCCAGGGCGACAAATCCGGAAGCGCCGAGTCGATCAGGACAGCGGCGGGCCGATCCCGGCGCAGTACGGAGAACACTTCGTCCGCGGTTCCGGCCGTTTCAACTTGAAAGTTGCAGCCATCCAGGAACTGCACCAGCTGCGTGCGCAGGTCGACGTGACTTTCAGCGACCAGCAGCGTCGGACACTTGCCCGGTCGATCGCCGGAGCGGCGGCCACCCCGAGGGTTTCGTCGTCGATCGCCTGTGCGGGCCACGCGTCCGCGCAAGGTTACCACGCGTCCCGAGCGGCTACAATTGAGCGTGGCCCGGTTCAGGTTGACGATCGAATATGCCGGCACACGTTTCAGCGGCTGGCAGATTCAGAAGAACGCGCGAAGCGTCCAGGGTGAGATCGACCGGGCCGTCCGCACAGTGACCGGCCGCCGCGACTTCGAGCTGTACGGATCGGGCCGCACTGACGCGGGCGTGCACGCGCGAGCGCAAGTCGCCCATCTCGACGTCGTCACGTCCCTGCCAGCCGCCGCGTTGACCCATCGCTTGAATGACGAACTCCCGGCGGATATCAACATCCTGCGCGTTGAGAATGCGGGTCGCCGCTTTCATGCGCGCCACGACGCGGTGGCGAGGCGATACGTTTATCAGATCGCCAGACGCCGGACCGCATTCGCCAAGGCTTTCGTGTGGTGGGTGAAGGAACCGATCGAGACAGAGTCCATGAAGCGGGCAGCGAGCGCGTTCATTGGAATGCGGGACTTCCGGTCGTTTACTGTTGCTCCCGATCTGCCGGAGCCTGGCGACGAGGGTGACAAGCCTCGGTCAACCCTCGTGCTGGTCGAACGTCTCGACATCGTCGAGTCTGGACCGCTCGTCCTGGTGGGAATCGAGGGGTCCCATTTTCTCTGGAAGATGGTGCGTCGCCTGGTGGGCGTGCTCGTGGAAATCGGACGCGGGCGGCTGGAGGCGAGCGCTGCCGCCTCGTTTCTGGCGGACGCCTCGAACCAGCCTGCACGCCTGACAGCGCCCGCGTCGGGACTGTTTCTCGATCACGTGTATTACGGCAACGAGCCACGTGAATCGGAGCTGCGCGCGATCACGCCGATTGGATAGCCGTTCGCACCGTGCCGATCCGCGGGCCTGGCCCGCTGAGGCGTCCAACTGGGACCAAAGCGGACGCCGAGCACCAGACGGACCACTTCCCCGTAGCTGGCGGCACCGGCCTCTATGCGGTTCGCCTTGAGATAGCGGTCGTAGACTTTCAGGCCCGCCGCGGACAACCGACGATTCACCTGCAGGCGGACGCGTTCGACAATGGCCTGCCGATCGGCGCGAGGCCCGGCTTCCAGGCGGGCGTCGGCGGCCCGCCTCTCGGCGTCGCTCATCGCGTCGGTCAGTTCGTCGTAGAGAAACAGCCAGCCGCTGTACTGATCAGGACGCGAGCTGCGAAGGCACGTCAGCCACCCAACGAAGCTCGCTTCCGATTCGTCGGCGAACCCTTCCAGATGGCCCCACTCGTGAGCCACGACAAACGGCCGCTCGAAGGGAAGGAGATCGCGTGCGACGAGCGTCTCGAGAAAGTACGGATCGGTCATCCCGGTGATCCCCGCGCGACGAAAATAGGGGTCAAGGAGCGTCGCCTTCGGTCGAGCGACGACACCGGTGGCGACCAGCCCGAGCTCGTCTTGTACCTGACGGGCGGCTCTTGCGAGCGAAGCCTCGATCGAGCCGGGAGATGGCCAGCCCTCACCATGAGCGGGACCATAGAGGGCATTGAGCTGGTCCGCCGCGGTGATCGCAAGCATGCGAGCGCTTTCCGTTGAAACGGCCCGAGGCTCGTACTCGAGCCGATCGATCAGCTTCATGCGCCGGTAGTTGAGCCCCCACACCACGAGAAAGGCGAGATACAGCGTCGCCATCCAGCACAACGTGCGCAGGACGATCGTGCCGATGCCCCTGATCCACGATCCGTGGGCGCGTCGAATGTCCAGGCCGACGGTCAGGAGCCAGGCGGCCAGCGTCAGGACGATCAGCGCATCGAAGAGCGCGAAGGGTGCAAGATTCGACGCCGACGTGATGAGTGGCTGGAGAACCGGATATACGCCGGTCGAGTACACCGACTCGATGAACGTCGGCGGGAAGGGCGAGACGGCGGCGAACACCGCAAGAAGAAGCAGCGCGGCCCGCAGCCAGAGTCCTCTTGTTGCACGTCCCGGCACTGTGACGCCCTGTCATCCTCGGTAAGACGTACCGATAATACTCGGGAAGCTTCACATGAATCTCAACCGCTTCGCCTTCGTCCATCGGTTCCGCTACGTTGCTGCTGCCGTGTTCGTCCTGGTCTTTACCGGGATCATGATTCAGGGATATTTGGGCGAGCCGCTGTACCAGACCCAAGGACGCGTGCCTGCCTGGATGATGGCGCTGGCCATCGGACTCGTCCTGGCGCTGGCAGCCGCGTACGGGCTGGACTGCATGAACGACACGATCGACACGCCCGAAGACATCAGCCAGCGCCTGAAGCTTCCGTTCCTCGGCCTCGTGCCGGCGGTACGCGGCGACGCGCACCCGCTGCTCGCCTCGGCGCAGGTGCCGAACGAGTTCGGCGAATCGTTCAAGACGCTCCGCACCGCGCTCGTCTCGAGGTATACCGCGCCGGGCACCAAGATCCTCGTGGTGACCAGCGCGCAGCGGCTGGAAGGCAAAACCATCACCGCCGTGAACATCGCGATGGCGCTCGCCTACGGAGGCGCCCGCGTGCTGCTGATTGACGCCGACTTGAGGCACCCCGGGCTGCACCGGCCGCTGCGCCTCACGAATGATCGCGGCCTCGCGCAGGTGCTGTCGGGTCAGGCTCGCGTCCGCGATGTCATTCAACAGACTGTCGATACCAACCTGCTGGCAATTACAGCCGGAACGCCGCCGGCGAACCCATCGGAGCTGCTCGGCTCCGAGCGGATGAAGACGCTGCTGGCCAATCTGCCGTACGGCGCCTTCGACTGGATTCTCATCGATACGGCGCCGGTACTCGCGGTCTCCGACGCCGTGATCCTCGCGCCCTCAGTGGCAGGTGTCGTCTACGTGGTTGGCGCTGAAATGACGCGCCGGCGTGTGGCGCATCGGGCCGTTGAAACGATTCAGTCCGCCAACCCTCGGTCGGTCACGTCGGTTCTCAACAAGGTCGATTTCGCCCGCCACAAGCACTACTATTCACGCAACGACGGTCACAGCTACAGCAACCATTACGCGGGCGCTTCGGCATAGGCCAGCGCGTCAGGCTACCGGTCCTTCTCACAGGCTGGACGCTGTTTGTCGTTGGAGCCGCGTCCTCCTGGGCGACTTCCCCACTCGTCGCCGGGGGGTACGCGCTGGTGGATGACATCCTAAAATAGGCCACTGCAGAAGTTGATGAGGAGGTCATGAGTTCGCCCAACGTTCACGCCGGCGTGAAATTTGTCCGCAGCATCATCGATCGCTATTACTCGAAAGAAATGATGGACGAGCTCAACCAGGTACTCTTTGCGTTTGCGGCCTACAACGCCGGCCCAGGGCGCATCCGCCAGCTTCGACGAGAAGCCATGGAAAAGGGCCTCAATCCCAACGTCTGGTTCGACAACGTTGAGCGCATCGCAAGCGCGCGCATCGGGCGCGAGACGGTCACCTACGTCAGCAACATCTATAGTACTCGTCACCTATCTCCTCATCCAGGGTGAGTACCTCCAGCGGCGTGAGCTGAAGAAGACGGTCACGACGACCCGCTGACACGCCACAACCGTCGCGGGCAGCGACCTGCGGTCGCCTTCCCCGTTAGCTCGTATCAGAGGTGATTTGGTGTAGTCGGGTCCGAGGAGGGGGTATTTCGGGAGGTCGGTGGCGCCGGGGGGTGCCACTGAGTCTGCCGCGGTTCCTCGAAAAACGAAACGACGATGAAGGCCACCCCAAGGAGGACGAGGAAGCCACCCACCCCTATCCCGTTCGACATTTCGCCACTGGAGAAACCGATGAGGACCATCAGCCCGAATCCGACTCCCATCAGAATGATGCCCGAACGACGGTGACGTCCGGGGCCGCGTCGAAAGTGGAGCCGTTCGCGCCGATCGAATTCGTCAATGGCCCGATCGAAGCCTCCAGGATCCACCTCGGGAGGCGGGACAAGGCCCCTCTCAATCATGGCGATCCGTTCACGGATTTGCGCTTCGCGGACCCGGGCCCTTGCCAGGGTCGCCACAATGGCCACGGTGCAGCCGCCGACGACGGCGACAATTGGAATGAGGAACGGCCAGGCAAAGCTGAAATCCATCAGGCCTCCGAGATGATGCCGCTGACAGGATTAGACTGACTCGGTTCCTCAAATGTTTCAAGAAGGCGTCAGAACTACCAGAAGGTCCATGTTCTCATATGACTCCCGCCACCACTGAACGCTCGCTCGTGGAGCGATGCCGCCGGGGTGACGAGGGCGCGTTCCAAGAACTGGTCGATTCCTACAAGGATCCGGTCTTTGCGCTGATCGCCCGAAGCGTGAGCGACCGCTCGCGCGCCGAGGACCTGGCACAGGAAGTGTTCCTGAGAATCCACCGGGGGCTGCCCTACTTCCGTGGCGAAGCGCGGCTCTCGACGTGGGTATTCCGCATCGTGGTGGATGTCTGTGCTGCGGCACCGCCGACGGTGGGGTCGCTGAACCAGCAGGCCGGCAACCTGGAAGTCCGCGACCGGCTCGAGCAGGCCATGGCCCGGCTGCCGGTGAACCATCGATTGTTGATCGCCGCGGACCATCTCGAGGGCGTGCGGCACGAAGATCTGGCAGAAGCATTGAATCTTCCGTTGGCGACGGTCAGGGCTCAACTTCACCGCGCGAAGCAGCAGCTGCGGCGAATCCTCGACACGTGATTCATGTTCTGCGACGAAGTCCTCGACGCGATCGAGGCCATCGCGGGCGGTGAGACGTCCCCTCAGGGGCGGGTCGCAGAGCATCTTGCGACCTGTCGACAGTGTGCGGCCGCCCTCGAGTCGGCGCGACGGCTCGAGCAACTGCTTCGCGCACGGCCGGTGCCCCGGGCGCCCCAACAATTCACGGTACCGGATCATGACACGGCTGCGTCGGACCCGCTGGCGGCGCGAGCGGTTTGTCGACGCCAGCTTCAATGTCGCCCTCGGACTCGTAGTCCTGGGCGTCGTGGGATCCGTGATGCTGCTGCTGTTCCGTGGGGGGCTCATCGCGGCAAGCCCAGAGGCCGTGGAGTTCGTCGAGGGCGCCTTCGTCAGCATCATCCGACGCGTCCTGCCGTCGGTGCCCCTCTACGGGGCCGCGGCGGTGCTTGTCGTCGGCGCTCTCGCCATCTGGTGGTGGGCCGAGCGCGATACCCCGCTCTGAGGCGGCCGCGTGGTTTGTCAACCACGAGAGCCCATGTTAGGCTCAAGTCGGCTGCGGGCCACGCGCGAAAGTGGCGGAACTGGCAGACGCGCCGGACTTAGGATCCGGTAGCCGAAAGGCTTTGGGGGTTCGACTCCCCCCTTTCGCACCAGCCTCCGCCTCGCCGTAGCGATCGTAAGCGAGGCTTCGGCTCGGCAAGCCTGATCTCCAACCTGCCAACACACCGATTTGATGAAGGCCGATTTCACCGAAGTCAACGACACGCGCAAGAACGTCCGCGTGGAGATCCCGAGCGAGGTTGTCGACGCCGAAATCGACCGGCAGGCGCGCGACTACTCGCGCAAGGTGAGGATCCCTGGTTTCCGCCCTGGCAAGGCGCCCGCGCGCGTCATCAAACAACGGTTCAAAGACCAGATCCTCCAGGACGTGGCCCAGGGCCTGATTCCCCCGGCGGTTGATGACGTCTTGCGCGAACGAGGGCTGGAAGCGGTCGATACGCCCGACATCCGCGACGTGACCGTGGAGGCAGGCCAGCCGCTGACATTCACCGCGTCGTTCGATACGCTGCCGGCGTTCGAGCCGGGTGATTACACAACCCTCTCGGTGACACGACCCTCAGCCGCCGTCGATGATGCAGCGGTCGACGCCGCGCTTCAACGGTTGCGCGAGCGCGCGGCGCGCTTCGTGCCGGCAGACGGTCGCGGCGTCGAAGACGGCGACACCGTCGTCGTCAACCTGACGCGGAAGGAGGCCACCGGCGAGACCGAGACGCACTCCGATGTCAACGTCGAACTTGGCGCGAAAGCGAATCCGCCGGGGTTCGACGAGCAACTGCTTGGCCTCGAGGTCGGCTCGACCAAGACGTTTGCCATCAAGTACCCGGCCGACTACGGGATCGCGGAACTGGCCAACGCCGAGGTGACGTACACCGTCACGGTCAATTCGATCAAGCGTCGCCACCTTCCAGATCTGGACGATGAATTCGCCAAGGACATGGGGGCGTTCGACACGCTCGAGGCGTTGCGTGCCCGGGTGCGTGAGGATCTCGAGCACGAGGCGCACCACGCGGCCGAACGGACGGTTCGGTCGGCGCTGATGACCCAGCTTGCCGCGCGGGTCCCGTTCGACGTGCCGGCGTCGCTTGTCGAGCGCGAGCTCGATCGACGACTCGACGAGTTCGCCCACCGGCTGCTGGAGCAGCAGATCGACCCGCGCCAGGCGGGTGTTGACTGGCGGGCGTTCCGCGAGAGCCAGCGTGACGCCGCGCGGGAGGCGGTGGGCGCGGCGCTGGTGATTGACGAGGTTGCGCGCCGCGAGGCGATCGAAGCGACCGACGAAGACGTGGAGCGCGAAGTGGCCCGCTACGGCGAACGGACCGGCAGAACGCCCACCGCGGTGCGGGCGGAGCTTGAAAAGCAGCACGGCCTGGGTCGCATCCGGGCAGGTGTCCGCCGGGAGAAGGCCATTGACTTCCTTCTGGCCCGTGCTACAATCGCGTAAGTACTTCCTGCACAGCATTTTCCCCAACCAACCAGACTTCGATATGAGTGATCAGTTCAGAGACGCACGCATGCAGCTTGTGCCGATGGTGGTCGAACAGACGAACCGGGGGGAGCGCGCCTACGACATCTTTTCGCGCCTGCTGAAGGACAACATCATCTTCGTCGGCACGTCGATTGACGATACGGTGTCGAATCTTGTCATCGCGCAGATGCTGTTTCTCGAGGCCGAGGACCCGGACAAGGACATCCTGCTGTACATCAACAGTCCCGGGGGGGTCATTACGGCCGGCATGGCCATTTACGACACGATGCAGTTCATCAAGCCGGATGTGGCGACGTACTGCATTGGGCAGGCGGCGTCGATGGCCGCGGTCTTGCTGGCAGCCGGTGCGAAGGGGAAGCGGTATTCTCTGCCCAATTCCCGAATTGTGATCCACCAGCCGCTGATGTCTGGTCTGGCCGGCCAAGCGACCGATATTGATATAGCAGCGCGCGAAATTCTGCGTATGCGTGAACGCATCAACGAAATCCTGGTTTTTCACACGGGTCAGGCCCTGAAGCGTATTCAGGACGATACAGAGCGCGACTACATCATGTCGGCCGATCAGGCCAGGGAATACGGTATTATTGATGATGTCATCCGGAAGAGGGCCTGAGCGGCCCGGGGCTGCCGGCCGACTGCCGACATGCGAGGCCCGGTAGGCCCAGAGTCAAATCCATGGTGAAAAAGAGCGGCGAAACCGAAGTTCTTCGGTGCTCCTTCTGCAACAAGGATCAGAACGACGTCCGCAAGCTCATCGCGGGGCCGACCGTCTTCATTTGCGACGAATGCGTCGAGGTCTGCAACGACATTATCGCCGACGACAACCGGTTCGAGAACCGGGGCACACGGTCGTCGCTCCCCACACCGCAGGAAATCAAGAAATTCCTGGACGAGTACGTCATCGGCCAGGAGCGCACCAAGAAGAAGCTGGCGGTCGCGGTCTACAACCACTACAAGCGCATTGAGATTCAGAAGCAGCCGCGCAGCCGGAACGACATCGAGCTCACCAAGTCGAACATCCTGCTGATCGGTCCGACCGGCACCGGCAAGACACTGCTCGCGCAGACGCTCGCCAAACTGCTGTCGGTCCCCTTCACGATTGTCGACGCGACCACGCTGACCGAAGCCGGGTATGTCGGCGAGGATGTGGAGAACATCATCCTCAAGCTGCTGCAGGCGGCGGGCGGGGACATCGAGAAGTGCCAGCAGGGGATCATCTACATCGACGAAGTGGACAAGATCTGCCGGAAGGATGAGAACCCGTCCATCACGCGCGATGTGTCCGGCGAAGGCGTCCAGCAGGCGCTGCTGAAGATCCTCGAAGGCACCGTGGCCAATGTGCCGCCCCAGGGCGGACGGAAGCATCCGCACCAGGAATTCTTCCAGGTCGACACCACGAACATCCTTTTCATCTGCGGCGGTGCATTCGTCGGCCTCGACAAGCAGATCGAGCGTCGCGCGGGCAAGAAGACGCTCGGCTTCAAGGCCGACGTGAAGTCCATCCGGGCGCGCGACATCGGCGCGACGCTCGAGCAGCTCGAACCGCAGGATCTCATCAGGTACGGGCTCATCCCCGAGTTCGTCGGCCGTCTGCCGGTCATCGGCACGCTGCACGAACTCGACAAGCCGGCGCTCGTCCAGATTCTCACGCAACCGCGTAACGCCATCACGCGCCAGTACATGAAACTGTTCGAGTACGAGAATGTGAAGCTGCGCTTCACCGACGATGCGCTGGAGGCCATCGCCGAATCGGCGCTCGAACGGAAGATCGGGGCCCGCGGCCTCCGGATGATCATCGAGGAACTGATGCTGGACCTGATGTATCAGGTGCCGAACCAGAAGAAGGTCCGCGAGGTCACGATTACGCGTGAAGTAGTGATGGCGAAAGACAAGCCCATCACGTTGATCGAAAAAGCTGGATAGGAAGAAGGGCAGATGGCGAAGGGCAGAGATTTTTCCGTGCCCTGTTCCCTTGGCTCCATGCCCTGAGCCCTAAGCCCCAAAAAGCCCTAACTATGGACACTCCCCTGGAAGTTTACGAGACGCTCCCGATCGTACCGTTGCGCGACGTCGTGGTCTTCCCGCACATGATGATGCCGTTCGTCATCGGACGGCCGTCGTCCACGCGGGCTCTCGAACATGCGCTGATGAAAGACAAGCGCATCTTCCTGGCCGCGCAACACGATGCGTCGGTGGACGACCCGCGGCCCGAGGATATTTACACGATGGGCTGCGTCGCGAACATCGTGCAGAGCCTCAAGCTGCCCGACAGCAACATCAAGGTGCTGGTCGAGGGCGTCGATCGCGCCCGCGCCGTCGAATGGAAGGAAGACAAAGGCTTCTACCGTGTGGTCGTCAAGGTGCTGCCCAAACAGCGCGAAGCGAGCAGTGATGCGGAGAGCACCATGAGCCGCGTCGTGTCGCTTTTCGAGCAATACGTCAAGCTCTCGAACAATCTGCACTACGACGCGATGATTGCCGCGGTCCGCGTGGACGATCCCGGCAAGCTCGCGGACACCATCGCGGCGCACCTGCTGGTCGGCGTGGACGAGAAGCAGAACCTGCTCGAGATCATCACCCCGATCGAACGACTGAACCGCATCGCCGGCATCCTCGAGATCGAAGTGGACAAGCTCCAGGTCGATCGCCGAATCCAGTCGCGCGTGAAGAAGCAGATGGAGAAGGCGCAGAAGGATGTACTACCTCAACGAGAAGATGAAGGCGATCCAGAAGGAGCTCGGCCGCAAGGACGAGAAGGGCAACGAAGTCGACGAGCTCAAGAAGAAGATCGAAACGGCCAAGATGCCGAAGGACGTCGAGGAAAAGGCCATCCAGGAACTGAAACGCCTGGAAGCCATGCCGCCGATGTCTGCGGAAGCGACCGTCTCGCGCAACTACCTGGACTGGCTGATCGCGGTCCCGTGGCACAAGAAGACGCGGGAAAGCCGCGATCTCAAGCGCGCCGAAGAGATCCTGCACGAAGATCACTATGGGCTGGAGAAGATCAAGGAGCGGATCCTCGAGTTCCTGGCCGTGCGCGCGCTGGTCAAGAAGCCCAAGGCGACCATCCTCACCTTCTCCGGACCTCCGGGAGTGGGCAAGACCTCGCTCGCCAAGTCCATTGCCCGCGCGATGAACCGCAAGTTCGTCAGGCTGTCGCTCGGGGGCGTCCGCGACGAGGCCGAGATTCGCGGCCACCGCCGCACGTACATCGGAGCCTTCCCCGGTCAGATCATCCAGATGATGAAGAAGGCCGGGTCGATGAACCCGGTGTTCTTGCTCGACGAAGTCGACAAGATGTCGATGGACTTCCGCGGCGATCCGTCGGCGGCGCTGCTCGAAGTTCTGGACCCCGAACAGAATCACACGTTCCTCGACCACTATCTCGACGTCGAATACGACCTGTCACACGTCATGTTCATCTGCACCGCGAACGTGCTGCACACGATCCCGCAGGCGCTGCGGGACCGGATGGAAGTGCTCCAGCTCGCCGGCTACACCGAGATCGAGAAAGTCGAGATCGCCAAGAGATTCCTTGCGCCCAAGGCGATCGAAGGGACCGGGCTCACAAAAGACAACATCCAGTTCACTGACGAAGCCATCCAGACGGTCATCCAGCGCTATACGCGGGAAGCCGGCGTGAGGAACCTCGAGCGCGAGATCTCGTCTATCTGCCGCAAGGTGGCCCGCCGGGTCGTTGTCGAAGGCAAGACCTTCTCCGAGGAAATCACGCCCGAGAAGGTCACCCAGCACCTGGGCGTGCCGCGCTTCCGCAACACGATGGCGGAGGAATCGAACGAGATCGGGATTGCCACGGGGCTCGCGTGGACCGAGGTCGGCGGTGAGATCCTCGTCACGGAAGCCTCGCTGATGCCGGGCAAGGGACACCTGACATTGACCGGCAAGCTCGGCGACGTCATGCAGGAATCGGCGCAGGCCGCCATGAGCTACGTGCGGTCGAAGGCCGAGGAGTTCGGCATCCCCAAGGAATTCAATCGCAAGACCGACATGCACGTCCACGTGCCTGAGGGCGCGATTCCGAAGGACGGCCCCTCGGCCGGCATCACGCTCGCCACCGCGCTGGTGTCGGCGCTGACCCGCGTGCCCGTTCGCAAGGACGTCGCGATGACGGGCGAAATCACGCTTCGCGGCAAAGTGCTCCCGATCGGCGGCGTGAAGGAAAAAGTGCTGGCTGCTCACCGGGCCGGCGTCAAGAACATCATCCTGCCAAAGGACAACGAAAAGGATTTGGCTGACATTCCAAAAACTGTACTGGACACGTTGAACGTCTACATGGTCCAGACGATGGACGAAGTCCTGAAGATCGCGTTGGCTGAGCCGTTGGCGAGCCGCCTGGCGGCCGACGCCCAGGCGGAGCCTGTCGACGGCACGATCATCGACGACACCATTACTCATTGATGAGCGGGACAGGCAGGAAGGGCGGAAGCCAATCCGGCCCCTCCGGTCCGTGAAGATCACCGCGGAATTCGTCAGGAGCGCAACCGGCGAGTCGGACGTTTTCACAGGCCGCGTGCCGGCTGTTGCGCTGGTTGGTCGCTCGAACGTCGGCAAGTCGAGCCTGATCAACGCGCTCGTGCGGCGACGGATCGCCCGAACGAGCGCGAGCCCGGGCAAGACCCGCCTGGTGAACATCTTTCAGGTAGAACGTGGCACGTCGCCTCCGTTCTATCTGGTCGATCTCCCCGGTTATGGCTACGCAAGGGGAGGAGACGACGCCGCTCGCGCGTTCGGCGAGATGACGCGGAGCTTTTTCGGGCAGGTAAGACGGTTTGGCCAGGGTCCTGCCCTGACCGCCGTGCTCCTCGTCGACGCGAGGCACCCGGGGCTCGAGAGCGACGTACAGGCGTGGGAGTGGCTGAAGGGGGCGGTTGAATCGGCCGCCGTCGTCGCCACGAAAATCGACAAGCTCGCGCGCGGTCAACGGATCCGCGCGCTGGCTGAACTCGAATCCGTTTTTCATGATCCCGTGGTGCCGGTTTCGGCGGTCACGGGCGAAGGATTGGACGAACTGTGGAAACTGATCGACAGACTGACACACCGGCACAACAAGACGCCGCGCAGCCGCAACCGGCACGAGGCACCCCCGGCGCACCCGAACGGATAGAGCGCATCGATCTCGCGACGCTCAAGGATATGAGCGTCGGCGCACTGACCAAGATCGCCAAGCAGCTCGAGGTCCCGGGCGCGACCGGCATGCGCAAACAGGAGCTGATCTTCGAGATCCTGAAGGCGCGCGCCGAAAAGAGCGGACTCATCTTTTCGGAGGGCGTCCTCGAAACGCTGCCCGACGGCTTCGGATTCCTGCGAGCTCCTGATTACAACTACCTCCCGGGCCCCGACGACATCTACGTGTCTCCGTCACAGATTCGCAAGTTCGATCTGCACACGGGCGACACCGTCTCCGGCCAGATCCGGCCCCCGAAGGATGGAGAACGCTACTTCGCACTCATCAAAGTGGAAGCGGTCAATTTCGAGCCGCCGGAGCGGGCCCGCGAAAAAGTGTTCTTCGAAAACCTGACGCCGCTCTACCCGCAGCAGCGTATTTCGCTCGAAACAGAGACCGAGAACCTCTCCGCCCGCGTGCTCGATCTCATGGTGCCCATCGGCAAGGGACAACGCGGCCTCATCGTCGCGCCGCCGAGGACGGGCAAGACGATGCTGCTCCAGAACATTGCCAACAGCATTACGAAGAATCACCCGGAGGTGTACCTCATCGTGCTGTTGATCGACGAGCGGCCCGAAGAGGTCACCGACATGCAGCGCTCGGTGCAGGGCGAGGTCATCTCGTCCACCTTCGACGAGCCGGCCCAGCGCCACGTACAGGTGGCCGAAATGGTCATCGAGAAGGCCAAGCGGCTGGTCGAGCACAAGAAGGACGTGGTGATCCTGCTCGATTCCATCACCCGCCTGGCCCGCGCCTACAACACCATCGTCCCGCCGTCCGGGAAGGTGCTGTCGGGCGGCGTCGACAGCAATGCGCTTCAGCGCCCGAAGCGCTTCTTTGGTGCCGCGCGAAACATCGAGGAAGGTGGATCGCTGACCATCATCTCGACCGCCCTCATCGACACCGGATCGCGCATGGACGAAGTCATTTTCGAGGAATTCAAAGGTACCGGTAACCTGGAAATCCATCTCGATCGCAAGCTGACCGACCGCCGCGTCTTTCCCTCAATCGACATCCAGAAGAGCGGCACGCGCAAGGAAGAGCTGCTTATCCCGAAGGACGACCTCAACCGCGTGTGGGTCCTGCGCAAGGTGCTGACGCCGTTGTCACCTGTCGAGGCGATGGAGCTGCTGCTCTCCAAGATGGCGAAGACGAAGACCAACCAGGACTTCCTGGCGTCGATGTCGAACGGGAAGGGCTGAACGAGAATAAGGGCTGGCAGGTAGGGCTGGTGGGGCGGGTTGGACAATTGGGAGCGCCTGCGGCCCGAGCGAGGCGCGAACGCGCCGAGCGAGAGCGAGCGGGTGTGGGGCCCTGCGAGCCGGGAGAGAAGGTGGACCCGGTGGGCTATAATGGAATGTTGTAGAGAAGCCCAAGGAGCACCCTGTGAAGGACGGTATTCACCCCAAGTACTTCGACGTTGAAGCGCGCTGTGCGTGCGGGAACACGTTCAAGACCCGTTCGACCAAGCCGGAGCTTCATCTGGAAATCTGCTCGAATTGCCACCCCTTCTTCACCGGCCGGCAGAAACTGATCGACACGGAAGGCCGCGTCGAGCGTTTCACGAAGAAGTTCGGGGCTCAGACCTCGGAGAGCCGCAAGAAGGCCGCAAAGGCGAAGAAGTCAGAAACGGTAGCCGCGCGGTAGCGCGCGGCTCGTCACCCTTCTCCAAACATCGGATTCGGATACACAGGCTCGACACGCTCGAGCTTTCGCTCAATCCGGGCGAGCCTGTGCTGTGTCGCACGGTGGCGTGCGCCCCGGCTATCGCCGGTCAAGCCGCGCAGCGCGAACGTCCGAGCCGCGATCAGATTGCGAACGCGATGCTCGTGATGGATCGCGAGTGCTTCGCTCGCTTCCGACCGCGCGGAGGGATGGCACTGCGGGATGTCGAGTATCTGACGCCAGCGCTCGGCGGCTTCTCCGTACCGTCGCGCTCGGCGTAGCCCGATCGCCCGGGCGCGAAGCGCCTCGACCTGGAGCGGCCTCCACGCGTCCTGGCGCACGCACAGCTCGACCGCTCGCTCGAAGAAGTCGCCGGCCCTCTCGTGGAGACCGCCACGCGCGCAGGTGCGTCCGACCGCAAAGGCCTCCCGCGCATCGTGAACATCTCCCGGATCGGCGCGCATCAGGCTGACCGCCCGGGCAGTCAATCCGGCCAGCGACAGCAGGTCGAATCGATTGTGCTCGAGAACACGGGCAAGCGGCTGCGCGTCGCGGGTTCGCAGAAAATGGAAGTACCTGGACGGAATCTCGAAACCCGGGACGTCGCCGTGGCGCGATGCTCCGAGAAGCTGCTGCTCGAGCATCGTGAGCGAGCTGTCAGGTTCTCGCCAAAAACGCCGCGCGACGTGCAGCATGTCAAGATGCGGCAGGCGCGCGCCCGCCCACTCGCGCCGATGATATTGGTAGCGCGACTCGAGAAGCGGCGCATCGAAGCTCTTGCCGTTGAAGCTGACCAGCGCACCCGCCCTGTCCAACTCGTCCGCCACGGCACGCAGCATGGTGGGCTCGTCGGCAAAGGCGGCCAGGAAATACTGGCGCACAACGAATGACTCGTCTGCGTCGAACCAGCCGCAACCCGCGAGAAAGGCGTGTGTCCCTGCACCGCCGCTCAGTCCCGTTGTTTCGAGATCGAAGAACACGAACGGCACACGGACCGATGCGCCCGCAAGCAGGAACGCTGCCTCTGAGGCGGCGGTCAGATGTCCGGCCATTTCGCCGATTCGTGAATCTCCGTGACGCGCAGACGCGCTGAATCGACGCTCGACAACGAAACACACGGCATCGCCAAAACGACGCCACTCCCCGCCCAGCACAGACTCGAGGCTGCTGCCACCAGGCTGATCCAAACTGAGGGGACTTGCATGAGGCTGAGCGCGGTTCGGGTTCAGGACGCTGCGTACCCGGTCGGCGAGCACGGTCATGCTGTCCTCGCGGCCGGCAGCGTATCAGTCGAAGCTTCAGCAAGGAGGAGATCCAGAATCCTGAGCGCCGCGGCTTTCGCAAGAGGCCCGGTGTGGCCGACAGGTCCCACGCAGCTCGGACATCCGCTTTCGCATTCACACTCGGCAATCAATCGGCGTGTGGCGGTGAGCAGTTCGTCGTGCATGCGGAAGAGCGGTTCACTGAAGCCGATACCTCCCGGATAGTTGTCGTAGATGAACAGCCTGGGGCTGATCCCGCTGGGGATCTCCGAGGGGTGCCGGCCGGATTGCTGCCCTGCGTCGCCGGCGTCGATGGAGATGCCAATGTCGTGGCGATCGCACATGAGCAGCAACTGGGCGACCTGGCGGATGGCGAACGCGAGCCCGACGATGCCGTCGCGCCGATCGTCAGACGCATAGGGCAATGACGCCATCACGGACTCAGGAACGGTGATCCAGTACGATGTCGTGTGCATCTGCTGCTCGGGGAGATCCAACTCGCCCGAGCCCACGTTTTCATTCGTGTAGAACTTGATTTTCTTGAAGCCCACAACGCGCGACACCACATGGACTTCCCCATGGGCGCATGTGACGGGTGAGGGCTGCCGGTTTCCGTCACCAAACGTATCCAGAATTGTCACGCGCGTGTACGTGATGGCATCCGTGTAATAGTCGCAGTCGATCTCGCGAACGAAGGCCTTGCGTCCATCGAAGTCCAGCCGTTCCACCTGATAGAGCCGCCCTTCGACGATGTAAATCGCCTTGGGATGAAGCGTGGCCGGGCCACTCGAAAAGTCGGTCTCGCCAATCACGTGCGCCCCGCTGGTCGTGTCCACGACAACGAAGTTGTCCGATGAAATGGACCGAAGGCTGACAGCATCGGCCGGATAGGATTCGTTCGTCCAGGTGAATTTCTTAATGGCGTGGGGCCCCACCCCCACGCCTGGCTCAGCTTCGCTGGTCCTCGGCCTCGAGCGTAGACTCTCGGCCTCGGGTGAGGGGCCTCCACCATCCACGGGGCTCTGCTCTTCGGTGCCATGCACCAGGCCCTGCTCTTCCAAGATGCCGAGAATCTCCTGTAGGTCGTGCTTCCCGAACGTCTCAGTCGAGTCGAATGGCAGCTCGAAGGCGGCACACTTGATGTGATCCACGAGGATGTGCAGGTTCTCTGGATCGATGAGTGCCCGCTCGGGCGAGGAGCCGAAGAAATACGAAGGGTTGCGCACGATGAACTGGTCGAGCGGTGCGCTGCTTGCCACCATCACCGCAGCTGAGCGACCCGCGCGGCGCCCTGCACGCCCCGCGCGCTGCCAGGTGGCGGCTATCGTCCCCGGATAACCAGCCATGACGCTCACGTCGAGGGCGCCGATATCGACACCGAGCTCGAGCGCATTGGTGGAAACCACCGCACGGACGACGCCGTCGCGCAGTCCCTTTTCAATCTCACGCCGGCGGAGTGGCAGGTACCCGCCCCGGTAGCCACGAATCCGCTCAGGACGGCCGGGCCCTTCCTCGAAATCGTCCTTCAGGTACGTCGTGAGGATTTCCGTCGACAGCCGGCTCTGCGCAAATACGATGAGCTGCAGGTTGCGCTTGAGAAACTCGGACGCGACGCGACGCGTTTCGGACAGATACGAACGGCGGATGCCCAGTTGGTGATTGACGACCGGCGGATTGATGAACGCAAACAGCTTCTCGCCGCGCGGGGCGCCGCTTTCGTCGACGAGCTCAAACGATTGTCCGGTCAGGCGCTCTGCAAGCTCGCGCGGGTTCGCAATCGTGGCCGACGAGCAGAGAAACGTCGGGTTGGACCCGTAGTGACGGCAGATCCGAAGAAGTCGCCGCAGTACGTTGGCGAGATGACTGCCGAATACGCCTCGATACGCGTGCAGTTCGTCGATGACGACGTAGCGGAGGTTTTCGAAGAGCTTGGCCCATCGCGGATGGTGAGGCAGGATTCCCGAATGCACCATGTCGGGGTTGCTCAAGACCAGGTGTGCGCGTGACCGGATGGTGCGCCGCGCATCCTGCGGCGTGTCGCCGTCGTAGGTGAACACACCGACCTGCTCGCCGGCGTCGGCCGAGAGCGCCTCACACGTCGCTTGGAGCTCGGCAAGCTGGTCCTGGGCCAGCGCTTTCGTCGGAAACAGGTACAGCGCGCGACTCGAAGGGTCCTCGAGCGTCGCGTTGAGAATCGGCGCGTTGTAGCAGAGCGTCTTGCCGGAAGCTGTCGGTGTGATCACCACAACGTTCCGTCGAGCCAATGCGTGCGCGATCGATTGCGCCTGGTGCGTATACAGCTGCGAAACGCCGCGCGAGGTCAACACTGAGCGCAGGCGCGGATCGAGATTCTCCGGAAATGGTGCGTACCGAGCCTCGATCGCCGGTAATCGCCTGACGGCGGTGACGTACAGATCAGGAGCATCAGGATGCTCCAGGCGGCCTGGTGCCAGCCGTTCCAGCGCCTCGGTCAATGCCGCATCCCGGACCGGGCGCCGCACCAGACCGACGGTTACGCCCTCGCTTCGCTCAGCCATGGGTGGCGATCGTACCAGCCGATCAGGAGGCGATCAAGAGGTGAAAGTAATCAAAACCGGTCGTGCGGGGTGCGGGGTGCTGGGTGCTGTGGCCGGGGCAGGGGTCCGAACCTCAAATCAAAGAGCGGGACTGGCAGCCGTCAACCGTCACACTGGCCCCGCTGACCCAGCTTGCCCTGGGAGAGACGAGAAACGCCACGACGGCAGCCACCTCCTCCGGCCGACCGAATCGCCCGAAGGGCAGCTCCCGACGGATGAAATCGGCAATGCCTTCCGGATCTTCCTGCTGTCGTCTGTGCCAGGTTCCGCCTGGAAACACGATCGAGCCCGGCGCGACGCTGACCACGCGGATGTTGTCGCGCGCCAGCTGCTGCGCCAGCGATTTGGCGAGGCTGATCTCGGCCGACTTCACGGCGTTGTACGTCATCCGGCCGCCGGACTCCCGTCCCCAGATTGACGCCATCATCACGATGACTCCCGCGCCTCGGCGTTGCATGTGGGGGACGACAAGGCGTGACGCACGAACAGCTGGCCAGAGCGTCTGATCGAACGCTTCCCGCCACTCGGCGTCGGTGGTGTCCGTAATCGAGCTGCCCCGCGCCAGGCCGACGTTGTTGACCAGAATGTCGACACCGCCAAATGTCTCGGCAGTGCGCCCGACAACACGGCCGACGCCGTCTTCAGTTGCGAGATCGGCCGGAATCGCCAGCACGCGATCGTCGGCGCCCGCCAAACGCCGTAGGTCGGAGGCCGCTTCGACCAACCGTGCCTCCCCGCGCGCACAAATCGTCACCCGGCAGCCTTCTTCGACAAGCGCCGTCGCGCTCGCCAGACCCAGGCCGCGACTCGATCCGGTGACGATGGCGACTTTGTCTCGAAGACCGAGGTCCATCAGAATCAGTACATTTGAGAATGTGAGGATTTGAGGATTTGAGAATCTATTGAAGATTGAAGACTCAGATTCTCAAATTCTAGATCGCGTCATCTTCCGCCGCGTCCGGTGAGGTCGTTGAGCGTCCAGTCGAACGGCCGGAACATGACCTTGAACTTGTTCTGTTCGAGAAACGCTCGCTCCGACGCCATGAGTCGCGGGCTTACCAGCGCGAGCACCGCGCGCTCGATGGGACTCCGGTCGGCAAAGGCGTTCGGCGCGCTGGTTCCGTACGTCGCGACGAAGTCCTGCGACCGCCACGAAAAGATCGAGCTCACGCTCACCGACCCACCGTCGGAATCGATCGCAAAACACTGGCTCCGGGTCGTGCACTCCGCGGCCGCCTCCGTCAACTGCGCTTCGAGCTTGTCCGCAGTGAACGCTTCACTGCGAAGGCGGCCACCCCCGACTGCACCGCGGCCGATGGCCAGAAAGACACGGGGATCGTGAAAGTTCGACAAGACCGTCTGTTCGATCTGATCGAGTGTCAGTGAACGGCCCGCCACGCGATGTTTGAGCTGTTCAAAAGCCCCGGGAATCTGTCGGATGCTGTGCGGCGGATAGGCCGGAGTCTGCTGCGGGATGGGATAGTGCTCGACCACGGTCTTGAGTACCAGCGCATTGTAGGCATTCAGCCAGAAGGCCATCTGCTGCGCCTGCGAAGCCGCATCGACCGAGGCGTCTGCGAGAGAGGCGGCGAATCCTTCGAGCCTGGCGCGCTCCTGCTTGAGGGCACGGTAATACACCAGGCCGTCGCGCACGTACTGGTCGAGCAGCTCGTCAAAACTCTGACGTCGCGCGACGTCGGAAGGACCGTCCTGCGCGGACAACGACACCGCGCACGCAAACGCGACAAGAACAACAAGGATTGGACGCATCGTTCCTGCGACTATACCCGATGGCCGAGGAAGTGTGCGAGCGCGTGGTTGAAGGCCGCCGGCTGTTCCAGATTCGACATGTGCCCCGCGCCGGGCACGATGACGAGCTCAGAACCGCTTATGCCCCGTTGCAGATCCTGGCTGAGCGCCGGCGGCGTCAGCGCGTCTTCCTCACCCACCACGATGAGCGTCGGACAATGGATTTGCCTGAGCAGCGGCGTGGCGTCGGGCCGCGTCATCAGCGCGGTGATGGAACCGGCAATGGTCTCGCTGGAGTTGGAGACGATCAGATTGTGCAGCCCGGTCACAACCTCGGGCCGCCGCGTTCTGGTCGACTCGCTCACCAGTTTGGGCATCAGATCGTCTGCGATGGCGGCGGGCCCGCGCTCGCGAAGAAGCTGAAGCATGCGCGTTCGCCCGGAAACTCCTTCGGGGGTGTCGGCCTCCGCCCGCGTGTCGGCGAGAATCAGGCCCCGGAAATAACGCGGCGCATGGCGAAACATCGCGAACACGATGTAGCCTCCCATCGAGAGGCCGCCGATGACCGCGTCTTCTATGTCCAGCGCATCCAGGAGATCGATGACGTCGCCCGCGTAGTCGTCGACCGATGTCGCGACGGACTGGGCCGTCTGGCCGCCGTAACCGCGCAATTGGGGAGCAATGACCCGCCAGCCGTGGGAGGCCAGCTCGAGCTGCGGCTCCCACATGCCCGCGCCGAGTGGGAACCCGTGGATGAGGACCAGCGTCCCGCGCGGACGTTGGGCGACGCTGGTAGCCTGGTCGGGCGAAGACGCGCCACCCGGGAGTGCTTCGAGGTACTGAAAACGGCCTGTCGTCTGCACTCGCCGGGCTCTCGATACGAATCTGCTACGCGCACCCGCTGGTATTACCGCAGTTGACGCACTTGTAGCAGGCGCCGCTGCGGATCATGATCGAGCCGCACGTCGAGCAGGGCGGTGCGTCCTCCTGATTCTGGATCGTGGAGAAAGGTGTCGCCTTCGCCGGCGCCGGTGCGCCTGCTGTCGCCTCATTCAGTGGCGCCGCGGATTGCAGGCCGTTGCCTTCTTCCATCTCCTTGCCGTTCACACCGGCATGGAACTGCGCCTCCGGCGACAGGAACTTGGTCGCCAGCCACCGGAAGATGTAGTCCACGATCGACTTCGCAAACCGGATTTCTTGATTGCGCGTCATGCCCGACGGCTCGAAGCGCACGTGGCTGAACTTGTCGACGAGGGCCTGCAGCGGCACACCGTACTGCAGGGCATACGAGATGGCCTGCGCGAACGCATCCGCAAAGCCTGAGATGGTCGACCCCTCCTTCGCCATGACGAGGAAGATCTCGCCGGGCTGGCCGTCCTCGAACAGACCGACGGTGATATAGCCTTCGTGGCCCGCGATATCGAACTTGTGCGTGATGGCTTTGCGTTCGTCCGGAAGCCTGCGGCGGACGGGAACCCCCGCGGCCTGAGCGATCGCCTGCATCTCGCTGCCCGGTATCGCCTGATCTTTCGATGTGTTGAGCGGCTGCGTTCGCTTGCTGCCGTCGCGGTAGATTGAGATGGCCTTCGCTCCCAGCTTCCACGACTGGATGTAGGCCTGCATGATCTCGTCGACCGTGGCCTCTTTCGGGACATTGACCGTCTTGCTGATCGCCCCGGAGATGAACGGCTGGGTCGCACCCATCATCTTAATGTGACCCATGTAGTGAATCGACCGGTTGCCCTTGGCGGCCTTGAACGCACAATCGAAGATGGGCAGGTGCGACTCCTTGAGTCCGGGCGCCCCTTCAATCGTCTCGTTCTTGTCGAGATACTCAATGATCGCCTCGACCTGGGCCGGCGCGTAGCCCAGTTTCCTGAGGGCCATGGGCACTGTCTGGTTGACGATCTTCATCATGCCGCCGCCGACGAGCTTCTTGTACTTGACGAGCGCGATGTCCGGCTCTACGCCCGTCGTGTCGCAGTCCATCATGAAGCCGATCGTTCCGGTCGGCGCGAGCACGGTTGCCTGAGCATTTCGATAGCCGAACTGCTCGCCGAGCTCGACCGCATCGTCCCACGACGCCCTGGCGGCCGCGTACAGATCGGAGGGGACGTTGCGCGCGTTCACGTCGCGCAGCGCGTCACGGTGCTTGCGCATCACGCGCAGGAAGGGCTCACGATTCTTGTCGTAACCGGCAAAGGGGCCGCCGTGATCGCGCGCCACCCTCGACGACTGCGCGTAGGCCTCGCCGGTCATCAACGCGGTCAACGCCGCAGCGTAGTCGCGCCCTGCGTCGCTGTCGTACGGCAGGCCTCGCGACATCAGCAGCGCGCCGAGGTTGGCGTACCCGAGGCCAAGCGGTCGATAGGCGTGGCTGTTTCGTCCGATCGCATCAGTCGGGTAGCTGGCGTTGTCGACGATGATCTCCTGGGCGGTGATCAGCGTGCGAATCGCCGCCTTGTACGCAACGACGTCGAATTCGCCATCCTCCTTGACGAACTTCATCAGGTTGATCGACGCCAGATTGCACGCCGAGTCGTTGAGGAACATGTACTCGAACACGGATTGCTGGCGTAGATGCGGTCGGTTTTCCGGGAGCGTCACGCGATCGATCGATATGGTCCAGCTCATCCGGCCCGCTCCTGGTCATAGCGCTGGAACATGGCGCGCAGATCGAAGGTGACCGTCTTGCCGTTGGTCAGCCTCATCACGAAGGCATAGTCCTCGACCTCGACGCCCTCGATGCCGACACCAGGGTCGCCGCGCTCGCCCTTCGGCCCGCGTTCGCCTGGCCGGCCTTCGATCCGGCCCGGGCCGAGAGCATCCAGCCGTCGCCGGGAAGCGCACCGGGGTCGTCGATCCTGGCGACCCATTCGGATCCGTCGAGCGAAACCCGGTCGAGCCTGCGATAGGTGGCGGCGGGGTCGTAGAGGCCGCGCATCTCGCCGGTGCGGCCATCCTCGCCGCGCAGAGCTATCGGCGCCCAGTCCTCATGCGGCGGCCGCTGGGCCGTGTCGCACCTCGCCTGCCAGGACGAGCCGTCGTAATGGACGAGCCTGCCGGCATAGTGGATCCTGTCCTGCCAGGCCTCGATCGGATGAAGCTGACCAGGCGGTCCGCGCTCGCCGGGATTTCCGTTCTCGCCCTGCAGGCCGCGCTCGCCGCGTTCGCCGCGAAGTCCGCGCTCACCATCATGCCCGGGCTCGCCAGGCGGCCCCGGTTCACCGGGATCTCCCTTCTCGCCGGGATCTCCCTGTCCGCCGCGCTCGCCTTGCTGGCCGTCCTTGCCGTCGCGCCCAGGCTCGCCAGGCGGGCCCGGTTCACCGGGATCTCCCTTTTCACCGGGATCACCCTGTTCGCCGCGCTCGCCTTGCTGGCCATCCTTGCCGTCGCGCCCAGGCTCGCCAGGCGGGCCCGGTTCACCGGGATCTCCCTTTTCACCGGAATCACCCTGTTCGCCGCGCTCGCCTTGCTGGCCGTCCTTGCCGTCGCGCCCAGGCTCGCCAGGCGGGCCTTGCGGCCCCTGCTCGCCTGGCAAGCCCGGATCTCCCTTCTCCCCAGGCAGTCCCTGTTCGCCGCGCTCGCCTTGCTGGCCGCCCTTGCCGTCGCGCCCAGGCTCGCCAGGCGGGCCCGGTTCACCGGGATCTCCCTTTTCACCGGGATCACCCTGTTCGCCGCGCTCGCCTTGCTGGCCGTCCTTGCCGTCATGTCCGGGCTCGCCAGGCGGGCCTTGCGGCCCCTGCTCGCCTGGCAAGCCCGGATCTCCCGTCTCCCCAGGCAGTCCCTGTCTCGCCGCACTCGCCTTGCCGGCCGTCCTTGCCGTCGCGCCCAGGCTCGCCAGGCGGGCCTTGCGGTCCCTGCTCGCCTGGCAAGCCCGGATCTCCCCTCTCCCCAGGCAGTCCCTGATCGCCGCGCTCGCCCTTTTCACCCTGGTCGCCGCGGTCGCCTGGTTCGCCGTCCTTCAGCTCGAGCAGCCGCTCGCGCAGGTCGAGCGACCGCCTCGTGCACGATCGCGCAGCAAGCCCGCCGCTCGTCGGCGAACATCCGGGCCAGCGCATCGGCGATCGGTTCAAGCAGCTGCCTGACGGTCATCTTCGGCGGCCTTCTCGTCAGGTGCTCGAGCCAGTCCTTTTCGGTCGGGCCGTCGCCGTCGCCGCCGTCCGCTGCGACGTCCGGCGCCGGCGCGGGAGGAGGAGCGGCCGGCGCCGGCGTCGGCCGGCGGCGGTCTTGCGCCCAGGCCGACAGCGGGACGACCTGCTGCTGCACGCGCGGCTCGTCGCCGATAGGGCGTCTTCGGCAGATCCTCGGCGTTGCGCGCCTCGTCCGGCGCATAGATGCCGCCCTGCACGCCGCGGGCCAGCGCCTCGATGCGGTCCTTGTAGGCGACGCGCAGCAGCGCCGCGGTGTCGAACTCGACCCACTCGTCGGGCCAGCCGCGCAGGCCGAAGAAATGGTCGAAGGCGACCTCGATGTGGTTGATCGCGAAGCCGAGGCCGCGCGACAGCCAGAACTGCATCAGCGCTTCGGTCGAGGCGAAGGCTGATCGTGTCGGTCATGCCGAGGATCGCCGGCGGCACGCCGTAGACCATGAAGATCTCGTCCTGCGTCAGCTTCAGCGCCGCGGCCATCTCGGCGTCCTTGGCCGTGATCGAGATGCCCTGGAACTTGAAGCCGTTGGTCAGGATCGGCACGCCGCCGGCAGGTTGAGACGCCTGCGCCTGCCTCGTTCCAGCGCTTGCGCAGATCCTCGACCTGCGCCTCCGTCAGGGTCAGCGTCGGTCGACGAGGATGCCGCTCGGCCGGCTCATGTTGGCGAAGAAGTTGATCAGCTGCGAGCCGATCGCCGTTCTGCGCGGCGAGCGGCCGCGGCGTGCCGCATCGGCGGCATCGCCGACCAGCGGCTGGCCGCGCCTTGGCCTCCAGTTTCACGTGAAGCACGTCCCGCGCCGGCACCAGCCGCCGCCTGTCCGTGACCGAGCCGGAGAAGAACCGCTGCCGAGCGACATGGCATTGAAGTCGGTCCCGCCGCGGTGCCGTCGAGGACGTTGTTGCCGCCGAGCTGGTAGAAGATCTCGCCGGTCCGGCCCGATCACGCGGCTGCGACTGCGCGGGATCGAACGGATGCAGCGCCGACGACCTCGAAACGGTCGTTGCGCTGCGCCAGCGCGTAGGTGTTGCCCTCGAGGTAGAGGTCGCGCACCAGGTTGA
Organism: uncultured Acidobacteriota bacterium; assembly: GCA_963725105.1. Classification (GTDB taxonomy): domain Bacteria; phylum Acidobacteriota; class Vicinamibacteria; order Vicinamibacterales; family CAVVIG01; genus CAVRXZ01. The sequence continues at coordinate 28,001 of CAVRXZ010000042.1, forward strand.
GGATGAAGTCGACTGCGGCTCTGGTAGTCGTTCGGGCGCCGCAGGATCCGCGACAGCGCCGAGGTCGTCACCCGCTCGCGGCCGCCGTCGTCGGTGCGGCGCCAGTGATCGCCGGGACACATGCGCGATCGTCTGCGCATAGGCCGCGACGCAGGCCTCGACGACCGCGGACGGGCCGCCGCCGCCGCGCGGGTCGTAGATCCATCTGCCAGTAGTTCCAGAACTTGCCCACATCGGCCGACAGCCGCCGTCAGGGGAAAAGACCAGGTCCATGGCCCTTCCCGACGGCTCGCCTTCCTTGGCCTCGCCGCCGAACGGCCGAAGCAGCTGGGACAGCCAGTTGGCCATCACTTGCCCTTCTTGGTCCCTGCCCGATCCAGATAGGCGCCAGCATCTTCCGTTGCCGGGGTGGTGCCATCCGTTTCGACCGCCGCGGCAAACTGCCGTCGTTCGGCCTGCGCGACCGGATAGGCGGATGTCCCGGAGCGGAACTTCAGGAAAGCCGCGCCAGGCCAGAAGTCCGGCAGGAGCATGATGCCGCGGTTCGGACCGCACGGGATGACGACCTCCTCGCCCTGCCTGTAAAGGTCGTTGAAGCCCTGCCCGTCCGAGGAGATCTGGAACGTCAGGTGCGCTCCCGGCGACCACGCCGACGGCGTCGTGATGCGGACGATCTTTCCGCTCGTGCAGTCGATGGCGTCCGACAGCAGATTTACCGGCCGCGATCACCGGCCCGCAGGATTGAGAGTGTCATCGGCTGGATCCTCTTTTCGCGGTTGTTCCTGACTTGACGGCTGCTTGTTCCGGCTGGCGGCGTCATCGTCGCCAGCACTCATCAGGTTCGAACCCGGCCAGGGCGCCGAGATGCAGCGAGTCCCCCAGCCGGATCAGTTTCATCACCAGGTCACCCCGGAGATGAACGAGACCATTCCGGTGCGCCGCATGGCCCAGTTCGAGTCGAGCCAGGTCATGCGGACGCCGATGGTGTCGGTCTGCCACAGCGAGCGAATCGGAACCGCGACGACAGGCGGCGTGCCGGTCGTGCCGATCGCCAGCGGGGTCGTGTCTTCCTCGTGGATGGTCGCCTGCTCGGACACGTCGTATTCCGGCGTGTCGCCGGTCGCCGAGGCGAAGTCGGCCGCGTCGACCGCGATCAGCATGCCCGCCGGCATCGTCGTCGACTGGACGAAGGTCACGCCGAGCCGCTGGCCGCCTCGCGACGCCGGAGAACATGCAGTCCCCCGGCGTGGTCGGATCGAAGCCGGTCGACAGCGCGCTGGCCGGGTTGATCAGGACGACGACGTCGCGGCCACCGTTGCGGCGTGATGATCGCCTGCCAGCAGCGCCTTGATGTCGGCGATCATGGCGTCAGGTCTTGTTGCGCCGTCGGCCGACGGCGTCAGCGTCGACAGGCCGTTGAGCAGACCGGCGGGACGAACCGTCGTCGCCGCCATGGTGTCGATCAGGATAGCCGTCGATCGGCGCGCCGGTGTCGTCCTGCCATCGCCTGGCGGAGGATCTGCTCGATCGCCGGGGTCGAATGCTCGGCGATCTCTTGCGAGAAGACGCTGATCACGGCCAGCTTGAACGGCGACAGGGTGATCGAGGTGAACGCCGCCTGCCTGACCGGCTTGGGCTGCGCCTTCGCCGACCCAGCTGCCTGCCACGCGCGGCGATGACGCCCGTCCAGGGATCTTGATCGCGCCGGCACGACCGAAGGTGAAGCGCGCGCCGCGGTTGGACAGCGGTGCATAGATCGAAGTCTCCAGCAGCCGGTCGATGAACGCGGCATTGACGGTTTCGACCAGTTCGGCGGCCCAGCCGACTGTGGTCATCAAGGCCGGTGACGTGGCGGCGCGCAGGATGACCCCGGTCGCCTCGTCGTTTCCGTAGTTCGCGGCCAGCATCGCCTGCAGCGGCTCGCGGCGTCCGTAGGACATGGCGAGCAGGGCAGCGGAGCGGACGAGCAGGTCGGCCGGCTCGATCTTCTTCTTCGGCACGGCGAAGGGCCGCTGGATCTCGGTGTTCGCCGCCTGGCGCGTCTGCAGCGGAGGATCCTGGTCGACGGCTTCCGCCGCCGCCCTGGTGGCAAGCGCCCTTTCCATGTTCTGGAGGCGCTCGAGTTTCCTGGTCGCTGCCTCGATCTCGATCGGCAGCTGTTCGGAGAGCTGGACTTCGTCGTCGTCCGGCTCGTCGTTGTTCGAAAGGTCGGTGAGCTTGTCGCGCAGGCCGGTGAGTTCCCGCTGCGCGGTCTTGATCTGATCTGAGAGTTTCATGGACTTCATCCCTGACGGGAGGAGGCCTGGCGAGCTTGCCGGTGAACGCCGGTCACGCGGCGACGGCTCTTCCGGGGCGAGCTTGCCAAAGAGCTGTTTGCGTGCGTCGGCGGGAAGCACGAACGACCGGCTGACCTGCAGGGCGTTCGGATTGGCGGGGACGGCGACGAGAGAGGCCTCGACCAGCTCCTGCTTGAGGTAGCGGAACGGGCCAAAGTATTCGTCGGCGGTCTCGGAGAGTTTTTCCTTGTCGAGCGGCCGGAAGCCGACCGAGACGGCGCGCAGCATCTTCTGCTGCCACAGGCGCCGGACCTCATCGACGGTTGCGCTGGTGCCTTCCGCGGCCAGGATCAGGCGGCCGAGCAGTTTCCTGCCCTCGATGCGGACGTTCTCCCAGCGGCCGATGATGGCATCGGAATGGTGGTTGAACAGCGCGATCGGATGGTTCTTGAAGTTCTGGAGGTTCCAGCCGCCGGCGGTGATCACCTCGCCGTAGCGGTCGACGTTTTCGTCCGACAGCACGTAATCGCGCGGATCGGCGTCCGACTGCTTCGCGGTGCGATAGACCAGCGCGTCCATGGGCGCAGCAACCAGTTGGGAGAGGTTGCCGGCCTAGTTAACGGGTTTTCTGTCCGACAGGTCGGGCAGCGCCGCACTTTTGTTCGAAGTTGCGCAGCCGTTCGATCGTCTCCCAGGAAGGACGCCGCGCCGTGCCGGTCGCCAGGCGCCAGACGGTATCGCGAGAGATCCCGGCACCGGACGCGATCTTGGTCCGGGAGATGCCCCGGTCTTCAAGTCCGGCGATCAGCGCCTCGAACTGCTCCTTTTCCATGGCAGCAGTATAAGCCAAATCACCCAGTGGAAAAACCGTGGAAAAGTCAGGTTGTGCCTCAGTTTGATTTTCGGTGGGCGGTCTCCTGCCGTACGTCTCGTTGACCGAACGAGCACGTTGCACCAAGAACCGTCCTCGCCAATGCGATCTCTAGATTGCGTGTTTTGGGCCGAATGCAGATGGTCCGGTTCTGGAACGAACTAGCCAGAAAGGCGCCATCCCGCTAGCGACCCCCATGTTGGCCGCAACGACGTTGACACCGCAGCAGTGAGGCCTTTGGTCAGAGGATATTCGTCGCTTTCACGATTGCCATACGAACCGCAGACGGCCAACACCGACACTGATTGGGACGAGGAGCGCAAGTGCCGCCGCGCTCGCTAATGTCATTGGTCGATAGCCGAAGTAGATGATGGCGTTCCCGCAGCATTCTCCTCCTGAGCGGCGAACACACTGTGCGCGTATGCATCCAGAATGCCTTCGCATCTGACCAGCCAATCGCGGGCCTCTTTGGCGCAAGGGGCTGTGTAAAAATCGTTCTTTTCGATCTTGGCGAACCAAGTCTTGAATTTCGCGAACTCCTGTTCGTTTTCCTCCAGCTCGGCATACGTGAAATGCCGCACCCGGGTTTCCTCGGCGATCTCCTGCTCATACGCCTCGCACTTGCTGATGAGCTCCTTGTATTCATCGTCGCGGTCGGCATTGAAGCGCCGCAGGATTTTTTCCTCCTGCCTGGGATCGAGCCCTGCCGTGCTCATCAGCACGGCTTCGCCATCCATCTCGGTGATTTCGTTCTCCAGCATCTTGAGGCGGCGCAAATGGTCGTCAGATTTGGGCAGCAGGCACACGCCGCCCTGCATGTAGACCGCGCCCATGCCCTTCAGCTTGCGCCACACCGCAATGCGTTTGCGCGCCGGCTCCGGCGGAACTTTATAGGTCAACAAGAGCCATTCGAGTGTTTTCATGGAACTCCTAGCGTGTTACCATCGTTACATACACGATCATCGGAACCTATAAATGCGACCCGCACGGCTGCTCATGTCAACCCTATCTTTGCCTGCGCTGTATGACCAGAGCCGGTCGGCATGCGACGGTGTCGGCACGACGTCCCGCCGCATCATCCTTGGGATCGGCTCGCTCGTCATCGCCACCCTTTTCTTCGTCCGCGAGACTGATCTCGCGGCCTGTCCCGGCGGCAATTTGGTGCTGGGGGTCGGTATCTTTCTCGTGCTGGCTTGCATGCTTCCACATTGAAAGCGCGTTTCCTCATGAGACCGGCCTCTCGCAAGCCAAACCCCCCTCTGGCGTCGTATGGCTAAGACCCTGGTTGGTGCCGTCAGCGGGGTTGCCGCCGGGATGGCATTATGGGCGGGCTACGTTCAGCTCACCGGCAATATCCATGAGGTCGAGCCTGGCGTGCTCTACCGCTCGGCCCAGCTCGAGCCCGAACGGCTCGAGCTCGCTGATTCAGGCGCATCATATCCGCACCGTGCTCAATCTGCGTGGCGCGTTCCCCGGCACGCCATGGTACGAGGCGGAAGTGGCTACCGTCCGCGACGCCGGCGCGGAGATCATCAGTATGCCGATGTCGGCCAACAGCCAGCCGGACGCCGCGCTGCTGGCATCGCTCCTATACGAGCTACGGACCGCACCGCGGCCGATCCTCATTCATTGTAATGCCGGCGCCGACCGCACCGGCCTAGCGGTTGCGCTGTTTGAACTGCTTGAAGAGGGCAAGCCGCCCCGTGAGGCCGACCATCAACTGTCGTTCCGCTACGGACATTTCCCGTGGCTCACCAGCCGCACCGGTGCCATGGACCGGACGTTCTGGCAGGTGGCCGGCACCTTCAATTCCGCTCAATCCCTTCCCTCCATACAGCCCGAAAAGGCAACGCCATGATGTCATGGGCAACAATAACCCCGGCCGTCACAGCGGCCTTTCTGGCTTCGCTGGTCGAAGCGGTCGAGGCCCTTACCATCGTGCTGGCTGTGGCCACGGCGCGCGGTTGGCGGCCGGCTTTGGCTGGAACTGGAGCCGGATTGACCTTGCTGGCGCTGTTGGTCATAGCGCTGGGGCCTCTGCTCGACCGGGTGCCGTTGCATGCGCTGCAACTGGTCATCGGCGTGCTGCTGCTGTTGTTCGGCCTGCGCTGGCTTCGCAAGGCCATTCTTCGCTCGGCCGGGGTGATTGCCCTCCACGATGAAACCAAGGCGTTTGCCAAGGAAGAGGCCAGCCTGCATGCGGCAGAGCGTAGCAACGAGGCGCATCTGGATTGGATCGCGGGCATCGCCGCGTTCAAGGCGGTGGTGCTAGAAGGGCTTGAAGTCGTGTTCATAGTCATTGCCGTGGGCGCGGGCCGGGGATTGCTCGTCCCTGCTGCAGCGGGTGCGCTCGCTGCCTGCCTGCTTGTGCTGCTGATCGGCGTCATCGTTCACCGGCCGCTCGCCCGCGTGCCGGAGAACACGCTTAAGTTCGGTGTCGGCGTTATGCTCTCGGCGTTTGGCGTGTTCTGGACAGGAGAAGGGCTGAGCGTCGATTGGCCGGGGCAGGATCTGGCGATCCTGGCCTTTGCCGCGATCTTCCTGATTGCAGGCGTTGCTACCGCTAGGTTGGCGGCGCGTCCGGCTTTGGAGGCTTCGTCATGAACATCGTCTCGCTGATCCTGCGAGAACTGGTCGGCATGTTTGTCGACGACGAATTTCTGGCACTGGCCGTGCTGGCCGTTGTTGCCGTCGCTGCCGGCCTTTCGCTCTGGCTGGCGGCGCCGCCGCTTCTGGTCGGCGGGGTTCTGCTCGTCGGTGGCGTAGCCGTAGTCGTGTCGAGCGCACTCAGAGCCAGCCAGAAGAGCGGGAAATGAAATCGTTTTGCCTCCCCGACCGATCAGCGTAAGGCCGATCAAATGCCCCCGGCGAGGGCCCAGGGCTGGCTTAATCGCACGGTCCTCGGCGCTGGTCTCACCAGCGCGCTCGGCGATTTCTGCTACGAGACGACCACGGTCATCCTGCCGGGCTTCCTCGCGGTGCTTGGAGTCCCGGCGGCAGCTCTCGGCATTATCGAGGGGATCGCCGATGGCGTCATGAGCTTCACCAAGATGGCAGCCGGGTACGTCGCCGATAGGTTCGGCCATCGCAAGGTGCTGGTGGTGCTCGGCTACGGGCTGACGCCCGTCGGCCAGGTGCTCATCGCTCTTGCATTGGGCTGGCCGCTGATACTGGTCGGGCGGATCGTCTCCTGGTTCGGAAAGGGGCTACGCGGCCCTTTGCGTGATGCGATCGTCGTTCAGGCCATCACGCCCGAAACGCGAGGCCGGGCCTTCGGCTTTCATCGCGCGATGGATACGATCGGTGCGATCGCTGGGCCGCTGCTCGGCGTCGCGCTTCTCGGGTGGGCGCAACGCTCGCCTGGGACGATCCCGCAGGTCCCTTTCGGCTCGTGTTTTGGTTCACGCTCATTCCTGGCGTGCTCGCGGTCATCGCTTTTCTCACGCTGGTCGAGATCCCGAGCATTCTCCCAACCCCGCGCTCGAATTCTTCTCGACTCTGCGCGGTCTCCCGGCTCGTTTTAGGCGTTATCTCTGTGCGGTTGGTATCTTTCGGGGTCGGCGATTTCTCGCATAGCCTGCTCATACTCGCGGCCACGCAGTTGCTCACGCCCTCCATGGGCGTCGTCCAGGCGGCGCAGGTCGCCGGTCTGCTCTACGTCTGGCGCAATGTCGTGCGGTCGTCACTTCTTATCCGGTCGGCGTGTTGGCGGATCGGCACGACGCTCCGTGCCGTTCTGGTCGTCGGCTACGTATTCGGGGTGCTCACCGCCGCTCTCATAGCATCGCCTTCGCTGTCGGCGTCGACAGCGTGGTCGTCCTTGGCGGGCATCTCCTCCGTCGCCGGGCTCTATGTCGCCGTGCAGGAGGCATTGGAGCCGACCGTCACCGCCGGGATGGTCGACCAGACTACGCTCGCGACCAGCTACGGCGCGCTCGGCACTGTTAATGGGGCGGCCAAGTTCGTCTCCAGCACTGCCGTCGGCCTCCTGTGGACGGCCATCTCGCCGCTTCGGCTTCGGAGTCGCTGCCGCCCTCATGGCGGTCGGTACTGTCACACTGATACAAGTCCGGTGACCGCTAGAGGGGGCCAGCGCAAAAAGCGACGAGGCTGCCCAGTGCAGGCCTCCTGCCGAACCGGATGTCCGCCGCACGTCAAAGGGTCGCATCGGACTGGAAGTCTGACGCAGTCACTTTCGGGCTCTGCCTTGCGCGATCTGTCCTACCTTCTGTTGTATTCTAAGGGGATGGAGTCCCCA